>JAEXZY010000056.1 GCA_023404955.1 Actinomycetes bacterium
CGCGGCGATGGGCGAGGGTGCAGCGCTGCCGCGGATCCTGCTCGCGGTGCTCGGCGCGCTCTGGGGCGCGCGGCTGGCCGTGCATCTGTGGAAGCGTGTGCGCCGCGAGGACGAGGACGGCCGCTACGCGTATCTGCGCGCGCACTGGAACGGCGACCAGCGCAAGTTCTTCCTGTTCTTCCAGGCCCAGGCCGTGTTGATCGTGCTGTTCTCGCTGCCGTTCGTCGCGGTGGCCGCCAATCCCACCGATGCGCCCTGGTTGCTGGGCGCGATCGCCGTCTGGCTGATCAGCGTGGGTGGCGAGGCGGTGGCCGACCGGCAACTGGCCGATTTCCGCGCAGATCCCGCGAACAAGGGCCGGACCTGCCGTGACGGCCTGTGGCGGTACTCGCGGCACCCGAACTATTTCTTCGAATGGGTGCACTGGCTGACGTATGTGGTGCTGGCCGCGGGCAGCCCGCTGTGGTGGCTGGCGCTGGCGGGGCCGCTGGTGATGTACGTGTTCCTGCGCTACGTCAGCGGCATTCCGTACACCGAGCAGCAGGCGCTGCGCAGCCGCGGCGACGACTACCGTGACTATCAGCGCAGCACGCCGATGCTGTTCCCGTGGTTTCCCAAGGATTCGAAAGGACGTTCCGCATGACGACGATCGCACGCGCCGAACTGGCGCACGACGCGCCCGCCCCCGGTGTACTCGGCCTGGCCGAACGCGGGCTGGTGCCCGACGCCCTGCTGCGCCAGGGCATCCGTCGGATGTGCGCGCAGCGGCTTGCCGAAGAGTGCGAGGGCGGCCTGGAGGCGCAGTCGCGGCGCTATGCCGAGCTGATCGACTCGCTGCGCTCCAGCCCCGTCGCCATCCACACCGAGGTGGCCAACGCGCAGCACTACGAGCTGCCGCCGGCGTTCTTCCGGCTGTGTCTGGGCCGGCGTTTCAAGTACAGCAGCTGCTACTACCCCACGGGCAGCGAGACCCTCGACCAGGCCGAGGACGCGATGCTCGCCCTGTACGGCGAACGCGCGGCGCTGGCCGATGGCCAGGAGATTCTCGAGCTGGGGTGCGGCTGGGGTTCGCTGACGTTGTGGATGGCCGAGCGCTATCCCAACGCGCGCATCACCGCGGTGTCCAATTCCGCGCCGCAGCGCGAGCACATCGAAACCCGGTGTCGGGAACGTGGCCTGCGCAATGTCTGGGTGATCACCCGCGACGTGAACCAGCTCGAACTCGAGACCGATCGCTTCGACCGCGTGGTCTCGATCGAGATGTTCGAGCACATGCGCAACTACCAGATCCTGATGCAGCGCATCCGCAGCTGGCTCAAGCCGGGCGGCCAGTTGTTCGTGCACATCTTCGCCCATCGCACGCTGATGTATCCCTACGAGACCGAGGGCGAGGACAACTGGATGGGCCGGCACTTCTTCACCGGCGGCCTGATGCCGGCGGCCGACACGCTGCTGCATTTCCAGCAGGGCCTGTCGCTGCAGCAGCGCTGGCTGCTCGACGGCACCCATTACGAGAAGACCTCCAATCACTGGCTGGCCAACCAGGACCGCAACCGCGACGCGGTGATGGCCGTGCTTGAGCAGGCCTACGGCGCCGACGGCGCGAAGCTCTGGTTCCAGCGCTGGCGCATGTTCTGGATGTCGTGCGCGGAACTGTTCGGCTACGACCACGGGCGCGAGTGGCTGGTCGCGCATTACCGCTTTGCCCGCGATGCCTGAAGCCGTCGACGACATCGCATCCACGACGGGAGCGTTTCCATGACCACACCGAACCGGCGCCACGCAGCCGGCCTGATCCTCGCGGGCATTGCCGCCGGCATGCTCGCGGCTTGCGGAGGCGCCAACGTGAAAGACCCGATTCCCCCCGTGCCCCATGTCGACGTGCCGCGCTTCATGGGCGACTGGTACGTCATCGCGCAGATCCCGACCCGGCTCGAACGCGAGGCCTACGATTCGGTCGAGACCTACACGCTGCGCGACGACGGCAAGGTGGACACCACGTTCCGTTACCGCGACGGCGGCTTCGACGAGAAGATCAAGACGCTGCACCCCACCGGCACCGTGCGCGAAGGCACCGGCAACGCGATCTGGGGCATGCAGTTCGTCTGGCCGATCAAGGCCGAGTACGTGATCGTCTACATCGACGACGACTACCAGCAGACCATCGTCGGCCGCAGCAAGCGCGATTACGTGTGGCTGATGGCGCGGACGCCTTCGATCCCGGAGGACGACTACGCCGCGCACATCGAGCGCATCCGTGACCTCGGCTACGACGTGTCGAAGATCCGGCGTGTCCCGCAATCGGCGGCCGATCCGGCGCGGCTGCCCGGGGTGCCGCAGGTGGAGTGATGCCCGCGCCGTGACGCGGGCGCGGCGGCGCGCGTGCCTAGAATGCCCGCATGTCGCGTCGCGTCCGCTTCCGTTGGGCCTGGTGGGTGCTGGCCTATGCCAGCCTCGGGCTGGGGCTCGTCGGCGTCTTCGTGCCGGGCTTGCCGACCACCGTCTTCGTGCTGATCGCTGCCTGGGCGGCCGCACGCGGTTCCGATCGCCTGCACCACTGGCTGTTGACCCATCCGCGATTCGGCCCGTCGATCCGCGACTGGCAGGCGCACGGTGCGGTCAGTCGCCGCGCGAAGTGGCTCGCGACCGGCACGATGACGGTCTGCGCCGCGGTCCTGCTCGCCCTGATGCTGTGGATTCCCGCCCACCGCTGGTGGATGACCGCCTTGCCGGTCGCGTGCATGGTCGCGGTCGCGACGTGGCTGTGGTTCCGTCCGGAACCGCCGCCGCGCTGAGCGCCGTCAGGGCGTGCCGGTGTCGGCCTTGTAGCGGTCCAGAAAGCCGTCGAGCGGCGAATACAGCAGATCGCCGTCGAGTCGACGCGGCGGCTCATAGGAAAAGTCGAATGCGAACGCGCCGCTCGGCTCGATCGTCAGCAGCGTGCTCGACCAGGCGCCGCGGTCGTCGCGCATGGCCTCGCGCAGGGCGACCAGCGCATCCTTCGCCGCGCGCGACAGGCGGAAGTCCACGTCCTCGAGGGGCTGGCCGGGCGACGAGGCGATGGCCGATGTCTGCGAACTGATCCGGCGTCCACCGTCGGTGGCGATCTCGACGTGGAGACCGATGCGCTTCCACTCGCGGTCGCCCCATTCGCCGTCCATGACGTCGGTGACGCAGGCCGCGACTTCGCGCACGACCTGTTGCTGGGCTTGCTGGATGGCGACGGCGTCGATCATGGACACATGGACCGGTCGGGGATCAGTGGATGTTATCGAAATCGAACTCGACCCACTTTCCGCCTTCCTGTCTGTAGGCCGCGAGGAAGCTGTCCGGCCGGTTGCTGGTGTTGCCGGCGTCGTAGAAGGGCTCGATCCGGATCTGCATGTCGAGATCGGGGTGATCACGTTTGAGCGCGCGGATCTGGCCTTCGAACCTGTGCCCGTAATCGCCGGTGTTGAGGTTCCTGGTGCCGTCCGCCAGCGGCTTGCCGTTGCCCGGCACGACGTTCAGGCGATTGGTCGGTCCGGCGAAGGAGTCGGCGATCAGATGGAAGCCGACGTCGGTGGCATAGCCCTCGTTGCCGATCGCGCGTTGCAGCGCGGGATCGTTGCGGCCGACGGGCTCGAGCGACACGCTGCCCTCGGCCTTGATCACCCGCCCGGCGTCATCGGTCGTCCAGCGGTAGTCGCCGAACTCGTAGACGGTGTCGGGACGCGCGGCATTCGCCGCGATGTTGAAGTGGTCCATCGACTCGAAGGCCAGCACCGGGCGTCCGCCGATGGTGCGGCCGGTCTCGGCGTCGGCGACGATCTTCGCCAGATCCGCGTCGTCGGCGCGGCGTGCCGCGGTGCGCCCGGCATCACCCGGGCCGTCCGCATGCCCGGCCAGACGCGCGGCATCGGCGGCGGTCTCGGCCGCATCGGCCACCTTCGCGCCCTTGGCCGCCTTGTCCACGCCCTTCGTGCCGACCAGGGCCAGCACCAGTTCGGCAGCGCCGCGGCCGATGGCCTCGCCGTAGTGACCGGACTGCCAGTCGGCCTGGATCGGGTCGACCACGGCGTCGACCAGCAGGCCCGGATTGCGCGCCAGCGCGGTGACCACCTCGGCCGCCGCTTCCATGCGCTCGCCACCGCGCGCGGCCGAGGGCAGCCAGTCGGGCGCATCGAGGGTGTCGCCGGTGGCGTGGCCGTAGAGGCCGGTCAGCGCGTCGACGGCGTAGCCTCCGGGGCTCAGGTCGTAACCGGCCTCAAGCGCGTTGCCGCCGAGCGTGACCACGCCTTCGCCGGCCTCCCACAGCACCTCGCCGGCGCCCTTGAAGACCCCGCCGGCCTGCGCGGCGGCGTTGCCCAGCCCATCGAGAATGCCCATCGTCCGTCCTGCCGCGGGATACGAGGCCAGTGTCGGCAGCCCGGGTGCCGCTCACAATCTGGGGCCGACCCTTGGTGCACGGCGCCTCGGCGCATGGCCTCCGGCAGGGCGCCCGGAGATGTCCTGCGCGCACGTGCCGGGCTACACTCCGCGGCATGCACACCCGTCTTCCGTTGACCCTCGCCGCCGCGCTGCTGCTGTCCGCCTGCGGCAACAAGGCCGATCTTCTGCAGCCCGGCCAGGTGCCGCCCGAGGACCGGGGCCGCTACATCTTCAAGGGCTCGATTCCTACCCAGGAACAGCTCGATGCCCAGGACGAGGCCGGCTGGGACGACGAGGACGAGGACGTGGACGCCACCGACGAGGTCGTCGAGCCGACCGCGCCGCCGGTGCCCCTGATCCGCGACGTGCCTGCGGCCACCGGGACGCCCTGAGCGCCCGACGCATCGCGCCCGAGTCCGGCTGCAGTCCGATGTCACCGTCCCGACCGCCCCTGCGCTTCACCAAGATGCACGGAGCCGGCAACGATTTCGTCGTGCTGGACCTGCGCCGCGGCGCAGCGCCGCCCGATGCCGCGCTGTGCCGCGCGCTGGCCGATCGCCACACCGGCGTCGGCTGCGACCAGATCCTGACGATCGAACCGCCGCAGGCCGCGGGCGCGGTGGCCCGCTACGGCATCTGGAACGCCGACGGCTCGGCCTCGCAGCAATGCGGCAACGGCGCGCGCTGCGTCGCCGCGTGGCTGGTGCGCGACGGTGCCGCCGACGGTGATTTCGTGCTGGAAAGCCCGGCCGGACTGCATGCGGTGACGCGCGCCGGCAGTGGTTACTGCATCGCGATGGGCGTGCCCGACTTCGCGCCGGCACACATCCCGATGGCCGGCGTCGACGCGGCGCAGCCGCTGTACACGCTGCCGGTCGACGGCATCGGCACGCTGGCCTTCGGCGCGGTCTCGATGGGCAATCCGCATGCGGTGATCGAGGTCGACGACATCGAGACCGCGGAGGTCGAGCGCGTCGGCCGCGCGCTGCAGGCCTCGCCGTGGTTTCCCGAGTCGGTCAACGTCGGCTTCGTCCAGGTGCTGGAGGCCGGTCGTGTACGCCTGCGGGTATACGAGCGCGGCGTCGGGGAAACCCTGGCCTGCGGCAGTGGTGCCTGCGCCGCGGTTGCGGTGCTGGTGCGCCGGGGGCGCACCGCGCGGTCGGTCGCCGTGACACTGCCGGGCGGCACGCTCGGCATCGACTGGCCCGACGATACCGCCACGCTGGCGATGTCCGGGCCGACTGCATTCGTTTTCGAAGGGGAGTGGTCGACATGAGGACGCACGCATGAGCCAGACGACCGAAACGCTCGGTGCCCACGAGGTCGCGGCCTGGCTGCGTCGGCAGCCGAAGTTCCTGCAGCAGTTCCCGGATCTGGCGCTGACGCTCGTGGTCCCGCGCGAGGACGGGCCGGCCGCATCGCTGGCCAGTTACCAGCTGGAGGTGCTGCGCGACAAGAACCGTGAGCTCTCCAAGCGCCTGCGCGATCTCTATGCGATCTCCCAGGAGAACGAGCGCCTCGCCGTGCGCACCCACCAGCTCACGCTGGCGCTGATGCGCCAGTCCGATGCCGCGTCGACGGTGCGCGCGCTGGCCGCGACCTTGGCCGAGGATTTCAACGGTGATCTGGTGCGCATCGTGCTGTTCGCGCCGGTGCCCAGGCTGGAGGAGGAGTGGGTGCAGATTGTCGCGCGCGACGACCGCGCGCTGCAGCCCTTCGCCGACTGCCTCAAGGAGGAGGAGCCGCTGTGCGGGCGCCTGCACCCGGACAAGCAGTCGCTGCTCTACGGGCCGCGCGTCGACGAGGTGCAGTCCAGCGCCCTGTTGCCGCTCGAGGGCGTCGGCCTGATCGCCGTCGGCAGCCGCGACGGCAACCGCTTCTACCCGGGCATGGGCACGCTGTTCCTGCGCATGATGGGCGAGGCGTTCGCGGCCGCGATGCGGCGTTTCGCCGCGGCCTGAGCCCGACGATGCACGCCGACGTCGACGGCTTCCTCGCGCATCTGCAGGTCGAGCGGCGGATGTCGGTGCACACGCTCGACGCGTATCGCCGCGATCTGGGCGCGCTGGCCGACTGGACCGGCACGCAGGCGCGCGGCGATCTGCGCGGCCTGCAGGGCGACGACATCCGTGCGTTCGTCGCCGCGGGGCATCGTGGAGGACTGTCGCCCAAGAGCCTGCAGCGCCGGCTCTCGGCCTGCCGCAGTTTCTACCAGTGGCTGCTCAAGCACGGGCACATCGTCGCCAATCCCGCCGCCGGCGTGGGGGGGGCCCCCGCGCCCCCCCCCCCGACCCATCCACCGCCGGTCCGTTCACGAAAGCCCCATCCCATCCGTCGACTGTCGATACAGTGTGTCACGACACAGGGGGTTCGATGACGGACACTGGACAACTCGCAGGCATCGGCGAGGACGGGCTTCATCTCTACACATGCCCTTTGTGCGAGGCGATGTGCGGGTTGAGGATCCAGGTCGAACAAGGGTGCGTGAGCGATATCCGACCCAACCGCGACGATGTGTGGAGCCGCGGGCACATCTGTCCCAAGGGCGCCTCGTTGGGCGCTGTCCACGACGACCCGGACCGAATCCGGGTGCCGATGATCAAGGTCGACGGGCAATGGCACGAAGTGGATTGGCACACCGCCTTCGCGCGTTGCACCGAGCTGCTGGCGCCCGTCATCGCCGAGCACGGAATCGGCGCCGTCACGGCCTACACCGGCAATCCGCTGGCCCACTCGTTCTCGCTGGCGCGCTACGCCGGAGTGCTACTCGGACTCTCGGGAATGCCACTCACCTACTCACCCGGCACGGTCGACCAGTGGCCGAAGAACCTGTCGTCGCATCTGATGTACGGGGGCTGGTGGACGTTTCCCGTGCCCGACATCGAGCGCACCGATTTCCTTGTCATCATGGGCGCCAACCCGGCCGCGTCCCAAGGTTCGTTGCTGGCAGCGCCCGATGTCATGGGTCTCATCGACGCCGTGCGCCGCCGCGGCACGGTGATCGTCGTGGACCCCGTCCGCACCCGAACCGCGGAGCGTGCCGACGAGTGGCTGCCCATCACCCCGGGAACCGACGCCGCACTGCTGCTCGCCGTCGTGCACACGTTGTTCACCGAGGACCTGGTGAGCTACGGCGCGCTCGAACCCCACCTGGATGGAGTGGAGACGCTGCGCACCCTCGCCGCCGACTGGCCTCCCGAACGGGTGTCCGCGGTGACCGGGATCAGCGCCGACCGCATCCGCCAGCTGGCTCGGCAGCTCAGCACCACACCCCGAGCCGTGGTCTACGGCCGCATCGGGACCTGCAACCAGGAGTTCGGCAGCCTGGCGAGCTGGCTCGTCGACGTCGTCAACATCCTGACCGGCCATTTCGACACACCGGGCGGGGCCATGTTCCCTACCGCGGCAGCCTGGTCGGTGACGGTGCAACCCATCCCCGGTCTCGAGGACGGCGCCGCAGAATTCGGCCGATTCCGCACGCGAGTGCGTGGTGCCAAGGAAGTGTTGGGCCAAGTTCCGGTGTCGTGTCTGGCCGAGGAGATCGCCACACCCGGCGACGGCCAGATCAAGGCGTTGATCACCGTCGCCGGCAACCCCGTCCTGTCCACCCCGGCCGGCGACCGACTCGACGACGCCCTCCCCCTGCTCGACGCGATGATCTCGATCGACCTGTGGCTCAACGAGACAACCCGCCACGCCGATGTGATCCTGCCCGGTCCCTCGCCTCTGGAGCAGCCCCACCACGACGACCTGATCCTCCACTTCGCCGTCAACAGCGTCGCCAACTACTCGCCGCCGGTGTTCGCCAAACCGGATCCGGACGCGCCCGACGAATGGGAGATCCTGATCCGTCTGACCGGCCTGTGCACCGGGACACCGGCCGAGGACGTCGACGTCACCGCGATCGACGACGGCTTCTTCGACTACCTGTGCTTCACCCAGGGTCTCGACGGAGCGACCGTGCGTGCGCGCTATGAGCACGGCGGGCCCGAACGCATCCTCGATCTCACGTTGCGCACGGGCCCGTTCGGGGACCGCTACGGCGAGAACCCCGGCGGACTCACCTTGGAGACGCTCAAACAGCACCCGGACGGGATCAACTACGGCCCGATGGTGCCCCGCGTGCCCGACATCCTCGGGACCGCTGACCGCAAGATCCGGCTGGCACCGCGCTACCTGCTGGACGACGTGCCACGACTCGCCCGCCGGCTGACCCGCATGCCCGACGACCTCGTCCTGGTCAGCCGCCGGCACCTGCGCTCCAACAACTCCTGGCTGCACAACGTCGGGCCACTGATGAAAGGCCGGGACCGCTGCACGCTGCTGATCCACTGCGACGATGCGGACAAGCGGGGTATCGCCGCCGGCGACATCGTCACCGTGACCTCGACCGGCGGCAGCATCGAGGTACCCGCGGAGCCCACCTTGGACATCCGACGAGGGGTGGTGTCGATGCCGCACGGGTGGGGCCACGGCAAGACAGGCACCCGGCTCGGCGTGGCCAATGACTCCCCCGGTGTCAACAGCAATGTGCTGTCGCCCGTGGACTTCCTGGACGAGCCGTCGGGCAACGGCGCCCTCAACGGTATACCCGTCGATGTCAGCCTGGCACGCTGACCAACCGCAGCCGGAGGGCCCGCGCCGTCGCCGGACCCACCACCCCGTCGACTGCCAAACCCGTTGTGCGGCGCTGGAACTCCTTTACCGCGGCCTCGGTCCGCGGGCCGAAGACGCCGTCGATGTCGAGGCCCCCCGCGTAGCTGGCATAGGCAGCCTTGAGCCGCCGCTGCAGTTCGGCCACCTGCGGGCCGCGAGACCCGCGCTGCAGCAGCATGTCTGCATACTCGACGTCGGGTGGTCGCGGGACCGCGCGATTGTCGGCGATGTCGCGGCGCAGGATGTTCATGTCGATCGCGCCGGGGTCCCACTTGCCCTGGGCGTGGCCGGCGTACTCCTTGTGCCCGATGACCCGGTCGGCCGGACGTCCCAGTCGCCGGCAGATCGCGGCGCAGCTTCGCACCAGAGCGAAATACTGCGCATCGGGCCAGTGCACGCGATGCGCTGACTTCGGACTCGTACCGCTGTTCGCGCATTCGATGCCGATCATGTGTCGATTGCCGCCATTGACGGGCAACCATGGATACGATCCCTCTCCGGCGTGCCAGGAGACGCCGGCCGCCACGACGGTCACGGTGCCGCTGCGCGCGATGTGAAGCGCCGACAGGGGGCCGGGAAGATCGGGTCTGCCTCGCGCGATGGATTCGGCCGTCGCGGTGTCGGACCCCGTGTGGTGCACCATCACGCCGCGAATGTCGGCGAAATCGCCGTGACCGCGGCCCCGCCAACCGGGCAATTCGCGCACGTCGAGACCTTCGGCGCGCAGGACGTCGGCAAGCCACAGCGGATCACCGCTCCACACCGCAGGCATCGGCGGCACCTCCTTTGCTCTCGACAGCGCCCCTATGCAACCAGACGGCCCACGTTTGGCCGGCGGGGCCGCGGGTAGTTCGACTCGGTGACGACAGAACCCGAGGACATCGAGAGCACGCCGGTCGTCGCGCGTGACACTTCTGCGTCCCGCCACGATGTGTGGGCGGTGATCGCCGACGGCTGGACCTATTCGCAGTGGGTGGTGGGGAACAGCCGGATGCGAGCCGTCGACGCGAACTGGCCCGCGCCCGGCAGCACCATTCATCACTCCATCGGCATCTGGCCCGCAGTCCTGAACGACAGTACTGTCGTCGAATCCTGCGAGCCCGAGCGTGAACTCGTCTTGATCGCCAACGGCAGACCTTTCGGCAAGGCGCGAATCACGCTGCGCCTGGCCGACCTCGACGGCGGTGGCTGCCGCATCGAGATGGCCGAGGTGCCGGTGTCACCCCCGCTGAGCTGGCTGCCGAAACAGGTGGCATTGACCGCAGCGTTCCCCCGTAACCGGGAGACCACGTGGCGGCTGGCCGCGATGGCCGAGCGTCGCACCCGCGATGACCGCTGAGCTATCGCGATCGGAGACCGCCGACGCCGTGGTCATCGGATCCGGGCACAACGGGCTCGTCGCCGCGGCCATGCTGGCCGACGCGGGCTGGGACGTCGTGGTCCTCGAGGCGCAGGACCGGCCCGGAGGGGCCGTGAAGAGCGCCGAGTTGACCCCGGGATACATCAGCGATCTGTACAGCGCCTTCTACCCCCTCTCTGTCGCCTCGCCCGCGCTCACTGACCTCGCTCTCGAGGATCACGGCCTGCGCTGGAGTCACTCGCCGGCCGTCGTCGGCCACGCGCGCAGCGCCGACGACGACGATGCGCCGGTTCTCTACCGCGACATCAACCGGACGGCAGCAGAATTCGAGCGCCATCACCGCGGAGACGGAGACCGCTGGATCGCTGCCGTCGAGCAGTACCAGCGCATCAAGAAGCCTCTTCTCGACACATTGTTCGCACCGTTTCCGCCGGTACGCGGGCCCGCCGGGTTGCTCCGCCGGCTGGGCACCGCCGATGCGTTGCGCCTACTGCACCTTCTCCTGTTGCCGGCCGGCGAGATGGCGCGCCAGCTTTTCGAGGGCGAGGCCGCTCAATTGCTCCTGTTGGGCAACGCGATGCACGCCGATGTGCCCGTCGACGCGCCGGCCAGCGGTGTCATGGGTTACCTGCTGCTGATGCTGGCGCAGGACGGCGGGTTCCCCGTACCGGTCGGCGGTGCCGGTCAGCTGACCGAGGCACTGGTGCGGCGGGCCGAAGCGGCAGGGGCGCGCGTGTACTGCGAGCGCGAGGTCGACAGCATCGACGTACGCGGCAACCGCGCGACAGCGGTGAACCTCGTCGACGGCGGATTCATCCGATGCCACCGCGCCGTCATCGCGAATACGTCAGCGCCGCAATTGTATCGGCGCCTGCTCCCCCCGGACGTGCTTCCGGAGGGGCCGCGACGTCAGTTGGATCGCTTCGTCTGGGACACCCCTGTGTTGAAGATCAACTACGCTCTCGACGCCCCGATACCGTGGCGCTCACGCAGTCTGGCCGGGGCGGGCACCGTGCACCTCGGCGCCGATCACGACGGTCTCATCCGCTGGATGGCGGACCTGAACACGTCGACCGTACCGACGCAGCCGTTCATGCTGTTCGGCCAGATGACGACGGCAGACCCCACGCGCTCCCCTGCCGGCACAGAAAGCGCCTGGGCGTACACCCATCTGCCGCGCGGACGCAGCGATGACCGCAGCGCGGAGCAGTTGGCCGAAGCCGTCGACGCCGTGCTGGAACGTCATGCGCCCGGCTTCACCAACCACGTCGTGGGAAAGACGATCCAGCGACCGTCGGATCTCGAACGCAGCGACGAGAACCTCCATGCAGGGGCGGTCAACGGTGGAACGTCACAGTTGTTCCAGCAGTTGATCTTCCGGCCGATGCCCGGCCAGGGCGGGCCAGCGACGCCACTGGATAACGTGTTCCTCGGCAGCGCGGGCGCCCCACCCGGGGGCGGGGTGCACGGCATTTGCGGCCGCAACGCAGCTCGGGCAGCGCTGAGCGCCGACGGGGCCAAGGGCTGGCCGCGTCGGCAACTCAACAGGGCAGTGAACCGGCTCCTTTTGGGCTGAACCCCCGCCCGCCATTGAGGAGCCACGGCTGTGGAATCGCCTCTTTCACAGCCTGGAACGATATTCCGCGGTGGGTCAGGGCCGGCCGCGCTTCGGTGTCTGATTGGCCACGCCATGACGCAGCGGGGTGCCGGGCTCGGCGGCGGTCGATTGCTGGACCGGCGAACCGCCGGGTGAAGCCTCGATACCCGGCGCATTACTCGGATTACCCGACGACGGTTGCGCACCCGCTTCGAGTTCCCGCAGCCGATGCTCGAGGATCTCGAGCATCGGAACGCGGGCGGCATGACCCGCTTCGTGGGTCAGCAGCGCCTCCACGGCATCCCTGTCCAGGGCGCGCACTCGATGTCGGACGTCTCCCAGTGCCATCTGGTCGAAATCGGGAAGCGGTAACTCTGCCATCGGCCCTCTCCTATTCGACCACGGGGAACAACGAGTCGCCGTCCTCCGGGACACCGTCGATCTGCCCGTCGTGCTCACCGGGCTCGACGGGTGCTGCGTCGTTCCCGAGCAGCGGTTGGTCACCGTCGGCGGCGTCTGCCGCATCGCGCACGTCGATGTCGGTCTCATCGACATCGGGCACTTCTTCTGCGAGGCGCTGGTCCAGGCTCTCCCCCTGACGCTGCTCCTCGGCCGACATGCCGAACTTGTCGACGCCGCTCCAATCGTCGGGCGGGTCCACGACCTCGTCTCCGTCGTCGTTGTGCACGTCGTCGGAATCGGTGCCCTCCATCGGGCTGAGCAGATCGTCACTGCCACCCAGGTCGTTGGCTGTGGTCCCCGTGGCATCGTCAGTGCTCACCACTGATCTCCTCTCGCTGTCGTGTCTCCCAGCCATAGCCGGAGAGCGCACTGTCGAAACCGGTTGCAGCTCAGCGCCGGGTGAGCGTTGCAGCGTTAAGTCTTGTCCGGATCGATCGCGTCCTTGAGCTTGCCCATGACGCCCTTTTCGGTACCGAACGCAGGCGTGCGCGGCTCACCCATCGCCCCGTCGTAGGTGCAGTACAGCTTGGGGTCCGGCGGTGGACCGGACTGAAGGTCACCGAGTGGCTGCGGTTCGGCGAGGAACTTGCCGGTGTGGCGGCCGTCGGGCAGCGGTCCGTGCGCCCAGCGGCCCTTGTCGGCGTCGGCGCCGTCGGACAGGTGCCACAGGGTGCTCGCGTGCTCCTCGAACTCCTCGTCGAACAGGTCGTTGGGTGCCACGACACCTTCCAGACCATCGGCCTGCAGCTCTTCGATCGCGGCCAGCCACATGTTCTGGTGGTAGGTGTCGCGCGCCAGATTGAACTTCAGCATCGCCTTGACACCAGGATCGTCGGTCATGTGCCACAGCCGCGCGGTCTGCACCCGGCCTTGCGCCTCGGCGGCCACGTTGGCGTAGAAGTCCGCCAGCAGATTGCCCGACGCCACAACGAATTTCCCGTTCCACGGCGATCCCTGGCTGTCCGAGAGCGTCGGTGCGCCACCGGACATGATGGCCTGTTGCGGGTCCATCCCTCCCATCACCGCCGCGACCACCGGGTCGCCCAGCGCGTTCTCGGTGGCATCGGTGGCGGGTGCACCTTCGAGTAGGCGGGCACACATCGTCGCGATCATCTCGACGTGCCCCATCTCCTCCGTGGCCACGTCCATGATCAGGTCTTTGTACTTGCCCTTCATCCGGCAGTTCCAGCCCTGCATCAGGTACTGCATCGTCACGGTCATCTCGCCGAACGCGCCACCGAGCAGCTCCTGAAGCTTGCGCGCGTAAACCGGATCCGGCTTCTCGGGCTTGACGTCGAATTGCAGGTAATCGGTATGTCGGAACATTGAGTCGACTCCACATCGAAGTTCTGGAAAAGGATCACCCGGTCGGCGAGAGGGCGGCGCTGCGCCGGCGGTACAGGCCTGATACCCGCGGCGACGGCGCTAAACCGGAATCCCGCAGCCAATGCCCGACGTTTGCGCGCCCACCGCTCGGGTAGCGGCCCCCTCGATGACGTCGACCCGAGGTGGCTCCATGAGAACCGGACCGATGCGTCCCCGGACGCCCGAAACCCCCGTGGTGCCGATTCCGTCACCGGTGAAGTCACTGTTGCGGGCAGTCACTCGCGACGGCGCGCGCATCGTGCCCGGAACCACCGGGTGCGGCATCGCGCTGATGGCGACCGACGGACGGCGGATCACCTCCGCCGGCAGCGATCACGTCGCCGAGCACCTCACCGCGCTGCACGATCAGCATCCGCACAACCCCTGTGCCAGCGCCTGGGCTCACAGATGCGTACGGCGGACGCAGAGCTCGGTGACCCGCGCCGAATGGGCGGACTGGATGACGCACGCCCGACAACAGGGGGTGCGCTCTGTCATCACCGCGCCTCTCAGCGTCGCCGACCGCCGATTGGGCACAATCCTGCTCTATTCGACGACCGGTGACACCTTCCGCCATGAGCATGACGAGGCCCTCTCGGCGTTCGCGGACGCGATTGCGATCGGTATCGACCACTGTCAGGGCGCGCAGAGCGGGACCGGCTGACCGTCGCCGGCCATGACGCGTTGGCTACCGTTTCGGTATGCACCCCTTCCGCCAGGCCGTCGAGGCCCGCGACGCAGCGGCCATCGAGGCGCTGCTCGCCGACGACGTCGTCTTCACCAGCCCGGTCGCGTTCAAGCCCTACGCCGGCAAGCCGATCACCGCGGCGATCCTGCGGGCAGTCATGCGCGTGTTCGTCGACATCCGGTACATCCGTGAGATCGGCGATCCGGCCAGTCCCGACCACGCGCTTCTGTTCGAGGCCACGGTCGACGGCAAGAAGATCACCGGCTGCGATTTCCTCCACGTGAACGACACCGGTCTCATCGACGACCTGATGGTGATGGTGCGGCCGCTCTCGGGGGCCACCGCCCTGGCCGAAGCGATGGGTGCCCAGTTCGACCGCATCCAACGCGAGGCCGTCGAGGCTCACTCCGATCCGGGGGTCCAGACGGGCTGATGCTGCCGTCCGACAATCACGTGCACACCCGGTGGTCGTGGGACACCGCCGGCACCTCGACGATGGAGGCCACCTGCCGCCGTGCAGTCGAGGTCGGCCTTCCCGCGGTGGCGTTCACCGAGCACGTGGATTTCACCGAGTGGGGCGACGACGACGCGGCAGCCCACGGAATGACCGTCGGTGACCGGCCCCGCGTGGCACCGCTCGACATCGACGGCTACCTCGCCGACGTCGGGCGCTGCCGCGAGATGTTCCCCGAGCTACGCATCCTGTCGGGAATTGAAGCGGGAGAACCGCATTGGTTCTCGGGCAGCGTGGCCGCCGTGCTCGCGGAGGGCCGGTTCGACAGGGTGCTGGGCAGTCTGCACGGAATTCCCGTCGACGGCAGGCTGGAGGGGATCACCGCGCGGCTGTTCGACCAGCACGACCCACACGACCTGGTGCACCGCTACTTCGCCGACATGATCGCACTGATCGAGCGATCCGATGTCTTCACGGTGCTCGCGCACTGCGACTATCCGCGCCGTTACTGGCCCACCGGCCGGGCCGGCGCCTACCGCGAAGCCGACTTCGAAGAGCACTACCGGACGGTGTTCCGCACCCTCGCCGGAACCGGACGCGCCTTGGAGATCAACACCAAATCGCCCTTGGCGTCAGTCGATCTCGTGCGGTGGTGGTGGCAGGAGGGCGGCGACGCGGTGTCATTCGGCAGTGATGCCCATCAGCCCGCGCACGTGGGGAACCGCTTCGCTGTCGCCGTCGACGTCGTCGAGGCTGCCGGATTCCGGGCCGGACACGACCCTTTCGACTTCTGGCGGCGCTGACCGTCAAGACCGGATGAACTCCAGCAGGTCGGCGTTGATGACGTCGGCATGGGTGGTCGGCATGCCGTGCGGATATCCCGGATACGTCTTCAAGGTTCCGTTGCACAGCAGTTCGGCCGACAGCGGGCCTGCGTCGGCATAGGGCACCACCTGATCGTCGTCGCCGTGCATGACGAGCACGGGCAGCGTGATCCGGCGGAGGTCCTCGGTGAAGTCGGTCTGCGAGAACGCGACGACGCCGTCGTAATGGGCTTTGGCGCCGCCCATCATGCCCTGTCGCCACCAGTTGGCGATCACCGCTTCGATCGGCTCCACCCCGTCGCGGTTGAACCCGTAGAACGGTCCTTCGGGCACGGCCCGGTAGAACGCGGACCGGTTGGTCGCGACCTGTGTCTGGAAGTCGTCGAACACCGATTTCGGGAGTCCGCCGGGGTTCGCGTCGGTCTGCACCATCAGCGGCGGAACCGCGGCGATCAGCGCCGCTTTCGCCGCCCGCTGCTCGCCGTGGCGGGCCAGAAAGCGCACCACTTCGCCGCCACCGGTGGAATGTCCGACATGAATCGCTTCGCGCAGATCGAGGTGCTCCACGACCGCCGCGAGATCGTCGGCGTAGTGGTCCATGTCGTGACCGTCGCCGACCTGACTCGAGCGGCCGTGCCCGCGGCGGTCATGCGCGATGACGCGGTAACCGTGGCCGAGGAAGAACATCATCTGGGCATCCCAGTCGTCAGCCGACAGCGGCCAGCCGTGACTGAACACGATCGGTTGACCGGACCCCCAGTCCTTGTAGTAGATCTCGACACCGTCGCTGGTCGTGATTGTCGGCACGGACGGAGAACCTACTCCGAATCAGCGGAGCCGACCACCGCTGGCGGAGGTAGGTTGAGCCGGTGACGACCGCTGCGCAGACCCCGCTGACGATCATGTTCTGGCCGGAGTCGGCCTACGGACCGACGAATCAGTGCATCGGCCTGGCATCGATCCTGCGTGATCGCGGACACCGGATCGTCTTCGCCGCCGAGACATCGTGGGCCGGGAAGATCGCGCCGTTCGGGTTCATCGAGGAACTCGTCGATCTGGCCGAGCCTGCACAGGATGCCGCCGACGAGGATGCGGGTGCGTTCTGGACCCAGTTCATCGCCGAGACGGCACCCGAGTTCCGCAAGCCCACGGTCGAGCAGCTCGCCACGTTCATCCAGCCGACGTTTCAGGCACTCATCGACGGCGCCCGGTACTGCGAGCCGCGGCTGCGCGAGATCATCGCCACACATCGACCCGACGTGATCGTCGAGGACAACGTGGTCCTGTTCCCGGCGCTGGTCACCGCGGGTGTCCCGTTCGTCAGGGTCGTGTCGTGCAGTCCGCTGGAGATTCCCGGACCCGCCGTGCCGCCGCCGTTCTCGGGGCTGGCCAGCGACGATCCCTCTCAATGGCCTTCCTACCGTGCCGAATTCGACCGGACGCTGCGGCCGATGTGGGCCGACTTCGACGCCTGGGTGCGAGATCAGGGCGCCGCAGGGCTGCCGGAGCTGGAATTCATGCCGCGCGACAGCGCGGCCAACCTGTACGTGTATCCCGCCGAGGCCGACTACGTGGGTGACCGTCCCCTCGGCGACACCTGGACACGGATGGACTCCAGCGTGCGTGAGACCGACGAGGCCTACACGGTGCCCGCCGAGGTGGCCGACCGCCCTGCCGACAGCGCGCTGATCTACCTGTCCCTGGGATCTCTCGGCGGTGCCGACGTCGACCTGATGCAGCGGCTGGTGGACGTGCTGGGCACCACGCGGCACCGCTACATCGTGAGCAAGGGGCCGCAAGCCGATCGAATCCGACTGGCCGACAACATGGTCGGTGAGCAGATGCTGCCGCAGACCAAGGTAATCCCCCAGGTCGACATGGTGATTTCGCACGGAGGGAACAACACCGTCACCGAGACGCTGCACTTCGGGAAACCACTGATCGTCTTGCCCCTGTTCTGGGACCAGTACGAGAACGCCCAGCGCATCGACGAACTCGGCTGGGGCATCAGGCTGGACACCTACCGGTTCACCGACGACCAACTCACCGATGCCGTCGAGCGACTGATGGCGGACACCGCGCTCCGGGAGCGGCTCGCCGAGCTCGGCACCGCGATTCGGCGCCGCGACGGGTTGCGGGTAGGGGCCGATGTCATCGAGAGAGTGGGTCGCAGTCAAAGGTGACCACACTGCCTGACCCGCTGGATTGGTTGGACCTGGCGGGCGGCCATCGACTGGCCGTCGCGGCCGACGGGCGATCGGCGCTTCCGATGCGCGCCGCAGGCGACGGCTGGCAGCGCTCCCGCCCCGGGGATGGCACGTCGGCGGCACTGCTGAGAGTGCTTGCGGCACAACCCGGTGCCCGGCAGGTCGGCCACTTCCGGATACGGTCGTGGACCCCCCGCGCGGTGGATGGTGAACGCCCGATGAACGTGGACCAGACCAACGAGTCCGTGATCGTCGGCGACCAGGCGGTGGTGAAGTGGGCTGTGCACCTGCAGGAGGGCCCGCATCCCGCGCCGCGGCGCATCGCCACGTTGCACGATGCCGGCTTCACCGGGATTCCCAAACCCTGGGGGCTTGTCACCTGGCAGGCTCCCGACGGGGAGGAGACAGTGGCCGCGTACGTCGACGGGTACCTGCCGGGCGCGGTCGACGGGTGGACCTGGGCGGTGGAGATGATCACTGAAGCGGCGCTGTCCGCCGATCCCGACGCGACCGCGGACACCGCCCGCCAGCTCGGTGCGCTGGTGGCCGACATGCATTCGGCGCTGGCGTGCACCGCGTCGATCGCGACCACCGCCGACACCGGCCGCTGGCATTCGGCCGCGCTCGACACGCTCGAGACAGCCTGCGCTGTAGTGGAATCCGGGAGTGCGGCCATGCTCCGCGCGCGCCGGCAGCAGGTGATCGAGGAGCTGGCGGTCCTGCTGCCGATGACCGGCACGGTGGTGCTCGACGGGCACGGCGATCTGCATGTGGGGCAGGTACTGCGCAGCGGCGGACAGCTGTTCGTCACCGATTTCGACGGCAATCCGGTGTTGACGGCTCGAGAACGGACGTACCCGATCCCGACGGCCGTCGACGTCGCGGGGATGGTGCAGTCGTTGGCGCACGCGGCGATCGTGGCCCGCCGCTACACCGATCTGGACGCCGACGCACTTCGTGCGGTGGAATCGGCCACTCGACGTGGGTTTCTGGACGCCTACACGGCACGGCTGGATGCCTCGGGTCACGAACAGCTCTTCGACCCGCGGCCGCTGCGTGCACTGCGTCTGATCCAGGTGATGCGCGAGATTATCTATGCGGCGCAACACCTTCCGCGGTGGATGTACGTGCCCGACGCCGCCCTGCCCGCCCTGCTCGAGGAGTGACTGTGAAGCCCGACGCCTTCATGACCGATCTGACGCGCAAGCCCGAGGTAATGGCGCGCCTGGCCCTGATGCTGTCGGAGGGCAATCCGTGGGCGAGCGTGGTTCCCGCCGATGTCGAACGGGTCGTGCTGCTGGGTATGGGCTCGTCGGCGTACGCCGGCGCGGTGGCCGCCGCGCGGCTGCGGGCCCGCGGCGTGACGGCTGCTGCAGAACTCGCATCGTCCACGCTGCTACCCGACTGGGGCCCCAAGACGCTGATCGTGGCGACGTCGGCGAGCGGCGGGTCCGTCGAAACGCTCGATGCGTTGACGCGCGTGCGCGGCGATGCGACCACCGTCGCGCTGACCAACACTCCCGGTTCCGTACTGGTCGAGCATTGCCATGCCGTCGTCACGCTGGAGGCCGAGGTGGAGCACGGTGGGGTGGCATGCCGCAGTTATCAGCACACCCTGGCCTTGCTGCTGGCCCTCGAGTGCCACCTGCTCGGTACCGACACCGCAGCGCTCGCGGCGTCGGTCGACGGCGCGGCCGCAGCGAGCACGTATCTGCTCGACAGCGAAACCGAATGGCTGCCAGAGGTTTCCGATCTCCTCCTCGGCCCCTCGGGTACCTACCTCGCCGCGCCGGCACACCGATTCTGCTCGGCTCAGCAGGGCGCGCTGATGGTGCGCGAAGGGCCACGCCTACCGGCCGCAGCGTGCGAGACCGGTGACTGGAGCCACGTCGACGTCTACCTCACCAAGACCACCGACTACCGGCTGCTGGTTTTCGCCGGTTCACCGTGGGAAACACAGCTGGCCGAGTGGACCACCGCGCGGGGCAGCACCCTCGTCGGGGTCGGCGGCGACGTACCCGGCGCCCAGTACGCGCTCCGCTACCCAGGGGACTCCGACGACGACGTCGCTCTGCTGACCGAAGTGCTGGTGCCGGAACTCATCGCGGCCCGGAGATGGCAGCTGCTCAGCGAGCAGAGCGCCGGGTGAGGAGCTCGACGGCCTCCTCCTGGTAAGCGTGCTGGGCCCATTGCTGCGGGGTGGTCCCGAAGCGCCCGTCGACCGCCGACGGGTCCGCACCGGCGGCGAGCAGGCGCTCGATGAGCGCGAGATCCCCGGACCAGGCGGCGTGATGCAGCGGGGTGGCCCCGGACTCGTCGCGGCCGTTCGGGTCGTCGGGGACATCGTTGTCCACCACCTCGACGCCGGAGACGTCGATGCCGTGCCGCTCGAGAAGTGCCAGCCTGTCGGTGAAACCGTGCTCGGCCGCCCACTGCACCTGCTGACGCCACATCTGCTCCCGACCAGGGATGGCCACCCCGAGCCGGCGCTCCCACGGGCTCGGGCCTGCGGTGGCCAGGCCGTGGTCGAACAGCACCTCCAGATGCGTGTCGTCGGGCCGGAACATCCTGTTGTACAACGCTTGCTGATCGACCGGATGCGCGCCGCGATTTAGCAGCAGCGTGGCGAGCTCGGTGACGTAGCGGTGGCGCGGCTGTCGCCGGGGTCCCCGCTCACCCTCCCCGAACACACCGGTGAGCGCAGTGAACGGCGGAGCCATCCCCCGCCACAGGTAACCGGCGTTCGGATCTGCACCCGCATCCAGCAGTACCGTTGCGACGGTGAGGATCTCGTCGACACTCCGTTGCACGGGCACCCGCGAGTAGCACAGGTACATCAGCGGCGTCCAGCGCAACGGTCCTCCGGTCCGGCGGGCCGCGGCGGCATCGGAGCGCAGATGGCGGCACACCGCTTCGGCGTCTGCGGCCGCCGCCGCTGCCCACACGTGCTCGTCGGGCACAGTGCGTACGCCCGCGAGGATGTCCGCTGCCTGCGCCCAGCGCGGCGGCGCGTCGTCGTCGGTGTAGGTCAACACAGCCAGGGCGCAGAACCGATCTGCCGCTTCGAGCGAGGTCTCGTCGACGGCGCTCGGATCGACACTCGAGGTGCGCGCCGTCTCGAGGTAGTGCACGAGGTCCGGCCAGCCCGGGAACCCGTACCGGCGGGCCACTGCCAGGTGGGCGTCGTGGAGGGCGCAGCCGCCGGCGCGCTGCAGCGCCGCCTCCGGGCGGGGATGGTGGCGACTGATGAAGGCGTGGGCGTCCGTGTCGCCCGCGCGGGCGCGCCGTTGCAGATCGCGGGCATCGGCACGCAGTCGGGGCAACGAGGGATTGTCGGGTAGTGCGCTGGCCATGGCGGCCTCCTCTCGAGAGGCCCGGCGTCCGCGAGGTCGGGCACGAGAAGAGGTGGGGCCGATCGGTGGTGCTGCAGGGAGGCTGGGCCTCTTCGAGCGGACGTCGGGCGGTCCTGCGCGCCCGGTGCCAGCATACCGGCGCACGCGCACCGGGACAGTCCTGCGCACCGAACATAGGTTAGCCTCACTTATGTGTCGCACTCCTACGCCTCCGTCGTCGACACCCGCACGCTGACCGGCCGACTGCGGCGCATCGTGCTGCACGTCGACGACCCGGACGCCCTCGCGGTCCGGCCCGACGCCGACTCCGCAGTCGGGGTCTACTTCTCGCCCGGCGATCACCCGGACGGCGAGGGGCGCAACTATTCCGTCCGCCACCAGGACGGTGCGCTGCTCACCGTTGACATCGCGCTGCACCGCGAGGGCCCCGGATCCTCCTGGGCGAAGACCGCGACGCCCGGACACCGGGTGATTCTCGATCACGCCCGGGCGTGGTACCACCCCCCGGCAGCTGCCCGGTGGCAGCTGCTGGTCACCGACCTGTCCGGTCTCCCGGCGGCGGCCCGCATCATCGAGGAACTGCCGAGCGTCACCGGCAACGTCGAGGGGGCGATCGTCATCGCGGAAGTGCCGACCGCCGACGACCTCGCCTACCTCCCCCGGCGCGAGGGCGTCACCGTGCTGCCGTACCTCGGCACCGGCAACGGCCTGGGCCCCAGCGTGCTGGCCGACGCCGTGCGCGCGGTGTCGATGCCGCCGGGCCGCGGGTACTGCTGGTTCGCCGGCGAGGCCGCCGAATCCCGGGCCGTGCGCAAGTACCTGCGCTCGCTCGGGTGGCAGCGCGACGACTACGACATCACGGGGTACTGGCGGGTCGACTCCGAGCGCTGGGACGCGCGGTTCGAGGAGGCCGGTGACGAAGCCCTGATCGTCTACGAACGGGCTCTGGCCGCGGGCAAGGACGAGAAAGTCGCCTTCGAGGAGTTCGACGAGGTCTGCGAACGGATCGGACTGTAGCGGCATGGTGGTCGATGCCCCGGTGCGCCCCGCGCCCCCGTCGCGTCTCCGCCGGGTCTCGGCCCGCCGGAACGGCATCGGACTCGTCGGCGCGGTCGCGCTGCTCGCGATGCTGTGCGTGCTGAGCCTCGCCATCGGCACCCAGCACATCTCGCTCGGCACGGTTTGGCAGGCGCTGACCAGTGGGTCCACTGCCGGCCAGGAGTGGATCGTGCGCGACCTGCGCATCCCCCGCACCGTGCTGGCCGTCCTCGTCGGTATCGCACTCGGATTGTCCGGCACGCTGATTCAGGGCGTGGGGCGGAACCCGCTCGGCGACACCGAAGTGCTGGGGATCAACGCCGGTGCGGGGCTGTTCATCGTCACGGCGATCGCACTGCTGGGGCTGCAGGGCATCTGGACCTACATCTGGTTCGGGTTCGCCGGTGCGCTGTTCGCGATGCTGCTCGTGTATCTGATCGGGATGGCCGGCCGCGCATCCGCAACTCCCGTCCGCGTGCTGCTCGCCGGCGTCGCGATCGGCGCGGTCATGGACGGCCTCGGATTCGCGGTCCGGCTGCGGTACCCACGGGCGTTCGACAACATGCGCTTCTGGGACGCCGGTGCACTCGACGGCCGCCCGCTCGATGTCGCCCTGGCGATCAGCCCGTTCATCGCCCTCGGCGCGATCCTGAGCCTGGTCGTCGCCCGTTCGCTGAACATCACTGCGGTCGGCGACGATCTCGCGACGAGCCTGGGCAGCAACGTCGTTCGGACGCAAGCGCTCAGCCTGGTGGCCGTGACGCTACTCGCCGGGGCCGCCACCGCCGGAGCGGGGCCGATCGGTTTCGTGGGCCTGATGGTGCCGCATGCGGTCCGCCGAATCACCGGGCCCGACTGGCGGTGGATCCTCGCCTATTCCGTCGTCGTCGCGCCGGCGGTACTGCTGGCCGCCGACATCGCCGGACGCGTGGTGATCGCGCCGTCCGAGCTGCCCGCGGGCATCGTCACGGCGTTCGTCGGTGCGCCCGTGCTGATCTGGCTGATCCGCAGACGCGGGGCCGACCGGTCATGACGACGCGTACCCGCCCGACCGGCCGGCCGCACATCACGCTCAGCATCGGCGCCGTCGCAGTCCGCGCGTCCCGGCGAGCCGTCATCACCGTGACCCTCCTGCTCGTCGCCGTCGCGGTGACCGCGGTGCTCGCGGTCGGCCTTGGCAAGTACACCGTGGCTCCGATGGATGTGTTGTCGGTGCTGACCGGCTCCAACACGTCGTTCGACCGGGTGGTGGTGCTGGAATGGCGGCTGCCGCGCATGCTGATGGCCCTGTTGGTAGGTGCGGCACTCGGCCTGTCGGGAGCCATCTTTCAAGCGGTGACCGGCAACCCGCTCGGGAGTCCGGAGATCGTCGGGGTCAACTTCGGCGCCTACACGGGCGCCCTCACCGTGCTCGTGACACTCGGAAGTGGCTACTACGTCGTCGCCGCAGGCGCCCTGATCGGCGGCCTGGCGACCGCGGTGGTGGTCTACGCGCTGTCGTTCCAGCGGGGGGTCGCGGGGTACCGGCTGATCGTGGTCGGCATCGCAGTCGGCGCGGTGCTGAACTCCGTGAACCAGTGGATCGTGATCAAGCTCGACCACCACACCGCGGTCACCGCCGCCGTGTGGCAACAGGGCACATTGAGCGGGCTGAGCTGGTCGCAGGTGGTTCCGATGACCGTCTGTGTGGCGCTGCTGGTCTCGGCTCTCATCGCCCTGGGTCCCCAGCTGCCGGTCCTGCAACTCGGCGACGACGCCGCGGGAGCGCTGGGGCTGCGGCCCGACCGCGCGCGAGTCGCCTACCTCGTCGTCGGTGTGGGGCTGGTCGCCGTCGCGTGCGCGGCCGCCGGGCCGATCACGTTCATCGCGCTCGCCGCGCCCCAGTTGGCCCGGCGGCTGACCGCCAGCCCCGGCGTGGCGCTCGTCCCCGCCGCCGCCATGGGCGCGGCGCTGTTGCTCGTCAGCGACGTCATCGCCCAGCAGCTGTTCTCCGACAACGAGTTACCGGTCGGCGTCGTCACCGTCTCGCTGGGCGGTTGCTACCTCATCTACCTTCTCGCCACCCAAGCACGGAAGCGGTGAACGATGACTGACAGCCGATTGGGCGCTGACACCGTGTCGTTGAGCTACGGCGACACCGCGATCGTCACCGACCTCACCCTCGCGATCCCGGACGGCCGCATCACGATGATCGTCGGCCCGAACGCGTGCGGAAAGTCCACGCTGCTGCGCGGATTGGCGCGGCTGCTGCGCCCGGCCGCCGGCCGGGTGGTGCTCGACGGCACCGACATCGCGAGCATGCACACCAAAGAGGTCGCCCGCCGGCTGGGCCTGCTCCCCCAGACCTCGATCGCACCGGAGGGCATCACCGTCGCCGACCTGGTGGCGCGCGGACGCTTCCCACACCAGAAGTTGTTGCGGCAGTGGTCTGTTGACGACGAGAAAGCCGTCTCCGAGGCGATGACCCTCACGGGAGTGAACGAACTGGCCGACCGGCTCGTCGACGAACTGTCCGGAGGGCAGCGCCAACGTGTCTGGGTCGCGATGGTTCTCGCACAGCAGACCCCCGTGCTGCTGCTCGACGAACCGACCACCTACCTCGACATCGCCCATCAGGTCGAATTGCTCGACCTGTTCGCGATGCTCAACCGAACCCACGGTCACACGGTGGTCGCGGTGCTGCACGATCTCAACCACGCCTGCCGCTACGCCGACGAGATCGTCGTGATGAGAGCGGGTCGCATCGTCGACCACGGGGACCCGCGCACCGTGGTGACCGCGGAGTTGATCGCCGACGTCTACGGGTTGTCCTGTCAGATCATCGACGACCCGCAGACCGGCACACCACTCATCGTGCCCCGCGCGTCGCCCTACCTCACGGTCGATCGGTGAGGTATCCCCCGCCCCGGCCGAAGAAGTCCAGCGCGCGATGATTCACGCCGTCCTCGGTGCGGACCACGTCGATCACCAGACCTCTGGACTGCCCGCGATAGGCCTCGGCGCCGGCGACGACGACCATGCCGCCGTCCTCCTCGATGAACACCCGCCCCGGCATGCCGCCGTACACGCACTGCGACACATGAGACGAGATCACGCGCAATCGCTCCCCGCGAAAGAAGGTGTAGGCGTTGGGATATGGGTCGGACAGGGCCCGCACGAAACGTTCGATGTCGGCTGCCGGCCACCGCCAGTCGATCAGGCTGTCCTGCTCGGTGCGCTTGTGGAAGAACGTGCGATCCGCGAGGTTCTGCGGCACCGGTGCCACGCTCTGGTGCTCCAGCCCATCGAGAGCGGCCTCCAGAACCTCGGGCACCAGATCGAGGGTGTCGTAGACCAGGCTCGTGCCGGTGCTCGTCGGCGTGATCTCCACCGCGCGCTGCACCAGCACGGCACCGGTGTCCAGTTCGTCGTCCATCAGGTGCGCGGTCAGACCGGTGTGCGAGGCGCCGCTGATCAGCGACCAGATGACCGGCGAGAACCCGGTGAAACGCGGCAGCAGCGAGTCATGCAGGTTCACCGTCCCCAGGCGTGGAATGCCGAACAGCTCGCGCGGCAGCTTGGTACGCCAGTTGTTGGCCACCATCACGTCGGGGGCAACCGCGCGCACCCGGTCGATCAACGCCGCGTCGGGTCGTTTCGCCAGGTGCACGTCGATTCCCTCGCTGCGCGCCAGATCCTCCACCGAGTCCGCCCAAATCGATTCGTAGGCATGCTCACTCGTCGGATGCGTCACCACCAGTTCGACGTCGTGGCGCGACTTGAGCAGCGCCTGCAGGGTGCGGTGACCCCACGTCTGATATCCGAACATGACCACGCGCACGACGACCTCCCTGGTTCCGGCTAGCCCACTGGTGGAGCCTCGCCTAGGTTAGCCTAACCTTTGATAGCATTCCGTCGGTCGGCCCCCGCTCCGCTGCGGGGACGCGGAGACCACACGGGATCATCACGAGAGAGAGAAGACGTTGTCCAGCAATCCTTTCGACGATCCGAACGGCCGCTTCCTGGTCCTGATCAACGACGAAGAACAGTATTCCCTCTGGCCGACGTTCGCTGACGTCCCCGCTGGATGGCGCACCGTGTTCGGCGGACCCGACGGTACCGATCGCGACAGCGCGCTGGCTTACGTCGAGGAGAACTGGACCGACATGCGGCCGAAATCGCTGCGGGAGCAGATGGACCGCGCCGAGTCCGCGCGGGCGTGAGCACGCCGACACCACAGCGCTGGACGGGACCGGCGGTGCTGCGCCGCGCCGTCACGCGGCAGCGCGGCCGGCTCGCCGGCGGCTCTGTCCTCATCGCCGCCCACCAGCTCTGCGAGGTCGCCGTCCCGATCCTGATCGGCATCATCGTCGACCGCGCCGTGGCGACCGGATCGATCGCCGCCATCGTGGGGTGGATCGCGGCGTTGGCCGGGTTGTTCGTGGTGCTGACCACCGTCTATCGCCTCGGCGCACGCATGCTGATGGCCGCGATCGCCCAAGAAGGTCACCTGCTGCGCGTCGAGTTGTGCCGGCGGATCCTCGATCCCCGCGGCATCGTCACGGACTACCAAGCGGGAGAGCTGCTCTCGATCTCCTCGACCGACGCCGAGGAGACCGCGTATCTGCTCGATTACGTTCCCCGGATGGTCGGCGCGGCGGTCGCCACCATCGCGTGTGGTGCCGTCCTGCTGCACATCGACGCACCCCTGGGCGTCATGGTCCTCGTCGGCGTGCCGGTGGTGATGATCGGGTTGCAACTGACCGCACCGATCATCGCCCGCCGCGTCGAGGAACAGCAGTCACAGATCGGCCGCGCCACGGCGCTTGCCACCGATCTCATCAGCGGGCAACGCCCCCTGCAGGGCATCGGTGCGCAGCGCCACGCCGCGGACCGGTACCGGGTCGCCAGCCGGCGCTCACTGATCGCAACGCTGCACGCATCCCGGATGGAGAGCGCACATGCCGGGGCGGCCGCCGCCGCGGGTGCGCTCAGCGCGATGGCCGTCGCGGTGGCGGCCGCCTACTTCGCTCTTGCCGGTGACCTCACCCTCGGAGCGCTGATCACGGTGATCGGTCTCGCTCAATTCCTCGCCGAGCCCTTCTCGGTCCTCGCGACCCTACCGAGCTCGGTGGCGGAGGCGCGGGCCTCGGCCAACCGGGTCGCCGACGTGCTGTCCGCGCCCGCGCGGCGCCCGGCCAGTCCCGTATCCGACGGTGCGGCCCCACTCGAAGCCCCCGCCCTCGACGTGCTCGACGACGCCGGACGCCTCACCTTCCGCGCCCAGCCCGGCGAGATGGTCGCGGTGCTGGCCGCCGACGCCCGTGACGCCGCGAAGTTGATGGACGTGTTGACCGACAGCGCCCGCGACGCCGACCTGACCGTGCGCATCGGCGGCCGCGCCCTGCGAGACATCCCCTACGGCCAACGCCGTCAGGCGTTGATCGTCGAAGCCCACCGCGGTGATCTGTTCAGCGGCACACTGGAATCCAATCTCACGATGTCAGGTGCCGACGCCGACGCGATCGCCGCGGCGTTGATCGCCTCCTGCGCGGGCGACGTGGTCGACCAGCACGCCGACGGGCTCGCGCACCGGGTGATCGAACGAGGCGCCAGCCTGTCCGGCGGGCAACGCCAGCGGTGGACGCTGGCACGTGCCCTGGCCGCCGACCCCGCCGTGCTGGTGCTGCACGATCCGACCACCGCCGTCGACGCCGTCACCGAACAGGCCATCGCCGAAGGCATACGCGCCCTGCGGGTCGCCCGCCGGCGCACCACGATCGTGTTCACGTCCAGCCCGGCCCTGCTCGCCGCCGCCGACCGGGTGGTCGTCGTCGAGGACGGCCGGGTCCGGGGCGAGGGTACCCACGACGACCTCGTCAACTCCCATGACGGCTATCGCGAGCTGGTGGCGCGATGACGATCAGCACCTCGACGACACCACCGGTGCTGCCCGTCGCCTCGATGCGGCGGACATGGCACTGGCTGACCGGCGAGGCACGCAGGCGCAGGGCCGCCAGTGCCGCGGCGCTCGTCGTCGGGCTGGCCGCCGCCGCGGCATCAACTGTCCCCATCTACCTGCTGGGCTCACTGATCGATCGCATCGACGACGGACGCGCGGCGGGGCTCGTCGGGCTCGCGGTCGTCATCGGGGTCAGCGCCGTGATCGGCGGGCTCGGCACGGGCTTGTCGACGTATCTCATCGCGCGGCTGGGCGAGTCCGCGGTCGCGGACCTCCGCGAAGACGTCCTGCGCCACGCCCTGGATCTGCCTGCCACGACGATCGAGGAGAGCGGTCGCGGGGATCTGCTGTCGCGGGTGGGCGCCGATGTGGCCGCGGTCGCCAAGGCCGTCTCGCAGGTGCTGCCCGACATGCTCAACGCGTTCTTCCTCGGCATCGTCACGGTGGTCGGGATGGCAGGCATCGACTGGCGCCTGGGATTGGCTGGGGCACTGTGCATCCCGGCGTATGTCGCAGGGCTGCTGTGGTATCTGCCCCGTTCGGCGCCGCTGTACGCCCGACAGCGCATCGCGCTCGCCGAACGCGCCCAGGCCACCGTCGAGTCCATTCAGGGCGCACGCACCATCGACGCCTACGAAGTGCACGCCGAGCACCTGCGCGGCATCGAGAACGCCTCGGCGCGAGCACGGGACTGCGAGATCACGGTCTTCGGTTTGTTCACCCGGTTCGTCGGTCGGGTCAACCGGGCTGAATTCATCGGCCTCGCGGCCACTCTGGTCGTCGGTTTCCTGTTGGTCCGCAGCGGCGCCGTGACGGTCGGACAGACCACCGCCGCCGCGCTGATGTTCCACCGCCTGTTCAACCCGATCGGGATGATGATGTACAACTTCGACGAGATCCAGGCGGGCGCTGCGTGTCTGGCCCGTCTCGTCGGCGTCCTCGATCTGCGGCCCATGGCCACGAACGCTTCGCAGCTCCCGACTGCAGAGCCCGCCTCGGCCGATGTCGAGGTCCGCGACGTGTCCTTCCGGTACGGGTCCGGTCCGCTCGTCTTGCAGGACGTGACGCTCTCGATCCCGGCCGGCACCCGATGCGCACTGGTGGGTACCACCGGCGCGGGCAAGAGCACGCTGGCCGCGGTGATCGCGGGGCTGTTCCTGCCGAACCAGGGACAGACCTTAATCGGCGGCGTGTCCGTGGCCGACATCGGAGAGGACCGGCTCCGGCACTGGGTGGCCACCGTCACCCAGGAGGTCCACGTGTTCTCGGGCACCGTCGAAGACGATCTGCGTCTGGCCGACCCCCGGGCATCCCGCCAGCAGGTGCTCGACGCCCTCGACCGGGTGGGCGCCCGGGACTGGGTCGAGCGCCTGGACGACGGATTGGACACCCTCGTCGGAGAACACGGCATCGATCTGACCGCAGCGCAAGCCCAGCACCTGGCGCTGGCGCGGCTCGTGCTCGCCGACCCCCGTGTCGTCGTGCTCGACGAAGCCACCGCCGAAGCGGGTAGCGCCGCCGCCGGTGAGCTCGACGCGGCAGCCCTGGCAGCCACCAAGGGGCGCACCACACTGGTTGTCGCACACCGTCTTTCTCAGGCTGCCACCGCCGACCAGATCCTCGTGATGGACGGCGGACGCATCGTCGAGCGCGGCACCCACGACGAACTGCTCGACCGCGCCGGCCGCTACGCCCGGCTCTGGCGCGCCTGGCGCGCCCACAGCTGAACAACCGCACTGTAATTGGAGAAGAGGTTTCCCTCGTGACCGCCGAGTCGCTGGACGTCGTCGATCTGCTCGACCAGTGGAACAACCACTCGACGCCGGATCGGCGCACGAGCGTGCCCGCGCTGCTGGCCGCGCAGTGGGGGCAGGACCCCGACGCCGTGGCGGTCGTCGACGGTGTCCGCCGGCTGACCTACCGCGAGCTCCACACGCGCACCGCACAGCTGGCCAACAGGCTGCTGGCCCGCGGACTCGGCGCCGAAGATGTTGTGGCGGTCGGTGTTCCGCGGTCCGCCGAGATGGTGGTCTGCGTGCTGGCCGCCATGATGGCCGGCACCGCGTTCGTTCCCGTCGACCCGTCGTGGCCGGCTCATCGCCGTCGCCAGGTGCTCGCCGACGCCGGCGCGCGGTGCACGCTCGTCACCTCCACCGATGACAGCGACTGGGACGTCGACACCATCACGGTCGATCTCGATGACTGGCAGCTGGGGACCGAGCCCACCACCGTTCCCGAGCTGCCGATCCTGCCCGGCGCACTGGCCTACGTGATCTTCACCTCGGGGTCGACCGGGACGCCCAAGGGGGCGATGATCCGCCACGAGGCGATCGCCGAGCGTCTGCTCTGGCAACGCGACCACGTCCTCGGCTTCGGCCCTGACGATGCATCGCTGTTCAAAGCCCCGCTGTCCTTTGACATCTCGGTCAACGAGATCCTGCTACCGCTCATCAGTGGGGGCCGTGTCGTGATCGCCGCCCCGGACGCCGAGAAGGATCCGGAGTACCTGCTCGGCTTGATCGCCGCCGAGCGGGTCACGTTCGTCTACCTGGTGTCCTCGATGCTGGACACACTGCTCGAACTCGACCGGATCGCCATCGCCGACGGCGCGACCAGCGCACTGGCGTCTCTGCGGCACGTGTGGTGCGGCGGCGAGGTTCTCACGCCGGGTCTGTTCGCCCGATTCCGGCGCCAGCTCGACACCACGCTCTACCACGGATACGGACCCGCCGAAGCCACCATCGGTGTCTCGCACGTGATCTACCGGGACACGGCCGAGCGGATCGCCACATCGATCGGGCGGCCCAACCCCCACACCCAGCTCTACGTGCTCGACGACGCGCTGCGACCGGTGCCCCCCGGTGTCGGCGGCGAGCTCTACGCCGCCGGATTCCTGCTGGGCCGCGGGTACGTCAACGCACCCGCGATGACCGCGTCCCGCTTCATCGCGAACCCGTTCGACGCCACCGGGACACGCATGTACCGCACCGGCGACCTCGCGCGGTGGACCGACGACGGCACGCTCGAATTCCTCGGCCGCGCCGACAACCAGGTCAAGATCCGCGGTCGCCGCATCGAACTCGAGGAGATCGAAGCCCACCTCGCCGATCATCCCGCGGTGCGACGGGCCGTCGTCACGGTGCACCGGCAGGGCACCGCGGACCGGCTCGTCGGGTATCTGCTCGCCGCACCGGGCGTGGTGAACGATTCGACGCTGCACGACGAGATCCGGCGGTGGGCGCAGTCCCGGCTCCCCGAGTACATGGTGCCCACCGATATCGTCGCGCTCGAGTCGATCCCCCTGACTGCCAACGGGAAAACCGACCGTGCGGCGCTGCCGGCCCCGCCGGCACCCCAGGGCGTTCAGCAGGGGCGGGCCCCCCGCAGCACGCGGGAAGAGGTGCTGTGCCGGGCCTTCGCCGAGGCCCTCGAACTCGACGAGGCCGGCATCGGCATCGATGACGACTTCTTCGGCCTCGGCGGGGACAGCATCGTCGCGATCCGCGTCGTCGGCCGGGTGCGTGCACTCGGATTCTCGCTGCGCCCCCGGGACATGTTCGCCCACCGCACGGTCGCCGCACTCGCACCGCTTCTCGTCGACGCGGCGCCGGTGCCCGCGGATCTGGAGCCGATCGAGGCGACCGGGTCCGTGCCCGCGACACCGATCCTGCGGTGGCTCGACGATGTGGCCTCGACCGGCGGTGGATCGACGATGCATGGCTTCTATCAAGGCATGTCGTTGATCACCCCGCCCGATCTGGACGAACCCACGGTGCGGCGGCTCGTCGACGCGGTGGTGGCCCGACACCCGGTGTTGTGGGCCTCGACACCGGGACCGGCCGCCGCGCTGGAGATCCCCACCGCGCCGCCTCACACGCCGCTGCTCACCGGCGCACTGGCCGATGGCGTTCCGGCGATGCGCGACCGCCTGGTCGAGTGCCTCGACCCCGCTGCCGGCATCATGGTGGCCGTCGGCTGGCTGGCCGACGATGCTGCTCAGGGTCGGCTCGTCGTCGTCGCCCATCACGTCGTCGTCGACGGCATCTCACTGCGCATCCTCGCCGACGACTTCGCCACCGGCTACCGGCAACTCGCCGCCGGGGCCGACCTCGCCCTTCCACCGAGCCACACCGCGTTCCGGTCGTGGGCCACCCACCTTGCCGACGCCGCCGGGCAGAGCGCGTTCGACGACGACCGCACCTATTGGCACGACGCCGCTGCGGTCGAGACATGGTGGCCCTCGGTCTCTCTCGATCCGGCCCGCGACACTGTTGCCACCGAACACAGCCTCACGGTCGCCCTGTCCCCCGCCGCCACCAATGCCGTGCTCTCCGCGGTACCTGAACGCATCCACGGTCACGTCAACGACGCGCTGGTGGCCGCGCTGTACCTCGCCCTGCGCAGCTGGCTCGCAGACCACGGTGCCGCCGACACCGACACGCTGACCATCGAGATGGAGGGACACGGCCGCGAGACGGCCCGAATCGGCGACGGTGACCTTTCCACCAGCGTCGACCTCTCCGACACCGTCGGCTGGTTCACCACGCTCTATCCGGTGCTGCTGCGCGACAGCGGTATTGACTGGCGCAGTGCGTTGACCGGCGGCCCCGATCTCGGTGCGGTCGTACGCTCGGTCAAGGACCAGCTGCGCGCGGTCCCGTCGCACGGACTGAGCTACGGCGTGCTGCGCCATCTCCTGGGCGACTCCGAGCTGGCCACCGCCCCTGCGGTGCTGTTCAACTACCTCGGCCGCTTCGACGCTGCAGCCCGACCGTGGGCCTTCGACGAACACGGCGTACTGGAGGGCCGCGACCCCGCGATGCCGCTGCCGCGCGTGCTCGAGATCAACGCCGAGGCCGCCGACACCGGGGACGGTCCGGTGTTGCGCGCCACCTTCAGCTGGCCGGGCACCCTCCTCGACGCGGCCGACGTGCGGGCCCTTGCCGACCGGTGGATCCGGCTGCTGGAGCTGATCGCCGCCAGCGACGACGTCCGTGGGCACAGCGCGTCCGACTTCGACCAGATCGCCCTCGGTGACAACGACGTCGTCGAGATCGAGCAGCGCTATCCCGGCGTCGTCGACGTCCTGCCGCTGACCCCTGCGCAACAGGGCATCTACTTCCATTCGACGTTCAGCCGCCACGCCGACCCGTACATCGTGCAGCAGATCGTCGACATCCACGGACCGGTGGATGTCGAACGCTTCCAGCAGGCCACCGACATCGTCACCGCGCGCCACCTCGCGCTGTCCGCCGCGTTCGTCACGCTGGCCGACGGCACCCCCGTCGCCGTGTACGGCACCACGCCCGCGCCGGATTTCCGCGTCGTGGCGGCGTCCGATGCGGACGCAGACGCGGTGGTCCAACGCTGCGCGGCCGAGGACAGGCGCCGCGGCTTCGACGTGACCCGCCCTCCCCTGAGCAGGTACACGCTGGTGCGCCGCGACGGAGAGCTGACCACGATGGTGCAGACGGTGCACCATCTGGTCGCCGACGGCTGGTCGGTGCCCGTGGTGCTCCACGACCTGCTCACCGCCTATCACGATGGCGAGTTCGAGACGCCCGCAGTGTCTTTCGGCGACTTCGTGTCGTGGCTGGCCGAGCGCGACACCGTCGCCGATCGCGCCGCGTGGGAGTCCGTGCTCACCGGGATCGACGGGCCGACCCGGCTCGCCGCGGCCGACGGTACCGTGGCCGACTCCGCCCCGGGATTCGGCCGGCGTGACCGATCGCTGGGCGATCGCCAGTCGGTCGCAGCGGCCGCCGCCGACGCGGGCGTCACCGTCAGCACGCTGCTCCACACCGCGTGGGCGCTGACCGTCGGGCGGTTGACCGGACGCACCGATGTGGCATTCGGCTCGGTGGTCTCGGGCCGCGACGGAGACGTGCCCGGGATCGAGCATATGGTCGGGCTTCTGGTCAACACCGTCCCCGTGCGCGTGCCCTGGGCACCCGACGAGCCGGTGCGTACCGTCGCCGCCGCACTCGGCCGCCGCGAAGCCCAGCTGCTCGGTCACCACCACCTGCCTCTGCCCGAGGCACATCGCATCGCCGGCGTGGACGAATTGTTCGACTCCCTCGTGGTCATCGAGAACCTCGGCGCAGCAGACATTTCCGTCGGCGACCTCCGGATGGGCGACGTCGACGTCGTGGAGGCGCCGCACTACGCGCTGACCGTGATGATCACCGTCCGCGACGAGCTCTCGCTGACGATCACCAACGCGCGCGGCCAGATCTCCGATGCCTTCGCCGACACCGTGGCCGACGTGTTCGCCGATGTGCTCGCATCTGTGGTGGTTGACCCCGACGTGCCCTGCGCCTGCATCGCGATCGCCCGTCCCGCCGAGCCGGCGCCCGGACTCGCCGCAGGCACCCTCACCGACATCCTCGAGGCTGCCGCCCGCGTCCATCGCGCCGACGTCGCGCTGAAGACCGCCGACGAGACGGTGACGTTCGGCGCCCTGCGCGAGCGCGCCGGCGCCATCGCCGCCCGCCTCGTAGGCGCAGGAGTACAGCGCGGTGACGTGGTGGCGCTGGGCATGTCACGGTCGGCCGATCTCGTCGCGGGCCTGTGGGCGATCACGCTCACCGGCGCGGCATACCTGCCCGTCGACCTCGGCTACCCCGCGGCCCGCGTCGCCTTCATGATGGGCCACGCCCGGCCACGCGTCGCGCTCGTCGACGCCGCCGGCCGCGATGTCGTCGCGCCCGCGCTTCCCGAGCAGACCGCGCTGATCGACGTCGGCACTATCGGTGCGGCCGAACAGGACCTCACCCCCGCACGTGTCGGGCCGGACGATGCAGTGTCCGTGCTGTACACCTCCGGCTCCACCGGCGAACCCAAGGCCGTCGTCGGGACCCACGGGGCGCTGGCCAATCGGCTGCGGTGGGCGCTGACCGCCTGGCCGGCACAGCGCCGGCTGGCCAAGAGCTCACTGTCGTTCATCGACGGCACCACCGAGTTGCTGGCGGGCCTGGCCGCCGGTGCCTGCACCGTGCTCGCCTACGACCGCGCCAGTCGCGACGGACGCGCCCTCGCGGCCCTGATCGCCGACCACGACGTCGAGCAGATGCTCGCCGTGCCGTCCCTGGCCGCCGCGCTCGCCGACGAGTACCGCGACGACGTGGCCGGGGTGCGCCGGTGGATCGTCAGCGGTGAGCCGCTGAAACCTGCCGACCTGGCCGCGCTGGGTGACACCGGTGCGATCGTGGTGAACTCCTATGGATCGTCAGAGGTGACCGGTGACGTGCTCGCCGGCGAACAGCGCGGCGCCACCGTCACCCTCGGCGCGACGGTCCCCGGCGCGCACATCCGCATCCTCGACCGGCATCTCGGTGACCTGCCCGCCGGCGCGATCGGCGAGATCTACGTCAGTGGAACGCAATTGGCGCGCGGATACCTGGGCCGGCCGGCGCAGACCGCGGCCCGGTTCGTCGCCGCCCCGGGCGGCGCGCGGATGTACCGCACCGGCGACCTGGGCGCCTGGCAGCCCGACGGCACCGTCGTGTTCGCCGGCCGCTCGGACGACCAGCTGACCGTCAACGGCCACCGCGTCGAACCCGGCGAGATCGAGACCGCGCTGCTGCGGCAGTCCGGTGTGACGGATGCGGCGGTGGTCGGCATCGACGCCACCCTGGCGGCAGTGGTCGTGACGGCAGCGCAGGGCCCGAGCCCGGACGAGCTGCGGGCGGCACTGAGCCGCGAGCTGCCCGCCTACCTGGTACCGGCGACGATCACCGCCGTACCGTCGATCCCGTTGCTGCCCAATGGAAAACGTGACCATCTGGCGATTCGGACCGTGGTGCAGCAGCAGCAGGCCACGGGGAATGTGGCCCCTGCCGACCACCGGCAGCAGGTGATCGCCGAGACCATCGCCGCCGTACTCGGCGCCGAACCGGATCTCATCGCAGCCGACACGGACTTCTTCGCCGCCGGCGGTGACAGCATCGGGGCGATCCGGCTGACGAGCAGACTGGCCCGACAGGGTGTCTCGGTCACCGCCGAGGACGTGTTCCGCGGCCGCACGGCGATCGGGATCGCTGCACTGGCAGCAGACGGGGCTGTGGCACAGGAACATTCGGTGTCGCAGTTCGGCACGATCCGCCTGTCGGAGGCGACGCTGCAGCGGTTCACCGAGGCGGAGTCGCTCGACGACATCTGGGGCCTCTCACCGCTGCAGCAGGGTGTCTACTACCAGTGCACGCTCGGTGACGCCCCAACGACCACCTACATCGCGCAGAACGTGTTCACCGTCGACCGCCGTATCGACGTCGCGGCGCTGCAGGCCGCGTTCACCGCCCTGCTGGCCCGTCATCCCCAGCTGCGTGCCGGGTTCCGCAGTGTCGAGCACGCCGAGCCCGACCCTGCCCCCGACGCCAGCACGGTCATCCAGGTCGTGCTCACCGCACCGCCGGCATCGGTCACCGTGGTGGACCTCACCAACCGTCCGGCGCACGAGGCCGCCACCGCGCTGCACTCGGTTATCGACGAGGACCGCACCACGCCCTTCGATCTCGGTGCCCCGCCGCTGCTGCGGCTCACCGTGGTACGGCTCCCCGGTGGCCAGGACCGGATGCTGCTCACCTACCACTTCCTGCTGTTCGACGGCTGGTCCCGCGAGCTGGTGCTGCGAGAGCTGTTCGCCCTCTACGATTCTCGTGGCCAACACGGTGCCGTCACGCCGCGTCCCGGGGTGGTCACCGACTACCTGCGCTGGCTCGACCGCACCGGCGAGACCGACGCGCTCGCCGCCTGGACGAGTCTGCTCGCCGGGCTCGATGAGCCCACCTCGGCAAGCGGACATCCCCCCACCGACGCACCCGTGGACACCGAACCCGGCCGCATCGTCGTCGCGGTCGACGAACCCGTCACCGCGCGGCTCGACGACACCGCCGCGGCGCTCGGCGTCACGCTCAACGCCGTCGTCACCACCGCCGTGGCCGTCGTGACCGGGTGGTACGCAGGCACCACCGACACCGTGGTCGGAACCACCGTGGCGGGACGCCCGGGTGAGCTCGCCGGGATCGACGAGACGATCGGGCTGTTCCTGAACACGGTGCCGGTCCGCGTCGCCTTGGCGCCGGCGATGATTCTGGCCGACGTGGTCGCCGCGATCGCCGAGCAGCGGCTGACCATGATGGCCCACGACCACCTCGGGCTGGGGCAGATCCAGCGGGCTGCCGGCCAATCCGGTGCCGCGCTGTTCGATTCGCTGGTGGTGCTGCAGAACTTCCTCGCCGATGGCACGTTCGCCGATCTGGACGCCGCGCACGGCATCGTCGATGTCGACTACCACGACACCACCCACTTCCCGCTGACCTGGGTGCTGACGCCGGGCCGCCGCCTGACCGTGAAACTCGAGCACCGCGTGGTCGGCGACGAGCGCGCCCGCGAGATGGTGGACACCCTGCTGGCCGTACTCGAGGCACTGGCCGACGCTCCGGCCACGATGCTCGGCGCCGTGCCTGTACCGACCCCGCCACAGCGCCACGCCGAGCCACGCGTTGTCGAGCCGGTCACCATCGCCGAACTGCTGACGCAGCAGGCACGCCGGCGCCCTGACGACGTCGCGCTCGTCTTCGGGGACGTCGAGCTGACCTACCGCGCGTTCGACGACAGGGTCAATCAGCTGGCCCGCGTGCTGCGCCGGCAGGGCGCGGTACCGGAAACCTATGTCGCACTCGCACTTCCGCGCTCCATCGACATGGTGGTCGCATTGTTCGCGGTACTGCGCGCCGGTGCGGCGTATCTGCCGCTGGAACTCGACCTGCCGCTGGGTCGGCTGCGCACCATCATCGCCGACGCCCGCCCCACGCTGCTGCTCACCACCTCGTCGCAGCGTGAGGTGGCCGACTGCGGCGCCGAGCACGGCGCAGACGTCATCGTGCTCGACGATGCGGCCACCCGCGCAGACATCGCCGCCACGTCCGCCGATCCGCTGACCGCCGCCGAGCTCGGCGACTTCGACCACGGGACAGAGCGTTTGCAGCATCCGGCCTACCTGATCTACACGTCGGGGTCCACCGGCACGCCCAAGGGCGTCGTCACCGGATACGCCGGGTTGACGAACATGTACTTCAACCACCGCGAGGCGATCTTCGCGCCCACCGTGGGCCGCGCGGGCCGGGACCGGCTCGACATCGCCCACACCGTCTCGTTCTCGTTCGACATGTCCTGGGAGGAGCTGTTCTGGCTCGTCGACGGACATCGCGTGCACATCTGCGACGAGGACCTGCGGCGCGACGCGCCCGCACTGGTCGACTACTGTCGCGAGCACGCCATCGACGTCGTCAACGTCACGCCCACCTACGCCCACCACCTGTTCGATGCCGGGCTGCTCGACACCCGCGCCCCGGCGCTTGTACTGCTGGGCGGCGAGGCGGTCAGCGAGCACGTCTGGTCGGTGCTGCGCGAGCATCCGACGACCGCGGGCTACAACCTCTACGGCCCGACCGAGTACACGATCAACACCCTCGGCGGCGGGACCGACGACAGCCCGACCCCGACGGTCGGCAGTCCGATCTGGAACACTCGCGCCTACGTCCTGGACCAGGCGATGCGGCCGGTGCCCGACGGCACCGTCGGTGAGCTCTACATCGCCGGAACGGGATTGGCGCGCGGTTACCATCGCCGCGCCGCGCTCACCGCCGCGACCATGCCGGCCGATCCGTTCGTGGCCGGCGGCCGGATGTACCGGACCGGCGACCTCGTGCGACGCCGCCCCGGCAGCGGACTGCTCGACTACCTGGGCCGCGCCGACGACCAGGTGAAGATCCGTGGCTACCGCATCGAACCGGGCGAGATCGAGGCGGCTCTGGCCGCGCTGCCGGACGTCGCGCGCTGCGCGATCGTGGTCCGTACCCGGGCCGGTGATCCGCCGGTGAAAACGCTGGCGGCTTACGTGATCCCGGTCGACCGGTCGCTCGCCGCGACGGAGCTGGCGGGCCGGTTGCACGCGCAGCTCTCGTCGACGCTGCCCGCGTACATGGTGCCGACCCGCTACGGCGTGGTCGACGCGTTTCCGCTCACGGTCAACGGGAAACTGGATGTGTCGGCCCTGCCGGAGCCCGTCGCCCCGACGCGGCAACAGAGCCGGCGTCCCCGCAGCGAGCGGGAGGCGCAGCTGCTCGGGTTCGTCTCGGCCGTCCTGGATCTCGACGGGATAGGACCGGACGACGACTTCTTCGCCCTCGGCGGCGACAGCATCTCGTCCATCGCGCTGTGCGGCCGCGCCCGTTCGGCGGGACTGCACATCACCCCCCGCGACGTGTTCCGGCGCCGCACCGTCGCCGCGCTCGCCGCGCTCGCCGAGGCCGCACCGACGACAGCCGACCCCCTCGGTGGGCTCGACGTCGCCGCCACGGGCGATGTCGCGCAAACCCCCACGCTCGCCGAAACCGCTGCCGCGCAGACACCGTTGACGAACTTCTATCAGTCGATGGTGCTCAGCACACCCGCCGCCCTCACCGTGACGGCTCTGCGCGACATGCTTGCCGCACTGCTCGACGGGCACGGCATGCTGCGCGCACGGCTCCGCACCGGCACCGACGGCTGGCAGCTGACGGTCCCCGAGCGGGGGCCCGACCCGGCCTCGATTCTCACCATGGCAACCGCCGAACTCGACGCGACCACGATCGCCGCGGCGACCGCCGAGGCGGCGTCCCGGCTGTCTCCCGCCGACGGCGTGATGGTGCAGGCGCACTGGTGGAACGCGCCGCACGGACCGGGCCAACTGCTGCTCGTGATCCATCACCTCGTCATCGACGGTGTCTCCTGGCGAATCCTGGCCGACGACCTGCGTCGGTCCTGGACGCAGGTGGAATCCGGCACGCAGCCCCGCATCGAGGCAGAACCCACGCCGTTCCGCACCTGGTCCGAAGCGCTGAGCAGTTGCGCCCGTTTCGGGGATCAGACCCAGTACTGGGCGGATGTGCTGACGACGGCGGATCCTGATCTGGGCCCACGCCCCCTCGATCCGTCGGTCGATCTGGCGGACACCGTGGCGACGCACACGTTCTCGCTGTCCCCCGACGTCAGCGCCGCGGTGCTGTCCTCCGTCCCGGCGGCATTCCACGGCAGATCCGACGACGCGCTGCTCGCGACGCTGGCGATGGCGCTGCATCAGTGGCGCGGCAGACGCGATCACGCCGCCGGATCGGCGACGGTCGTGAACGTCGAAGGCCACGGCCGCGAAGCCGACTCCGTCGATCTCCCGCTGGATCTGTCCCGCACCGTCGGCTGGTTCACCTCCATCTACCCGGTCCGACTGGACCCCGGCGAGCTGCCCTGGTCCGACGTGGTGGCTGCCGGAGAGCACTTGGCCGCCGCGGTCAAGACGGTCAAGGAGCAACTGCGGACCGTGCCGGACCGCGGTATCGGCTACGGCGTACTCCGGTACCTCACCACCGACCCTGACCTCGCCGCGCCGGCGCCGCAGATTCTGTTCAACTATCTCGGCCGCTTCGCCGGCGGCAGCGGACGGGACTGGGACCCGGTGCCGACCATCGGCGCACTGCGAGAAGGGGTCGACCCCGCGAATCCCGCAGTGGCACTGGAGATCACCGCGCTGGCCGAAGAGTCGAGCGACGGCCCGACCCTCGGCATCACGCTCGCGTTCCCCCAGCAGCTCCTCGACCCCGACGCCGTGGGCGAGCTGGCCGACCTGTGGCGTGCCGCGCTGGAGGCGGTCGCGCGCTGCACCTCGCTGACCGGCCGCACACCCTCGGACTTCCCGCTGGCCCGGCTCAGCCAAGCCGATGTCGACACGCTGGAGCGCAGCGGCCGGGTGGATGATGTCCTTCCGCTGCTTCCCCTGCAGCAGGGCATGTACTTCCACTCGGTGTTCGGCGGGAGTACCGACACGTCAGCCGATACCTATCGCATCCAGCAGATCGCGACACTGTCGGGCCCCGTCGACCCGGACGCGCTGACGCGCGCGATCCGGCGCGTGGTGGACCGGCATCAGGCACTGCGGGCGAGTTTCACCGAATTGGAGGACGGCCGTCTGGCACAGGTGATCTGGTCTGACGTCGAGGTCGAGATCGCCACGGAGTCTGGTGAGCTGGCCGAGGTGGACGACATCGCCCGCCGGGAACTCGCTCGCGCCTTCGATCTCTCGCAGGCACCGCTGGTGCGGTACGTGCTGGTGTCCGTGACCGAGGACGACCATCGGCTGATCCAGACGATGCACCACATCATCGCCGACGGCTGGTCCTATCCGGTGATCTTCGGCGACATCGTGGCCGCGCACAACGCGACGCTCGGGCGGCGGGCCGACCTCGACCCGGTGCCGGTGACGCTGCGCGACCACGTCGAATCGATACTCGCCCGCGACCGCGACGCGGCCATCAGCGCGTGGCGCGAAGCGCTGAACGGAGCGACACCGACTCTGCTGCAGGGCGATCGGGGTGCAGCGGCATCTGGTGAACACCACAGCAGTACCCGTAGGTTGCCGGCCGAGCTGACCTCCGCGCTGGCAGCAGTCGGCCGCGCCCGGGGGCTGACGATGTCGGCCATCGTGCACGGCGCCTGGGGAATCATGCTGGGCCGCCTGCTCGATCGCCGCGAGGTGGTGTTCGGGTCCACGGTCTCGGGCCGCGACGGCGACCTGGATGGCGTGGACACGGTGGTCGGGTTGCTGATCAACACGATCCCCGTCGCGATGTCGTGGCAGCACGACACGTCGCTCGGCGCGGCGCTGTCGGATATGGCCGAACGTCAGAGCGGTGTGCTGGATGCCCACCATGTCGGCTTGACCGAACTCGCCCGTCTCGCCGGTGTCAGAGAGCTGTTCGACACCCTCGTCGTGGTCGAGAACTTCCCGACCACATCGTCGGAGCGGCGTCCGGATCTGTTGGCCTTCGACGGTTTCGTCGGGACCGACGCCCCGCACTATCCGGTGGCCGTCATCGCCTACCTGGGCGACGAGCTGGTCATCGAGATCTCCTACGACGCGACCGTTGTCGATCCTCGGCAGGCCGACCGCTACGCCGACCACCTCGAGATGATCCTCACCGCGCTGGCCGCCGACGCCGACACCCCGATCGGCGCGCTGGACCTCGGCGCCTCGTTCGACGCCGCGCCCGCCGAGTCGTCAGCGACGGAACTGAGACTGGCCCAGGCGTTTTCCGAGATCGTCACCCGGCACCCGAACGCCGTCGCCGTCACCGGGGAGGAGGGGTCGCTGACCTATGCCGAACTGGATGCGCAGGCGACGCGGGTCGCGACCGCCCTGCGCGGTCTCGGTGTGCGCCCGGAATCGCGGGTGGCGGTCGCGCTGCCCCGCTCACTGGATCTCATCGTCGCGCTGGTCGGCGTCGTCAAGGCCGGCGGCGCCTACGTTCCGCTGGATCCCGACTCCCCGGAGGCGCGGCTGCGCCACATCCTCACCGATGCGGCGCCGGTGTGTGTGCTGACCGATCGGCCGGACCGGGCGGTGGTCGGGCGCATGCCGGTCGTGACGCTCGCCGACATCGGGACTGACTCGCCCCCGGACTCCCCCCGTCCGGAATCCGCGCTGCCAGATCACACGGCCTACGTGATCTACACGTCCGGATCGACCGGAGTACCCAAGGGTGTGGCGGTCAGCCACCGCAACGTTGCCGCGTTGTTCGCCGCTGCGGCAGAGCATTTCGACTTCACCGCCGACGACGCCTGGACGATGTTCCACTCTGCGGCGTTCGACTTCTCGGTCTGGGAGATGTGGGGCGCGCTGCTCCACGGTGCGCGTCTGGTGCTGGTGAGCGGCGCCGACGCACGGGACCCGGAACGGTTCCTGCGGCTGCTGACCGACCACCGGGTCACGGTGCTGAACCAGACACCCTCGGCGTTCTATGCGCTCGTCGACGCCGAAAGCCGACTTCGTCCCGACCTGAGTCTGCGCTACGTGATCTTCGGCGGGGAGGCACTCGACGCCTCGCGGCTCGGCGGCTGGCTCGACCGCGGACCCACCGGACCACAGCTGGTCAACATGTACGGCATCACCGAGACCTGCGTGCACGTCTCGTACCGGCCACTGACGTCGCGGGATACTGCCGAACGTGGCGTGATCGGCGGCGCACTGCCCGGCCTCACCGTGCACCTGCTCGACGAGCGACTGCGGCCCGTGCCCACGGGCACCGTCGGAGAGATCTACGTTTCCGGAGACCAGGTCGCGCGCGGCTACCTCGGGAAACCTGGGCTCACCGCCGGCCGGTTCGTCGCCGACCCCTACGACGCAACAGGACGTCGGCTCTACCGCAGCGGGGACACCGCAATGCGAATGCGCAGCGGTGATCTGGTGTACGTCGGCCGATCCGATCACCAGGTGAAGATCCGCGGCTACCGCATCGAGCTCGGTGAGGTCGAAGCCGCGCTGGCGGCCCTGCCCGATGTCCGCAACGCCGCCACCGCGGTACACACCGACGACTCCGGGCGCGCCACTCTCGTCGGATATCTGGTCACCGACCGTCCGCTCGCTACCGCCGACATCAAACGTGCGCTGACAGAACGCATCCCGGCCTACATGGTGCCGGCGACCTTCGTGACACTGGAGGAATTACCCTTGACGGTCAACGGCAAGCTCGATCGGGCGGCGCTGCCTGCGCCCTACGGCGCCACCGCGGTCGCCGACCCGGAGCCGGGGGGCGCCGCCGCCCACATCGCCGAACTGTGCAGCCAGATCCTGCGCGTCCCCGTCGCGGTGGACGACGACTTCTTCACGATGGGTGGAGACAGCATCGTCGCCATCCAGCTCGTCAACCTCGCCCGCCGCGCCGGGCTGCGAATCACGCCGCAGCAGGTGTTCACGGCGCGCACCCCCGCCGCGCTCGCGGAGGTGGCCGAGGCGGACGCTGCGACCTCTCCGACCTCGGACCAGCCGGCCCAGCCGGCCGACCCGGCGGGCGAAGTCCCCCTGCCGCCGATCGTGCTGAGACAGGCCGAACTCGGAGGCACGATCTCCAGGTTCAACCAGAGTGAGGTCCTGCGGACGCCGCCGGGACTCACCGTCGAGGTTCTCGAGGCCGCGTTGCGGACACTCGTCGAACGCCACGATGCACTCCGGATGCGTCTACTGCGACCGGTGCCCACCCTGTGGACCTTGGAAACGGTTGCGACCGGGGCGGCACCGCTGACCCGTGTCGACGCGTCGACCATGACCGACGACGAACTGGCCGAAGCGATCGCCGTCGAGTCGGATGCCGCCACGGGCCGCCTCGATCCCGAAGCACAGACGATGCTGCAGGCAGTGTGGTTCGACCGAGGCCCCGATGCCCAGGGCCGGCTGATCCTGGTGATCCACCACCTCGCCGTCGACGCGGTGTCCTGGCACATCCTGATCGATGATCTCGCCGACGCCTGCCGCCACACCGGCACTCGGGCCCTACCCGCTGTTCCGATGTCGTACCGTGCGTACGCGCGCGCCGTCACCGAGCAGGCTCAGCGCGCCTCCCGGCTCACAGAGTTCGAGCACTGGTCCGCCACGCTGGCACCCGGCGGGGAACTCGATCCGGATGCGCTGGGCGTGGGGCTCACGGTCGGTGCGACCCGCGATCACGAGGTGACCCTCGACGTGGCCGACACCGTGCCGTTGCTCACCACAGTCCCAGAGCTGGCGAACGCCGATGTGACCGAGACGCTGCTCACCGCGCTGACCGTCGCAGTGAACCGATGGCGCCGTGGCGCCGGCCGCGCCGCGAATGCGCCGCTGGTCGTCGACATCGAACGCCACGGCCGTGACCGGTGGGGCGACGACATCGACCTGTCCCGCACCGTCGGCTGGTTCACCGCCATCTCCCCGGTGCGACTGCGTTGCGACGACACCGATCTGGTGACGGCCCTGCGCGGCGTCAAGGAAGCCGTGCGGGTGAGCGCCGACGGCGGCATTGGATTCGGGCTCCTGCGCTACTGCAATCCGCGCACCGCCGGCGCGCTCGGCCGGCTGCCGGCTCCGCAGCTGCTGTTCAACTACCTCGGGCGCTGGTCCGCCGGCGACGCCGACTGGCAGCCGGCACCGGAGACACTGCGCACCGATCCCGATCCCGATCTCGGGACGCCATATCTGCTGGAGGTCAACGCCCACTGCGACGACACCGCGGACGGCCCGAGATTGCGCGCGGTGTTCACCTACGCCGACGGGGAGTTCTCCGACGGCGACGCGACCGCCATCGCCGGGCACTGGGTCAACGTCCTGCGGGAGCTCGGCGCGGCGGCCGGAACTGCGACCCACACGCTGACTCCGTCGGACCTTCCCTTGGTCACCCTCGACCAGGATCAGATCGACACGGTGCAGGCCGCCGTGCCGGTCCCCGTCGAGACGATCTGGCCGCTGTCGCCGCTGCAGCAGGGCGTGTACTTCCAGGCGCGCTACTCACCGGCCGCGGTGTACATCGTGCAGAACGTCTTCGACATGGCCGAGCCCGTGGACGTCGACGCGCTGCGGAGCGCGTTCGCGGTGGTGATGGCGCGCAATCCTGTTCTGCGCTCGGCATTCTGGGCGGATGGGACGCCGGAACCGGTCGCGGCGATCGCCGTCGACCCGCCGGTCAACGTCGAGATTCTCGACGTCACCGGTGCCGGGGCCGTCCAGGAGACACTCGACCGTGTCACCCGCGCCGATCGCGAGCGCACCTTCGACCTGTCGTCACCACCGCTGGCACGCTTCACCGTGGTGCGCACCGGGCGGGCCGATCGGCTGATCTTCAGCTACCACTTCCTGCTGCTCGACGGGTGGTCGCGCGAGCAGTTGCTCAGAGAGCTCTTCACCGCGTATTCGGCTGTGCGGCAGGGTGAACCCGCCGAGCTGCCGGCTCCTGTCGCGGGCTTCACCGATTACCTGGCCTGGCTCGCCCAGCGTGACACCGAGGAATCCGCCCGCCGCTGGGCCGAGGCGCTCGCCGGGCTCCCCGGTCCGTCGCTGCTGGTTCCGGCGGCCGTCGGCACCGAGCCGACACTCGCGCTGCGCCTGGAATTCCTGCTCTCCCCGGACCAGACCAGCGCGCTGCGGGCCAGGGCCCGGGAGTGCGGGGTCACCCTGAATGCGATCATCAGCACCGCGTTGGCGATGGTCATCGGCTACGAAACGGCAAGCCAGGACGTGGTGTTCGGCTCGACCGTGGCCGGCAGGCCGACCGAGATCGACGGCATCGCCGACGTCATCGGCTTGTTCCTCAACACGGTGCCCACCCGGGTGCGGCTGTCGCCGCAGCACCGCCTCGATGACACCGTGCGCGCCGTGCAGTCCGACCGGTTGGCCATGATGGACCACGAGTACCTGGGGCTCGGTGACATCCAGCGCGCCCTGGGGAACACCGGAACCCCCGCGGGAACACCGCTTTTCGACAGCCTGTTCGTGCTGCAGAACTTCCTCGACGACGACACGTTCACCGACCTCGAAACCGACCACGGCATCGTCGGCCACGATTCGGTGGACGCGTCGCACTATCCCCTGACCTGGGTCGCATCCCCGGGGCGACGGCTGTGGGTCAAGCTCGAATACCGCCCGGACGTCGTCGACCGCGCCCACGCGCAGCGTCTGCTCGACCGACTGCAACAGGTGCTGGAGTTCGTGGCGCTCGCGCGCGGAACCGATCCCCTGGGCACGATCCCGCTCGTGCTGGCCGACGAACACCGGCAACTCGCCACGGCCGAGACCGCGACGGACCGGCCCCTACCGACGGCATCGGTCACCGACCTGCTCGCCGAACGCGCCCAGCAGTCCCCTGAGCTGACCGCACTGGTGTGCGGGAACGACCGCGTCGACTATGCCGCGCTGCAGACGTCGATCAACCGCCTGGCCCGGCTGCTGCGGGACAACGGGGTCGGCGAGGGCGCGACGGTGGCGTTGGCCATGCCGCGCTCGATCGACGCGGTGATCGCCCTGTTCGCCGTGCTCCGCGCCGGCGCGGCGTATCTGCCGCTCGAACTGGATTACCCCGACGAGCGGCTGCGGGTGATGCTCGCCGACGCCGAGCCGGCCTACGTCCTCACCACAGGCGCCGTTGCCGATCGCATCGGAGGGCTCTCGGAGCGTCCCCAGCTGGTCCTCGACTCTTCCGATATCGCTGCGACGTTGGCGGCCGCATCCGCAGACTGGGACGGCTACACGCCCCCGCTCGACGCGCCGGCCTACCTGATCTACACGTCGGGTTCGACCGGCACCCCGAAGGGTGTGTCCACGGCCCACCGGGGCTTGACCAACATGCACCTCAACCACCGCGAGGCGATCTTCGGGCCTGCGATCGAGCGGGCTGGTGGCCGCCGCATGCGGATCGCGCACACCGTGTCGTTCTCCTTCGACATGTCGTGGGAGGAGCTGCTGTGGCTGATCGAAGGCCACGAGGTGCACATCTGCGACGAGGAGTTGCGCCGTGACGCCGTGGCTCTGGTCGCCTACTGCCACGATCACCGGATCGACGTCGTCAACGTGACGCCGACCTACGCCGCGCTGCTGTTCGAGCACGGCCTCCTCGATCCCCCTCATCCCCCCGTCCTGGTGCTGCTGGGTGGCGAGGCGGTGTCACAGAGCGTGTGGAATCGATTGCGCGACAGCGACACGAGCTACGGCTACAACCTGTACGGACCCACCGAGTACACCATCAACACCCTCGGTGCGGGCACCGACGACAGCGCGACACCGACCGTCGGCGCACCGATCTGGAACACCCGGGTGTACGTCCTCGACGCCTGGCTGCGTCCGGTGCCCGACGAGGTGGCCGGTGAGCTGTACATCTCCGGGGCTGGGCTGGCCCACGGGTACCGGAACCGGGCGGGGCTGACGGCCCAGCGCTTCGTCGCCAACCCGTTCCGGTCCGGGGACCGCATGTACCGGACCGGCGACGTGGTCCGTCGGCGGCGCGACGGCAACATCGACTACCTGGGGCGCTCCGACGACCAGGTGAAGATCCGCGGTCACCGGGTGGAACTCGGCGAGATCGAGGCCGTGTTGCACGACCATCCCGCGGTGACGCAGGCGGCGGTGATCGCCGCCCCCGACCCGGCCGGCTCGCACAGGCTGCTGGCCTATGTGGTCGCCGCCGGCGACGCCGACCTCTCGGCGCAGTTGCGCGGGCACGTGAAAGCCGCACTGCCGCAACACATGGTGCCGGCAGCCATCGGGTTCGTCGAGGCGTTGCCGCTCACCGACAACGGCAAGCTCGACATCCGCGCGCTGCCCGACATCGACGCCGACGTGGACTCCGGACGTCCACCCGAGACGCAGACGGAGCACGAGCTGTGCGATGTCTTCGCCGACGTGCTCGGGATGCCGGTGACTGGGGTGGACGCCGATTTCTTTGCACTGGGCGGGCATTCGTTGTCGTCTATCCGGTTGATCAGCCGGGTGCGGTCATCGTTCGGTGTGGATCTGTCTCTGCGTGACGTGTTCGACCACCCGACCGTGGCGGGGTTGGCCGACCTCATCGACGACGCATCACCGTCGGGCCCGTCGCGTCCCGCGCTCGTCGCGCGCGAGCGCCCGGCGCTCGTCCCGGTCTCGGCCGCCCAGGAACGCATGCTGATCGTCGACCGGCTCGCCGAGACCGGAACGGTCTACAACTATCCCCTGATCGTCACGGTCGGCGACGGTTTCGATGTTGCGGCGTTCATGGCCGCGGTCGGTGATGTGGTCGCCCGGCACGAAACCTTGCGCACGGTCTTCACCGAACACGACGGCGGATTCACCCAAACGATCCTGGCACCTGACAGCACGCCACCCATCGAGATGCTCGACGACAGTAACGGCCCGCTCGAGGACATCATCGCCCGCGCCACCACCCACAGATTCGACCTGACCCGGGAAACGCCGCTGCGCATCACGATCGTCACCCATTCCGACCACAGCACCACCGTCGTACTGCTGCTGCACCACATCACCACCGACGAATGGTCCGACTCCCCCCTGCTCACCGACTTGCAGCAGGCCTACCGCGCCC
>JAEXZY010000099.1 GCA_023404955.1 Actinomycetes bacterium
GGCGCCGGGGGCGAGCCCCGACGCCGCAGCGACCGTCACCGTACAGACCCGTGCGTCAGAACAGCGCCCGCACCCGCACCGGCGCGCTCGTCGAACCCGAGGCGACGGTCGTGTCGGCGGGCTCGAAGGTCGCCGTGTAGGTGTGTGTGCCGAGCCCGAGTCGCCCGAGACGGTGCGTGGCGACACCGCGCGTGACGGGCACCGTGGCGATCACTTTCTCGCCCTCACGGAACACCACGACGCCCTCGGGCCGCGCGCCGCCCTGCTGCTGCACGTTCGCGACGAGCGTCGAGGGCAGGATGCGGTTGATGTGCACCGGCAGGATCGCGATGAGGCGCGTGGTGGTCGTCGCGGCGACCACCGCCCGCTCGACCGTGATCGGCACGGTGACGACGGTGCCCGATGCCGGGGCGGTGAGCGTGAGCGTCGCCGCGCCCGCCGGGGTGCCCGCCGGGAGGGTGACCGTCACGGTTGCCGCTCCCGCGGCGACCGGCACCTCGCCGAGGGCGGTGTCGCCGAGGGCGACCTGCAGGGTCGTGTTCTCGGGTGCGCCGCGGCTGGTGAGGTTGAGCCCGCTCACCTGGAAGGTGACCGCCTCGCCCGCGGTGGTCTTCGCGGGAACGCCGCTCACCTGCACGGCGTGCTTGGCGAACGAGGGTGCCAGCGGCGAGCCGTCGGCGATGTAGTCCATCCACGCCTCGTAGTCGACGAGGCCCGTGTCGACGTAGTCGGTGCCCTGCTGGAACACGCGGAAGTTGTCTCCGCCCGTCGCGAGGAACGAGAACGTGCCGATCCGGTAGCTCGCCGCCGGGTCGATCGGAGCGCCGTTCACGGTCACCGAGGTGATGCGCTGCCCTTCGGGCAGTGCTGCGTCGTACGTGTAGTGCACGTTGTCGGACAGCCCCAGCTGCAGGTACGGGCGCTGAGGCACCGAACCGTCGGGCCCGCGCTGCCACTGCTGCTCGAGCAGGGTCGTGAACTGGGCGCCCGTGAGCGTGACGAGCGCGAGCGTGTTGTTGAACGGCAGCACGGCGTTCGCCTGCGAGAACGAGATCGTTCCGTCGGCGAGGCCCGGTACCGCCGCCGCCCCGAACTCGGCCTGCGTGTTCCACAGCTCCGAGCGGAGGCCACCCGGGTTGGTCACACCGATCACGGCGCCGTTCGGCAGGGTCGACAGGCTGTCGCGCAGCATGTTGCCCACCGTGTTGCCGAGGGCCGACTCGCTCGCGCGGTCGTCGCGGGTGCCGCCGGTCCACACGCCGTCGACGAACGAACCGCCCGCGAAGGCCGTCGTAATGTCGGCCGACACCTCGCCGATGGCGGTGTTGCCGACCTCGGCGGCGGCGGCGAGCGCCTTCTTCACGATGGCATCCACCGCGGCGACGTTCGGATAGGTCGAGACGAGCTCGGCCGCCGGAGTGGTCGTGCGCTTCACGAGCTGTTCGGTGTGCGCGGTGACCGCGCCGGTGCCCGGCTCGATCGTCAGGGTGATCTTGCCGAGGTTCGCGCCGTACGAGCCGGTCTGCACGACCGGTCGGGTGCGGTCGGTGCCGGGGATCGGTGCCGACCAGGCGTATTCCTTGTGCGTGTGGCCGGTGAAGATCGCGGCGACCTTCGGGTCGGTGTCGTTCACGAGCGAGGCGAAGGCTCCGCCCGCGGCGAGCTCCTGATCCAGGGTCGCGCCGTCGGGCGTGCCCGCGCCGGCGCCCTCGTGGTACAGCGCCACCAACACGTCGGCCTCGCCGTTCGACGGGTCTCCGTCGGTCAGCTGCGCGGCCACCCGGTTGACCGCGGCGACCGGGTCGCCGAAGTCGATCCCGCTGATGCCGTTCGGGCTCACGAGGGTCGGGGTCTCTTCGGTGACGGCGCCGATCACGCCGACGGTGAGGCTGCCGGCCTGAAGCAGCGCGTACTCCGGCAGCGCCGGCGTCGTCGTGCCCTTGAGGTACACGTTGGCGCCGAGCTGGGGGTAGTCGGATGCCTCCGACACGCGCCCCGAGAGGTCGGCGAACCCGCGGTCGAACTCGTGGTTGCCGACCGCCGAGGCCTGCAGCCCGAGCGCGTTCAGCACGTCGATCGTGGGCTGGTCTTTCGCGACCGACGACGCGAACAGCGAGGCGCCGATGTTGTCGCCCGCCGAGAGGAACAGGGTGGGGCCGGAGGCCACCGCTCGCTGCTGCTCGACGGTGCCGGCGAAGGCGACCGTGTTCTGGTCGATGCGACCGTGGAAGTCGTTGATGCCGAGCAGGGTCAGTTCGACCGGGGGAGCGGCAGCGGCGAGGCCGACGAGCACCGGGTCGTGGTCGCTCGAGCGGTAGGCATCCGGCGCATAGAACTCCGTGCCGTGACTGCGGTAGCGGCTGTACTCGAGCGCGACCGACTCACCGGAGTTGATGTTCCAGATGTCGGCGCCCGTGGCACGGGCCTTCGCGCCGCCGCTCAGCAGGATGTGGTCGAGCGAGCCCGACAGCCCCGAGAAGCTGTACGACGAGCTCGGCACCCCGAAGGCGCTCGCCGCGTCGACGTAGCCGGCGTCGTAGAGCACCTGCAGCGGGTCTTCGTGCGTGTACGAGTTGAAGTCGCCGGCGAGGGCCACCGTGTCGACGTCGCCCCGGATGCCGGTGACCCAGTCACGCAGCGCCGTCGCCTGACGCACGCGCGACTCGTTCGACGACCCCTGGCCGTCACCGGCGTCGGCGTCACCCGGCCAGGGACCGGCGGAACCCTTCGACTTGAAGTGGTTCACGACGAAGAGGAACGGGTCGCCGCCCGAGACGGGGGTGAAGGCCTGTGCGATCGGTTCGCGGGCGTTCTGGAAGGCCTCGCCGTCGTCGCTCTGGTCGCCGAGGGCGCGGGAGTCGCCCACGCGTTCGACGGCGGCGGTGCGGTAGATGATCGCGTTCGTGATGACGTCTTGCTCGGCGGCGGGCGGCAGATCGCTCGACGACGGCACGAAGGCCCACGTGCCCGCACCGGCGGCGGCGTTGAGCGCGTCGACCAGGGTCGAGGTCGCCTCGTCGGTCTTCTCGCCGAGTGCGGCGGAGTTCTCGATCTCCATCAGGCCCACGACATCGGCATCCAGGGCGTTGATGGCCGTGACGATCTTCGCCTGCTGGCGACCGAGGTCGGCGGCGTCCCACGCTCCGCGCTGCGGGCAGCCGTCGCGCACGGTGACGCCGTCACCGAAGCGGTCTTTGTACGCCACGCACGAGGACGAATCGGTGCCGAGCGTCGTGAAGTAGTTGAGCACGTTGAACGACGCGAGCCGCACGTCGCCGCCGACCGCATCGGGGGCGGTGGTGCGCGGGTCGGAGAATGCGACGCCGTCGGTGCCCGAGCCGTTGCCGGCGAGCGGCGCGGTGGGGTTCAGCTTCCACCCGTTGTTGCGGTAGTCGACGATCACCGGGTCGGTGAAGGTGACCGAGGCGCCCACGACGATCGGCTCCACGAGCGAGACGTAGGCCGGGGTGAGGGCGCTGTTGGCCGCCGAGAGGTAGTTGATGCTCGTGCCGTCGTCGAGAGTGACGGCGCGTGCGGCGTTGTCGGCGGTGACCGCGGCGGCCTCGGGCGTGCCGGGGCGGGCGGCGTCGGTGGGCTGGTGCAGCGGGGTGGTGCCGGCGGCGAGGCCGACCTCGCCGTACTGGTTGGTCGAGTAGGTGTTCGACACCGTGAAGGGGCCCTGCGGCGCGATGAGCATCGACTCGAGCGATTCGCGCTGGGCGCCGTCGCTCGGCCACGTGACGGTCGCCGGTGGGGGTGCGGGCTGCGCGTCGATGCGCTGCGCGGCGCCGGGGGCGACGGTCAGCTCGGTGAGCCCGTTCCACTCCGACACGACACCGGTGACCCGCACCGTGTCGCCCGTGGCGACCTCGGTCACGGCGGCGGGCGCGTAGACGAAGAGGGCGTCGGATGCCGCGTGCGCGGCCAGGTCGATCGACCCGCCCGTGCCCGAGGTCTGGATGACGTAGCCGTCGAACCCGCCGGTCGGGTAGGCGGCCGTGACGACACCCTCGGTGGTGACGGTCTGGCCGGCCAGCGGCGAGGCGTCACCCGTGCCCTGGACGTCGGCGATCGCGACCACGGTGGGGTCGGTCGGATCCGTCGGGTCGGTGGGATCGGTGGGATCGGTGGGATCGGTGGGATCGGTGGGGGCGGCGCCGAGCCCGGTGGGCGTGGGCGTTCCGGCGGTGAAGTCGGCCTTGTTGTCGCCCGAGTTCGCGAAGTCCGCCGCGCGGGCCACACTCGTGCCGTTCGTCGTCGCGGGGGCGGCGGCGCTGCCGGCGAAGTGGGTGGCGCCGCCCCAGCCGACGAGGTCGACCACGTCGGCGCGCGTGGCGATCCCGGTCGCTCCCGACAGGGCGGTCTGGTTCGAGACGAGGGCCACTTTGCCCTGCGTGCCGGCGAGGGCGATCGAGCCCTCGACGTCGGCGGTGAAGCCCGGCTGCGTGGCATCCGTGCCCGCCGCCTCGCCGATGAGCACCTGACCGCCCGCGGGCACCGTGATGCCGCTCAGCGGCGTCACCTGCCACGAGGCGCCCGTCGCCGCGGCGTACTGCACGCTGAAGGCCGAGAGGTCGACCGGCGCGCCCGAGACGTTGGCGAGCTCGATGAAGTCGCGGTTGAACGCGCCGCCGTTGTTGCCGCCGCCGCCGTAGACCTCCGAGATCACCACCGGAGCGCCGGGGCCCGCGGCCGCGTGCGCCGCGGGAGCGAAGATCACGCCCGCGGCGACCGTCGCGAACACGGTCGCCACCGCGAGGCCGCGCCGCGCGTGCGGACGGATCGCGGGGTGCGAGGGGGAGGAAGGGGGCGGGGGCACAGGGCGTGCGTTCGTCACGATGATCTCTCCGGGGCGAGCCGAGCGCGACTGGGGGTTTCGCGCAGTGGACGGCCGCCAGATCGAGCATTCTTGCCCGCGGCACCCGCTGACAAGAGACAGATCGGTTAACTCTTTCTCATGCGTGGTTTCGCTGGCGTGTCTGCGCGGTGGTCGATATCGTTCGATCCCGCACCGCGGCGGCCGAGGCATCCGACGTTCGCAGGGCCACGCGCCGGTAGACTCGACGAGACATGTCACCCCGTGCCTCAAAGCCTCTCGAGCCGTCTGCGACCCCTCCAGAGCTGATCCGCAACTTCTGCATCATCGCCCACATCGACCACGGCAAGTCGACGCTGGCCGACCGGATGCTGCAGCTCACCGGCGTGGTCTCCGACCGCGACATGCGGGCGCAGTACCTGGACCGGATGGACATCGAGCGGGAACGCGGCATCACGATCAAGGCGCAGAACGTGCGTCTGCCCTGGACAGTCGGCGATTCCGAGCACGTTCTGCATCTGATCGACACACCCGGCCACGTCGACTTCACCTACGAGGTCTCCCGCGCGCTGGAAGCCTGCGAGGGCGCCGTGCTGCTGGTCGACGCCGCGCAGGGAATCGAGGCGCAGACGCTGGCCAACCTCTACCTGGCGCTGGACCGCGACCTGACGATCATCCCGGTACTGAACAAGATCGACCTGCCCGCCGCCGACCCGGACCGCTACGCCGGTGAGCTCGCGCACATCATCGGCTGCGAACCCTCCGACGTGCTGCGCGTGTCGGGCAAGACGGGTGAGGGCGTCGCCGCGCTGCTCGACGAGGTCGTGCGCCAGGTGCCCGCACCGACCGGTGACGCCGACGCTCCGGCCCGCGCGATGATCTTCGACTCCGTGTACGACATCTATCGCGGCGTGGTGACCTACGTGCGCGTCGTCGACGGCAAGATCACCCCCCGCGAGCGCATCGCGATGATGTCGACCGGCGCCACCCACGAACTCCTCGAGGTCGGCATCGTCTCGCCCGAACCCAAGCCGTCCGACGGCCTGGGCGTCGGCGAGGTCGGGTACCTCATCACCGGCGTGAAGGACGTCCGTCAATCCAAGGTCGGCGACACGGTGACGACGGCCCGCAAGGGCGCCACCGAGGCGCTCACGGGATACCGCGAACCCAAGCCGATGGTCTACTCGGGCCTCTACCCGGTCGACGGATCGGACTACCCGGTGCTGCGCGAGGCGCTCGACAAGCTGCAGCTCAACGACGCGGCGCTGACGTACGAACCGGAGACGTCGGTCGCGCTGGGGTTCGGCTTCCGGTGCGGCTTCCTCGGACTGCTGCACATGGAGATCACCCGGGAGCGACTCGAGCGCGAGTTCAACCTCGACCTGATCTCCACCTCGCCCAACGTCGTCTACCGCGTGGTCAAGGACGACGGCACCGAAATGGTCGTCACCAACCCGTCGGACTGGCCCGAAGGCAAGGTCCGCGAGGTGCACGAGCCCATCGTCAAGACGACGATCATCGCGCCGAGTGAGTTCATCGGCACGATCATGGAGCTCTGCCAGTCCCGGCGCGGCGAACTCGGCGGGATGGACTACCTCTCGCCCGAGCGGGTGGAGCTGCGCTACACGATGCCGCTGGGCGAGATCATCTTCGACTTCTTCGACTCGCTGAAGTCGCGCACCCGCGGCTACGCGAGCCTCGACTACGAGGAGGCGGGCGAGCAGGAGGCCGCCCTGGTCAAGGTCGACATCCTGCTGCAGGGCGAGGCCGTCGACGCGTTCTCCGCGATCGTCCACAAGGACGGCGCCAGCGCGTACGGCAACAAGATGACAACCAAGCTCAAAGAGCTCATCCCGCGCCAGCAGTTCGAGGTGCCGGTGCAGGCCGCGATCGGCTCGAAAATCATTGCACGCGAGAACATCCGGGCCATCCGCAAGGACGTGCTCTCCAAGTGCTACGGCGGTGACATCACCCGCAAGCGCAAACTGCTGGAGAAGCAGAAGGAAGGCAAGAAGCGGATGAAGACCATCGGCCGGGTCGACGTTCCGCAGGAGGCGTTCGTCGCCGCGCTGTCCACCGAAGCTACCGCGGACAAGGCCAAGAAGTAGGTCTCGAAGTGCGACGGGGGCTGATCGTCGCGGTGGCCGTCCTCGTAGCCGGCTGCAGTGGAGGCGTCGAGGGCACCGCGGTGCCCGCCCCGACAGGCGGCTTGGACTCGGTGTTGCTCAACGATGTCGAACTGGATGACCTCATGCACACCAGCGGTTTTCACAGTGAGCCCGACGGCAAAGACTTCACCGACGAGCTCGCGAAGGGAACCAGGCCACCGGGCTGTGTCCACACGGTCGGCATCGCCGATCGCAACATCTATCGCGACGCGGGTCCGACGTCGGTCCTGACCAGGTCGTCCCGATCGGCGACGGGCTCGGTGGACCAAAGTGTGGTCGTCGTCCGCTCGGCCAAGGAGGCTCAGCGCATCCGGGACATGTCGGAGCTGTCGTGGGATGTGTGCGTGGGTGTCCCGGTCACGACCGGTGGGAGCGCGCCGGCGACCTGGCAGCGGGCGCCGGTGGAAGTCGCAGAGGACATTCCGACCCAGCGCAGCACGCGGTCGGATCGCCCGGGCGAGCGGTGTCAGCACGCGATGGCCGTCGCGGTCGCGACGGTCGTCGAGGCCATGGTGTGCGCTCCGGGCGTCACCAATCAGGCCTACACGGTGGTGACGTTGATGGCCAAGAACGCCGACCGATCCTGATCTCCGCGCGTGCAGGGGGTATCGCGCAGCCTGATCGTAACCCTGCATCGGTGGGACCACTCATCGGTACCGTCACGCAGGTGGAGGATCCGACGACACCGTGGCTGATCGCCGAAACGTCCGCGAGAGCTGGGATGTCGGTGGCCTGGGTCTGGCTGACGCTTCTGCTCGGAGCGGCTGTCGTGCTCGCCGGCGGATTTCTGCTCGTCCAGATCTGACCCGCGGCCACAACGCAGTCAGTCGAGAAGGATGTTGTCGCGCAACGTCTTTGCCGGGTAGGCCCGTCGGTAGCGCCCCCGGCGCTGCAGTTCCGGCACCACCATGTCGACGAATTCCTCGAAGCAGCCCGGCGTGTAGGTGGCCAACAGCATGAAGCCGTCGGCGCCGCCCTCATCCATGAAGTGCTCGAGCTGATCGGCCACGGTGGCAGGGGAGCCGATGACCTGCGGCATCGAGAACCGGAACGAGTAGGTGTGTGCGGCCTCGGCGATCGTCACCGCTTCGCCGGCGCCGCTCGCCACCAGCGCGTCTTTAACGCCCTGGATGCCGGGGACCGCAATGTCGGCCAACGGCGTTGCCGGGTCGAACGCGGAGAAGTCGACACCGAGCTGCCCGGACAGCATGGCCAACGTGGCGTCCGGATGGACCAGCGACTCGAGGTACTCAGCCTTCGCCCGAGCCTCGGTGTCGCTGAGTGCCACGATGGGCTGCACGCCGTAGTAGAACTTCACCGACGCGGGGTCGCGACCCGCTGCGGCGATCCGCGCCCGCATGTCGCGGGTGTAGTCGCGCATGGTCTCGACCGTCGGATGGATCGCGAACACCGCTTCCGCGGTCGCCGCCGCGAACCTGCGCCCCTCGTCCGACGAACCTGCCTGCCACAGCACGGGCCGGCCCTGGGGCGACGGTGCGACGAAATGCCGTCCACGGCAACGGAAGTACTTGCCGGTGAAGTCGATCTCCCGGATCTTCCCCGGGTCTGCGTAAATCCCGGTCTCGCGGTCGGCGACGATCGCGCCGGGTTGCCACGAGTCCCAGAGCTCACAACACAGTCCGACGTACTCCGCGATGCGCTCGTAGCGTGACGATCGGTCCGGCATCTCCTCGCCGTAGGCGGCCCATTCCGACGGAGAGTACGAGCCCACGATGTTCCACGCCAGCCGGCCTTCTGACAGGTGATCCAGCGTCGAGAGTCGCCGCGCCATCGAGTACGGATGCTCGAAGGCGGTCGACAGCGTGACGCCGACCCCCAGATGTTCGGTCGCGCCGGTGATCACCGTCGTCAGCGAGCCGGGCTCGTGAGTCGGCGCCTGCACGGCGTAGCGCACCGTGGCGTCGGAACTGCCGGCGAACGAGTTGTACGGCGCGAGCTCGTCGGCGAGGAAGACGGCGTCGAAGAGTCCCCGCTCCAGGGTTCTGGCCATGTGCTGCCAGTACTTCGGCGACGCGTAGTCGTACCCGACCTTGTCGAGCGGATGGCGCCACATGCCCACCGAGTGGCTACTGACGCCGTGCTGCAGGAAGGCCAGGAAGTGGGCCTGCTTCACCTCAGTACTCTTGGAGACTCTCGCGCAGCGTCGTTCCCGGATACCGGGTCCGGAAGCGGCCGCGGCGCTGCAACTCCGGCACCAGCAGCTCGGTCATGTCGTTGAAGCATCCCGGGGTGTCGGTCGCCAGCATCATGAAACCGTTGCAGCCACCCTCGTCGACGTACTGCTCCATCTGGTCGGCGACATCCGACGGGGTGCCCACCGCGACCGGCGCGCCCATCGACACACCGTAGATCTGCGCCGCCTCGCGCACCGTCACCGGTGCGCCGTCCTTGGCCTCCAGGATCGCGTCGAACAGACCACGAATGCCCTGCACGTCGGCGTCAACGACGTTGTCATCCAGGCCGAGGGTGGAGAAGTCGAAACCGGTGTGGCCGGAGAGAATTCCGAGCGCGCTCTCGATCTGCACCTTCTCGACGAACTCGGCGTAGCGGTCGTTGGCCCGCGATTTGTCTCGGTCGATGATCGTCTGTAGCCCGTAGATGAGCTTGACCGACTCGGGATCCCGGCCGTGATCGTCGGCGCGGGTGCGGATGTCGTCGGCGTACGCACGCATGCTCTTCGGGGTGGGGAAGATGCCGAACACGGATTCGGCGTGCTTGGAGGCGAATTCGCGGCCTTGCTCGGAGGAGCCGGCCTGCCACAGCACCGGCCGCCGTTGCGGCGACGGCGCAACGAAGTGGCGGCCCTTGGATTGGAAGAACTCGCCCTGGAAGTCGATCTCCCGCACCTTCGACGGGTCGGCGAAGATGCCGTTGTCGCGGTCGTAGACGATCGCGTCGTCGTCCCAGGAGTCCCACAGCTGGTAGAGCAGCTGCATGTATTCCTCGACCACCTCGTAGCGCTTATCGCGTGGCGTCAAATTCTCCTTGCCCATCGCCTGAAACTCGCTCTTGGAGTACGAGGTCACGATGTTCCAGCCCACCCGGCCACCGGAGAGGTGATCCAGCGTCGACAGGTGGCGGGCCATCATGTATGGCGGGACAAAGGATGTCGACAACGTGATGCCGATCCCGAGGTGTTTGGTGAACGCCCCGATGATCGGCACCAGTGTTGCGGGCTCGTGCACCGGACACTGCCCGGCGTACTTGACGACGGGATCCGAGCTGCCCTTGTAAGTGGTGTACGGGGCGAGTTCGTCGGCGATGAACATCGCGTCGAACAGCCCGCGCTCCATCGTGCGGCCGAGATCACGCCAGAACTCCGGCCGTGACCAGTGGTAACCGACCTTGTCCCGCGGATGCGCCCACATCGTCGACGCATGGTTCATCACTCCGTGCTGGACGAAGCCCAGCAGGTGCATCTTGGTTTTGCTCACGAGTTCTCGTTCTGTGTCCGGCGTTCGACGAGGAACGCGGTGATGACGGCGACGGCGGCGCCGACGGCGAGGAGGGGCGGCAAGTACCAGAACACGCTGTTGACGCCGAGTAACACGATCACCAGGGTCGAGGCGAGCACCGCGCCGATGGCCTTCCAGGTGAAGCCACCTTCGGGCAGCGCGTCGTCGGGATTCAGCGGGAGCCCGGCGCGGTCGCCGTAGGCCGCATCGGCCAATACGTCGCGGCGCACCCGGCTGAAGGCCTGTACCCCGAGGGCGATGTAGACAGCGGCGACGACGACGCCGACCGCGACGGCAATCCAGAACGCGATCATCGGACCGGATCCGGGTCGCCGCTGGTGATCTCACTGCTGGGCACGATCGCGCCGCCGAAATCGACGGCGTGATCCGACTCGATCAGCGCCGAGTTGCGGCGGGTCAGCAATGCGAAGTCGAACGTCTGACGTTGGGCGAGGCTGATTCCCACCGCCGCCAGGAGGGAGACCGCTTCCAGGGTGATGATGCCCTGGAGTTCCCCGACGAACTCGCGGACCGGGTAGCCGATCGCCACGGCCAGTATCAGGCTCGACACGAAAGCCAGCGCGGTCATTCGTCGCCAGAAGATGGCCAGCGCCAACGGGATGATGAGTGCCGCTTTGATGAAGTAGACGGTGTTGACGAGTTCGACGTAGTCGATGCCCGAGCTGACGACGACACCGCCGATGACGCCGGCGATGAGGATCGAGCTCTTGGTCCAGCGGAACAGTGTCGTGGGAGCGATGTCGGGCTTGGCCCGCTTGAGGATGTCCACGGCCACCACCGACGACAGCGCCGAGAACGCGCCGTCGATCGAGGAGTAGCACGCGTTGAGGATGATCAGCACGTACAGCGCGATCAGCACGATCGGCAGGCCCAGGTGGCTGATCACGTACGGGCCGATTCCGCCGGGGCCTGCGGCACCGAGATCCTCGAGGCTCACGCCGTATCCCAGACCGACGAGCCCGAGCAGTCCCAGCACGATCGGGATCGGGTAGAACCACAGCCCGGCCCACACGAACGTGCGGCCCAACGTCGCAGGCTTGAGCGCCCAGGCCTTCTGCCAGAACGTCTGATCGGCCATCGTCGAGGCGAGCAGGCCCAGCGACAGCGAGATGCCGAACCCGGCGGCTGCGGCACCGTCGAAAGCGTTCAGCGTGTTCGGGCCGGCTTCGTCGACCTTCTGGAAGACCAGGCTGGGGCCGCCGACCTTGGCGAGCACGTAGAGCACCACGATGGCGGCGGGCACCGTGATCAACAGTGTGTTGAACGTCGCGGTGATCGCCGAGGTCCATAAGCCGCCGAAGTAGGAGTAGATCGTGACGGTGGCGAGGGTGACGATCAGTACCACGGTGGGGTTGATGCCGAACACGACGCCCATGACCAGGACCACGCCGAAGAGGTTGATGAAGATCTCAGCGAGCAGACCCAGCAGCATCGCCACCAACGCGATCGTGGTCGCCGGCTTGTTCTGGAACCGTTCGCGGATGAACTCGACGATCGTGTAGCCGGCCGGCATCTGCCTGCGCAGTCGGATCGCGAACGGCACCATCAGCATCACCGCGAGCCCATTGGGCACCACGAACCAGATCAGCCCGGACGTACCGAACGTGAACGCCTGCGCCGAGGACATCATCACCGCCATCGACCACGTCCACACCGCGATCACCGAACCCACGCCGAAGCCGAAACCGATTCTCCGGTCGGCGATCACGAAGTCGTGGGTGTTCTTCACCATCGACTTCACCACGTAGGCCACGAAGAACATGAACGCGCCCAGGCCCAGCATCAGGGCGAAGCCGATGCCGGGCGACAGATTCGACGGATGGAACAACAGAACCTCCAGGCAGCAACAAGGGCGCACCGCAGCTGCGGCAGCGACACATCATGGCTGCTGCTCGAGGGGCTTGATCATCCTTAGACTCACGGTGAATTCAAAGTCACGGCCGGTTGCGGGTGGGCCCTGCGATCTGCTAGCGGATATTGCTCACGCCGAGTGGATATCTCGGCACCGGGCCGCGACGTCGGCGACCATCCGACGATGACAGCGGCACTACCGATCGACGCACCCGACGGGGACGAGTACTGGAGTTGGCAGTTCCAGGGCCGGTGCCTCGACTTCCCCTCGGATCTCTTCTTCCCGGAAAGCGACCGTCGGTCGGATCGCCGCCGGCGCGAAGAAGAGGCCAAGAGGATCTGCCGCAGCTGCCCGGTGCTGATGCGGTGCCGCGAGCACGCGCTGAGTGTCCCCGAACGCTACGGCGTGTGGGGAGCGACGACGCCACGGGAACGTGGCGTCGCCCCGGTGCGCCGCACGGCCGGGAAGGACAGACGATGACCCAGGTCGCTGCGGCTCGGACAGCCGCAGAAGAGCTGCGCAGCAGCATCACTGACGGCACGCTCGCCGAGATCGAGGTTGCCTGGAGCGACCCGTTCGGTCATTCGGCGGGCAAACGCATCCCCGCCGGACAGTTCCTCGACCGCGCCGACGGCAGTGGGTTCGCCTTCTGTGAGGCCGCACTGGCCTGGAACACCGATGGGACCGTCATCGACTCGCTCTCACTGACCAATTGGTCGGGAGGTTATCCCGATGTCTATGCCGTGCCGGATTTCTCGACATTCCGGCGATTGCCATGGCGACCGGGCGTCGGACATGTCGTCTCCGACATCGTCACCCACCGCCGCACACCCTCGCTGCTGGATCCGCGCGCGGTGCTCAAGCGCGTGCTGAACCGTCTCGAGGGGCTCGGGTACACCGCCAAGATCGGCGTGGAGTACGAGTTCTACCTGCTCGAATCCGACGGCTCGCCGATCATCGACGCGATTCAGGCCTACTCGCTGGAGAACGCGAACGCACTCGACCCCCTGATCGCCGATCTCTACGAGACGCTCGGCGCGTTCACCCGGCTGGAGGGCATCCAGACCGAGTACGGGCCGGGTCAGGTGGAAACCAACCTCGTCTACACCGACGCGCTCGAAGCCGCCGACGACAGCGCGCGGCTCAAGTACGCGGCGAAGGAGGTCGCGCGCAGGCACGGCAAGCTGGCGAGCTTCATGCCGAAGCCGTTCTCCGAGCACTCGGGTTCGTCAGCGCACCTGCACATCTCGTTGTGGCAGGGCGACCGGCCTGCGTTCGCCGCCGACGGTGGCGCCGAGAGCCGGGTGGCCCGACATGCGATCGCCGGGTTGTTCGAGCACCTGCCGTCGATCACGCTGTTCGGCGCGCACTCGGTCAACGCCTACCGCCGGTACGCACCCGACACCTTCGCGCCGAACACGGTGAACTGGAGCCGGGACAACCGCAGCGCGGCGATCCGCTCCCTCGTCGAGGACGTACCGACCGCCTCGCGCATCGAACTGCGTTCGGGTGCCTCGGATTCGAATCCGTACTGGTTGATCGCATCGGCGCTGGCAGCTGTCGTGGCCGGTCTGGAAGCCCGCCGCGAGCCGCCGGAGCCCGCGACGGGCAACCTCTACGGCAGGGGCGCGCCGCTGCCGGACTCGCTGGGCACGGCGGTGGCCCTGGCCATCCAGGACGACACGATTCTCGACATCCTCGGGGAACAGTCCGTGCTCGACTTCGCGGTGCTGGCCCGCAGCGAGTGGGACGCCTACGTCGGCCACGTCAGCGACTGGGAGCGCACGCGCTACCTCGCCCGGTCATGAGGCCCGGTCATGAGGCGGCCTCCAGGGCCCGGCGGGCGTAGGCCCTGACATCGGCGTCGCCGTCGTCGAGGGCACCGGCCAGCGCGGCGCGTGCCGCTTCCTCGGACGGCGCCCACCGAGTGAGGCTCAGCACCGCGGCTTTACGGACGTCGAGGTGGGGGTCGGCCAGAGCGCGGGACAGCGGAGGTACGGCCGCCGAGGGGGTGGGAGCCCCGGCCAGCGCCCGCGCCGCGCCCTGGCGGATCTGCCAGGCCGAGGACCCCAGCGCCTGCTCGACTGTCGCCCCATCTGCTTCGTGCCAGCCGATGTCGCCGATCGCGGCCAGCGCGGCGGCGCGGACCAGCGGATCGGGATCGTCGAGCAGCACCCGCACTGTTGCAGCGCCGGCCCGCAACGTGCCCAGACCACCGGCGACCGCGATGCGCACCTCCCGGTTCGCATCGGTGTGCGCGCCGGCGACGCCGTCAGCGTCGTCGACCGACACCAGCGCGCGGACGGCCTCGATGCGTACCCGGTGATCGGCGTCGGCGGCGAGGTGCCGGAATGCCGCGACGTCGCCGACGCGGCGCGAACTCAGCACGTAGACCGCGGCGCCGCGAACGCCGGCGTCGGTCGAGTCCAGCAGGTGAGCAACGGCTTCCGGGTTGGGCAGCACCTCGACCAGCTCGCGGATGCCGTCCGCTGCCACCCTGCGGACCCCCGCGTCGGGGTCCGACAGTGCGGCAACGAGTGGCGCGGAGTATCCGTCGCACAGATGCTCGGTGAGCACGTCGACGGCGGTGCGCCGGACGCCGGGGTCGGCGTCGGCCAGAAATGGCGCGAGATCGTCGACGGACGGTTCGTCGAGTGCGAGCACCGCGGCGATCCGCGGCGACGGCGCCGGGCCGGAGCTGTCGATCACGCGCGAGGTCTCCGAGGCGGGCGCCCGGCCACCGACAAGGGCGGGCTCGGCGATCACGACGGGTTCGTCTGTCTCGCTGGGGATACCGTCGAGTCCGGGGACGGGAACGAAGTACGGCGCGACCGGACGTTTGAGGAACTCGATCTCGCCGTCGGGTGTCTTGCGGAGGTTGAGGTGATACCGCCACGCGTCGTCGTCGCGGTCGGGCAAGTCGCTGCGGTCGTGGTAAAGGCCCCACCGGGATTCGGTGCGGGTGAGCGAGGACCGGGCGGCCATCTCGGCACAGTCGCGGATGAAGGACACCTCCACGGCCCGCATCAGCTCGTGCGGCGTGGTGGCGCCGATGCCCGCGACCTCGGCGCGCATCCGCTCGAACGTCTCGACCGCCAACGACAGCTTCGCCGCGGTCTTCGGAGGCGCCACGTAGTCGTTGACGAACCGGCGCAGCTTGTACTCGACCTGCGGCTGCGGCGGACCGTCGGGCTGACGCAGCGGTCGGTAGATCAGCTCGTGCGCCGCGGCGACCTGATCTGCCGGAAGCTGCTGCGGTGCAGGAATATCGGCTGCGCTGCGCGCGGCGTCGGCGCCGGCGAGGTCGCCGTAGACGAACGCGCCGATCATGTAGTTGTGCGGCACGCAGGCGAGGTCGCCGGCCGCGTACAGGCCGGGCACCGTGGTGCGCGCATTCTCGTCGACCCAGACCCCAGACGCGGAATGCCCACTGCACAAGCCGATCTCGGAGATGTGCATCTCGATGTCATGGGTGCGGTAGTCGTGACCGCGGTTGGCGTGGAAGGTGCCGCGGGTGGGTCGCTCGGTCGAGTGCAGGATGCCTTCCAGCGTCGACAGGGTCTCGTCGGGCAGGTGGCTGACCTTCAGGTAGATCGGTCCGCGAGCGGATTCGATCTCACTTTTCACCTCGGCCATCATCTGACCGGACCAGTAGTCGGAGTCGACGAACCGCTCACCGAGCGCGTTGACCTGATAGCCGCCGAAGGGGTTCGCCACGTAGGCGCAGGCCGGCCCGTTGTAGTCCTTGATCAGTGGATTGATCTGGAAGCACTCGATGCCGGACAGCTCGGCGCCGGCGTGCAGCGCCATCGCGTACCCGTCGCCGGCGTTGGTCGGGTTCTCGTAGGTGCCGTACAGATAACCCGACGCCGGCAGCCCGAGCCGGCCGCACGCCCCCGTCGCGAGAATCACCGATTTGGCTCCTACGACGACGAATTCGCCAGTGCGGCTGTTGAGCGCCGCCGCGCCGACCGCACGGCCCGCGGAGGTGAGTACCCGCACCGGGACCAACCGGTTCTCGATGCGGATCTTCTCGCGCATCGAGCGCTGCCGCAGGACGCGATAGAGCGCCTTCTTGACGTCCTTGCCCTCGGGCATCGGCAGCACATAGGAGCCGGAGCGGTGGACGCGGCGGACGGCATACTCGCCGTGCTCGTCTTTCTCGAATTTCACCCCGTAGCGTTCGAGTCGCTGGACCATCGCGAACCCGCGAGTGGCGGTCTGATAGATGGTGCGCTGGTTGACGATTCCGTCGTTGGCGCGGGTGATTTCGGCGACGTAGTCCTCGGGGGTGGCTTTGCCCGGGATCACGGCGTTGTTGACCCCGTCCATGCCCATCGCCAGGGCGCCCGAATGCCGCACGTGGGCCTTCTCCAAGAGCAGCACGTTGGCGCCGTGTTCGGCGGCGGTCAGCGCGGCCATCGTGCCGGCCGTGCCACCTCCGATCACCAGGACGTCACAGTCGAGCCGTGTCGCGTCGTCGAGCGCGGGAACCTGCATCAGGACACCAACTCCGAATGGTCGAGTGCGGCGATCACGGCGGCGCGCAGCGCGGTGCGCGACTCCGACGGATCGCGGGGATTGGGGATGTCGAGTAGTGCGCGCAAGGGGTGACCGGCCCGGCCGAGTACGGCCACCCGGTCACCGAGCGCCAGTGCCTCGTCGACGTCGTGGGTGACGAACACGACCGTCGTCGGATGCGCGCGCCACGTGTCGATCAGCAGACGCTGCATCGACGTGCGGGTCTGCGTGTCGAGGGCGCCGAACGGTTCGTCCATCATGACCGCCCGCGGCGCACCGGCCAGCCCGCGCGCCAGCTGGACACGCTGTCGCATGCCGCCCGACAGGCTCTTGGGCAGGTAGTTCTCGAAGCCGGTAAGGCCGACGTCGGCGATCCAGGTGAGCGCTTCGGCTCGGCGGGTCCGCCGCGGCCGGCCGGCCAGCCCCAGGGCGAGTTCGACATTCGATTGCACTGTGCGCCAGGGCAACAGCGCATTGTCCTGGAACACCATCGCCCGGTCCCGTGACGTGGTGGTGACGCGCTCACCGTCGGCCAGCACCGCTCCCGCGTCCGGCGCGAGCAGGCCGGCCAGGGCCCGCAGGACCGTCGACTTGCCGCATCCCGACGGGCCGGTCAACACCAGGATCTCGCCCGGGTCGACGGTCAGGTCCAGACCGTCGACCACCGGTGCGCCCCCATAACTGAGGGTGACGTCTCGCAGCGCCAGGCTCATGCCGGTCACCGGTTGTCCTCCTCGCCGCGCGGCAACCAGCGGGTCACCCGTCGGCCGACCAGTTCCACCGCAGCGGACGTGGCGAAGCCGAGCACGCCGATGGTGATGATGCCGACGAACACGTCGGGGTAGGCGAGCACGGTGTACGCCTGCCACGTGCGGTAGCCGACCCCCAACCGCCCGGAGATCATCTCGGCGGAGATCACGCAGATCCACGCGACTCCGATTCCGACGGACAACCCGCCGAACACGCCGGGCAGGATGCCGGGCAGGACGACCCGGAGGAGGACGTCGCGCCGGCCACCGCCCAGGGTGCGCACCGAGTCCTCCCACAGCGTCGGCAGCGCCCGGACGGCGTGCCGGGTGCTGACCATGATCGGGAAGTACGCCGCCAGGAAGGTGATGAACACGATCCCGGCCTCGTCGGTGGGGAACAGCAGGATGGCGACGGGCACGATGGCGATCGCGGGCACCGGTCGCACCAGTTCGGTCAGCGGACCGAGGACGTCGCCGGCTCTCGGCGATCGGCCGAGCAGGATGCCGGTGATCACCCCGGCGACTGCGGCCAGGGCGAAGCCGCTGAGGATGCGGATCAGCGACTGCCCCAGATCGAGCCAATAGTCGGGTGTGTCGAGTCGCGCGGCGAATGCGTGGACGATCTCGGTGACGGTCGGCAGTGTGTCGAATCGCAACCACAGCCGGACGTCGTTGGCGGTCAGCAGCTGCCACACCCCGATTGCCGCGGCCACCGACGCCACCCGCACCAGCACCGACGGCCAGTTCCGCCGACGTGCAGGTGGAGCAGCCGGGGTCACCGTGGCGCGCTGGTCAGCAGTGTCGAGCACCGCGGGGACGGTCGTCACACCGCACCTGCCAGAGCCTGCTGATAATCGACCACCGTCGCACCGGGGTGGGCCGCGGTGTAGCGACCTGCTCCGGCCGCGGTGTCGAACGGCAGGTGCCGGTTCCCGTCGCGGACCCAGACCGACCTGTCGGCGAACCACCGGGTGCCGAACTCGGAATCGGGCACGTAGGCCGCGCGCACCTTCTCGCCGCGGGCGGTTGCGTCGCGGACGGCGCGCAGCAGGCAGTCGGGGGTCGCTGCGGCTTGCGTGGTGTCTGTGCCGTCGATCCACACCTCGCCCGCGAGCGCGGCATCGGTGACGTCGACACCGCAGACCGGGTCACGTCCCTGCAGCGCTGAGGGATTCGCGGTCTTCCCGAGCGCCGTGTCGTAGTCCTGACCGCGGTCGGCGAACGCCTTCTTCAGCGGATCGGCGTTCACGAACCCCTGCACGTCGAGCGGGGCGAACTCGCCGATCGATTGCAGGTAGGGGACATCACCGGCAAGTGCCTGCACCAGGGATGGTTTCAGCGTGGTGTCGAAGCTCGTGCCGCCGGGACCGTTGTAGAGGTAGACCACCTCGGGCGGGAGTCCGCTGCCCTCGGCCACCAGATTCGCCGACTCGAGCGGGTGTTGGTTGAGGTAGTCGGTTGCGTCCAATTGCGCCTGGAGGAACGCGTCGAGCACCTCGGGGTGGCGGCCCGCGTAGTCGCGGCGCACCACGACCCCGTGGAAAGTCGGATACTTTCCCTCGGCGCCGTCGTAGAGCAACGTCGCCTTGCCGCCGAAGGCGAGCAGCCCGGGCCACGCCACGAACTGGGACAGCGCCTGAACCTGTCCGGACTCCAGCGCCGACGCCCCGACCTGCGGTTGCTGGTTGAGCACTTCGACCCCCTTCTTGGGATCGATGCCGGCGTTGTAGAGGGCACGGACGAGTGTGCCGTGGCCGGCGGAACCGACACTGGCCGAGACCTTCTGGCCCCTGAGATCAGCGATCGTTCGGGCCGGCGACCCGGGCGGGACCACCACCATGTTCAACGATCCCGACGGGCTGTACCCGGTGACCGAGACCAACTCCGTGCGGGCCCGCTCGTTGGCCTGGGTCTTGGACCCGTTGATCAGGAGCGGATAGTCGCCCATGGAGCCGATGTCGATCTTCTCGGCGACCATCTGGGCGGTGATCGGTGCGCCGGTGTCGTAGTCCTGCCACTCGACCTGGTAGCTGATGCCCGAGGACTTTCCGATATCGGAGAGCCGCTTCTCGAGGAATCCCTTGGCGCGCAGCAGGGTGCCGGCGGTGACGGTGTTGATGGTCTTCGATTGATATCCCACGACGACGCGGACGGTGTCCGCCGACGAGGACTGACCGTCGAGGGAGCACGCGGCCAGCGACGCGGCGGTGACAGCGGTGAGTGCAAGGGCGAGTGCGCGTTTCATCTCTTCGTCGACTCTTTCATCGCAGCAGATAGGGCATGTTGACGGTGACGGCACCGGTGGGGCAGCGGGCTGCGCAGGGTCCGCAGTACCAGCATTCGTCCACATGCATGAACGCCTTGCCGTTCTCCGGGTTGATGGCCAGGGAGTCCAGCGGACAGATCTCGACGCAGAGCGTGCACCCCTCGATGCACAGCGATTCGTCGATGGTGACCGGAACGTCGACGCGCTGGGTGACCTGGGCCATCATTCTCCTCTGATCAGATTGCTGCGCAGCGTGATTCGGTCGCCACGGAGCCGGATGTACTCGAGATCGACGGGGCGGCCGTCGTCGAGGTGGGCGAGCCGCTCGAGGAGCAGCAGGGACGCGGACTGCGGCACAGCCAGGATGGCTGCCGAATGCGGATCGGCCGACACGGCTTCGACCGCGACGTCGGCGCCGCCGAGCCGCTGTCCGGTGACGAGCTCGATGAGGGAGAACACGTCGTTGTGTTCCAGCGAGTGCTCGAGGACGGCTTCGCCGATGTCGCGGGCGAGGTAGGTCATGTCGAGACTGAGCGGCAGCTCGCCGAGGAAGCGGAGACGCTCGATGAACACCACGGAGTCACCGGGGGTCACGGCGAGCCGCGCCGCGACAGACGGCGGCGCGTTGACCGTCATCGCGGCGCGCACCTCGTTGCGGATGTCGCCGTACTCGCGGAACGTTTCCTTCAGCCCGACGAGGTGATTGAGCCCGTGGTCGTACTTACGCACGGCGACCCGGGTGCCGACCTTGGGTTCCCGGTCGATCAGCCCTTCGGCCTTCAGCACTGCCAGCGCCTCGCGCACGGCGTTACGCGAGACGAGGAACTCGGCGGCCAGATCAGACTCTGTGGGCAGGCCGTCGGGATAACCACCGGCATGGATTTGGTGGCGCACGACGTCGGCCACCAGACGTGCCTGATCGGCACGCGGTCTGCGCAGTGGAGTCGGTGCGGACTCGGTCATCGTTCACCTCCTGCCGGGACGTTGCTGCGACGCTAAATGGGGTGAGGCCACACGGCGTCGCGGTCGCCCGCAGCGCCGACGAGCCGGCCCACATTGCGCCACCCGGCATCCGTACCGACCTGCGCGGACAGCGCGCAACGGCGTCTTTGCGCCACCACGTCGGCGCCGGTTGGCTTTGCGATCCCGCTGAGCAGAAGTCCACGGCGCCGGCCGGGTGTCACCCGAACCGGTCGCACGTCGGAGCGCGACGTGCTATCGAAGGGGGGTGTCCACCAAACTCGCTGCGGTAGCCGGCGCCTGCCTCGTTCTGGCCGGCTGCGCCGCTGCGCCCGTGGACGACCGGCCCGTCGTGCGGATCGCCGAGGCGGCCCGCCCCACCCCGGCCATCCCGCTCGGCGGCTTCCTGCCGACCACACCGGAGCTCGCAGCCACGCTGGGCACGCCGCCCACCGGCTTCGCCGGCCAGCTCGTCGAGGGCGGACCCGACATGCTTCTGAGCAGCGTCGGGGCGGGTGAGGCATCCCCGGCGGACTGCCTCGGCGCGGCGTACCGCCTCCAGCGGGCGGTCTACGACGGCAGCCCGGTGCAATCGGTGGCCACCAATTCGTGGGCGGGCGGCGCATTCGACGGACCGCCGGTCAGCGCGTTCTTCGGGGTGGTGCAGATGAGCAGCCCGTCCGCCGCCCAGATGTTCTTCGCGGCCACCAGCCAGCGGTGGCGACGCTGCAACGGTGCCACGCTCGCCCGTGAGCAGCTCGGTGCCGGTGAGGTCAGCAGGATCGCTGACGTGTCCTTCGACAGCCGGGTCGTGTCGGCGAGCGTCCTGCACACCTCGGCGGGCACGGCGTCGCCGACAGCACAGCGCGCCGTCGCCCTGGCCGCCGACTGCATCGTCGAGGTCGAGATCACCGATCCCCGCCCTGCCGCTGCGGGGCGACCCGCGGTGGGCGTGGCCGAGCTGATCGCGAACAAGATCACCGCACACCGCTGACAGTGCGAGAATGGCGCGATGACTGTGCCGAGGTGGTGGCTGAGCGGCCTCGTGCTGGCCGCCTCGACTGTGCTGGCCGGTTGCGTCAGCACGGTGGACGGTGCCGCGGTCCGGGCCAGTCCTGCAGGCAGCGACGTTCCGGTCCTCGACGATGCCGCACTGGATCGGCTTCTGCTCAGCATCGGTGAGATCAACGGCATCATGGGCAGCACCCAGATGCAGGTCAACGGCGACGTCGACGAGATGACCGACCACTCCGACAGCGTGTCCGACGTCGACTGCCTCGGCGCGGTCTACGCGGCCGAAGAACCCGTCTACGCCGACACGGGCTGGACCGCGATGCGGGACCGGGTGGCGCGAGAACCAGACGACGACAACCAGCATTGGGTCGAACAGACCGCGGTGCTCTACCCGGCGGCCCAGAACGCTCAGGCGTTCTTCGAGTCTTCGTCGCAGACCTGGCAGCAGTGCGCGGACCGGTCCATCGCCACCAACGGTGGCGACTTCAGCTGGGCGTTGGGCGCCGTCGACGTCGATGTCACCGAGGGTGGCGCCCCCCTGCTCACCCAGGTCACCGAGCAGGAGAACGCCGCGGGCTGGCAGTGCCAGCATGCGCTGTCGACGGTGTCGAATGCGACGGTCGAGGCGTGGGCCTGTGGCTACCGCATCGACGCCGAGGCGGCAGAGATCGCAACGGAGATGATCGCCAACGCCGGTTCCTGAGCGCTTCGATGATGTTGTCGCGCCGGGCTACTCGGCCACATCGAGGGTGACGTTCGGCCGTCTGGCCGCGATCGCCGCCCCGACTGCGAACGCCGCGACGAGCAGCGCCACGACACCGATCGCGATGGGTGTCGATCCGCCGACGAGCGTGGGCAGGTTCTGGAACACGAGGAGCAGCACCGCCACCAGTCCGACGAGGCCGAGGCCCGGCGCGACGAAAGCCCGCCACACCGAGACGTCAGAGGTGCCGGCACGCCGGCGCTGGGCGAAGAACGCGAGAACCGCTGCGCTGGTGGCGATCAGCAGGATGATGATGCCGACGGTCGAGATGCCGGCGAGCCACGTGTAGAACTGGGTCACCGGGTCGAGGCCGAGTGCGATTCCGGCGATCACGAACAGCAACACGACGACGCCGTCGATTCCCGACGCCAGATGCGGAGACGCGTGCCGCGGATGGGCTTCACCGAGCCGGCCGGGGAACACGTTGCGGTTCGACAGCGTGAACACGTAGCGGGCGACCACGTTGTGGAACGACAGGATGCAAGCGAAAAGGCTTGTGACGAACAGGACTTGGATGATGTGCAGGCCCGCGGAGCCCAGGTACTGCTCGGTGGCTGCCGGGAGCAGTCCGGACGGATCGGCGACCGCTTGCTCGACCACCCTGCTGTCACCCCACGCTGTGATCAGCGCCCACGTCGACACCGTGTAGAACACCCCGATCAGCAGCAGCGCGGTGAAGGTGGCGCGGGGGATGGTCCGCAGGGGATCGCGTGCCTCGTCCCGGAACACCGCGGTGGCCTCGAACCCGATGAAGCTCAGGAACGCGAACAGCAGCGCGATTCCCGGTGCGCCGGAGGTGATCTCCGACGGTGAGAGGAAACCGGCGGACAACCCTTCGTGCCCGCCGGTGACGGCGACGGCGGCGTCGAGTACGAGAACGATCGCGACCTCGGCGATCAACAGGACGCCCAGAACGTTGCGGGAGAGGTCGATGTTGCGGTGGCCCAGCACGGTCACGATCAGCAGCGTGATCACCGCCCAGACACCCCAGGGGATGTCGGGCGCGCCATAGGACGAGAACAGCGCCTGCGCGCCCTGACCGATCAACCCGTAGATCCCGATCTCGAGCGCGAGGTACGAGACCAGCGCCACGAACGCGAAACCGAATCCGGTGACCCGGCCCAACCCCTTGCCGATGTAGGAATAGAACGCGCCGGCATTCGGCACGTGCGGGGTCAGCGCAGTGAAGCCCACCGCGAAGAGCAGCACGAGAATCGTGCTGACGATGAAGATCGCCGGGAAGCCCGTTCCGTTGCCGCTCGCGATGCCCAACGGCACCGGGCCGCCGATGACTCCCAGCGGGGAAGCCGCGGCAAACACGACGAAGACGATGCCCCAGACGCCGAGCGAACCTCGTAATCGACGGTGGGAGAGGGGGTGTGCCGCATCGGCGGTGATGCGCGCATCGCCGGTTTCGTCAAGCCGATTCGCCATGGTTTGTCCTCGGGGCCGGTGAAACAGTCGACGGAGGCTAACGTTCGGCGACTGCGGCTCGGCAGAGTTGCGATCAGCGCGATTACAGGACGGTCGGCGACGCGGAGACCATCAGAGATCTGACGCGCCGCCGTCGACGAGGAGTTCGGTGCCGGTGGTGTAGGTGGCGTCGAACCCGAGGAACGCGATCGCCTTCGCCACTTCCTCGGGTTCGCCGAATCTGCCCATCGGATTGTCGGCCTTGATCTGCTCGAGGAACTCCCGGGCAGCCTCCGCCGACATCGAGCGTTCGAGGATGCCGGTGTCGATGGGGCCGGGGGAGACCGCGTTCACCCGCACGCCGCGGTCGAGCAGCTCGCGCGCGAATGTCCTTGTCATGGAGCGCAGTGCCGCTTTGGTCGCCGAGTAGACACTGGTCGACGCGATCCCCTTCGTGTTGCTCACCGAGGTCGTGAGCACCACGGAGCTGCCTGCGGGCAGCAGCGAGAGGAACTTCTGAACCGTGAAGAACGGTGCCTTGGTGTTGAGTTCGAACAGCTCGTCGTACATGGCCTCGTCGGTGTCCGCGACCGTCGCGGTATCCGTGGCACCGGCGTTGAGGACGAGCAGGTCGACGCTGCCGAACTCGGTCCTCACCCGATCCACGAGTGCATCGACCCCGGACACGGCATCGTTGTCGACGACGATGGCCCCGCGGCCCAGTGTCGCGCGCGCCGATGCCAGTGAGGAGGGGGTACGGCCCGTCACCAGCACGCGCGCACCGCCGTCGAGCAGGAGTCTGGCGGTGGCCAACCCGATTCCACTGGTACCCCCGGTGATGACCACCCTTTTCCCGTCGTACGCAATCTCTCCGCTCATAGCTGCGACTCGCCTCCGTCGACGACGAGTTCTATTCCTGCGACATAGGTCGCATCGAAGGCCAGAAACGCCACGGCAGGGGCGAACTCGTCGGGGTGACCCCACCGCTGCATCGGACTGCTGGCCTGGAACTCCGCCTTCAGTTGCGCGGCCTTGTCCGGTGCCTCCTTCTCCAGTTTGCCGGTGTCTATCGAGCCGGGGCTGATCGCGTTGACACGAATCCCGTTCGGCAGCAACTCCTTGCTCAGAGTCCGCGCCATCGACCGCAACGCTGCCTTGCTCGCCGAATACACACTCAGGGCGTCCCAACCGGTCTGGTTCGCGATCGAGGTCGTCAGCACGACGCCGCTGCCTTCGGTCAACATGGGCGCCAGTTTCTGCACCGTGAAGAAGGGGCCTTTGGTGTTGACTGCGAACACCTCATCGAAAGTCTGCTCGGTGACCGCGAAGAACGGATCGAAGCTCCCGATCCCCGCGTTCACGATCAACGCGTCCACTGTTCCGAGTTCGCTGCGGACGCGGGTGACCAGCTCATCGATCGCTGCCAATGAACTCGCGTCACTCCGCACGGTGATCCCGCGGTCGCCGAGTCGGCGGGCGGCGTCGTCGAGCGTGTCCCGATTGCGCCCGGTCACCATGACCCGTGCCCCGTTGTCGATCAGATAGCGTGCGGTCGCCAGCCCCAGCCCGCTGCTTCCACCGGTGATCACCACGTTCTTGCCGCCGTATCTGCTCATGACATCGAGTCTTCGAGGCGCGGCGGCAGCTGTCCAAGGCCTGTTCGGCACCGCGTCATACCGAAACGGAATAGTCCCGATCAGCGTCGGGTTGGACGGCGCGTGAACGATCTCGGCGTGGACCTGGAACTGAGGCTGGTGCGGTACTTCACCGCGGTCGCCAAGCATCTGAACTTCAGCCGCGCCGCCGCCGAGCTCCATGTCGGGCAGCCGTCCCTCAGCAGGCAGATTCAGCGTCTCGAGCACCGCCTCGGCGTCCGTCTGCTCGATCGCACCCCCCGGGGCGTCCTCCTGACCGAGGCAGGCACGGCGTTTCTGCCGGAGGCCGAAGCTCTTCTGCGCACAGCGCGTAGAGCGGCGCTCACCGCCCGCGCCCACGCGCCCTCGGGCACGATCATCATCGGCTACGTCGAGGACCTCGTCGTGACACATGCTGTCCGCGAACTGCGCCGACAGCATCCCGAGGCCGACATCGCGACCCGACACCTGGAATGCCACGAACAGAGCGTGTTCAGCGACGGGCAGATCGACGTGCTCGTCGCCAGGGCCCCGCTGCCCATCCCGACCGACGACGTCCATGTCTCGCTGCTCTATGACGAACCGCGCATGCTGGTGTTGCCTGTCGATCACGGGCTCGCCGGCCGATCGTCCGTGTCGCTGGATGACTTCGCTGAGGGCGAGACGATCATCTGCTCCCACGGCGGGACTCGGGCGATCTTCCCGGTCGACTCCTATCAGCCAGCAGACCCGGGACCGGTGTCCACCGGTCCCGTCGTCGAAAGCTTCGAGGACAGAATGGAACTCGTCGCGAGTGGCCAGGCGGTCGCGGTTCTTCCAGTGGGCGACCGCCGTAGCTCCGTCCGCCCGGATCTGACAACGGTCCCCCTGGAGGGCTTCCCCGTCAGCAGCGTGGTGGTCGCGACGCGGATCGGCGAGACGAACCCACTGGTCGCCGACTTCGTCGCGTCGGCGAGGACGTCACTGCTCAGCTGACGGCGCTGAGCGCCCGTCGATCTCGCCCGACCACGTCGCCCCACGCGGCGAACGCCTCCGCATGCTCGGCGGTCGACGCGCCGGTGGCGACGGCGAGCAGTCCGGCGGCGACACTGCCCAATCCGATGCCGGTTTCACGGACCACGCGGACCAGTTCATCGAACGCTTCCGGCCGGGAGTAGCCCCGCACACCGATCAGGATGCCGACGGCGATGTCGATGAGCTGACGCGACGTGTCGTCTGAGCGCACATTCATGCCATCGATGGTCGACCCGCACCGGTCACGCGGAAAGTGTTGCGCGCAGGCAGACGCAAAACTGGGACCGCCCTGTTACACAGGCCCGTTCGCGGGCTGGAACACCCCGGAGCTGTCGGCTTCCTCTTCGGCCCTGATCACGTGCACCACCGCGTTGATCAGCGCCAGGTGCGTGAACGCCTGGGGGAAGTTGCCGAGGTGCCGGCCGGTGCGCGGCTCGATCTCCTCGGCGTAGAGGTGCAGCGGGCTCGCGAACGACAACAGGCGCTCGCACAGATGCCTGGCGTGATGGATCTCGCCGATCTCCACCAGTGCGGACACCAGCCAGAACGAACAGATCGTGAACGTGCCTTCCTCGCCCGCCAGGCCGTCGTCAGTCTCTTCGACGCGGTAGCGCAGCACGAGGCCGTCCTCGGTGAGCTCCTCGGCGATGGCCAGCACGGTGGCGCGGATGCGTGGATCCTCGGGGGGCAGGAACCGAGTCAGCACCGCGAGCAGCAGGGAGGCGTCGAGCGCGTCGTCACCGTAACGCTGAGTGAGCACGCCCCGGGAGTCGACGCCGTGCGCGAGGATGTCGTCCTTGATCTCCTCGGCGATCGCCCGCCACTGCTGGGCGTAGGACTTCTCGCCCTCGAGCTCGGCCAGTTTCGAGCCGCGGTCGAGTGCCACCCAGCACATGATCTTGCTGGAGGTGAAGTGTTGCGGTTCGCCGCGCACCTCCCAGATGCCGCGGTCGGGCTCGCGCCAGTGCTTGATCGCCTCTTCGACCTGTTCCTTGAGGACGGGCCACAGCGTCTCGGGGATCTGCTCGCGGGACTTGGTGTGCAGGTACACCGAATCGAGCATCGTGCCCCAGATGTCGTGCTGCATCTGGTCGAACGCACCGTTGCCGATGCGAACCGGCCGGGCGTTGTCGTAGCCGGAGAGATGGTTGAGTTCCTCTTCGACGAGGCTGCGCTCGCCGCCCACCCCGTACATGACCTGCAGCGGATGCCGTTGACCGTTGTTGGCGCCCGACACGTCGGCGATGAACGCGAAGAAGTCGTCGGCCTCGCGATCCAGGCCCAGCGTGTAGAGGCCCCACAGCGCGAAGGTGGAATCGCGCACCCACGCGTAGCGGTAGTCCCAGTTGCGTTCGCCCTGAGGCGTTTCCGGCAGCGAGGTGGTGGGGGCGGCGAGCAGCGCGCCGGTGGGGGAGTAGGTCAGCCCCTTCAACGTGAGCGCACTGCGTTGCAGATACGACCGCCAGGGATGGTCGGGAAAATCGCCGACATTGATCCACTGCCGCCAGCACTCGCTGGTCTGCCACATCTTGTCGGCGGCCTCGTCGAACGTCTGCGGCGCCGGATGACCCGACCAGCTCAGCGCGACGAACACCTTGTCGCCCTCCTTGAGCCGGGTCCGGGCGCGCGCCTCCCGGCCCTCCAGCCCGATCCGCAGGTTGGTGGTCAGCCGCAGCGTCGGGTGTGAGTCGGGATTCTTCGTCGCCCGGGCAATCGCCTCCCCATAGGCCTGCGCGGAGTACTCCCAGCTGGCGCTCGTGCGGTGGTAGTCGAACGACGGCTCGCAGTTCATCACGAGCTCGACGGTGCCGCTGACGCAGCGCACCGTGCGCAACAGGATGTGCTCGGCATCCCAGTCCATCGGGGTGCGGCGATGCGTACGCGATCGTCGCTCGAGGTCGTGCCAGGGACCCATCACCAACGCGTCCCGCACGATCAGCCAGCCGGTGTGCGTCTGCCACGTGGTCTCCAGGATGAGGCTTCCCGGCAGGTAGCGACGGGCAGCCGGCACCGACACCCCGTAGGGGCCCAACCGGAAATGGCCTGCCCCGCGGTCGAGGATCGCGCCGAACACGCTCGGGGAGTCCGGGCGCGGGACGCACAACCACTCCACCGACCCCGCCGAGGAGATCAGGCAGGTGTTCTCGCAGTCGGACAGGAACGCATAGTCGGCGATCGGCGGGAACGGATTGCGCAGCGGACCGGAGCTGGCGTACGACGGCGCGGTGGCCAGGGCGAACGCTGACGACTCGCCGTTGACACTCACGGCGTCGGACATCGAGTCGGACACGGCCTCGCTGGGCTGGGACATTTGCTCATCATCGACTGCGCGACGCCCTGCCGTCTACTCAAACGTCTGGACGCCTACTCTGGGCCGGTGGGCGGATTCCTGGGCTGGTGGGACGGAGTGGAACTCTGGCTCACCGGGTTGCCGTTCGTCCTGCAGACCGTGGTCGTGATGCCGGTGGTCCTGGCGCTGGCCTATGGGGCGGCGGTCGCCCTCGACGCCGTGGTCGACGGCGGCACCAGGCTGCGGGCCCACCTGCGCCGCCCGCAGACGGAATCGATGGCTGATGTCCCTGACGTCGAGGAAGGCCGGTGAGCGGTATGCCGAGGTCGCGGGTGACGCTGGCGCTGGTCGCGCTCATCGTCTTGGTCATCCTGATGTGGCTCCTCACCCGCTGACCGCCAACTGACGCAGGGTGGTGTTATTCTTCGCGCCATGCAGACGGCAGTCGGCGTCAACGGGGGTCACATCGTGGCCCTCATCGCCGTCGGTTTCTCCGCCGTCGCTGACGTTTGTTGTTGTTGCTGACTCCTACCCCGCTCGGCGGTCAGGTGTTCGGCAACCATGCCTCGTGCCTTTCGTGCACGGTTCGCCCCCACCTTCCGCGTGACCGGACTCCGTCTCTCGTTCGTCCACTCCCGGAAAGGCCGTCCATGAAACTCACCACCCGGTGGCGCGCAGTAGCAGCGCTGGCTCTGAGCACCTCGCTCGTCGCGGCCTGCGGCGGCGGCGGCTCCAGTGACGTCGCCGGCGACAGCGGCGGATCGGATGCGGAGACGACGCTGACCCTGGTCGGGTACGCGGTGCCCGAGCCCGGGTGGAGCAAGATCATCCCCGCGTTCGCTGCCACCCCGGAAGGCAAGGGGGTGGCTGTGACGACGTCCTACGGTGCCTCCGGTGACCAGTCCCGCGCCGTCGTCGACGGCAAGCCCGCCGACATCGTCAACTTCTCCGTCGAGCCCGACATCACCCGCTTGGTCAAGGCCGACAAGGTGGCCAAGGACTGGAACGCCGGTGCCACCAAGGGCATCCCGTTCGGGTCGGTCGTCTCGCTGGTGGTGCGCAAGGGCAACCCCAAGAACATCCGAGACTGGGACGACCTGCTGCAGCCCGGACTCGAGGTCGTCACGCCCAGCCCGCTGAGCTCCGGCTCGGCCAAGTGGAACCTGCTCGCGCCGTACGCGGCCAAGAGCGACGGCGGCAAGAACGCTCAGGCCGGACTCGATTTCGTCAACAAGCTGGTCACCGAGCACGTCAAGACCCGGCCCGGTTCGGGCCGCGAAGCCACCGACGTGTTCCTGCAGGGCTCCGGTGACGTCCTGATCTCCTACGAGAACGAGGCGATCAACGTCGAGCGGCAGGGCAAGCCCGTCGAGCACGTCAACCCGCCGCAGACGTTCAAGATCGAGAACCCGGTGGCGGTCACGACGACCAGCACCCATCAGCAGCAGGCCAACGCCCTGAAGAACTTCATCTACACCCCGGAGGGGCAGAAGCTCTGGGCCGAGGCCGGCTTCCGCCCGGTCGACCCGGCGGTGGCCGCCGACTTCGCCGGCGACTTCCCGACGCCGCAGAAGCTGTGGACGATCGCCGATCTGGGCGGCTGGTCCGACGTCGACCCGGCGCTGTTCGACAAGGACAACGGCTCGATCACCAAGATCTACAAGCAGGCCACGGGATGACCGCGATCGCCGCAGCGCCCCCAGCACCGCCTGCGCCCCGGCGCGGGCGAAACCGCCACGGCAGTACGTCGCTGCGCGTCGGCGCCGCGACACTGTGGTTGTCGGTCATCGTGCTGCTCCCGCTCGCGGCGATCGTCTGGCAATCCGCGACGGGAGGGTGGCGCGCCTTCTGGCTGGCCATCACGTCGAACGCGGCCATCGAGTCTTTCCGGGTGACGCTGGTGACCTCGGTGGGCGTGACGCTGATCAACGCGGTGTTCGGGCTGATCGTCGCGTGGGTGCTCACCCGCGACGATTTCCCGGGCAAACGCCTGGTCGACGCGGTGATCGATCTGCCGTTCGCGCTGCCCACGATCGTGGCCAGCCTGGTCATGCTCGCGCTCTACGGTCCCAACAGCCCCGTCGGGCTGCACCTGCAGCAGACGCAGTGGGGTATCGGGGTAGCGCTGCTTTTCGTCACGCTCCCGTTCGTGGTGCGGTCGGTGCAGCCGGTGCTGCTCGAACTCGACCGCGAGGTGGAGGAGGCGGCCGCGTCGCTGGGCGCCAACAACTACCTGATCTTCACGAAGGTGATCCTGCCCGCGCTGCTGCCCTCGCTGCTGTCCGGTGCGGGCCTGGCGTTCTCGCGGGCGATCGGCGAGTTCGGGTCCGTGGTGCTCATCGGTGGCGCGATACCCGGCGAGACCGAAGTGTCCTCGCAGTGGATCCGCACGCTCATCGAGAACGACGACAAAGTCGGTGCCGCGGCGATCTCGATCGTGCTGCTGGCGGTCTCGTTCGTCGTGTTGTTCGTGTTGCGGGCGCTCGGCGCCCGAGCCGCCAAGCGGGAGGAACTCACACCGTGATCCTGTCCCCGGCGGTCAAACTCCTGCTGCGATGGGTCGCGATCGCCTACATCGCGATCCTCGTCCTGGTGCCGGTCGGCCTGATCCTGTGGCGGACCTTCTCCCCGGGCATCGGCGAGTTCTTCGCCTCCGTCGGCACCCCGGCGGCGATCTCCGCGCTGCAGCTGTCGCTGCTGGTGGTCGCCATCGTGGTGCCGCTCAACGTGCTGTTCGGAGTGCCGACCGCACTCGTGCTGGCGCGCAACCGCTTTCGTGGCAAGAGCATCCTGCAGGCAATCATCGACCTGCCGTTCGCGGTGTCGCCGGTGGTGGTCGGTGTCGCGCTGATCCTGCTGTGGGGATCGGCGGGACTGTTCGGTTTCGTCGAGAACGACTTCGGGCTGAAGATCATCTTCAGCTTCCCCGGCATCGTGCTGGCCAGCGTGTTCGTCACCGTCCCGTTCGTGATCCGCGAGGTCGAACCCGTGCTGCACGAAATCGGCACCGACCAGGAGGAGGCGTCGGCGACACTGGGCGCGCAGTGGTGGCAGACGTTCTGGCGCATCACGCTGCCGTCGATCCGCTGGGGCCTGACATACGGGATCGTGTTGACGGTCGCCCGCACCCTGGGTGAGTTCGGCGCGGTCATCATGGTGTCGTCGAATCTGCCCGGCCAGTCGCAGACGCTGACGCTCCTGGTCGCCGACCGCTACAACCGCGGTGCCGAATACGGCGCTTACGCGATCGCCACGCTGCTGATGACCGTCGCCGTTCTGGTGCTGGTCGCTCAGGTGATCCTCGACGCACGCCGGGCCAAGGCCGCACAATGAACATCGACCACGACATGGGAGTGACACCCTCATGACCCACGCGATCACCGTCTCCGGCGCCAACAAGCGCTACGGCGATTTCGCCGCGCTCGACAACATCGACTTCGTCGTCCCCGCCGGGTCGTTGACGGCGCTGCTCGGGCCGAGCGGATCCGGCAAGTCGACGCTGCTGCGCGCCATCGCCGGACTGGACGAACCGGATACGGGCACCATCACGATCCACGGCCGCGACGTCACCGACGTGCCGCCGCAGAAGCGGGGCATCGGGTTCGTGTTCCAGCACTACGCGGCGTTCAAGCATCTGACGGTGCGGGAGAACGTCGCCTTCGGGCTCAAGATCCGCAAGCGGCCGAAGGCCGAGATCACCAGCAAGGTCGACAACCTGCTCGAGGTCGTCGGGCTCGCCGGATTCCAGACCCGCTACCCGAACCAGCTCTCCGGCGGTCAGCGGCAGCGCATGGCGCTGGCTCGCGCGCTCGCTGTCGACCCGCAGGTCCTGCTGCTCGACGAGCCGTTCGGCGCGCTCGACGCCAAGGTGCGTGAGGATCTGCGCGCCTGGTTGCGCCGGCTGCACGATGAAGTGCACGTCACGACCGTGCTGGTCACCCACGATCAGCAGGAGGCGCTCGACGTCGCGGACCGGATCGCCGTGCTCAACAAGGGCCGCATCGAGCAGGTCGGGTCCCCGACTGATGTGTACGACCGGCCGGCCAACGCGTTCGTGATGGGTTTCCTCGGTGCGGTGTCCTCGCTCAACGGGGCGCTGGTGCGCCCGCACGACATCCGTGTGGGCCGCAATTCGGACATGGCGATCGCGAGCACCGACGATTCTGTGCAGTCCGCCGGCGTCACCAAAGCGGTCATCGACCGCATCGTGATGCTCGGTTTCGAGGTGCGCGTGGAGCTCACCAACGCCGCCACGCACACGCCGTTCACCGCGCAGATCACGCGCGGCGATGCCGAGGCGCTGGGCCTCAAACCCGGCGACACCGTGTACGTGAGAGCCACCCGGGTGCCGCAGCTGCCCGAGGAGGCGACGGCGGTGGCCGAGACGTCAAACGACAGCGAGCCCGCCCGGCTCTCGTAGGTCATGCCAGCGCGAGGAAGAGCTTCTCCAGCTCATCGACACTCATCTCACCTTTGCCGTCGGCGGCCTTGCCGTCGGCGACGCACTCGCGCAGCCCCGTCGCGACGATCTTGAACCCGGCACGGTCGAGTGCCCGCGACACCGCGGCGAGCTGGGTCACCACGTCCTTGCACTCCCGGCCCTGCTCGATCATCGAGATCACACCGGCCAGCTGGCCTTGCGCGCGGCGGAGTCTGTTCAAGACAGCAGCGATGGCTTCGTCGTCACCGACCATGACGATTCCTTTCCGCTTGGAATAAGGGAATGCTCCCGACTTTACCCACGGGGGTATAACGCGCGGAGAGGGCAGAAATGTCCCGATCGGCACGATGCGTAGAGGACGCCCGACAGGGCCGTGAGTGTCGCTGCCACCGTCCCGACGAGTGGGTGGATTTCCTGCGCGAGTACGAGCGACGCCATCGCCAGGACGAACCAGCCGAAGCCGACGCGCAACGTCGCCACGCTGACCCGGTCGGTGAGCCGGACCCCGACGATCCCGCCGAGCGCCGCCGCGCCGGTCACCGCCGCTGCCAGCCACCAGTCGATCGTCGCCACGGACAGATGGCCGGCCAGACCGGCGAACGAGTTCATCGCGATCACCACCAGGGAGGTGCCGATCGCGGCCGTCATCGGCAGTCCGGCGAGCAACGCGAGCGCAGGCACCACCAAGAATCCGCCACCGGCACCCACCAGTCCGGTGACGAGGCCGACTGCCGCCCCCTGCGGCAGCAGGATGGCCGGCCGGGCGGTGGGGGAGTCGACCGAGTTAGCGGCCTCCGCGGAGCGCCCACGCACCATTGCGATGGCCGCGGTGATCATCACCACCGCCAAGCCGACCAACAACAGAGAGCCAGGCAGGAACTGGCTGGCCCAGCCGCCCGCAGAGGCGCCGACCATTCCGGCCGCGCCGAACATCACCGCCGTCCGCCACCGCACGTGACCGGCACGCGCGTGAGACACCGCACCGACGACGCTGGTCACGCCGACCACGAGCAGGGATGTGGCGATCGCGTGGGCCGCGTCGAGGCCCGCCACGTACGCCAGCAGCGGCACCGTGACGATCGATCCCCCGCCGCCCAACAGCCCCAGGCACAGTCCCACTCCCAGCGCGAGAACGACGGTCAGCGCGACCATGGCTCACGCGTTCTGTGCGGCGTCGGCCCAGGCGCCGAAGCCGCCGAGGATGTCACTGACATCGCCGAAGCCGTTGCGGCGCAGAACACTTGCCGCGACCGACGAGCGATAGCCGCCGGCGCAATAGACCACCGTCGGAGCATCCGGGTCCAATTCGGCCAGCCGGTCCGGCAATTGACCGACGGGAATGTTGACCGCGCCGGGAATCATGCCCGCCTGGGCCTCACCCGGATTGCGGACATCGACGATCTGCAGCCCGGAACCCGTGGCAGCGCGCTGGTCGAATTCTCTAGAGGACAACCGTGGTGCGATCTGCACCTGGTCGGGGTGGGTCAGCATCGCCTGCTCGGGATTCTGCAGATAGCCGATCACCCTGTCGAAGCCGATGCGGGCCAGACGATTCTTCCCTTCCAGCTCGTAACCGGGGTCGGTGACGAGCACGATGTCGTGGTCAGGCTTCACCACCGAGCCGGCGAACTCGGCGTAGCGTCCTTCGAGTCCGATGTTGACCGCCCGACGAAAGTGGCTCCGCGCGAACTCGACTGGGCTGCGGCTGTCGACCAGCACCGCGCCGGCGGCCAACCGGTTCGCGACCTGCGGGTAACTCAATGCCGGCGGCATCTGATCCTCGTCGAGCAGCGCGCGATCCTGGCGGTTGAGGGTCGCGTCGTAGGCGAAGTAGCCCGGCGCAGGTGGCTGCCCCTCGGTGACCAGAGCGACGAACGCCTCCCGGTCTGGCGCGTTCACCGCGTAGTTCCACCGCTTCTGCTCACCGATCGTCGATGACAGCTCCGTGGAGAGGTTCTTCCCGCAGGCCGAGCCGGCGCCGTGTGCCGGGAAGACGCGGGTCTCGTCCGGCAACGTCATCAGCTTGTCGCGCACCGAGTGGTAGAGCATGGTCGCGAGCTCCTCGCGGGAGAAACCGACGGACGCGAGCAGGTCGGGCCGGCCGACGTCGCCGATGAACAGGGTATCGCCGGTCAGCACGCCATAGGGTGTCGCATCCTCGGGGCGTTCGTAGACCACGACGCTCATCGACTCGGGTGTGTGGCCAGGCGTGTGGCGGAACTCGAGCGTTACTCCGGCGGGGTCGAGGGAGTATCGCTGTCCGTCCTCCGCGCCCATGACGTCGAACTCGGGAGTGGCCACCGACGAGTAGACGATCGTCGCCCCGGTGGCATCGGCGAGTTCTAGGTGGCCGGACAGGAAGTCGGCGTGGAAGTGGGTCTCGATCACCAGGTCGATGTGCAGGCCGAGCTCGCTGGCGTCGGCGAGGTACTCCGACACGTCGCGTTGCGGGTCGACAACGACTGCGCGCCCTGAATTCTCGTCGCCGATCAGGTATGACGCGTGCGACAGGCAGTCGAGGTAGTACTGAATGAACTTCATCGTCCGTCTCCTTAATACCCTAGGAGGTATTGAACCGATACGACGAAGGTATACCCCCAAGGGTATGCCGTTCAAGGGGACGGATTGTGAGTTACGCCGCGTCGATGGCGAGCAGGCGGTGCATGACGTCGGTCAACGTGAGGACCCGAACGCCGCCGGTTCCGGGGACCACCGCAAGGTGCGTGCGCGTGCCCTGCATCAGCTGCAGGGCCTCGTAGATCGGCATGTCCGCCGACAACGTCGTCGCGGGGCGCATGAGATCACGGGCACGCGCCGCGGAGGCCAGCCCGTCCCGCACGTGCACGACGCCCAGCACGGTGTTGTGTTCCCTATCGCCGACGAGGAGGCGCAGGTGGCCGGATTCTCGTGCAGCAGAACGGATCTGCGCGGTATCGGCGTCAGGGGCGACCCAGCCGCTCGGTGACGCCGGACGCGCCATTTCGTCGACGCGCAGACCGTTCAACTCCAGGGCGCTCGACAGGTTGGCGTGATAGTCGGCATCGAGCGTGCCTGCGGCTGCGGAGTGCTCGACCAGCTGACGCAGGGTCTGCGGGTCCTGGCTGTCGGCCAGCTCGTCGACCGGGACCACGCCGACGCGGCGCAGGCACCAGTTCGCCGCCTGGTTCAGTGCGTGCAGCAGGGGACGGGTGATGACCATGAACGCGCGCATCGGTCCCGCGAGCAGGGCCGCCGACCGTTCGGGATGGGCGATGGCCCAGGACTTGGGCGCCATCTCACCGATCACGAGGTGCAGGAACGTGACGATCACCAGGGCCAACACGAAGCCGCCGGCGTCGGCGAGCCAGGAGGGGGCGCCGATGTCCGTCAACCACGGCGAAAGGGCATAGTGCACAGCCGGTTTGGTGATCGCGCCGAGTAGCAGCGTGCATGCGGTGATCCCGAGCTGCGCCCCGGCCAGCACCACCGACAGCTCCGCCGCGCTGCGCAGCGCGGCCCGGGCGCCACGGCTGTCGGCCGCCGCGTCCTCGAGCCGGCTGCGCCGCACGGCGATCAACGAGAACTCTACGGCGACGAAGAAGGCGCTCAACGCGATCAGCGCCGCGGTGATCGCGACGATCGACCAGGGGTCAGACATCGTTCTCCACCCGTGATCTCGGTTCGGCGACGGCCAGGCTCAATTGGACGCGAGCCGGGACGCGCCGGCGGACCGCGCGGACCTCGGCGGCGAGCGACCGCTCGGCCGGCGGTTGAGGGCTCAGGAAATCGGCGGGTTCGGCGGGCAGGGGCACCGACACGCGGTCGCCGACGGCCGGCAGCCCGTCGGCGTGCGCGATCACCATGCCCGCGACGGTCTCGTAATCACCGGTCGGCAGTGTCACGCCCAGAAGGCGCTCCGCCTCGTCGACGGGCAGATCGCCGGCCACCAGCCAGCCGTCGGCGACCTCGGTGACGGCCTCGTGCTGCGTACCGTCGTGCTCGTCGTCGATCTCGCCGACGAGTTCCTCGGCCAGATCCTCCATCGTGACGATCCCGGCGAATCCACCGAACTCGTCGATGACGACTGCCATCTCGTCTCGCGAATCCGACAGCGAACGAACGACATTCGGCAGCGGGAGCGTCTCGGGTACGACCACCGCGGGCCGGCAGTGATCCGCGGCCGTGCCTGCCTGCTGCTCGACAGACAGGAGGTCGTGCAGGTGGATCACGCCGACGACATCGTCGTGACCCGCTGCCACGACCGGGTAGCGCGTGTGCGCAGATGCCATGCGCGCCAACACATCTTCCACCGGCTCGGTGTCGAGCACCGTGTCGACGCGGGCCCGCGGGATCATCGCGTGCCTGGCCGTGGACGTCGGGAAGTCCAGGATCCGGTCGAGCAGCGTCGACAGCTCCACCGGAATCTCGCCCGCGTCACGGGATGTCGCGACGATGTACTCGACGTCGCGTGGCGTGGCGGAGTGCTCGACATCGTGTACCGGTTCGATGCGCAGCGCCCGCAGCAGCAGGTTCGACGACTGATCGAACAGCCAGATCAACCAGCCGAACAGCGTCAGGTACGTGGTGGTCGACCAGGCCAGGCGTCGCGCCAGCGCCTCGGGCTTGGCGAGCGCGAGGTTCTTGGGGAACAGTTCGCCGAACAGCATCTGGATCACTGTCGAGACACCGATCGCTGCCACGCCGCCGATCGCCACGGCGATCGCCATCGGCAGACCGGAACCGCCCAGCAGGGTCTCGAGTCCGCGGCCGATCAGCGGTTCGGCGGCGTACCCGACGAGCAGTCCGGTGACGGTGATGCCCAGCTGGGCACCGGAGAGCATGAACGACGTGCGTCGAGTGACCGACAATGCGCGTTCGGCGGCGCGGTCACCGGCGTCGGCGCGTGCCTTCAGACGCGACCGGTCGACCGCCATGTAGGCGAACTCCTGGGCGACGAAGTATCCCGTCGCCACGGTGATCGCGGAAACCACCACAAGGCCCAGCAGAATTGCGAGAACGGCGGTCAGCATGTGACCGCCTCGGGTCTATGAGGGTGCATCGAGTCCTAGCTCGTGAGCCGTCAGGGTGGCCCCGAGCCTACCTGGGGCCGGAATCAGCGCTGGTCAGGCGGCTGCGTGCGCGCAGTTGACCGCATCGAAGCGATCGAGGACCGTTGCCGCGACCTGCCGGTGGGCCCCCAGCGGAGCCGACATCGGAATGCCCTCCTGCCGCGCGTAGGCCGCCACCCGGTCGGTGATGCGGCCCGGCGCGAGGAACCACGGCGCGATGACGAGACGGTTCACGCCGCGGCTGCGCAGATCGGCCACCGCCTCGGCCGGTGCCGGCGACGGGCCGGTCGCGAACGCCGTGGTCGCCGTCCACCGGGTCGTCAACACCAGATCGCGCGCCACCGCGCCGGTGCGGACGTTGGCGTGCGCATGCGACGACCCGACCGCGGTGACGATCACGCCGACGTCGGGATCCAGGCGCGAGACGCCTGCGTGCTCGAGGCGTTGCCGCAGAACCGAGATCAGGCGGTCGTCCTCGCCGAGGACCTCGGCCTGGCGAGCCTGCGACCCGGACTCGGCGATCATCGCCGGGATGTCCACGCGCGCGTGGTAGGCGTCGGCCAGCAGCAGGGGCACCACCACCGCGCTTCCGCGGGGCACGGCGGTCAGCACATCGACGAGATTCGGGGTGTTCTGCTCACAGAACGCCACCCGGGCGTCGAGCCCGGGCCGCAGCCTGCTGATGCTCTCGACGATCGCCCGCGCGGTCGCCGCCGAGCGCGGATCGGCGCTGCCGTGCGCCGTCAGCACCAACGTGTCCGCTCCTGGGATCACGATGCGTGCAGCCCGCACTCCGTCTTGGACTGCCCGGCCCAGCGCCCGCTGCGCGGATCGGCGCCGGCGATCGGCTTGGCCGTGCACGGCGCGCACCCGATCGACGGATATCCCTCGTCGACAAGCGGATTCACCAGGATGCCGTGGGTGTCGATGTAGTCCTGCATGTCGTCGTCGGACCAGGCGGCCAACGGGTTGATCTTGACCAGACCGAAGGCCTTGTCCCAGCTGATCAACGGAGCGTTCGCCCGCGTCGGCGCCTCGACCCGGCGGATGCCCGTCACCCACGCGGAGTACCCGGCCAGTGCCTTGGACAGAGGCTCGACCTTGCGCATCCGGCAGCACTCGTTGGCGCTGCGTTCGAACAGGTTCTTGCCGAACAGCGCGTCCTGTTCGGCAACGGTCTTCTCGGGCCGCACGTTCACGACGTTCACGTCGTAGACCGCCTCGACCGCGTCGCGGGTGCCGATCGTCTCGACGAAGTGGTAGCCGGTGTCGAGGAACAGCACGTCGACCCCAGGCCGCACCGCCGCGGCCAGATCAACCAGCACGGCGTCTTGCATGTTCGACGCCACGATGTAGTTGCCCGCGAAGTTCTCGTCGGTCCAGCGCAGCAGGTCGACAGCGGACGCGTGCGGCCCCAACTCCGCCGCGCCGCGCTCGGCCAACTGCTGCAAGTCCGTCTCGGTCATCACGTCGGTCACGTCACATCACCTCAAGTCCGCGTCGTCTGCTCGTAGAGCCCACGTAGCGAAACGCTCGCCCTGCTCTCGTTGTTTCACGAAATTGCGAACGACTCGCTCGATGTAGTCACCGAGCTCCGTGGCGACCACCTTGTGCTGGCGCAGCTTGCGGCCGAAGCCACTGTCCAGACCCAGACTTCCCCCGAGGTGGACCTGGAAACCCTCCTCGGGCCCATCGCCGTCGTCGACCATCTGGCCCTTGAACCCGATATCGGCGACCTGGATGCGGGCGCACGAGTTCGGGCAGCCGTTGATGTTGATCGTGATCGGCACGTCGAGCTGGCTGTTGATGTCCTCGAGCCGCTTCTCCAGCTCGGGCACCAGCACCTGCGACCGACTGCGGGTCTCGGCGAAGCTCAGCTTGCAGAACTCGATGCCCGTGCAGGCCATCAGGTTGCGCCGCCAGTGCGACGGCGTCGACGGCAGCCCCAGCGCGTCCAGGCCGGTCCGCAGCTCGTCGAGCTTGTCGTCCGGCACATCGAGGATGATCAGTTTCTGGTACGGCGTGAACCGGATACGGTCACCGCCCGCGGCTTCGGCCAGGTCGGCCACCTTGGTCAGGATCGTGCCCGACACCCGGCCGGCGATCGGGGCGACACCCACGGCGTTCAGCCCGTTCTTGAGCTTCTGCACGCCGACGTGGTCGATCGGGCGGGTCACCGGGTCCGGGGCGGGGCCGTCGAGCAGCGGACGCTTCAGGTACTCCGTCTCGAGGACTTCCCGGAACTTCTGCACACCCCAGTCCTTGATCAGGAACTTCAGGCGGGCCTTGGCGCGCAGGCGACGGTAGCCGTAGTCACGGAAGACGCTGACCACGCCCTCCCACACGTCGGGCACCTCGTCGAGCGGCACCCAGGTGCCGACCCGCTGCCCCAGCATCGGGTTGGTGGAAAGCCCGCCGCCGACCCACAGATCGAAACCGGGTCCGTGCTCGGGGTGATTCACGCCGATGAACGCGACGTCGTTGACTTCGTGCACGACATCCTGCAGGCCGGAGATCGCGGTCTTGAACTTGCGCGGCAGGTTCGAGTACTCGGGCTTACCGATGTAGCGCTTGACGATCTCCTCGACCGCGGGCGTTCCGTCGATGACCTCGTCGAGCGACTCACCGGCCAGCGGAGAGCCCAGCACCACGCGCGGGCAGTCGCCACACGCCTCGGTGGTCTGCAGTCCGACCTCGTCGAGGCGGCGCCAGATCTCCGGCATGTCCTCGACACGGATCCAGTGGTACTGAACGTTCTGCCGGTCGGAGATGTCGGCGGTGTCGCGGGCGAACTCGGTGGAGATGCCTCCGAGGGTGCGTAGCGCCGCCGCAGTCAGCGCACCGCCGTCGCTGCGGACCCGCAGCATGAAGTACTCGTCTTCGAGCATGTCGGTGTTCTCGTCACCGGTCCACGTGCCGTCGTAGCCGGGCTTGCGCTGGGTGTAGAGACCCCACCAGCGGAAGCGGCCGCGCAAGTCACCCTTGTCGATGCTCTCGAAGCCGTTCTTGGCGTAGATGTTCTCGATGCGCGCCCGCACGTTGAGCGGGTTGTCGTCCTTTTTGGCCTGCTCGTTGGCGTTGAGCGGCTCGCGATATCCGAGCGCCCACTGACCTTCGCCGCGCGGACGCTTGACGGGCTTGGGTGCTGCTTCGGGTGTTGTCGATGTCATGTTGGCTCCTGGATTGGAGCCGGCCTTCATCACTGCGCGGGGTCACCGGGGGCTGTCCGGCGACGCAGATCCGGCGGCCAGCTGAGAGTGCAGGTGGGCAGGTCTACGACGTCACAGGGGACAACAACAGCTGCTGCACACGCGCTTGAAGTCGACGTGCCGACGGATCACCAGCGTCACGCAGGTGGGCACGGTGCCGGCGTCGATCACCCGGCCATTGTGCCATGAACAACCCCACCGCTCCCAACCGGCACAGATTTGCGATCACGGCGAGCGAAAGTCCCCTCCCGCGCCACCTGGGACACTGGTCGCATGCCCGTCCTCCCCGTCGCGCCCGCCCAGCTTCCGGAGCTGGCACTCGCTCCGGGCGCACCGTTCGGGCTCTACATCCACGTGCCGTTCTGCGCCACGCGCTGCGGATACTGCGACTTCAACACCTACACGCCCGCCGAGCTGGGTGGCGCCACACCGGCGGGCTGGCTGGCGGCGCTGCGCACCGAGCTGGTACTGGCGGCCGCGCAGCTCGGGGCCACACCGCCGGTGTCGACGGTCTTCGTCGGTGGCGGCACGCCGTCACTGCTGGGTGCGGCCGGGCTCGCCGACGTGCTCGACGCGATCCGTGCGCACTTCGTCCTTGCGCGCGACGCCGAGGTGACCACCGAGGCCAACCCGGAATCGACGTCGCCGGCGTTCTTCGACGGGCTGCGCTCGGCCGGCTACACCCGCGTCTCGCTGGGCATGCAGTCCACCGCGCCGCACGTGCTGGCGACCCTCGACCGGGTGCATTCTCCTGGCCGTCCGCTGGAGGCGGCGCAGGAAGCCCGGCGGGCGGGCTTCGAGCACGTCAACATCGATCTGATCTACGGAACCCCGGGGGAGAGCGACGACGATCTCCTGCGCTCCGCCGACGCCGCGATCGAGGCGGGAGTCGACCACGTGTCGGCCTACGCGCTGATCGTCGAAGACGGCACCGCGCTGGCCCGCAAGGTGCGTCGCCACGAAGTGCCCGCCCCCGACGACGACGTGCTCGCCCGCCGGTACGAGATGCTCGACCAGCGGCTCGGCGCGGCCGGGCTGCAGTGGTACGAGGTGTCGAACTGGAGCAGGCCCGGCGGGGAATGCCGCCACAACCTCGGGTACTGGGCGGGTGGACAGTGGTGGGGTGTCGGCCCCGGCGCGCACGGCTATGTGGCCGGCACCCGCTGGTGGAACGTCAAACATCCGAGCGCCTACGCGGCGGTCCTGGCCGACCAGCGCCTGCCGGTCGCCGACTTCGAGACCATCGACCGCGGCACCTCGCACGTCGAGGACGTGATGCTGCGGGTGCGGCTGCGTGCCGGCCTGCCGACCGCGCTGCTGGATGATGACGAGAAGGCCCGCGCGGTGCGCATCGTCGAGGACGGCCTGCTGACCGCCGACGGTGACCGGCTGGTGCTCACCGACCGCGGCCGGCTGTTGGCCGACGCCGTGGTGCGCGACCTGCTGGTCTGATCAGGCCGACTACCTAGGCCAGAGCCGCCGCCAATCGGCGCCATTGTGCCAACGGGAACTCCCGGGGATCCGCGGTCAGCACCTGGATACACACGTGGTCGGCGCCGGCGTCGAGATGCTCGGTCACCCGCCGCAGCACGTTCTCCTCGTCGCCCCACGCGATCAGCGCGTCGAACAGGCGGTCGCTGACCGTGCTGATGTCCTCTTCGGTGAAACCGGTGCGCAAGATGTTGTTCGCGTAGTTCGGCAGCGCCAGGTAGGACCGCAGCCAGTCGGTGCCGATCGCGCGTGCCTCGTCTCGGCTGTCGGTGAGCAGCACGCTCTGCTCCGGCAGCAACATCGGGCCGTCACCCAACACTTCTCGGGCCTGTCGGGTGTGGTCGGGCGAGGTCAGGTACGGATGCGCGCCGGCGGCCCGGGTCGCCGACAGCTCGAGCATCTTCGGACCCAACGCCGCGAGCACTCGATTGCCGGTCGGCACCGGGGTCGCCGATGCGTCGATGCCATCCAGGAAGGCCTTGGTCGCGGCCAGTGGCTTGCGGTAGCGCCCCGGCTCCTGAGAATCGATCAGCGGGGCGTGGCTGACGCCGATCCCGAGCAGGAAACGCTCACCGTGCGTCTCGGTCAGCGTGGCGTACCGCGCGGCCACGTCGGCCGGCTCGTGCATCCAGAGGTTCAGGATGCCGGTGGCGACGACCGTCTTCGACGTCGCGGCGAGCAGATTGTCGACCGCGTCGAGGACCGGCCCACCCACGTCGGGAATCCACAGCGCCGGGAAACCGAGCTCGTCGAGCTCGGCGGCCGCCTCGGCTGCCTCCCCGGCATTGCCGTACCGCAACTGCGAACTCCACAACCCGACACCTGTCAATTTCATGGTTCTACTCTTACCGTGCGCGGAGTCGACTCCGCCAGCACGGTGCGTGTGCTTCGATAGCCGCGACCGGGAGGGGACGCCGCTGTGGCCGATGTGGGTGAGCGGGGACGGCTGGAAAGCCTCGCCGACGGAATCCTGTCCGCGCTCGACGGTGTCGCCGAGTCCTTGCGCGGCGAGCCCGTGGTCGACGACGCGATCGCGCGCGCGATGGCGGCCGTCGCCGCCGTCGGTGTCGAGTTCGTCCGGCGCTACCACCGGCTCGACATCGAGTCGTGCACAACGACATTCGAGGAGCCCGTGCTGTTCGTGGCCAACCACGGCTTCGGTGGCGTCGTCGACCTGAACGTCTTCGCCGTCCGGGCGGCCCTCGATGAGCTGCACCTCGATCGCCCGCTGACGATCCTGACCCATCAGCTCGCGTGGACGCTCGGGGTCGGACGTCTCTTCGAACCTCTCGGGGCACGTCCGGCCAGCCGGGACAGCGCGGTCGAGGCGTTCGCGGCGGGCCAGCACGTCCTGGTGTTCCCCGGCGGCGACAAGGATGCGGCGAAGACGTTCGACGAGCGAAACCTGGTGAAGTTCGACGGCCGCACCGGCTTCGCGAAGCTCGCGCTCGAGCAGAGCGTGCCGATCGTCCCGGTGGTCACCGCGGGAGCGGGGGAGTCGCTGCTCGTGCTGTCCAGCGGCGAGCGGTTGGCGCGGGCGCTGCGGCTGGACAAGACCCTGCGCGTCAAGGCGCTGCCGGTGAGCGTGTCGATGCCGTGGGGACTCAACGTGGGCGCGGTGGGCATGCTGCCCTACATGCCGTTGCCGACGAAGTTGGTGACCCGGGTGCTCGCCCCGATCACGGCAGAAGAGGACGAGACCGCGGAGCACTTCGCTGCGCGCGTCGAGACGGCGATGCAAGACGCGATGTCCGACATGACCCGCGACAGGAAACCGCTGCTGGGCTGACCGCTCAGCTCGGCTGCGGCGCGGGCATGTCCATGTCGAACACCCGCGCATGCAGCACCGTCCGGTTGCGCAGCGCCGCACGCACCGCGCGATGCAAGCCGTCCTCGAGGTAGACGTTGCCCCGCCAGCGCACCGCGTGGGGGAACAGATCGCCGTAGAAGGTCGAGTCCTCCGACAGCAGCCGGTCGAGAGCCAGCACGGTCGTCGTCATCACGAGTTCGTCGAGGCGGATCTGGCGGGGCGGGATCTGGGCCCACTGCCGGTGGGACAGACCGTGGTCCGGATACGGCCTGCCGTCGCGGACACCCTTGAAGATCATCGACGCGCCTTTGCTCACCAACCCCCGCCAATACTTAGCTTTGCAAGATTAACCCGGCGGTCGGAGGCGTGCCGGACCGCTCAGAGGCGATCACTGCTGATGATGACCGTAAAATGGGCCGGTCGGTCACTGTGAGTCGAAGTGGGGTGAGCAATGGGCAGCGCTGACGAGCGCCGATTCGAAGTTCTCCGCGCGATCGTCGCCGACTTCGTCGCGACGAAGGAGCCCATCGGCTCCAAAACTCTGGTCGAGCGGCACAACCTCGGGGTGTCGAGCGCGACCGTGCGTAACGACATGGCGGTGCTGGAGGCCGAGGGATACATCACCCAACCCCACACCAGTTCCGGCCGGGTTCCGACCGAGAAGGGGTATCGCGAGTTCGTCGACCGTCTCGACGACGTGAAGCCGATGTCGGGGGCAGAGCGACGCGCGATCCTGACGTTCCTCGAATCCGGCGTCGACCTCGATGACGTGCTGCGGCGTGCCGTTCGGCTGCTCGCGCAGCTGACCCGTCAGGTCGCGATCGTGCAGTATCCGACGCTGTCCACGTCCACGGTGCGGCGCCTGGAGGTGGTCGCGCTGACCCCGGCCCGGCTGCTGCTGGTCGTGATCACCGACACCGGGCGCGTCGACCAGCGCATCGTGGAGCTCGGCGACGCCATCGACGACGCCCAGCTGTCCCAGCTGCGCGATCTGCTGGGCCAGACACTCGAGGGCAAGCCGCTGGCCGCCGCATCGATCGCGGTGTCGGATCTCGCGTCGCACATCACCGGCCAGGGCGGGCTGGCCAATGCCGTCGGTCGAGCGGCGACCGTGCTGGTCGAGACGCTCGTCGAGCACACCGAGGAGCGGTTGCTGCTCGGCGGCACGGCCAACCTGACCCGCAACACCGCCGACTTCGGTGGCTCGCTGCGGTCCGTTCTCGAAGCGCTCGAGGAACAGGTCGTGGTGCTGCGGCTGCTGGCCAAGCAGCAGGAGGCGGGCAGAGTGACCGTGCGGATCGGCCACGAGACCGAGGCCGAGCAGATGGCGGGCACCTCGGTGGTCAGCACCGCATACGGTAGTTCGGGCAAGGTGTTCGGCGGCATGGGTGTGTTGGGTCCCACACGGATGGACTATCCGGGAACCATCGCCAACGTCGCCGCAGTTGCTCTCTATATTGGCGAAGTCTTAGGTAGCCGCTGATCTGTGCGCTGGGTATGCAGCACGGATCGACGGGTGGGAGAGGTTGAGCGTGGCACGCGACTATTACGGCTTGCTGGGTGTGAGCAAAGGCGCCAGCGACACGGAGATCAAGCGCGCCTATCGCAAGTTGGCCCGTGAGCTGCACCCCGACGTCAACCCCGACGAAGAGGCGCAGGCGCGATTCAAAGAGGTCAGCGCCGCCTACGAGGTGCTCAGCGATCCGGAGAAGCGCCGCATCGTCGACTTGGGCGGGGATCCGCTCGAGTCCGCCGGCGGCGGCGGACCCGGTTTCGGCGGCTTCGGCGGGCTCGGTGACGTGTTCGAGGCGTTCTTCGGCGGCGGCAATGCGTCCCGTGGCCCGATCGGCCGGGTCCGGCCCGGGTCGGATTCGCTGCTCCGGATGCGCCTGGATCTCGAGGAGTGCGCCACCGGGGTGACCAAGCAGGTCACGGTCGACACCGCGGTGCTGTGCGATCTCTGCCACGGCAAGGGCACGCACGGCAATTCGACCCCGGTCATGTGCGACACGTGCCACGGGCGCGGCGAGGTGCAGACCGTGCAGCGTTCGCTGCTGGGGCAGGTCATGACGTCGCGGCCCTGCCCGGTGTGCGGCGGTGTCGGCGAGGTGATCCCCGATCCGTGCAACCGGTGCGCCGGCGACGGCCGCGTGCGGGCGCGCCGCGAGATCAGCGTCAAGATCCCCGCCGGTGTCGGCGAGGGCATGCGGGTCCGGCTGGCCGCCCAGGGCGAGGTCGGCCCCGGCGGCGGGCCTGCCGGCGACCTCTACGTGGAGGTGCACGAGAAGCCGCACGACGTGTTCGTGCGCGACGGCGACGACCTGCACTGCACGATCTCGGTGCCGATGGTCGACGCCGCGCTGGGCACCGCGGTGTCGGTGGACGCGATCCTCGACGGGCCGACCGAGATCACGATCGGCGCGGGCACGCAGCCGGGGTCGGTCACGACGCTGCGGGGCCACGGGATGCCGCATCTGCGCTCCGGCGTGCGTGGCGATCTGCACGCCCACATCGATGTGGTGGTGCCGTCGCGGCTGGATCACGACGACATCGAACTGCTGCGGACCTTCAAGGAGCGCAGTCGCGACACCGCGCAGGTCCGCACCTCCCAGAGCGCCGCGACGAACAATGGCGGCGGTCTGTTCTCCCGGTTGCGCGAGACGTTCACCGGTCGCTGACGTCTGCCGTGCGGGCCCTGTTCTACGTCGACGCGGTGCCCGCGGTCGGTGAGCTCGCAGTCGTCGACGGCGACGAGGGACACCATGCGGCGACGGTCTGCCGGACCCGGGCGGGAGAGCATCTCGACCTGTCCGACGGCGCCGGAATGGTCGCCCACTGTGCCGTCGAGGACGTCGCGAAGGGCCGCCTGACTGCCCGCGTCCTGGACCGGCGCGTCGACGAACCACCGGCGCCGACGGTGACCGTCGTGCAGGCCCTGCCCAAGTCGGAGCGGGCCGAGCTCGCCGTGGAACTCGCGACCGAGGCCGGCGCCGACGCGTTCGTGCCGTGGCAGGCCGCCCGATGTGTCGCCCGCTGGGAGGGTGCTGCGAAGGTCGACAAGGGTCTGCGCCGGTGGGCGGCGGTGGCGCGTTCGGCGGCCCGCCAGGCGCGCCGCCCACACATCCCCGAGGTGCACGGTGTGGTGTCGACCGCGGGGCTGGTCGATCTCGTGCGGGCGGCTCCCGGACCGGTTCTGGTGTTGCACGAATCGGCTGATCGACCGTTGGCCGAGGTGGCGCTGGCGGATGCGGCAGCGGTGACATTGGTCGTCGGCCCCGAGGGCGGCATTTCCGACGCCGAGCTGGATGCGCTGACCGAGGCGGGCGCAGTCATCGTGCGGCTGGGCCCTTCGGTGCTACGCACCTCGACGGCGGCGGCCGTCGCGCTGGGTGCGCTCGGGGTGCTGACCCCGCGCTGGTCCTGACGCTAAACTGGGACTTCAGCAATCCCCAGCTCAGGAAGCAGGCAAGAAACTCCACGTGACGCCCCGCGAGACGAACGCAGGCTCGGACAGTTCGCAGGTCCGCAGCAGCATCACCGTTCCGCCCGACCTCGTGGTGGGCCTGCTCGGCCGCTCCGACGAGAACCTTCGGGCGCTGGAATCCCTGCTCACCGCCGATATCCACGCCCGTGGCAACGCGCTGACCGTTTCCGGTGAGCCCGCCGACGTGGCGCTGGCCGAACGGGTGATCTCCGAACTCCTCGAGATCCTCGGCAGCGGTCAGCGGCTCACTCCCGACGCGGTCCGGCACAGCGTGGCCATGCTGACCGGGGCCGGCGACGAGTCGCCCGCCGACGTGCTGACGCTGGACATCCTGAGCCGCCGCGGCAAGACCATCCGTCCCAAGACGCTCAACCAGAAGCGCTACGTCGATGCGATCGACACCCACACCATCGTGTTCGGTATCGGCCCCGCGGGCACCGGAAAGACCTATCTGGCGATGGCGAAGGCGGTCAGCGCGCTGCAGTCCAAGCAGGTCAGCCGCATCATCCTGACCCGCCCCGCGGTCGAGGCCGGTGAACGTCTCGGCTTTCTGCCCGGCACGCTGAGCGAGAAGATCGACCCCTACCTGCGTCCGCTGTACGACGCGCTGCACGACATGATGGACCCCGAGCTCATTCCCAAGCTGATGAGCGCAGGCGTCATCGAGGTCGCGCCGCTGGCCTACATGCGCGGTCGCACGATCTCCGATGCGTTCATCATCCTCGACGAGGCGCAGAACACCACGGCCGAGCAGATGAAGATGTTCCTGACCCGGTTGGGCTTCAACTCGAAAATCGTTGTCACAGGCGACATCACGCAGGTCGATCTGCCCGGTGGGGCACCGTCGGGACTGAACGCGGCAATGCGCATCCTCGACGGGATCGACGACATCCACTTCTCCGAACTCACCAGCGCCGACGTGGTGCGCCACCGGTTGGTGTCCGAGATCGTGGACGCCTACGCCAAATTCGAGGAGCCGACCCAATTGAACCGCGCCCAGCGCCGTTCGGGCACCGGCCGGCCGAGGCGGTAGCGACACCCATGACCATCGAGGTGTCCAACGAGTCGGGCATCGACGTCTCCGAGACCGAACTCGTCAGCGTCGCGCGCTTCGTGATCAGCAAGATGGACGTCAACCCTGCCGCGGAATTGTCGATGGTGCTGCTGGATTCGGCGGCCATGGCCGATCTGCACATGCGGTGGATGGACCTGCCGGGGCCCACCGACGTGATGAGCTTCCCGATGGACGAGCTGGAGCCGGGCGGACGCCCCGACGCGCCCGAGCCGGGTCCGGAGATGCTCGGCGACATCGTGTTGTGCCCGGAGTTCGCCGCCAAGCAGGCAGCTGACGCGGGCCACACGCTCGGACAGGAACTGGCTCTGCTCACCGTGCACGGCGTGCTGCACCTGCTCGGCTACGACCATGCCGAGCCCGACGAGGAAAAAGAGATGTTCGCCCTGCAGCGCCAGCTGCTCGAGGAGTGGGTGGCCGACCAGGTGGAGGCCTACCACCAGGACCGGCAGAGCGCGAGGGACCGCCGACTGCTCGACGAGTCGCGGTACTTCAACGAATCCCCCCACGGCGACACTCCGTGACCGGCCTCGGCCAGCTCGTCGGGGCGATCCTGCTGATCGCGTCCGCGGGCCTGTTCGCCGCGATCGACGCCGCCGTCAGCACCGTGTCGATGGCTCGCGTCGAGGAGCTGGTGCGCGATGAGCGGCCCGGCTCGGTGCGACTCCTGCAGGTGATGCGGGACCGGCCGCGGTACATCAATCTCGTAGTGCTGCTGCGTATCGCGTGCGAAGTGAGTGCGACGGTGCTGCTGGCCGCCTACCTCGACGACTACCTGGGTGTCAGCGGCGGCCTGATGACAGCTGCGGCCATCATGACGGTGATCAGCTTCGTCGCCATCGGCGTGGGTCCGCGCACCGTCGGCAGGCAGAACGCGTACACGATCTCGTTGGTCTCGGCCCTGCCGCTGCAGGGCATCTCGGTGGTGCTGACCCCGGTGAGCCGGCTGCTGGTGCTGCTGGGTAACGCGCTCACCCCAGGCCGCGGTTTCCGCAACGGACCGTTCGCCTCGGAGATCGAGTTGCGTGAGGTCGTCGATCTCGCCCAGCAGCGGGGTGTCGTGGCCGACGACGAACGCCGGATGATCCAGTCGGTGTTCGAACTCGGCGACACCCCGGCGCGCGAGGTGATGGTGCCCCGCACCGAGATGGTGTGGATCGAATCCGACAAAACAGCCGGTCAAGCCACGTCACTGGCGGTGCGCAGCGGGCATTCGCGAATCCCGGTGATCGGTGAGAACGTCGACGACATCGTCGGCGTGGTCTATCTCAAAGACCTTGTGCCGCGCACCTATTCGTCGCGCAACGGCGGCCGGGACACCACGGTGGCCGAGGTGATGCGCAAACCGGTGTTCGTGCCGGATTCCAAGCCGCTGGACGCGCTACTGCGGGAGATGCAACTCGATCGCGTGCACATGGTGCTTCTGGTCGACGAGTACGGCGCGATCGCCGGTCTGGTGACGATCGAGGACGTGCTGGAGGAGATCGTCGGCGAGATCGCCGACGAGTACGACGTCGACGAGGTCGCGCCCGTCGAGGAGCTGGGGGAGCGGCAGTACCGGGTGTCGGCGCGGTTGCCGATCGAGGACCTGGCCGAACTCTACGATCTCGAGTTGTCCGACGACCTCGACGTCGACACCGTCGGTGGGTTGCTGGCCCTCGAGCTGGGCCGGGTGCCGCTGCCCGGTGCCGAAATCACTTGGGACGGGCTGCTGTTGCGCGCCGAAGGCGGCCCCGACCCGCGAGGACGTGTGCGGGTCGGCACCGTGCTCGTCAGTCTGATCGACCCCGAGCCCGAGGACGCGGAGGACAGCACACGTGAGTGAGCTCGATGCAGAGGACGCCAAGCTGGTGGTGCTCGCCCGCGGAGCCATGGCCCGCGCCGAGGCCGCCAGCGGCGCGGCCGTGCGCGACGCCGACGGCCGCACCTACGCCGGTGCCCCCGTGCGGTTGACGGCATTGGAGTTGACGGCACTCCAGGCCGCCGTCGCGGCCGCGGTGTCCAGCGGCGCCGCCGGCGTGGAGGCCGCGGTGCTGGTGGGTGGTGACGCCGACGATCCGGGCGTCGCCGCGGTGCGGGAGCTGAGCGCCGACGCCGCGATCATCGTCACCGACCGGTCCGGCGCGCCCCGATGACCGACGAATTCCGGTCGGGATTCGCGTGTTTCGTCGGTAGGCCGAACACGGGGAAGTCGACGCTGACCAACGCCCTGGTCGGCGCCAAGGTGGCCATCACGTCGAACCGACCACAGACCACCCGGCACACGATCCGCGGCATCGTGCACCGCGACACCTTCCAGATCGTGCTCGTCGACACCCCGGGCCTGCACCGGCCCCGCACGCTGCTCGGGCAGCGGCTCAACGATCTGGTCAAGGACACCTACTCGGAGGTCGACGTCATCGGCCTCTGCATCCCGGCCGACGAGAAGATCGGACCCGGCGACCGCTTCATCTACGAGCAGATCCGCGCCGTCGCGCCCAAGACCACGCTGGTCGCGATCGTCACCAAGATCGACAAGGTCAGCAAAGACGCTGTGGCACAACAGCTGGTCGCGGTCAGCGAGCTCGTCGGCCCCGACGCCGACATCGTGCCCGTGTCGGCGACCAAAGCCGAGCAGCTCGACGTGCTGACTGATGTCATCGTCTCGCACCTGCCGCCCGGTCCCGCGTTCTATCCGGACGGAGAGCTCACCGACGAGCCCGAGGAAGTGCTGATGGCCGAGCTGATCCGCGAGGCCGCGCTCGAAGGCGTCCGCGACGAGCTGCCGCATTCCCTCGCCGTCGTCATCGACGAGATCGAGGAACGGGAGAGCCGCGACGATCAGCCGCCGCTGATCGCGGTGCACGCGATCCTCTATGTCGAGCGCGACTCGCAGAAGGGCATCGTGATCGGCAAGGGCGGTGCGCGCCTGCGCGAGGTCGGCACCGCGGCACGCACTCAGATCGAGAAGCTGCTCGGCACCAAGGTCTATCTCGATCTGCGGGTCAAGATCGCCAAGAACTGGCAGCGCGACCCCAAGCAGCTGGGCCGGCTGGGGTTCTAGAACCTACGCGACCCCGACGGCCACCGAGTCCGGAGCGGACACCGTCGCCGCGGGCTGGGCCTGCACCCGGGTGTCCCACCAGTTGTCGGGTTGACGCGTCGCCCACCCGTTGATCGCCTCCAGCGCGGCCGCCAGCGACACCAGGAGCGGTTCGCTGTTCGCCGGGCCCATGAGCTGCACACCGATCGGCAGCCCATCGGAGGTGAATCCCGCCGGCACGTTGATCGACGGCCAGCCGACCAGGTTCCACGGCCACGTGGCGGGGCACGCGCGGATCATGGCCCGGTCAGTCGCCAGCCCGCTGAGCCCGTCGAACGCGTCGACCCGTGGCGGGGGAAGCGCGGTGGTCGGAGCGAGCACCACGTCGGCGAGGTTGAAGATCCAGCCGACCCGCTTCCGGGTGACGGCTTCGTGGGCGCGGGCCTTGCGCAGGATGTGTTCGGAGAGCACCCGTCCGGTGCGGGCGTTGGCCAGTGTGCGGCTGTCCCAGCGCGGGCCGGGCCCCAGCCGGTCCATCCACTGCGGGAGCCCCGAGGTGGAGCGCGCCAGGAAATTCCACGACATGCGCAGGTCGTAGTCGGGGTCCGCGGCGATGACCGTGTGGCCGAGTTCCTCGAGTTGCCGCGCGACCGACTCCATCGCCGCCCGGATCTCGGGATGCAGGCTGGCCCGGAAGACGGTGAACGGGAACTTGGTCGACATCGCGACGCGCAGCGGGCCGGGCGCCCTCGACACGTGGTCGGACACCGTCACCGGGGGCGGGGTGTGCAGGTCGCCGGGGGCGTTGCCCGACGCGGCATCCAGCACCAGCGCAGCGTCGCCGACGGTGCGTGCCAGCACCCCGTTGACGGTGATGCCGTTGAACGCCTCGGCCAGTGGCGAGGTGGAGATCCGCCCGCGCTGGGGTTTGATGCCGACCAGATGGGTCCAGGCGGCGGGGATGCGGACACTGCCCGCCCCGTCCGAGCCGATCGCGGCGGCGACCAGACCGGCCGCGACGGCCGCCGCACTGCCTCCCGACGAGCCGCCCGGGGTGTGCTCCCGCGACCAGGGATTGCGGGTGTGGCCGAACGCGGGTCCGCTGGTGAACGGCCACTGGCCCAGTTCGCACGTGTTGGTCTTGCCGACGATCACCGCGCCGGCCGCGCGCAGCCGGCGGACCACCTCCGCGTCGGCCGGGGCGTCGGCCACCTCGCCGTCGGCGCCGAACCGGGTCGGCACACCGGCGACGTCCACGTCGTCCTTGACGGCGATCGGGATGCCCAGCAGGGGAAGGGTCGAATGATCCTGTCCCGCAGCGCGTTTGCGATCGGCAGCGGCCGCCTCGGCGAGCGCGGACTCGCGCAGCACCACCCGGAAGGCGTTCAGGATCGGTTGGCTGGCCTCGATCGCATCGAGGGACCGCCGCACCAGCTCGACCGACGTGACGCTGCCGCTGGCGAGCGCGAAGAGCTGGTTGCCGAGAGTGGGAAACCGAGTACCGGGGGCGGGAGATGCGACCATCAGTGACCAGAGTATCGGCGCTGCGAACCCGATATCCATCCCGAACAGTGGAAGACTGGTCGGATGCGTCTGTACCGGGACCGAGCGGTGGTGCTCCGTCAGCACAAGCTCGGGGAAGCCGATCGCATCGTGAGCCTGCTCACGCGCGATCACGGCCTGGTGCGCGCGGTGGCCAAGGGGGTGCGGCGCACCCGCAGCAAGTTCGGGGCGCGCCTGGAACCGTTCGCGCACATCGACGTTCAGCTCTATCCCGGCCGCAATCTCGACATCGTCACGCAGGTGCAGGCCATCGACGCGTTCGCCTCCGACATCGTCAGCGATTACGGCCGCTACACCTGCGCGTGCGCGATGCTCGAGACCGCCGAACGGATCGCCGGCGAGGAGCATGCGCCGGTGCCCGCGCTGCACCGTCTCACCGTCGCCGCACTGCGCGCGGTGGCCGACGGCACCCGACCGCGGGAACTCGTGCTCGACGCCTACCTGCTGCGCGCGATGGGTGTCGCGGGGTGGGCGCCCGCGCTGACCGAATGCGCCCGGTGCGCCGCGCCGGGGCCGCACCGGGCCTTCCACGTCGCCGCCGGCGGCAGCGTGTGCGTGCACTGCCGGCCGTCGGGTTCGGCCACCCCGCCCCAGGGTGTGCTGGATCTGATGGCCTCGCTCTACGAGGGCGACTGGGAGCATGCGCAGACCTCCACCGCGGCGCATCGCAGCCAGGCCAGCGGACTGGTGGCCGCGCACCTGCAGTGGCATCTGGAGCGACAGTTGCGAACACTGCCCCTCGTGGAGCGGGTGGACAGAAGGAACGGGCAGACCATCAGGCAGGATATGGCGCATGGCAACGGAACGGAGCGGGAGGCGGAAGGGCAAGAACAGCTACCCACAGCTGCCCCCGGCGCCTGAGGACTACCCGACGTTTCCGGACAAATCCTCCTGGCCGGTGGTGTTCCCGGAGTTGCCGCCCCGCACCAACGGCAAGTTCGCCCGCCCTCCGCAGCACACGTCGAAGGAGGCCGCCCCGCAGATTCCGGCCGACCAGGTGCCCCAGCATGTCGCCGTCGTGATGGACGGCAACGGCCGCTGGGCCACGCAGCGCGGGTTGGGGCGCACCGAGGGCCACAAGATGGGCGAAGCGGTGCTGATCGACATCACCTGCGGTGCGATCGAGCTGGGCATCAAGCACCTCACGGTGTACGCGTTCTCCACCGAGAACTGGAAGCGCAGTACTGAAGAGGTCCGCTTCCTGATGGGCTTCAACCGCGAGGTGGTGCGGCGCCGCCGGGAGAACCTCAACGACATGGGCGTGCGCATGCGCTGGGTCGGGTCACGGCCCCGCATGTGGCGCAGCGTGATCAAGGAGTTCGACATCGCCGAGGAGATGACCGTCGACAACGACGTCATCACGATCAATTACTGCGTCAATTACGGCGGGCGCACCGAGATCGTCGAAGCAGCCCGTCAGCTGGCCCAGGAGGCGGTGGACGGCAAGATCAACCCGGGCCGGATCACCGAAGCCGGCTTTGCCCGGCACCTGCACCGCGCCGACATCCCCGACGTCGACCTGTTCATCCGGACGTCGGGGGAGCAGCGGGCGAGCAACTTCCTGCTGTGGCAGGCCGCCTACGCCGAATATGTCTTCCAGGACAAGCTGTGGCCCGATTACGACCGCCGCGACCTGTGGGCGGCGTGCGAGGAGTACGTCCAGCGCAACCGTCGCTTCGGAAGGGCCTGATGGACCTCGGCGAGCGGCTCCCGGTGGTGCTGGCCGAGATCCTGCCGGTGCAGCGGGAGGACGACGGCGCGCTGACGGTGCCGCACGAGCAGACGTTCGCGTCGCTGCGGGTGGTGACGATCGCCGAGGATCTGGAGATGGTGTCGCTGACGCAGGTGCTGGCCTGGGATCTGCCGTTGACTGCCGCCGTACGCGCCGAGGTCGCCAAGCATGCCCAGGACACGTTGCTCGGCACGGTGTCGCTGGTCGAGAAGATCGGCGCGAAAGCGGGCGGTCCGCGCAAGACCGGGGACGTGCTGCTGCGCTACAACTTCCCGGCGGCGGGGCTGACCGACGACGCGCTGCGCACCCTGGTCCTGATGGTGCTGGCCACCGGCGCTGACGTGCGCCGCGCACTCGTGGCCTAGGGTCGTCTTGGTGCGCATCGCCTTGATTTTCGCCGGCATCGTCGTCGCGCTGTTCGGAGCGCTGTTCACCCTGCAGGGGGTGGGCGTGGTCGGCGGGAGCCCGATGAGCAACACCACCACCTGGTCGGTGCTCGGCCCGATCATCGCCATCGTCGGGATCGTCGTCGCGGTCCTCGGATGGCGCCGACGCAGTTAGCGGTCGGTCGCCCGGCAGCGGTCGCACACCCCGAAGATCTCGATCGTGTGACTGACATCGGAGAAGCCGTGCTTACGTGCGATGTCGGCCGCCCACGTCTCGACCTCACCGCCGGAGATCTCGACGGTCGAGCCGCACTGCCGGCACACCAGATGATGGTGATGGTGCTCTGAGCACAACCGGTACACCGATTCGCCGGTGTCGGTGCGCAACGTGTCGACGGCGCCCGCGGCGGCCATCTGCTGCAGCGTGCGGTACACCGTGGTGAGGCCGACGCCCTCGCCGCGTTTGCGGAGTTCGTCGTGCAACTCCTGCGCCGACCGGAAGTCGTCGAGGTTCTCCAGCAGGGCAGCCAGCGCGGCGCGTTGGCGTGTCGAGCGGACAGCTCCGGTCACGGTGCCTGCCCGTGGTCTTCGGCCGCATGCGTGACGGCGGCGACGACGATCTCGGCGAGATGGTCGTCGACCAGGCGGTAGAGCACCTCCCGGCCGGACCGTTCACCGGAGACCACGCCCGCCGACTTCAGGATGCGCAGGTGCTGGCTCACCAGCGGCTGCGGTACGTCGAGCGCGTCGACCAACTCGTGCACGCATCGTGCTTCCTCGCGCAGCTGCAACACGATGGCGATGCGCACCGGAGCGGCCAACGCCCGCAGGAGGTCCCCGGCCGTGTCGAGGACCGGTCGCGATGGCAGATCTGACGGTGGGGTGCCGGTGTGCGCATGCTGCTCATCACCGATACTGGAAACGGTTTTCATTAGGGCCCACGATACATGCAGACCTGTGCATGTCAATCGGATCCCGTCGCGCAAGGCGGGTCGCCGACCTCGCTACGCTGTGAACCCGTGGCTCCGACTTCGATCATCGACACCGTTGCAAACCTGGCCAAGCGGCGCGGTCTGGTCTTCCAGTCCGGTGAGATCTACGGCGGGACGAAGTCGGCGTGGGACTACGGCCCCCTCGGCGTCGAGCTGAAAGAGAACATCAAGCGGCAGTGGTGGAAGTCCGTGGTCACCGGCCGCGACGACGTCGTCGGCCTGGACTCCGCGATCATCCTGCCGCGCCAGGTGTGGGTAGCCTCCGGCCACGTCGAGGTGTTCAACGATCCGCTGGTCGAGTGCATGAACTGCCACAAGAGGCATCGCCAGGACCACCTTCAGGAGGCGTACGCGGCGAAGAAGGGCCTCGACGATCCAGAAGCCGTGCCGATGAGCGAGATCGTCTGCCCGGACTGCGGAACCAAGGGCCGCTGGACCGAACCCCGCGACTTCAACATGATGCTCAAGACCTACCTCGGCCCGATCGAGTCCGAAGAGGGTCTGCACTATCTGCGGCCGGAGACCGCGCAGGGCATCTTCGTCAATTTCGCCAACGTGGTCACGACCGCGCGCAAGAAGCCGCCGTTCGGTATCGGCCAGATCGGCAAGAGCTTTCGCAACGAGATCACCCCGGGCAACTTCATCTTCCGCACCCGCGAATTCGAGCAGATGGAGATGGAGTTCTTCGTCGAGCCGTCGACGGCGGCCGAATGGCATCAATACTGGATCGACACCCGGCTGCAGTGGTACATCGACCTCGGTATCGACCGCGACAATCTGCGGCTCTACGAGCACCCCAAGGAGAAGCTGTCGCATTACTCGGACCGCACGGTCGACATCGAGTACAAGTTCGGCTTCTCCGGCAACCCGTGGGGTGAGCTGGAGGGCGTGGCCAATCGCACCGACTTCGACTTGTCCACGCACGCAAAGCATTCCGGGGCCGATCTGACGTTCTACGACCAGGCCAATGACACCCGGTACACGCCGTACGTCATCGAGCCGGCCGCCGGCCTCACCCGTTCGCTGATGGCGTTCCTCGTCGACGCCTACACCGAGGACGAGGCGCCCAACGCCAAGGGCGGTGTCGACAAGCGCACGGTGTTGCGGCTGGACCCGCGGTTGGCGCCGGTCAAGGTGGCGGTGCTGCCGCTGTCGCGGCACGCCGACCTTTCACCCAAGGCGCGGGATCTGGCGGCAGAGTTGCGGCGTTCGTGGAACGTCGATTTCGACGACGCCGGTGCCATCGGCCGGCGCTACCGCCGCCAGGACGAGATCGGCACACCGTACTGCGTGACCGTCGATTTCGATTCGCTGGAGGATCACGCCGTGACGATCCGCGAGCGTGACGCCATGACCCAGGAGCGCGTGGCGCTCACGGAGGTCTCGGACTACCTCGCCGTCCGCCTCAAGGGCTGCTGACGCTCTTCCCGCGAGCATACATGAACTCGCGTGACACGCCGCGCGACACGCGCGAGTTCGCGTCTGCTCGCCCGAGGGGGTGACCCTAGAAGCGGCCGCCGCCGCCGCTCATACCGCCGCCCCCACCGAAACCGCCTCCACCGAAACCGCCGCCGAAGCCACCGCCACCGAAGCCACCGCCGAAGCCGCCGCGCATCGCACCGGAGAGCACGTTGCCGAGGATGATGCCGCCGATCACCGCGCCCATCTGGCCGCCGCCCCGGCCCCCGCCTCCGTAGGGCCCGTTGAAATGCTGCTGTGCGGCCAGCACGTCGTTGTTGGCCAACTGCTGTGCCTGCGCGGCGAGCATCGCCGCGCCGTTGGCGTGCGCGATGGCCTCGGTCAGATTGCTCGCGCGCTTGTCCTGCGCCGCCTGCAGTTGACGCACCGCCTCCGACAGCCGGGTGCGGGCTTCGGGGCCGACGACGCCGCGCCGCGTGTCGATGTAGTCCGACACCGCGCGCACCCGCGACTGCGCGGTGAACAGCGCCTGCTCGTAGGTGCGGGTCAACCGCGCGATGGTCTCCCGCTCCTCGGCCACGTCGGCGAGCAACCGGTCGAGTTCGGCATCGGCCTGCGTGAGTCGAGTGAACGTGCCCAGCGGATCGCCGGCCCCTTCGCTCTGCGCGTGCGCAACCGCCGCAACCGCCGCATCGCGGGCTGTGGACAGCTGCGTCGCGACGGCGATGTTGCCCTGCGCCAGTTGGGTTCCCGCAGCGGTGATGCCGTTCTGCGTGTCGGCGATCGCGGCGGGTAGTCCCGCCACCGCCCGGTTGATGTCCGTCGCGGCGCTGTCGACCGCGTCGAGCAACGTGCGAGCCTGGCCGAGCGCGGCCTCGGCGGCATGGATCGCGTCGACGAGCCCGCCCTGCCGGTTCGCGGGCCGCGCCACGAGGGCGCGCCCGGAGTCGATGTTCTGTTCGGCGAAGGTCAGTCGCTGCCGCGCCTCGTCGATGTTGTCGGTCACCGAAACCAGTGCACTCTCGGCGAATTGGGTCTTCAGGCGGGCCAGGGTCTGGCCCGCGGGATCGATGCGCGCCGTCAGGTCGACGACCTGTTGGGTGAGGGCGTCGAGCCGGCTCGGGGCGTTGATCACCAGGTCGCGCAGCTGCGCGAACGCCTCGCGTTGGGCCTCGAGTTCCCGGTCGGCCTTGGCCGCGGCGACGACGACGCGGGTCAGCAGATCGCGACGCTGCTGAGGCGTCTCGGGGATCGCGTCGTCGAGGATGTGACGCACGTTGAGCGCCTGGGCCAGCGTGGTCTTGGCCGCGGCTACCGCAGCCGTGAACGCGGCGGTGTCGGACTCGCCGAATTCCTCGACGGCGAGCGCCAATTCGCTCTCGCTGGTCCGCACTGCGTTGTCGACCTCGACCACGATGCGGCGGGACAGGTCGTCGAGCGCCTCCAGCGAGACGCCGGCCAGTGCCGCCGGATCGGACGGGTCGACGCGCTGCGCGGCGGCGATCTCGGCCTCGCGGCGTTTCTTGCGACGGCGCCGCTGCCACAGCACCAGGACCACGACGCCCAGCGCGATCACGCCCAGCGCGATCACCAGGCCCAGCCAGCTGCCGCTGGACGTGCTGGTGGAGGCGAGCCCATTCGCGGCGGCCACCGCAGCGCCGGCCCAGTCCTGTTTGCGCAGCGCCGGTTCCACGGCGTCGCGGCGCACCTCGTCGACGTCCACGCTGCCGACCGCGTCAGTCGGGGCGAGCAGCGCATAGGCCCGGTCCTGGGTGGCCACAGCGAGGATCGCGTCGGAGGCGCCCAGATCGCTGCGCCGATACGTGGCCTGCGCCCAACTCTGCGCGTCCTGCCCCGAGAATGTGTCGACGTAGACCACCCACAGCCGCACCCGGCGATCGTTGTACAGCGTGTCGAGCGCGGTCTGCACCTGCGTGGTCTGCGCGGGATCGAGCGCGCCGGACTGATCGGTCAACTGCGTCGGCAGGCGCAGCGGTCCAGTGGCGGCCGCCCCGGGCGCCAGCAGGCCCGCCATGATCCACAGGACGGCGAGCAGGCCGAGCGAACGAGCAATGCGCATGTCCTCAATCTAGTGCTCGCGCGGCTGGCAGACTGTGCCCCGGTGAACCGAACAGACAGCTACGACGCGGCGGACCATGAGCGGCGGGTGGCCGAGCACGCGAAGAGCGCCGCGCTGCCCGGAACCGACTCCGAACACCGCTCGGATTTCGCGCGGGACCGCGCACGCGTCCTGCACTGCGCCGCGCTGCGCCGGTTGGCTGACAAGACCCAGGTGGTCGGTCCCCGCGAGGGTGAGACGCCGCGCACCCGGCTCACGCATTCCCTGGAAGTCGCGCAGATCGGCCGAGGGATGGCGATCGAACTCGGCTGTGATCCCGACCTGGTCGATCTCGCCGGGTTGGCCCACGACATCGGTCATCCGCCGTACGGGCACAACGGGGAACGCGCGCTCGACGAGATCACGAAGACGTTCGGCGGCTTCGAGGGCAACGCCCAGAACTTCCGCATCCTGACCCGGCTGGAGCCCAAAGTGCTTGACGCACAGGGGCGCAGCGCTGGTCTGAACTTGACCCGCGCGTCCCTCGACGCGGTCACCAAGTATCCGTGGCCGCGGGTCGGGGAGCGCCGGAAGTTCGGCTTCTACGACGACGACATGGCCGCCGCCGAGTGGGTGCGCGCGGGGGCGCCGGCCGAGCGGCCCTCCCTGGAAGCCCAGGTCATGGACTGGGCCGACGACGTCGCGTACTCGGTGCACGACGTCGAGGACGGCGTGATGAGTGGGCGTATCGACCTGCGCGTGCTGGCCGACCCCGATGCGGCCGCATCGCTCGCAGATGTCGGCGCGGGGTCTTTTGCCTCGTTGACCCCAGAGGACTTGATGGCCGCTGCCGAGCGGCTCTCCCGGGTCCCCGTGGTGGCGGCGGTCGGCAAGTTCGACGGCACGTTCGGCGCGTCAGTGGCACTGAAGACCCTCACCAGCGAGCTGGTCGGCCGGTTCGCGAATGCGGCGGTCACGGCCACGAGGGCGGTGGCGGGTCCGGGCCCGTTGCGGCGCTTCGACGCCGAACTCGAGGTGCCCGTTCTGGTCCGTGCCGAAGTGGTCCTGCTCAAGACCCTTGCGTTGCAGTTCATCATGTCGGATCACCGGCACCTGCAGATCCAGTCCGATCAGCGCATCCTGATCCAGGAGGTCGCGCTGGCGCTGTGGGGGCAGGCCCCGGGCAGCCTGGACCCGCAGTTCGCAGCAGAATTCGATGCCGCCGAGGACGACGGTGCACGGCTGCGGGTGGTGGTCGACCAGATCGCCTCGTACACCGAGGGGCGGTTGGAACGAGTGCACGAAGCCCGGACCCCGCGCCCTCTAGACTGACCGCGTGGCGGGCGACGGGACGCGAGGACGGGGCAGGATCCCCGATCGCGACATCGCCGCCATCCGGGAGCGGGTCAGCATCGACGACGTCGTCGGCGACTACGTACAGCTGCGCCGCGCGGGCGCGGACTCCCTCAAGGGACTGTGCCCCTTCCACGACGAGAAGTCGCCGTCGTTCCACGTCCGCCCCAACCACGGCCACTTCCACTGCTTCGGCTGCGGTGAGGGCGGTGACGTCTATGCGTTCCTGCAGAAGATCGAGCACGTCAGCTTCGTCGAAGCCGTCGAACTGCTCGCCGACAAGGTCGGCTACACCGTCACCTACACCGGTGCGTCGAGCACCAACGTGCAGCGCGACCGGGGGAGCCGCAGCCGGCTGCTGGCCGCCAACTCGGCCGCGCAGGAGTTCTACGCCGAGGCCCTGCAGAGCGCCGAGGCTGCGCCGGCCCGGCAGTACCTGATCGACCGCAACTTCGACGCCGAGGCCGCCGCCAGGTTCGGCTGCGGTTTCGCTCCGTCGGGGTGGGACTCGCTGACCAAACATCTGCTGCGCAAGGGCTTCGAGTTCAAGGAGCTCGAAGCCGCCGGGCTGTCTCGGGAAGGTCGCCGCGGCCCGATGGACCGGTTCCACCGCCGGCTGCTGTGGCCTATCCGCGCCAGCGGCGGGGAAGTGATCGGCTTCGGAGCGCGCCGGATCTTCGACGACGACCAGATGGAAGCCAAGTACGTCAACACCCCGGAAACCGTGCTGTACAAGAAGTCCGCGGTGCTGTTCGGTCTGGACCTCGCCAAGCGCGACATCGCCAAGGCGCACCGTGCCGTCGTCGTCGAGGGCTACACCGACGTGATGGCGATGCATCTGGCCGGGGAGACCACCGCGGTCGCTTCCTGCGGCACGGCTTTCGGCGACGGTCACCTGGGCCTGTTGCGCCGGCTGATGATGGACGACAACTGGTACCGCGGCGAGCTCATCTTCGTGTTCGACGGGGACGCGGCGGGGCAGGCGGCCGCCCTGAAGGCCTTCGACGGGGATCAGCAGGTGTCCGGAAAGTCCTTCGTCGCAGTCGCTTCCGACGGGATGGACCCCTGCGACCTCCGGTTGAAGTCCGGTGACACGGCGCTGCGGGACCTGGTGGCGCGGCGCATCCCGATGTTCGAGTTCGCGATCCGCAGCCTGATCCCGGCCGGGGACGTCCTCGACAACGATCCGCAGGCCCAGGTCGACGCCCTGCGCCGGTGTGTCCCGCTGGTCGCCCGGATTCGGGATTACGCGCTGCGTGACGAGTACGCGCGGCGGTTGGCGGGCTGGACCGGGTGGCGCGACGAGGCGCAGGTGCTCTCTCGGGTGCGGGAGGAGGCCGCGAAGAGGGGCATGCCCGACCGATCGCGCCGCCGCGCGACGACGACGGCTGAGCAGACGATGACGACTCGGCCGCGCCCGGCCGACGGTGCCGGCCGGCCCAATCCGGCAGATCCCACACTGTGGCCGCAGCGTGAGGCCCTCAAGTCCGGCCTGCAGTATCCGGCCCTGGCCGGTCCGGTGTTCGACTCGCTGGCCGCCGAGAGTTTCACCCACCCGGGATACGCCGCGGTGCGGGCCGCGATCGAGGCGGCCGGCGGCACTGCGGGTGGCCTGACCGGCGCCCAGTGGATCGAAGCCGTCCGCGACCAGGCAGCCAGTCCAGCGACGGCAAGCCTGGTCAACGAGCTCAGCGTGGAGGCGATCAACGCCGACGACGAGCGGCTGCCGCGTTACATCGGGGGCGTGCTGGCCCGCCTGCAGGAAGTGTGGATCGGCCGTCAGATCGCCGAGGTCAAGTCGAAGCTGCAGCGGATGTCGCCGGTGGAGCAGGGCGACGAGTACCACGCGCTCTTCGGGGATCTGGTCGCGATGGAGGCCTACCGCCGCAGCCTGCTCGAACAGGCAAGTGGTGACGACCTGACTGCATGATCCGGCCCGCCGGGTTATGGTGTGTGCGTCAACAGTCGGGGAGAAGGCGAGTTGTCTGTGATGTTCGTGCCCACCATTCGCACCCATGCAACGCGTCTGATCGTCGGCGCCGTCGCTGCTGCAGCCGTCGCCGTCCCGATGTACGCCTCGCTGACCAGCCCTGATGTCACCGCGCAGGCCGGGCCGAAGTGCCTCGCCTGGTTCGGCAACCAGGAAGACGGCCACTGCCTCGGCTACTCGAACGGCACCCCCGCGGCCATCGGCACGCCGGGTGTCGCGTTCGGCAACGGCGGCATCACCACCGGGCCGCTGCTGCCCGGCACGTCGTTCAACTCCAACTTCGGCTAGCGCTTCTCGCCCGCCGCTCGTCGCTCGACCTGCCCCGGCCCGAATACTTCGGTGCCGGCGTCGATCGGCGTCACTTCCACCATCGTCGGGTCGGGGGACACCCGCTCGGCGATTTTGCGCCGTCCCGCGTCGATCACCGCGCGGGCGGCCGGGCTGCCCGTGACGGCACGGTAGGTGCCGGCGAGTTGTTCGTAGCGCTGCCGTCCGGCCTTGGTGCCCAACACGTAGCCGACGGCCGCAACGGCGACATACCCGATCACAGAACTCCTCCACAGCGTTCTCGCGAGGCGGCGCAACCGGATCCCGCGCCACCCTTCTGCGTCCATCCTGCCTCACGCACGGGGCTGCGCGCCCGGTCGGCAACGCATTGGCAACCGCGGCCCGCCGTAGGCTAGAGTGCTCTCTGGCCCGCGGCGAACAGTCTGCGGGAGGGCAATCCCCTGTAGCTCAATTGGCAGAGCATTCGGCTGTTAACCGAAGGGTTGCTGGTTCGAGTCCAGCCGGGGGAGCCACCCATTTTCGCCGCGCCGCGATGAGTGTGGCGTCGGCGGGCAGTCTGAAGTCCATGGGACACCTCATCTACGGCTTCAACGTCTCGGTGGATGGCTACATCGCCGACGCGCACGGCTCCATCGAGTGGAGTGAGCCGAGCGACGAACTCCACCAATACTGGAACGACTTCGAACGTGATACCGCGCTGTCGCTGTACGGCCGCAAGCTCTACGAGCTGATGTCGTCGTACTGGCCCACTGCTGACGAGGCCCCGGACGCGACGCCGCTGATCGTCGACTTCGCCCGCGTCTGGCGGGCCATGCCCAAAGTCGTGTTCTCCCGCACTCTGGAGTCCGTCGACTGGAACTCCCGCCTGGAACGCGGTGACCCGGTCGAGGTGATCCGCAGGCTGAAGACCGACACCGACGGCCAGCTCGAGATCGCCGGGGCAACGCTGGCCGCGCCGGTCGTGCAGGCCGGCCTCGTCGACGAGTACCGGATCGTGGTCGCCCCCACCGCGGTGGGCGGCGGGACACGGTTCTTCCCGACCCTGCCGTCGTGGATCTCGTTGCGACTGATCGAGAACCGCACGTTCCCGGGCGGCACCGTGCTGCTGCGCTACGAGGTCACTGCTTAGGCTGCGGGGCGCACCTATCCTGGGAGCCATGCGTTTTTCGCCCGCCCTCGTTGCGGCGGTGATGAGCACAGCACTGCTCGGCGCGTGCGGGTGGAGCCCGCCCAGTGCGGCGCCGACGAGCACCCAGGCATGTGGCCCAGGACCGGACGCGCAAGCCGTCGCCGCGGAGATCTCGATGTTGCCGCAGGCGTCGTGGACGGAGACTGCGCGCGGGCACGCCGCCGACTGCCGCCTCAACTGGGTGGTGGTCGGCTCGGGCACCGCGTCCGACAGCCCTGCGCAGGTGCTGTTCTTCGACGGCGACAAAGGCGTCGGATCACCGACACCGGACGCCCGGCCCTACATCAGCGTCGCCGCACAGGGCGACCACGATGCCCGCGTGCAGTATCAGTGGCGGCAGGGCTCCGACCCGGCGTGCTGCCCCACCGGGGTGGGGTCGGCGCGCGTCACCCTGGAAGAGGGCCGGTTGACGATTCTCGACCCCATCCCCGGGCCCTGACTCAGATCACGCCCGCGCTGGTCGCATCCTGGCGGGTGTGCTCGTCGGCGTCCGGAATGTGCTCGGGGTGCAGCATCTCGGCGTACCGCAACTGCTCGGGGATTCCGAAGCCGTCGACCAGCAGCTCGGCGTAGGGCCGCAGCCGCTTGCAACGGTCGTTGATCGCGCGGGTCACCGCCTTGGCGCGTTCGGTGGACAGGAAGCGATGCTCGACGAACCACGACTTGTCCTCGTCGATCACGGTCAGCGCGTACAGGTCGCACACCAGGCCGAGGATCTCCCGCGCGGTCCGGTCCTGGCAGGAGTCGATACCGGCGACGAACGCCTCGAACACGATGCGGTCGATGTGGGCCTGTGCCACGTGCAGCACGTGGTCCTGCACGGCGTTGAACGCCTCGAACGCGCTCCCTTCCTTGGACTTGCTCTGCAGCCGTCGCGCCACCGACGCGGTCATGTACTCCTCGCGGTCTTCCAGCATCTTGGCCTGGGTGCCGCGGTTGAAGAGGCTGCCCTCTTCCTCGTTGTCCTCGCGCGAATCCAGGATCGTCTGCATGATCGTCTGCGCCGCAGTGCGTTTGAGCACCCGCTCCCCGGCGAACCGCGCCGCGAAGCCGACCCACTCGACGGGGCTCATGCCCTTGATGTCGTCGGCGTAGGCGGTCAGCAGCTCCTTGGCCACCAGCTGGAACAGCACGTGGTTGTCACCCTCGAAGGTCGTGAACACGTCGGTGTCGGCCTTGAGGGCGATGAGCCGGTTCTCGGCGAGATAGCCGGCGCCACCGCAGGCTTCCCGCGCCTCCTGGATGGCGCGGGTGGCGTGCCAGGTGTTGGCGGCCTTGAGTCCCGCGGCGCGGGATTCGAGCTCGCGCTGCTCCTCGGGGTCCGGGTCGTCGGCGGTCTGCAGTTCGTGACACTTGGCCACCAGCTCGTTCTGCGCGAACTGCAGCGCATACGAGCGGGCGATCAACGGGAAGAGCCGACGCTGGTGGATCAGGTAGTCCATCAGCAGTACCTCGCCGCCATCCGGGTCGGAGAACTGACGACGCTGCAGCGCGTAGCGCGTCGCGATGTCGAGCGCGACGCGGGCGGCGGCGCCGGCGCTGCCGCCGACCGTCACCCGGCCACGGATCAGCGTGCCGAGCATCGTGAAGAAGCGCCGGTTCGGGTTCTCGATCGGGGAGCTGTAGGTGCCGTCCGCCGCGACGTCGGCGTACTTGTTGAGCAGGTTCTCCCGGGGGACGCGCACGTTGTCGAACTGGATGCGGCCGTTGTCCACGCCGGGCAGGCCGCCCTTGTAGTGACAGTCCGAGGTGGTGACACCGGGCAGGTCGTTTCCGTCCTCGTCGCGGATCGGCACGACGAAGCAGTGCACGCCGTGGCCTTCTCCATCCGGCGTGATCAGCTGGGCGAAAACTGTTGCGAATCGCGCCGTTTCGGCCGCGCCTCCGATGTAGTCCTTGCGTGAGGACGGGGTGGGGGAGTCGATCACGAACTCTTCGGTGGCCGGGTCATAGGTGGCCGTCGTCTCCAGGGACTGGACGTCACTGCCGTGGCCCGTCTCGGTCATCGCGAAGCATCCGAGCACCTCGAGGTCGATGAGCTTCTTGACGTAGGCCTCGTGATGACGCTCGGTGCCGAGGTTTTCGATCGCGCCACCGAAGAGGCCCCACTGGACCCCCGCCTTCACCATGAGCGAGAGATCGCTCATCGCGAGCATCTCGATCTGCGTGACGGCCGCGCCGACGTCACCGTTGCCGCCGTGCTCCTTCTTGAAGCCGTCCTCGGCCGCGCCGCGCGACGCCATGATGCGCATCTGTTCGGCGACCTTGGTGCGCGCGATCACGGTGTTGGGGGTGTAATGCGGTCGGAAGACATCGTTGCTGAGTTCCTTGCGCATCGCGTTCTTGGTGTCTCGCCAGCGGCCGTCGAGGCAGTTCCGCAGATACTCCGCAGTGGTGGTCATATGTCGACGGTAGCCCCAGAAACCGTCGCGCAAACTGTGATGTCACAAACCCGTCCGAACCCCGCGTGAGGCGACGCTGTGTCGCGGCGTTGAATGATCGCCATGACCGAGTCGCCGGGGGAACCGGTAGGAGTTCACGTCGAGGATCATCGGCACGCCGACGTGACCGGCGGGTGGCTGCGCGCCGCCACATTCGGAGCGATGGACGGCTTGGTCAGCAACACGGCGCTGATCGCCGGGGTGGCCGCCAGCGCATCGGCGCACACCGTCGTGATCAGCGGCGTGGCGGGGCTGCTGGCCGGCAGCTTCTCGATGGCACTCGGCGAGTACACATCGGTGACGACGGCCAACGAGCAGATCGACTCCGAGGTGCGCGTGGAGAGGAAATCCTTTGCGCGGCAACCCGAGGCGGAGCAGGCGGAGCTGGTGGCCAAGCTCATGGCGCTCGGGATGTCCGCTCAGACGGCGACCACGGCGTCCGAGGAGATCCACCGCGACGATCGCACGGCGATCAACTTCCATCTGATCCAGGAACTCGGGGTCGACCCGCGGGAGAAGCCCTCACCCTGGCTGGCCGCCGGCTCGTCGTTCGTGATGTTCGCCATCGGGGCGATCATCCCGCTGATCCCGTACCTGCTCGGCCACGAATCGCTGTGGGCCGGATTGGCTTTCGGCGGTGTCGGGCTCATGCTCGCCGGCGCCGCGGCGGCCCGCATCACCCGCCGGTCACCGTTCTTCGGCTCAGCCCGGCAGTTGACGTTCGGGGCGGTCGCGATCGGCGCGACCTACCTCGTCGGGCACCTCATCGGTGTCGCGGCGAGCTGACGGGGCTCAGCTCTCGTTACCCACGGTGACGGCCTCGGCCTCGTCGCGCAGCTCGTCGAGCTCGGTCTCGTCGCCATCGATGTGGGTCAGGTACCCCCGCGACGCGGTCAGCACCAGTGCGCCCAGCAGAACTGCTCCCGCGCCGACCCAGAACGGCAGGTGTGCGCTGATCTGCTCGCCGAGCACCCCGGCGAGCCACGGGGCGACGGCGGCGCCGGAGAATCGCATGAAGCTGTAGGCGGCTGAGGCGACACCGCGTTCCACCGGGGCGGCCTTCATTACGGTCTCGGTGATCAGCGTGTTGTTGATGCCGATCCACAGGCCTGCGACGACGACGCAGGCGGCCAGCACCGGCTTGTGGTCGGTCCACACCGCCATCGCGGCCAGCGTGGCGGTCATCAGCAGCAGGTTGACCACGAGCGTGCGCACGGTGCCGAAGCGGTGCTGCAGACGGGGCGCGACGAACACCGAGGTGAAGGCCAGGGCCAGACCCCAGCCGAAGAAGATCAGCCCGATCTCCTGTGCGCCCATGTCGAGGGGGAACGGGGTGAACGCCAGCAGTGTGAAGAAGCCGAAGTTGTAGAGCAGCGCGGTGACCGCGACGCCGAGCAGGCCGCGGTGCGCGAGTGCCCGGAACGGGTCGGCCAGCGTGGTCGCGCGGGCGGCCGGCGGCGTGGTGGGCAGCAGGAACGTGGTCACCACCAGTGCGATCGCCATCAGCGCGGAGACGCCGAAAAACGGCCCCCGCCAGGAGATCTCACCGAGGACACCGCCGACGAGGGGGCCGACGGCGATGCCCAGCCCCAGCGCGGCCTCGTACAGGATGATCGCCTGGGCGACCGATCCCCGTGCCGAGCTGACGATCGTGGCCAGCGCGGTGGCGATGAAGAGCGCGTTGCCCAGCCCCCACAGCGCCCGCCAGCCGACGATGCCCATCACGGTGTCGGAGAGTCCGGCGAGCCCCGCTCCGGCGATGATGATCACCAGACCGATCAGCAGCGTGCGCTTCGGGCCGATCCGGCTGGACACGACGCCGGTGATCAGCATCGCGACACCCATCACGGCCATGTAGCTGGTGAACAGCAATGACACCTGGGACGGGGAGGCGTTCAGGTTGTCGGCGATCGGCTTGAGGATCGGGTCGACGAGACCGATCCCCATGAACGCCACGACGGACGCGAACGCGACCGCCCAGACAGCCTTGGGCTGACGCCACATCTGTGTATCGGCAGACACCGCCGAACCACTCCTTTCGGTCAGTTGGACAGCGACGCCGACGTGGCGTCGTCGATGAGACGGCGCAGCACGCCGACGGCCTCGGTGAGGCAGGCGCGGTCAGCCTCGCTGAGCCGCTCGAGATAGGGGTCCACGGCCGCGCCACGATCGGCACGGGCCTGAAGCAGAGTCTTCTTGCCGTGTTCGGTGATCCGGATCAGCACTGCCCGCGCGTCGAGCGGGTCTGTCGTTCGCGTCACCATTCCGGCGTCTTCGAGCCGACGCACCTGCGTGGTCATCGTGGGTTGTGAGCAGTGGTCCAGCGCGGCCAGATCGGAGATCCGTGCCTCGCCGCGGTCATCGATCGTCGACAGCAGGCGGGCCTGCGCGAACGGGAGGGGGATGCGAACCCGCTGGTTGGCCATGCGATTGAGCCGCGCCACCACCGAGAGCAGGTCGGAACCGAGCGTGGAGGACATGCCCTCCATGATTGCATAGAATTCCTATGCATTCCACCCAGGGTGCCCGACTGGCAGAATCGTGAAATGACCACGGCCGCCTCGCAGCGCACGCCGCGACGGTCGGGCTCTTTGCAACCGGTCGAGCTGGCGCAGGCCGCGGTGATGGCGGCTTTGTGCGCTGCCATCGCCATCATCGCGGTGGTCGTGCCGTTCGCGGCCGGCCTGTCGCTGCTCGGCACGGTGCCGATGGGACTCCTCGCCTACCGGTACCGACTGCGGGTGGTGCTGACCGCGACGGTCGCCGGCGGGCTGGTGGCGTTTCTGATCGCCGGCATGGGCGGGTTCATGACCGTCGTGAACTGCGCGTACATCGGTGGGCTGACCGGCATCGTGAAACGGCGCGGCCGCGGCACCCCGACCGTCGTGACCGCCTCGCTCGTGGCCGGCGCGGTCTTCGGACTGTTCATCGTCGGGGCGCTGGCCGTGCTGACCCGTCTGCGCACCCTCATCTTCGACTCCGTCACCGCGAACATCGACGGGGTCGCGGCGATCCTGCGTCGGATACCGCAACTCGAGGACGCCGCCGGGCGTCTGGAGCGGGATTTCGCGACCGCGCTGCACTACTGGCCGCTGCTGTTCTTCGTCATGGGCGTGTTCTCGATCACGTGGGTGAGCCTGGTTGGCTGGTGGGCGCTGTCCCGGGTGATGGCGCGGCTGATGGGCGTACCGGACGTGCACAAGCTCGAGACACCGGCGGACAACGGCCCTGTCGGCCCCGTCCCGCTGCAGTTGCGCGATGTCCGATTCCGGTACCCCGCCACCCACCGCGACGCGCTGGGGCCGGTGTCGATGGCCGTGCAGCCCGGCGAACACGTCGCGGTGACCGGAGCGAACGGATCGGGCAAGACCACGCTGATGCTCGTGCTCTCCGGTCGCGAGCCGAGCGCCGGCACGGTGGAGCGTCCGGGCAGCGTCGGACTCGGCAAGCGCGGCGGCACCGCCGTGGTGATGCAGCATCCCGAGAGTCAGGTGCTCGGCACTCGCGTGGCCGACGACGTGGTGTGGGGTCTGCCGCCGGGTGCGACCACCGACGTCGACCGCCTGCTCGGCGAGGTGGGGCTCGACGGTTTCGGCGAACGGGACACCGGGGGGCTCTCCGGCGGCGAACTGCAGCGGCTGGCCGTGGCGGCTGCGCTGGCTCGAGAGCCTGCGCTGCTGATCGCCGACGAGGTGACGAGCATGGTGGATCAGCAGGGCCGCGAGGGTCTGATGTCGGTGCTGTCCGGGCTCACCCGGGCGCACCGCACCGCTCTGGTGCACATCACTCACTACAACGACGAAGCCGAAGCCGCCGACCGCACGGTGGCGCTGACCGGCAACGGTGCCAACGCCGACAACGTGACCGGGCCGGAGATGGTCGAGACCGCAGAGGTGCACGCGCCGTCGGCCGACGCCGACGATCGAGTCGGCCCGCCGGTGCTCGAGCTGCGCGACGTCGGCCACATCTACGGGGACGGAACACCATGGGCCAAGACGGCGCTGACCGGAATCGACTTCTCGGTCCATGAGGGCGACGGCGTTCTGATCCACGGCCTCAACGGGTCAGGGAAGTCGACCCTGGCCTGGATCATGGCCGGGCTGACCGTGCCGAGCGCTGGCGAGTGCCTGCTCGACGGGAAGCCGGTGTCCGAACAGGTTGGCGCCGTGGCCATCTCGTTCCAGGCGGCCCGACTGCAGCTGATGCGCAGCCATGTCGCGCTGGAGATCGCCTCGCTGGCCGGATTCTCCAAGTACGACCAACAGAAGGTGACCGAGGCGCTGAGCACCGTGGGTCTCGACCCGACGCTGGCCGCGCGGCGCATCGATCAGCTCAGCGGCGGCCAGATGCGGCGCGTCGTACTCGCGGGACTGCTGGCCCGACGCCCGCGGGCGCTGATCCTCGACGAGCCGCTGGCCGGCCTCGACGCGGCGTCCGCCCAGGGGCTGGTGCGCCTGCTCGAGGATCTACGCCGGCGCCGACGGCTGACGGTCGTGGTGATCTCGCACGACTTCGCTGGGCTGGAGAATCTGTGCCCGCGCACGCTGCACCTGCGGGACGGGGAACTGGCGACCGTGCCGACCGCCGCGGGAGGTGTCGCGTGAGCGCGGCCCGCCCCCGGCGGCAGGTCGTCCTCCTACGGCCGGTACCGGGCCGCACGGTGATCCACGACCTGTGGGCCGGAGCGAAGCTGATCATCGTCGCCGCCATCGGCGTTCTGCTCACGTTCTACCCGGGCTGGCTTCCGATCGCCGCGGTGGCGCTCCTGGTGCTGGTGTCGGCGCGGCTCGCCCACATTCCGCGCGGCGTGCTGCCGTCGATTCCGCGGTGGCTGTGGTTCTTGGTGGCGCTGGGCGGGCTGACCGCCACCTTCGCCGGCGGAAGCCCGGTGCTGTCGGTGGGGTCGATGGAGATCGGTTTCGGTGGGCTGCTGAACTTCTTGCGCATCACCGCGCTGTCGATCGTGCTGCTGGGCCTCGGGGCGATGATCTCGTGGACCACGAATGTGGCCGAGATCGCCCCTGCCGTCGCCGCTCTCGGCCGGCCGCTGCGACCGCTGCGGGTCCCCGTCGATGACTGGGCCGTAGCGCTTGCGCTGTCGCTGCGGGCATTTCCGATGTTGATCGACGAGTTCAGCGTGCTCTACGCCGCGCGCCGGCTGCGCCCGCCGGACGTCGACGCCCACCGCCGCGGCCGGGGTAAGCGTTGGGCCGCGGAGCTGATCGACCTGCTCGCCGCCGCGGTCACCGTCGCGTTGCGCCGCGCCGATGAGATGGGCGATGCGATCACCGCACGTGGTGGCGCGGGCCAGATCTCGGCGGCGCCGTCGCGGCCCGCCCGTCGCGACTGGGTGGCCTTCGCGATCGTCGCCGTGGTGTGCGGCGCCGCGCTCGCGCTCGAGCTGACGGTCCTTCCCACCAGCAGCGCTCGCAACTGACCCACTACGGTGAAGGGCGTGAGCGCCCCCCGCACCATCGACGCCGATTTCCTGGCGCTGCCCCGCCAGGCTCTCGCTGACGCAGCACTCGCCGCGGCGGTACAGGCCGGAGCCGGCTATGCCGATCTGCGCATCCACGCCATCACCACCGAGACCATCGCGTTGCGTGACAACGATGTCGAGACCGCGGTCGTCGACAGTGAGATCGGTCTCGCGGTGCGGGTGATCGTGGACGGTACATGGGGATTCGCGTCGCACGCCGAGCTGAGCCCGGAGGCGGCTGCAGACACCGCCCGCCGCGCTGTCCGCGTCGCCACCACGCTGGCGCCGCTGAACGCCGAACGCATCGAGCTCGCACCCGAACCCGTGTACAAGGACATGACGTGGGTGTCGAGCTACCGTATCGACCCGTTCGAGGTACCCGTCGAGGACAAGATCGCCGTGCTCGGTGACTACGCGGGCCGGCTGCTCGCCGCCGACGGCGTGGACCACGTCTCGGCCATGCTGCACACCGCCAAGGAGCAGACGTTCTACGCCGACACGTTCGGCTCGGCGATCACCCAGCAGCGCGTCCGGGTGCTGCCCAACGTCGAGGCGGTCGCCGTCGACACCGCGGCCGGCACGTTCGAGACCATGTCCACGCTGGCCCCGCCAACCGGCCGCGGCTGGGAAGCCGTGGCCGGCGACGACATCTGGAACTGGTCCGACGAGCTCGCCGCACTGCCCGCTCTCCTGGCCGAGAAGGTGAAGGCGCCCAGCGTGGTCGCGGGCCCCACCGATTTGGTGATCGATCCGACCAATCTCTGGCTGACCATCCACGAATCGATCGGGCACGCCACCGAATACGATCGCGCCATCGGATACGAAGCGGCCTACGCTGGCACGTCGTTCGCGACGCCGGACAAGCTGGGCCGGATGATCTACGGCTCGCCGGTTATGAACGTGACCGCCGACCGGACCGCCGAATTCGGTTTGGCGACGGTTGGTTTCGATGACGAGGGAGTGCGCGCGCAGAGCTGGGACCTGGTGCGCGACGGGCTCTTCGTCGGCTACCAACTCGATCGGGTGTTCGCGCCCCGGCTGGGGGTAGGGCGCTCCAACGGCTGCAGCTACGCCGATTCCGCGCACCACGTGCCCATCCAGCGGATGGCCAACGTGTCACTGCAGCCCGCTGCCGAGGACATCAGCACCGACGACCTGATCGCGCGGGTCGACGACGGGATCTACATCGTCGGCGACAAGAGCTGGTCGATCGACATGCAGCGCCACAACTTCCAGTTCACCGGGCAGCGGTTCTTCCGGATTCGCGACGGGCGCCTCGACGGGCAGGTTCGCGACGTCGCCTACCAGGCGACCACCACCGACTTCTGGGGCGCGATGGAAGCCGTTGGCGGACAATCGACATGGCGTCTCGGCGGAGCATTCAACTGCGGCAAGGCCCAGCCCGGTCAGGTGGCGGCCGTCAGCCACGGCTGCCCGTCGGCGCTGTTCCGTGGCATCAACGTGCTCAACACCCGAGACGAGCGCCGATGATCGGCCCGCAGCAGGTCGTCGACACCGCGCTGGCCGAAGCGACCCGCCTCGGCGGCGCCGACGAGACCATCGTGATCGTGACAGACCGCGTCGACGCGTCGTTGCGGTGGGCCAACAACACGATGACCACGAACGGCGAGTCCACCGGCCGCACCACCACGGTCATCTCCGTCGTACGCCGCGGCGGCAACGCTCACGTCGGCTCGGTGCGTTCCAGCACGGTCGACCCGTCCGTCATCGCCGGACTCGTGGCGGCCTCGCAGCAGGCGGCCGCAGCCGCGCCACCGGCACGAGACAGCGCCCCCACGCTGCCGGCCACCGACGTGCCGACCGACTGGGACGCACCCGTCCCGGGCACCGGCGCCGACGTGTTCGCCGGTGTCGCGCAGGACCTGGCCCGCGGATTCCGCGGCCGGGACACGTTGTTCGGGTACGCCCGCCACGTCGTCGAGACCACGTTCGTCGCCACCTCCGGCGGTGTGCGGCGCCGCTTCACCCAACCCACGGGCTCGGTGGAGATCAACGCCAAGCGCGACGGCGCGAGTGCGTGGGCCGGGGTCGGCACCCCCGATTTCGCGGGCGTGTCGACCGACTCGCTGCTGTCCGAACTGGACACCCGGCTGTCGTGGGCGCAGCGCACCGTCGACCTGCCCGCGGGTCACTACGAAACGCTGCTGCCGCCGTCGACCGTGGCGGATCTGATGATCTACCTGGCCTGGACGATGGGCGGCCGGGGCGCGCAGGAAGGCCGTTCGGCACTCTCCGCACCCGGCGGGGGGACGCGCGTGGGGGAGAAGCTGACCGATCTCCCGCTGACGCTGTTCTCCGATCCGCATGCACCGGGTCTGGAATGTGCGCCGTATGTCGCGGTGGCGACGTCGTCGGAGCGCGCATCGGTGTTCGACAACGGCATGGCGATCGACCGGGTCGACTGGCTCCGGGATGGCGTCATCAACGCGCTGGCCTATCCGCGCGCCACCGCGGCGGAGTTCGGCGCGCCGGTCGCGGTGGGGGCGGACAACCTGCTGATGACCGGCGGCGATCGCACGTTGGCGCAGATGATCGCCGACACCGAGCGCGGCTTACTCCTGACCACTCTTTGGTACATCCGCGAGGTCGACCCGTCGGTGCTTTTGCTGACCGGGCTGACGCGAGACGGGGTGTACCTGGTCGAAAACGGCGAGGTCACCGCGGCGGTGAACAACTTCAGGTTCAACGAGAGCCCGCTGGACCTGTTGCGGCGGGCCACCGAGGCGGGCGTGAGCGAGGTGACGTTGCCGCGCGAGTGGGGTGACTGGGCGACGCGGGCACAGATGCCGTCTTTGCGGATTCCTGACTTTCACATGTCGTCGGTCAGTCAGGCGCAATAAGCTCACGAGCGTGAGCGACCGCGCCCTGCCCGAACGGTTGGCCGAGCTCGTCGCGCTGTCCTCGGGGGACAGCCGCGCCGACACTCTGATCCGGCTGACGTGCGGGCGGGCGCTGTCGCTGCCGCCGTTGCCGAGTCCGGTGGATCTGACCGACGGGCGCTCGGACGAGGAGGCGGTGCTGGCGGCGTTCGCTGAACAGTTCAGCACCGACGTCACCGGAATCGGCGACAACCAACGTCAGTGTCTGCTGAAAGCATACGGAGACAGGGCGTTTCGCGTCGTCGCCGCGGTGTTCATCGCGGACTTCGTGCCCCGGGTGTGGGCGGGGTGCGATGCGCTCGGCCTCGGCAAGCCGGGGGTGGTGTCCGAGGTGGCATGGAACGCTGAGGGTGACCCGGTCGAGCAGCTACTGGGTGGGTTCGTTCCGGCGGTGGCGCGGTTGCGCGAGCTCGACGCGGTCACCACGGAGGTGGTGCGTCTCCGCGGTGCCGCCGCGCACAATTGCCGGCTCTGCAAATCGCTGCGGGAAAGCCACGCCCTCGACGAGGGCGGCTCGGAGGACCTCTATCGCCAGATCGAGGACTTCGAGTCCTCCGAGGAATTGACCAAGGCTCACAAGGCCGCACTGCGCTACGTGGACGCGCTGATCTGGACGCCGTCGGACATCACCGAATCGGTGGTGCACGGAATCCAGAAGCACTTCTCGGAGAAGCAGGCGTTCGAGTTGACGCTCGATGTGATGCGCAACGCGGCCAACAAGATCGCGGTGTCGCTGGGCGCCGACGCGCCACGGGTCGCCGACGGCACGGAGCGTTATGAGGTCGACGAGGCGGGGCAGACGGTCTTCGCGTAGGGCGTGATCACGAACTGTTTGCGAGCGCGAATACCTGCTCGTCGATTCAGGTGCGTCTCAGTTACTTAGCTGGTAGGTGCCGTTGTCGTCGTCGCGATCAGGTAAGCAGCACTGATCGCGAGACAGCCGCGCCATTCGGCTACGTCGACGAGTCGCGTTGGCGGGCCTGCGATTTGCTGAGTTTCAAAAACTTCGCCCGACGTCGTTTAACTGGCTACGCGCGCGTCAATTGCAGTGCTCAGGAAGCAGTGGCGTACGTCACGTCTGGCAGGCCGATCCTGCCGCCGGGTAGACGACTGAGGCCGATATGTCGGGGGCCGGATCACTGCGTCCTGTGCATTGCAATGAAGGAGTACTCCCATGACGCAACGTCTCACCCGGCTGCTCGCTCTGGCAGTCAGCGTCGCGATGATCGCACTGGTCGGGTTCGTCACCGGCAGCACTGCATCCGCCCAGCCGCCAGGCGTGGGGAAGAAGAATGTGGTCCAGGTGCAAGGCACCGGCCCCAACGGAGTGAAGTTCAACGGCCAGTTCGTGGCTTCCTCAGCCAAAGAGGTGACCAAGCAGGAAGGTCCGGCGGCGTCGGATGAGAACGGTGCGACATCGTCGAACACCGGCGTGGCACTGACCGGCCAACTCACCGGGAAGCTGGTCAGCCCGGGTGGCGGACAGCCTGCCGGCGCTCCTGGCGCAGCTCAGGACGTGAACATCTCCTCGTTCGCCATGCCCGTCTCGGCGATCAACTTCCCGCCGGCAGCGCAGGCGCAGCCGTCATCGTCAACGGGGCAGGGCGGCGTGCAGCTCGCCAGCCAGCAGGCCAGCTGCTCGGTGCTGGATCTGACGCTGGGGCCGCTGGACCTGAACCTGCTGGGCCTGCGGGTGCAGTTGAATCAGGTGCATCTCGTCATAACCGCGATCCCGGCCGACGGCCTGCTCGGGCAGCTGCTGTGCGCGCTGGCCGGACCTGAGGGAGTGCTCAGCGGAATCCTGCAGAACATCGTCAACCTGCTGAACCAGATCCTGGGTCAGCTCTAGAAATCGGTCGAGTCACCGTCCGCGCCACGGCGCGGGCGGTGGCTCGCCGAATGTTCGCTTTGTGACGCGTCCTGCGAGTGCGGTCATCACATTCCGTGCACTCGGCGGGCGGTATGCGACCATGGTGCGGCGCGAGGGGCGGTAGCTCAGTCGGTTAGAGCCGTGGACTCATAATCCATTGGTCGCGGGTTCGAGCCCCGCCCGCCCTACCAGGTCAGACCATATTTAGGTCCGACTTCCTATACACATCGGTGTACTCAATGAAGCCAGAAACACGTCTTGTGTACACACTGCCCACGTAGAGCCTCCAACACCGGCCTCTTCACACGAAGAGTTAGCCAACGCAGGCGTTAATGAACGTACCGTCCATGAAGCACAGGTTTGCGACAGTCACAAACATCGCCGATATGTAACGCGGAAAGCGTCGAATCGGCCCTGCAATACAACCGATTTCGATGTAACACTTTGGTCATTCATGGAAAAGTGACGCGTACTGACATTGCGGGTTGTCTCCGTCAGACCCCAGTGTTAGACATGAACAACAGCGTCTACAGTTTGCCCATAGGACATTCGGACGTTGTTCACAGCGGGTCGAGAGCGCGGGCCGCCATCATCCATTTTCGCGGCGACATCGCTGGTCGGGGCGCGCCGCCATGCCCAGGGGAGGGGCGCCCAGTTGTTTCACACGTCTACGGAAGACGAGATAGCCGACCTGCACGACCGCATACAGAAAGCATGGGAAGCAGCGCCCCCATCCACCTGGAACGTCCTGGAGTTACGCCTGGTCTGCCTCATCCTCGAAGGCATCGTTCCCCACGTCCTTCGGCGACAGAAGCGCATCAGTCTTCGCGGCCAACTCGGCGTCGACGTCCGCCCCAGTGATGAGGTCGACACGGTCCGACACCTCCGAGCCGTCTAAGGCCTCCTGGCCTTGACGCGCTTCATCCGATGCATCCGATTCCGCGGTCTGATGTACGGCATAGTCGTATTCCTTATCTAGTAGAGCTGCCCGCAGGCGATGGGCGATGGACCGAATCTTGTCTAAGTAAGCGGCGTGGTCGTCGAGGCGGTCTGCAAAATCGCCCACCGTCTCGGTCTCGCGTATGTCTTCGGAAGCCAAAGCTTCTCCGAGCAATTCGCAGGCGATCACGATGATGCCGATGCTGTTGCTGATCTTGGAGTGCGCCTTCACCAGGTTCTGGTAGGCGGGACTGTCGCTGGGGTTGGCGGCTAAGACTTCGTTGATTTCTTCGAGAGCAGCTGTCGTGCTATCGGCAACGCCGATGACATCTGCCAAGGCGCCTGGCCGGCTGTGGTACTCGGAAGTTTGTCCACGTTCCCTGAGCGGCTTCTGAGTGGCTGTTCCTGGCTGAAGCGGAGTTGGGTCGCCGCCGTCCAAGACGTTGTTGATGCTTCCGATTTGCCACTGGAGAACCTCCTCCAACGGCCGTGCTGTCGTCGCGCGAAAGTCTGTATGTCGGCCGCCTTCAATCAATCGCAGAGTTGCAGTAGAAGGTCCCCCGGCGTTCTGGACATCCAGTTGCGTCAGCTTCAGTGCGCGTCGTCGATCGCGAACTAAATCGCCTAAGCGTTTCGCAGCGTCGTTTGTCATGAGTGGAACTGTCCCACGGCCCTTCGTGACAGGTCTAGTGAAGGTACGACAAGTTCAGCGCTAGGTCAGCGCTAGTTTCCCTACTTACACACTTGTCATTCAGCACTACAGCCAATAGAAACGGCGATTTCCTTGCGGTTCAATCGCTAGTTGTCTAGAGTTGTCGCTATGCCAGCGATAGAACCGCTAGGACCGATGATTCGGATCAAAGATCTCCGGCTCGCACTCGGTTGGAGCCAAGGCCAACTCGCGGAGCGCATCGCGGAGTTCGGCGTTGAAGTAACAGATGCCGGTATCTCCAATGTCGAGAACGGCAACAAGAAAGCCAGTGATCGGCTGCTTATCGCTTGGGCAAAAGCCCTGGGAGTAGAGCCGCTCAACGTTTGGCATGGCCCGCTGCGTCCGCCGGTAACTCCGGCTTCGCCGCCGAAGCGGAAGTCCGCGGCATGACGGGCATCGCCACCATTCCCTTTCATGGCACGCAGCTGCTGGCAGTAGATGAGGGGGGCAAGCCCCAAATTCTGTTGCGCCCGGCTATTGAATCTCTTGGCCTCGACTTCTCTTCTCAGAGGCGGAAGTTGACAGGCAGGTCATGGGCCTGCATGGGCGAGACGACCACGCAGCTTCCGGGGGACGCCCAGCGGCGAACGCACACCACAGTCAACGTCCGCACCTTTCTCATGTTGCTGGCGACCATCAACGAGAACAACGTCCACCCCGACAAGCGCGAGTTGTTGATCGCGTATCAGTCGGAGGTAGCCGATGTTGTTGAGGCCTACTGGCGGGACGGCGTCGTCGTCAACTCGCGCGTTGTGGATCACCGCCCCACTGGCCTCGACGCGGTGCAGGCACTGCTGGATGAAGTCCGGCGCATGGAGACCGAAGTCGCGGAAGCTCGGGAACTGGCGCAGCGCACTGACGAACGCCTTGCCGCCATTGAGGGCAAACACGACTGGCTGTCAGCGCTGGCATACGCCCGGATCAACAACCTGCCCACCCACACGACGTATCTGAAGAAGCTGGGCGGGTGCGCGAGCCGCATTGCGAAGGCTCACGACATCACTGCCAACAAGGTGCAGCACCAGTTGTACGGCACCGTGAACAGCTACCCGGTGTGGGTGTGGGATCTCGCCTCTGAGGGGTTCGCCCGATGACCGCGATGGAAGGCGAGGTGGTTGAGGGCACCTTCCGTCGAAGGGAGCGCAATGCGGCAAGGTCGCTTGACGTTCTGCCTCCAGATGTTGAAACCAGAGTTGCGGAAATTCGCCCTCTCGACGGTGCTGCCCAAGCGGTTCGAGTCACCGCGATGCTGGCTCACTCACGCGCCGGACTGTTGGCGGCGATCGCGGCTCATGACTTGCCGGAGATCAGAGAGTTTAAGCAGCGGGCCAGCGCAATTCAGGAGATTGCCAAGCAAGTCCGAATGGGCAAAGAGTTTCAAATAGATGCAGCGGAACTGGTGCGCCGAGCGGAACGCGGATTGGACACCGCAATCAGGGATGCACAGGAACGTGGAGAAGTAAGTCGTCTCGGCGACTTCTCCGTCCCCAAGCCCGATTACATCGCGGTGCGAAACGGGATTGAGGTGAGTGTCCGAGGTGCAGTTCCAGACGCGAACTCCACCTCGAAGCCATCTCCCAGCGATTTTTTCAAGCACAACACTGAGTGGAATCAAGCCCACGCGATGGGCGCGATTTCTGATGAGGCGTTTGAGCGAGTGCTGGAAGAGGCCCGACAAGAAGAAAACCTGTCGCGCACCAACGTAGCTCGAAAGGCCAAGGCGGCCAGAGAGGCCGAAAAAGAACAGCCCGCGAATGTTTTACAGGACCAGATGGAGCCCGCCCCGGCACCTGCATCTGCGCCGCCTCCCAAAAAGACTGCCAGAGCACGAAAAACCGTTGAGCAGATCTCTATCACGCTCAGCAACTACGTCCTGGGATTGGCAGAGATCGACCCTGGAGAGGTCGACCGGGACGAACTTCAGAAGGAAATCAACATCATCTTCGAATCGTTAGGCGCGATTCGGAAGTTCATGAAAGAGGTTAACAAACAGTGAGCACTAGTCAAGACCAGGGCCGCGTTCCCACTGGTGAGAAGCATCTGGAGTGGGTGCCCGTGCACGACATGCGCGTCTCTCCGAGGGCGCAGCGCGAGCAGAAGCAGTACTGGGTGGACCACATTGCCTCCAACTTCGACCCCGACGATTTCGGCACACCGACAGTGAATTGGCGCGACGGGTTCTTCTGGATCGTGGATGGCGCACACCGCATTGAGGCCATCATCCAGATGGGCTACGAGGATCAGAAAGTTCAGTGCTGGGTGTATCGAGGTCTCACCGAAGAAGAAGAAGCCGACAAGTTCCTGTCGCTCAACAACGTTCGGCCGGTGTCCACGATGGACAAGTTCAAGGTGTCGGTGGTAGCCGGACGTGAGACGCAGTGCGACATCGATCGTATTGTTCGCGCCGCTGGGCTCACCGTCGGTGGGGGGCAGAACGGGATCAATGCCGTCAGGTCGCTGTCCAAGGTGTACTCGAAGGCCGGGCCGGCGGGGCTGGCTACAACATTGCGGATCATTCGCGATTCATACGGCAAGCCGGGCTTCTCTGCGAAAGTCATCGACGGCATCGGGCTGTTCGTCGCCACCTATGAGCGGGTGTTCGACGAAGCCAGGCTGATTCAGAAGCTTTCCGGAAAGCACGGTGGCGTTAACGGACTCACTGGCCGCGCCGAGCAGATCAAGAACGCCAACGGCGTTACCGCACCTGTTGGTGTGGCTGCTGCCACGGTAGAGGCCTACAACCAAGGCCGTGGCGGGGAGAAGCTTCCGGGGTGGTTCGCCAAGGTGGCAGCCGCATGAGCGACAGAGGGTTGTACGACAAGTCCTCCGCGGCGGTCTATCTCAGCACCAGTGAGCGTCGGGTGGACGAACTGAGGCGGGCCGGCACCCTCATCGCCGTCCAGGACGGCCGCGAGTACAAGTACACACGTTCCGCTCTAGACGACTACATCGAGACACTGCCGACGTCGGAGCCGACAAGGCGGGCGTCGTGAGGGATTTCCGTCTTACCCCTGACCGTGTCATCTACCACTGCCCCCACTGCCGTATAGACGCACCACTACTCCCAGAACAAGTGGAGGAGTGGGTGGAGGAACACAATCACGAAGGGGGAGAACAGAAGTGAGCGATGTTGTGGAGCGAGCGAAGCAGCCGCTTGCAGAAGATGCGCGCATGGACGCCTATTACTACGGCTTTGACCGCACCGGCATCGGGGCTGTTGACCGCATCCTGTCTCAAGTGGCTGATGCTGGAAAGGCATACCACAACACCGACAGTTGGTCTGACGAGTATGAACCCGGATGGGCGCGCGGTGGCGATACTCGCTCACACGTTGAGCGGATACAGGCTGCTGCGGGCGATGCTGCGGCGCTTTTCGCTGAGTTGGTGGCCGAAGTGGAACGACTGCGGGCGCGAGTGGTGGAGTTTCCCGAGCCGCAGGAGACGAGCGGGTGGCTGTCATTCCCCTGCTATGGCAACGGGATTCACGTGCCGCCAGCGGTTCCTGAATCGCGGTTGGACCGTCACCTGATTCTGGACGAGACATCGGGGTCTGGGCGGGTGTCGGTGGCGAACGCGCGTAAGCATGCTGCCGCGCTGTTGGCCGCTGCCGACGCTGTTGAGAAGCGGAGCGCATCGTGACCTACGAAACCGCTGCTCTTCTTCTCCTGGCTGCTCTTGTCGTGGTGTGTGGGGTGAAGGTGTTCCTGTCCAGGTGGCGTGGAGCCAACAGGGTTGTGGACGAGGGGATTGCGTTCGCACGGTCTGTTCCGTCCGGGATGGTGTGGGTGTCACCAGAAGAACTGGACATCCCATGAGTGACTTCACGATTGCGAATGGCGCGTTCTCACGGGCGATTTACATAGGGCGGGTGAACAAAGAGGGCACCGCGTTCACAAAGAAGGAAGACCACACCGACCGTGCTATCCGAGTAGTCGCGGAGCACATCTTGGGGGAGTTCGGCGGCAATCTGACCATCGATTACCGGGACGGGGTGCAGTTCCAAATCTCGGTGAAGCACAGCGCAGAGGCGGAAAAGCGATGAGTTGCAATCACAACGAGGCTGACCACTTCCTACGGGGATGCGCGGAAATCGGCATGCCGCCGCTGACCGAAGACAAGACGGCCGCCATGTTGGGCGTGGTTCCGACGAAGGCTGAGCACATCGCAAGCCTGACCTCAATGCTGAAAGAGTTTTACTGGCAGGGGATGACGGACGCCGGTTCGCAGGCGTTGGCGATGCAGTTGTATGACCGTGGAGCGCGGGCGCCTCATGGTCACTCTCACATTCCGGAGGCGTCATGAGTCTCCGTGGCACTCTCCGTTCCCTGTCGTGGTGTGTTCGTGAACCGTTGAAACTGTTGGACGGGTGGGGAACAGCATGGCTACAGAGGGAAGCAGTAGCCCGGTCTGTCCCAGTATGGGAAGACAGGTTGAACGAGTTTGAAGCAGAAAACGACGGACTCGAGCCGGACACGAAGACGGTGACATTGAGGGCGGAAGACCCTATCTGGCATCGCAACCCAGACGGTTCGTTGCAGCCGAAGACGCTCACCGATACCGATGGCGGGGAGTGGACGGTTGGTCCGGCCAGCCATGAGCCCCCGTATCTGTCGTGGGGTGTAGACGGAGCAACAACAGACTCGCCCGCAGCCAGCGCACCGATTCCCCCATCGGAGGCGGCGGGTGCCGGCGGGGAGGTGGGTGTCCCCCCGCCCACCTCCCCGTCTTCCAAAGAAACACCAGACGCGTTTGAGATAGCCGAATGGGTCGCTGATGCCGCCCGGTTCATCGGCGGTCTCCCCGAGGATGTTGCGCGGCGTGTGGCCGCGTCTGTGTCACTGCGTCTGCTCGACGCCAACCCAAAGTAGTGGGCCGTTGTTCGGCTGCAACCCGAAACAACGGCCCGACACCAACAGAGAGGAACAAAACGAAGTGTCTCCGCAAGCATACAACCCCTCCGATGAGGAGTTAGACGCTGCCGCCACCGCCTACGTGTACGGGGAGTTGGCGGACACCATCACTGAACCCGATGCCATCACCGAACTGGTGGATTGGCAGCTCCGTCAGGGACTCTCCAGGAGGTACGCATGAGGCCCCGTATCGCTGCTCGGTGGACGTTGGCTATCACCACCATCTCCGTGTTCGTGATTATCGCTGCCTTGTTTGTGGCTGGTGTTTCTTCTGTCGGTGACATGGGAGTGGACTGGTGAGCGGCGTCATCATCAACCCGGGCTCTCGTATCGCAACAGAACCGCAGGGGTGGAGCAACACCCGCGAGGGTGCGCTGCGTGAGGCGGCGACGTGGTTGAACCGGATGCAGAATGATGGCTTCGGCGACATTGTGGTTCAGGAAATCGGCCCGGACGGGGAAGGCCGGTGGACCTTCACCTTCCGGCACACCGTCACTGATGTTGCGGTGGAGCTGTCCACGCACGGCATCGACAACATGGATGCCTACCTGAAGCAGTGCATCTTCCCGCCGCGCGTCTACTGGAACGGTTCCAGCTCAAGCAATCCGTCGATGGATGACTTCGCGGCACCGGGCTATGTGATGACGTTCCGGGCGGTGGCGTCATGAGGATGGTCACCCTGTTCGCCATCATCGTCACCCCCATCATCACTGTCGGAACCCTGTTTCCCGGTCCCGCTGTGTCTGACCCTTCTCCTCCACGTACATGCGAGTACGTACCCGCTACTGACATTCCAGGGGGTATCTGATGAGCGCGAGATTGGGTGTGGCGCAGAAAAGCCACAAGAAACCCCGCCCCCGCCCCAACCTGTCGTGGCAGGAGCAGGCCCGCTGCGTCGAAGCCGACGACCCCGAAATTTTCTTCGACCCGGATAGGTACACGGTGGCGTTAGCGATGTGCGCCGACTGCCCCGTCAAACAGCAATGCCGGGAGTTGGGGAAGGGCATGGGTCCTGGGGTGTGGGGTGGCCGTGTGCAGAACTCCGAAGCGCGCGGCGGGTTCCACCAGTTCCTGCGGTTGCCGCACGGCACGGAGGCGGCGTATCAGCGGCATATCCGGTTGAAGCAAGACCCATGCCCGGCGTGTGTGGAGGGGTCGAGGCAGGCGCGGAGAGCGAGGGCGTTGAGGTGACGAGCCTGAAATGTCATCGGTGCGGCCTGTATTGGTCGGTTCAGACGTTGTGGCCGGACAAGTTCTCGGTGATTACCCGGTTTTGTCCGCCGTGTGTGGCGGTGGTGGTGCCGCAGTTGGGTTTGATTCCGTTCCCGAAGAGGAGGCCAGCGTGATTGATTCCCGTTTGAAGCAGGTGGCCGCCCTGTTGGACGATGCCCGCTCATTGTTGGTGGAGATTGTGGATGAGGGGCCGGCGTGGGACCGAGACCTGCGCGCCTTCGACCACATTGACGCCGCCAGGCAATTCATCAATAGCAGTCTTGTGTATGTGCAGAAGGCTGACTCCGATTATCCAGGGGGAGACGCAGCATGATTACTGTTGACATCAAACAAGCGAAGCGTCGGTTCGGTATTCCGCCGCGGAAGCAGTGGCGCTACACCATCAGTTTCGGGAACTACGCGAAGCTGTCCGACAGGGATACGTACGCGAATCCCGCTGATGTTGTGGAGGCGTTGCGGAAGTTCCGGGATGAGCCGGTGCGGGTGCGCATCCACTACGCGGATGAGGTTGTGGAGATGAGCCTGTGACACTTCACAACTTGAAGGTGTGGCCCGAGTTCTGGCCGGCACTGTCCCGCAACCTGAAAAAGGTTGAGGTTCGGAAAGCTGACCGTGACTTCAAGTTCGGCGACACCCTCCTCCTCCAGGAGTTCATTCCCGAGACCGGCCAGTACACGGGGCAGATGTGTGAGCGGATGGTCACCCACGTGTTGCAGGGCGGCCAGTTCGGTATCGCTGAAGGCTATGTGGCGCTGTCGATATGCCCTCCTCCCGAGGAGGACCTGTGAACACGTATCGGGTGAAGGTGTCGTCCACTGAAACCTTCGAGATTGACGCCGAGGACGAGGAGCAGGCTGCCGCCGACTTCTTCGATGGGCACCTCGTGTACACGGGGGAAGCGGAAGTGGTGTCGGTGACGTGCATTGACCGTGCCGAGTCGGGTAACAGGTGGGTGGCCAACCGGGCAGCTGGGGGCATCGGATGAGAAATGCGCTGGGCTGTATTGGCGCCCTTCTCATCGCCGCCATCTTCGGATTCCTCGCCGGCTGCAACGTCATTGATGTGATCAACGACGGCGGAGACAGTGTCTATCAAGGCGGCGCGATTGGCGTGACGGTGGTCCTGATGGCCTACCACCTGTCCCTGGCGGTGTACTTCGGTATCAGGACGGACCTGTCATGACTCCCAGGACAAGGGTGCCCAGTGGTGTCCCGAACTGGCCCATGATTCTCGTGGAAGGGCCGGACCAGGTCGGGAAAAGCTATCAGTCTGCGCAGTTCACGGGCTGCGACAGGACCGGGCAAGCGTATTGGCTGGACATCGGTGAAGGGCAAGCTGACGAGTACATCAACGTCCCCGGCGCCGACTACCTGATTCTGGAGCATGACGGGTCGTGGCTGGACATCCTCACCCAAATACGGGAAGCCGCTGTGGCGGAGCAAGGTTCGGAGTTGCCGGCGGTGCTGGTGGTGGATTCCGCGTCGAACGTATGGGACATGTTGAAAGCGTGGACTGACACTCGAGCGAGGAATTCAAAGAAGGGGAAGCAGATTCTCGCCGCCGACCCGGACGCTGAAGTGTCGGCCCCACCGAATCTGTGGAACGACGCCAACGCTCGACATCACCAGTTCGTCAAAGCCCTCCAACAGTTCCCGGGCATCGTCATCTTGACCGCTCGGGGTCGGGAGACGATAGCAATGGACAAGGACGGCAGACCCGACCCCCGCTCCAAGGATTATTCGGTGGAGGTCAACAAGTTCCTGCCCTACCGGGTATCGGCTCATGTGAGGTTGTCTCGGGACAACCCACCCATGGTCATCAGCTTCCGCTCCCCAACGAACGGGTTACGTCCCGGTGTGGATGAGCCGCAACGCTATCCGGAGTTCACGTTGGAGCATCTGGTGTTCGACGTGATGGGCTTGAAGACAGCGCAGACGAAGCAGGTCACCGAGTTGGTCACCGACGAGCTGGCGTTGGCTGATGTGGCTCGAGCGGAGCTGCGGGCCTTCTGCGACGAAAAGAACCTGTCGTTGAAGACGGTGGCTGACCGGTTCGAGTCGGACCGTGATGAGGCGTTGAAGTCGACGCGGGATGCGCAGGCGGTGCGTGACCTCCTGGCCGCTCTCCAGGAGGAAGCAGCGATGGACGATGCACGGGACAAGGCAGCGTCGTGACCTTCGACCCGTCCACGATTGACTGCTGGATTTGCGGCGCCCAACCCGGCGAGGACTGCAAACCCATATCGAAGAAGTCGCCCCCACTGAATCGCCGGTTCCACAATGAGCGGGTCACGGCGAAGATGCACAAGACGCGGGGTGACAAATGAGTCTGTACTACAGCGATGAACACGTAACCCTCTTCCACGGAGACTGCCTCAAGGTCACCGACTGGCTGAAAGCTGATGTGCTGGTGACAGACCCGCCGTACGGCATGGCGTTTCGATCAGGGCAACGCGCCGAGCAGTTCGACGCTATCGCTGGTGACGATAGCACCGAGGTCCGAGATGCCGCGCTAGAGATGTGGCAGAACGCGAATGCGGACCGGCTGGCAGGCGTGCCTGCCCCTGCGGCCATATTCGGCACCTGGCGCGTAGATAGGCCGTCTGGAACGGGTCAGGTACTTGTCTGGCATAAGCGCGGAGCTGGATTCATGGGTGATGTCACCACGGCGTTCGGGACATCGCATGAGGAGATCTACATTGTGGGCCGTTGGCAGAAGCGGACCGTTCGTCGGGGAAGTGTCCTGACCACGGAGGGGTCCCCTAGCGCACTGACGAACGCGGTGGGGCATCCGACACCAAAACCTGTTGGGTTACTGGAGGTTTTGGTTGAGGCCGCCCCCGGCGGTGTCATCGCCGACCCGTTTGCCGGCTCAGGCTCCACCCTCATCGCTGCCCGCAATCTGGGCCGTAAGGCCATCGGCGTAGAGGTTGACGAACGGTACTGCGAAATCATCGCGAACCGTCTGGCGCAAGGCGCTTTGGACTTCGGGGAGGCGTCATGAACACCCACACCTTGTCTTGCCCATGTGGTTTTGAAGCGTCTAAAGGGTTGGGGTGGTTGGACCTTCTGGAGTTGCAGAGGTTGCATAACAGGAGGCCGGGTCATGACGCGGTGATTGAGTTGGTGATGACCCGATGAGCCGGCGGGACAGTTGGCCGATTTGCAGCATCGACGGCTGCGAACGCCTCGTGCGGTGCCGCAAAATGTGCAGTCTGCACTACAACCGTTGGCGCCGTGACCTTGACATGGATGCTCCACCGATTCAGCGCAAGCAGCGCTCACAAGATACGCGATTCTTCAAGCTGACCAAGTGGGGGGAACCATCCGAGCATCGACCGGACCTGGGCCCGTGCCTTTTGTGGATGGGTTCCGACAACGGCAACGGATACGGCCAGTTTCAGTACGACGGACATAACGGTTACGCCCACCGTTACGCCTGGGAACGGGTTCACGGCCCGATACCCGAAGGGCAGACAGTCGACCATCTATGCCGAGTTAGGCGCTGCGTCAACGACGCTCACTTTGAGCTGACCGATGGGGTGGACAATTACCTACGCGGAGTGGCGACCCGTGAGAAGTGCCCACAGGGCCACGAATACACCCCTGACAACCTGTACTTCAAGCGTTCCCGACCCGGAATACGTCTGTGCTTGAGATGCAAGATGGCTACAACAAAGCGTGGCGGCCTCAGGCGCACAAACGCGGCGAAAGGTATCCCCGACGGTAGAACAAAGTTCGACCACGATAAGCGGGACCGTCTCGTCATTGATGTTGTTGAGCAGCGCAAGACCGTCGCACTAGCAGCCGAGGAACTCGGCTGCGCATACAAGTACATGGACAAACTGGTAGCGCGAGAAGCCAAACAACGTGGCGTCCTCAAGCGGCGAGGCCATAAGAAGCCCATCTTGTTCGACGGGTGGACGGAGTGTAAAACGCGTATTGCGGTGCGGCAGCGGTCCAACGAAGTCTGCGAACGCTGCGACCAGGCCCGCGCCACCGATATGCATCACCGCAAAAACAGGTCTCAGTCCGGCAGGTGGCATCCCGCGAACATCATGCATATTTGCGCCCTGTGCCATGTCGAAATAACGGCGGAGCCAGAGCTGGCACGTGAGAACGGATGGTCGATGTTGTCCACCCACAACCCTGCTGATGTTCCCGTGCTCCGTAGAGGTATCTGGTGCCTGCTGGACAACGTCGGCGGCTGGCGTGAGGTGAAGGAGCCGGCGGAGTGAGTGTCTACTACCAAGACGATTTGGTGACCCTGCATCACGGCGATTGCCTGGAAGTGTTGCCCTCGATTTCGGGGGTGGACTTAGTGGTGACCTCTCCGCCCTACAACCTCGGGATTTGTCCCAACGGCAGTCTGGGAAACTACACGACAGGGCAGAAGCGCGGCGGACAGCGAAAATGGCGCGGCGTCAACGAGAAAGGCATCGAGTACGCAGAGCACAACGATGCCATGCCCGCGCCCGATTATGTCGAGTGGCAACAGCAAGTACTGGCCTCTCTCTGGAACTGCCTGAGTGAAACAGGGGCGATTTTCTATAACCACAAGCCGCGTGTCCAAGCTGGACCTGTGTGGTTGCCCCTGGAGCTGAACCCCGGGCTTCCAATACGTCAGATCGTGACGTGGGCCCGGGCTGGAGGGATGAACTTCAACCCCACCAGCTACATGCCCACCTACGAGTGGATCATCATCTTCGCGAAGGAGAAATGGCGGCTACGTTCCAGATCGGCATCTGGTGTCGGCGACGTATGGCGCATCCCACAGGAGATGGCGAACCCCCATCCCGCGCCGTTTCCCCTAGGCATTCCCGCTCGTGCCATCGAGACGACAGCCCCAACTCTTGTATTGGACCCCTTCTCAGGGTCTGGGACAACGTTGCGTGCTGCGGCCAATGCTGGCGTTAAAGCGATAGGCATCGAGAAGTCTGAGCAGTACTGCGAGATCGCCGCCCGCCGCCTGGACCAGATGGCGCTGGACTTCGGGGAGGGTGCGTGACCAACCCTCTGTCTCATCGCATGCTCCAAGCCGCCGACATTCTCGAAGAAGTATCCCGCCTGTATGAGGCGATGGTTCCCGATAAATATCCGTGGAGTGCATCCGAGTTACGTCGTGAAGCACACCATGTAGCAGAGGAAGAGTGATGACAGACCCAGCGATAGAAGCGGCGACAAGGGCTTTGGACAACATGCCGTTGTTGAAGGAGTCAGCAGCCGAGCAACCCGTCCTTGCCGCTTTGGTGTCGGATGTGGGTTCTGCCGCTGCCCATGAAGCGTTGGCGCCACTACGAGAACTGCACCGCCGGGACATCATCAAGGCCACCAGTTGCGCCGGTGACGGCTGCGCCCACGAGGGTGACTGCCCGATGGATGTCGAGGTTCTCGTGTGCTGGGAGTGCTACAGGTTTGCCTCAGACGAGGTGTATCCGTACTTCGGCGAGGAGAACCTACACGCGGTTGAGTGGCCCTGTCCCACTGCTCGTCTCGTCTACAGCTCTGAGGAGTTGGGGGAGGTGCCCGATGTTCGATGAGTACACGCGTCGCACATGGGTCGACACTGACGGCGACATCAGCAGTAAGCAGACCGAACACGCCACCTCCCTGCGTATCCCGTTCCTGACAAGCGGCTCTCCGAGGTGGAACTACATCACGGGAATCGTTGTGGAGCAGAACATCCTGGACATGGGAACGGTGCCTACCGAATCCGAGGTGGAGCAGGTTGCGGCGTGGCTGCAACGCTACAACCGCTACTACAACCCGCAGTTCCTGGCCACGATGCGGGATTTCGCCCCGTTTGACATTGATGGCGCAGCGAACCTGGGCTATCTGATGAAACGCGGCGACGACGACTGGTACTACGTGAAGCGGTCGTGGAATCACGGGTGGTGGCCGCTGCCCCACAAGCCTGACCGGGAGCCGATGGCGTTGACGGCGATTCTGACGCGTTGCTTCGACGGCTGGCCGTGGCTCGAGCGCGGAGACCGGGTGGTGGTTGGTGGTGTCTGACCCTACAGAACCGTGTGCTGCTTGTGATTACACCGACAACGGGTGGTGTGCCTGCGAATGCCATGAGAAGCGGTGTCCGTGTGGGTTGAAGGTTCGTCCGGGGAGTTGCGGATGGTGCGAAGAATGAACGAAAGCCTGGAGAAAGTCGCAGATGCGCTTCAGAGGCACAAGTTTGAGGCGCAGTCCGGTTCGGAGTCCGGCATAACCGTGCTCTGCATTTGTGGGCATCAGTCGGTGTCTCCGGGCTTTCGGGACGCACGAAGAAAGCATTACCGACATGTAGCGCAGGCCGCGATAGATGCCCTAGAGCTGGGTGTGGAGTACGCCCTGCAGGTCAAGTTCCAGAACGGCAACAGCATCGTGTTGACCGACCCCATCGACCAGAAGTCCGCACTTAAGACGTCTGTCGGTGATGTGCGTGATGTGTCTCGTCTTGTTGGTGGGTGGGTTGTTGTGGACAACGAGGAGCAGCAATGAACGGCTGGGTGGCTTACCTGTGTGACAGGTGCGGGAAGGCGTATCGGACGTGTTCGGGGAGTCCTGTGTGTTCTGGGTGTTTACCTCGAAAGCCATTGCTGCAGAACAGTAAAAAGGGCAGGCCAAGAGGTAAGATGAAAAGCGGCCCCGGGGTGCGCGAACACTCCCGAGGCCTAACCGCAACCCATCTGAAGCAACCAGACAGGAGGGCTGATGCCTAGATTATGGCACGCCCATCAGACACTCGTAATCGCAACGATGTCATTTAAAGGCAGGCGCCGATGAGTGACGACGACATCCTGGCCGAACTCGAGGTTGACCTTGAGGTCGCCGACATCGGTGAAATCCTCCAAGCGCACGGAGTTCGCCCCAACAGCGACCTAGTGTTGGCTATCTGGGATTGGATGGAAGCCCTCAGGAATACCGTGGAGGCACGGTCCGATGGCTGACTACGGAAAACTTCTGTCCCGCATCTGGACTGACCCCGAATTTACATCCCTTGATGCCCGCTCACAGCAGGTCTACTGCCTGCTTATCTCGTACTCCACAAGAAACCTTGCCGGCGTCCTCCCGCTCACTTTGAAGCGGTGGGCGAAATGCACCAAAGACGCCACCGTCGACAATCTCATTCACGCCATCAACGTCCTCGCCCGGTTCCAATTCGTCGTGGTCGATTGGGACACCGAGGAGCTATTGGTGCGGACGTACATCCGTAACGATGAGGTTTACAGGCAGCCCAATTTGATGACGGCGGCCCGCAGGTTCGCCCTCCAAGTTGAGTCTGAACGGCTCCGCTGGGTGCTTCACGAGGAGTTTTTGCGGCTCCCCGAGCACAAAGAAGGTGAGAAGACAGCCGAAGCGGCAAAGGCCCTGGTAGATGGCCTTGAGCCAACCCCTACGGAACCCATCGCGGAACCCTTTACGGAACCCTTCGACGAACCCCCTGGTGTAGGTGGTTACTTAAGTGGGGTACGGGATACACCCTCCACCCACACCTCTCACCTTCCTCCAGAACCCGAAGACGACACCGCGCCAGGAGGCGCTGTCATCGTCGCGCCGGACTTCATCGACAACCCGCAGAGGATTGCGAAGCGCCACCCATCCAGCGCCGCGAAAACTATCGTCCGCCAAGAGCTAGGCTCCGCCGGATACCCCCGAGGAACTCTCGAGCGGCTAGCAGTCCAGGTCGACAGACTCGCACCCCACCACTCCGACACCGTGATTCGGGAGTCGCTGCGCGAATGGGATTCCCGCGAGGGGTCACTTCGACCCGAATGGCTGGAAAGCGTCCTCGGTGATGTCGTCGCAGCGTCCCGCGGCCAATCCGGGAACAACGGCAAGCCGAAACACAAATTGCGCGTCCTCGCCGACCTCGCAGCCCAGGTCCGGGCTCAGGAACAAACTCAAATCGAAAACCACCAGAAGGCCATCAATGATTAGCACCGGCGAAGCACTCGAACTGATGATGGTCGTGGCTGCTTGCCATCAGCGGACCGCGCCGCGTGTCGATGACCAGGATGTCGCGCTCGCTACAGCCTCGGTGTGGGCAGAGCTGTTGAACGAGTTCGACTTCGGCAAGGACGAGCTGGTTGCGGCGGTGAAGTCTCGAGCCAAGTTCACGACGGAGGCCCCAGAAATCGCGGACATCATCAGGGTTGCCAGGTCGGAACGCAACGAGGGTTTCGCGAAGACCAACGGGTTGGCGCCTGCCGCGGATACAGACCGCCGCTTCTCCGGTGATGACAAAGCTGAAGACGTTGCACCGTATCCAGCCGAATGGGATTCGGACATGCGTGTGTCCATGTACTGGTACGCCCTCCGCTTCCATGCTTTGCCGCGGACGATGTCGGGATGGAACGGGTTGGCGCAGCAGCGTGAAGACGAACTTCGCCGCCGTCAGGACGGTGCCGCATGAGAGGCGGATTCACTGGGACACGGAACCCCATCACCGAACCCCAGCATGACTGGCTGTGGAAAGAAATCCACGAAACTGACTACGCGGAATGGCATCACGGAGCCTGCATCGGTGCGGATGAAGCCTCCCACTACGCGGCCCTGTCCGCCGGCATTGCGGGGGAGGCCTTGGTGGTTCACCCGCCGGAGAACGACCGCCTGCGGATGTTGTATGACCCGAAAGCGTTGTGGCTGCCCGCGAAACCGTATCTGGTGCGGAATCGGGACATCGTGGACGCAACGGACTGGCTGATTGCCGTACCGGATGGTCCTGAGCGTCCGCAGTCGGGGACGTGGTCGACGGTGCGGTATGCGCAGCGGGTGCATAAGCCAGTCACTATTTGCTATCCCGACGGCACGTTGGAGTCGCGCTGATGTGTCGGCAGGTTTTGGATTCCATCAACACCAGGAGAGAACAGTGAGCGGAACATTCAACGCCGAAGAGGCCATCCGTTCCGTGAAGCGGGAGATGGAAGCCGATACCGCGAAGTATGAGAAGCGGCAGGAGTTTTGGCGCGGCTACCTCGCAGCGATGGAGGAAGTTCATCGGCACCTGTCGCCCGAGAAGCATCCCCAGGCGTGCGGGCGGGGTCCATGCGTGATGAACGCAGGACATGAAGGGAAATGCACCACATGAGCGATAAGTGCAGGTGTAGCCAAATCTTGGATGAGCTTGAAGCAGCGCACGATGAGGGTTATGACCGCGGCCTGGCCGACGCTGAACGCGCAAAGAACGGTCTAACCCCTAATCGCTACAACCCGTTTAGGTCCACGCGGCGCCCAGAGACGTGTCCTGCGTGTGGTTCACGCGAGCATGACGGGTCAGTCAATCCCGAAGCCTGCCCGGAGGACTGGATGGTTCTCTCAAAGTTCGAGGCGCGGCGGCGGATTCAGTTGACCTGCGAACGCGCGAACGAGGAGTTCCAGTGAGGGGCGACCGGTCTTTTGAGGTATCCACAAACCACACCAGGAGGACGACGTGAGGCGCTGGACCGTGCTTCTGGTGGACGGCAGCAACGGCAGAACATTCCCTGTCGCGTCAGGCCGCTCACGCTTCCGAGCGTTGGCGGTGATGGCGATTTGTCTGCTGTCCAGGCCGTCTGAACGTCACGAGCTGCACTGGCGGTCTGTTGGTCCCTACTGGGAAGCAGGGGAGAAGAAATGAGCGGCCTCTGGTGCAAGCACTGCGGACCTGACCATCCGCTGCGAATCGAGTATCGGGAGCAGTTGGAGGCGAAGCCGCTGGGATCGTTCTCGCTGGCGGGCGCGCAGATGAAGTTCAGTGCGGTGAAACGGCAGTGGCCCTGGGCTGTCTGCGACAACTGCAAACGGGAGAGCAAGGGTCGGGCGGTTGTGGAGAACGGACAACCCCAGTGAGCGGCGAGCGGAAATCCCGAACCGTCCAACTCCGCGTAGACGGTGAACCACTCGCAGAGTTCATCGTTGACGGCTTCAGCGTCGAAATCACCCGCCACCTCGTCTCCATCCGCGGCGTCTGCCGCGACACCTACGAGGACAAGGTGTTCCTGAACTCGGAGCTGCTGGAGTCCTACGGGTACGCCCCGGACGGCTCCGACCTTCCCGAGCCGCAAAAGCCGTGGTGGCGACACGCGTTGAAGGCGTTGGGGGTGCGGTTATGAACGACGGACACTTCGATTGCGATTCACTCTGGGCAGCAGAGCAGCGCCGTCTCCACGCTTCTGACGAACTGGTGTCTCAGGTCCGGTCTGAGCATCCGTTGGAGGTGTTGCCTCCGGAGGACTACAGCGCCGGCGAGGTTGTGTGTGCGAGGTGCAGTGTCATCCCGGCTGTCCCCGCTGAGCACGCCAGACGGTTCCTGCAGTCAGCCCTTGATGCCGATTGCGCGGCCCACAACACGCCACAGAGCGATTTTCCCGCCTCCCATGATGGAACACCCCTGAGAGACCCCAGAGAAAGCATGACGGGTTGGGAAGCGTCATCACGCATCACCGGAGGAGCGGCATGAGCCCCCAGCGGATACAGCGCAAACGCACCAAGGGCTGGCGGATGCCGCCGAACACCAAGTGTGTAGACCGGTCTACCGGGTGGGGCAACCCGTTCGTGGTGGGGGAGCCGAAGTGGCTTGCAGACATCGACGGAAACCCGGTCATTGTCGATGTTCCCGACGCGGAGGCAGCGGTCAAGCTGTTCCGTTGGTACGTCGAGGACCATCCCGACCGCATGGCGGAGGTGTCGAAACTCGCGGGCTACAACCTCGCCTGCTTCTGCCCTGTCGATGCCCCCTGCCACGCCGACGTGTTGCTTGAGCTGGCCAACCCGTCTGTTACCCGAAGGGACGAAACAGCATGAGGGATACCGTAGCGACAGCACTCCGCGACCACCAACCAGCACAACGCCGGGACCGCACCACACGTCCCGGCTACACCATCTGGATTGACTGCTGCAGCGGCTGCGACTGGGAAGGCGACGACCACCAAGCCCACCTCGCCGAAGTCGTCACCGAAGCAGTCATGTCGTGGGACACCCTCATACACCTCGTGGACAAGCACTACCCGGCAGACATCTTTCCCACGATGGAAGACATTCCCAACCGTGACCCGGGGCCGCGCATCATCTCGCTGCTGCGGCAACTGAGCTACCACCGCGCTTTCGTCAAGGCTCTTGTCACGAAGTCGGAACGGTTCATCTGCCCGGTCTGCGAATACCTGTTTGACGAATGCGAATGCGGCGTCGGGGCAGACAATTTCGCCGCCAGCATCCAGGACGAGCTTGGGGTTTCTCAGAGAGGAGAACAGCAGTGAGCGGGTGGGCTGAAGGTCCGGGCGGAGGGCTGCTTGCGCAGGCGATAGCGGATGCGTTCGGCCGCGCTGCTGATGCAGACAACCACGGGATGATTCCAGGCAGTCATGAGCGTCCTGGCGGGCCGGAATGCCGTTGTGGCGCTGGCTGGGACCGGTGGAACGACAAGTGTGGAGGGGAACAGCAGTGAGCCCAGAAGAGGTCATCGCCAGCGTGATTAAGCGGGCTGAGGACGACGCCTATCTCCACGGCGCGTGGAACTCGCGGCCGGACGTGCAGCCAGCAGACGTCCTCGAGGCCCTTCGTAGTTCGGGTTACGCCGTCATAGCCCTACCCGAGCCGAACCAAGGCTGGGGTGTCCATCCCGGCTTCATGGTCGATGAGTCGTACATCGTGGGCGCTTCTCCTGAGCAGGTGTTTTTGGAGGACGACGACGCGGTGACAGCTCTCCCGCCATCCAAAGCACGAGCAATCGCTGCGGCACTTCTCGCTGCTGCAAACAAGGCAGAGGGGCGCGCATGAACCAGGAATGGCGACAGGTAGTTGGGGCGTCGGGCTACGAGGTAAGTGCAGACGGGCAGGTGCGAAGTATTGAGAGAGTTGTGCAGTATTCCAGCGGTTCTGTCCGTACCTATTCAAGTGTTCTGCTCAAGCAGGTCGACTATCGAGGTTATCGACGAGTGTGTTTTCGAGGAGACGATGGCCGCAGGCTCAGCCGTCAAGTCCACAGCCTCGTCTGCCGGGCGTTCCACGGCCCCCCATCTGAGGGGCAAGAGGTAAGGCACCTCAACGGCATTAAAGATGACAACCGCGCTGAAAACTTAGCGTGGGGCACAAAGTCCGAGAACGCACAAGATTCCGTCTCGCACGGTGTGCATCCGATGGCCCGGAAGACGCATTGCCCGAAGGGGCATCCATATGAGTACGAGTACTCAGGCGAGTGGGGAAAGTTGCGGACCTGTGGGCCATGTCGACGGGATCGACAGCGCAAAGAATGGCACGAGAAACGCAAACATCTTCGCAGAGCCAAACGCGCTGTCAGTGTTCTACCCGAACAGGAGAGCGGGCAATGAACGAGATGTACCAACTGGCGCTGGAGCTGCTGCGCACCGTGGAGGACTACCACACGGACGGCACGGAAGCGGAGCAGGCGATGGCCGACCACATCCTTAATGGCCACAGTCTTCCGGCGTTGGTTCATGAGCTGCACAAAATCGTCAGGGAGGCGAAATGAGCTGGTACGCAGACCGGGCAGAAGAACTGCTCAACGGCGAACACCGGCAGCAGGGAGATGAACTTGCCGCCATCGCTTACGCCGTCCTTGCCGTATTTGACCGTCTCCCAACACCTCCGGAGGATGCGTCGTGAACGTGGACATCATGTTGTCTGCCAGGTCAACGCGTCTTTTTCATCGTTCAGCGTGGGGACGGGCACACCCGTACTGCACCCGTTGCGGAGGGGCGAGACCTGTGGGGCATCAATGTTTGAGAGGGAACCGGTAATGGGCTACACCCGCCACCACGCCATCATCGTCACCTCATTCGATGACGAACTACTCCAACAGGCCCACACCCAAGCCGTCGAGTTGGGAATGTCGGTCACCCCCATCATCAGCGGGGCAGTCAACTTCTACAGCACCTTCCTTGTCGGCCCTGACGGCTCCAAAGAAGGCTGGGACGAATCCGACAAGGGCAATGAGCAGCGCGCCGAATTCACGGACTGGCTAGACCAACAACGCCACAACGATGACTCGAGCAACCTTGATTGGGCCGAAGTGCAGTACGGCGACGATGACGCCCATAACTACGTGGTGCGCGACAGCGACGAACACTATCGACGGAGGCACGGACTGTGAGCGACGACGTCTGCCCGCACTGCAACCACCGCTGGTCCGGGCACGCCCAAAAGTGGATGGGTGAACACCGCCGCTGCTACTGCGGATGCATGTGGGCAGTACCAGAACCGCCACCGAAACCGGAACCCGTAGACCCGCGACCCGTCGTCTACCTGGTGATGGACAACCAGATTGAAAGCAACGAGGTCATCCGCGTCTACACCGACAAGGCGGAAGCGGACGCGTTCGTGGAGGCGTTCAACCACACCCGCGGCGGATGGTACGAGGTGGAGGAACACCATCTCGGCGCCCCCAATGTTCCGTTCGACGGACCCGTGTGGCACGCCTCCTGGACAACCCGCCGCAAGCTGAAAAGCGAACGGCAACTGGCCCTGAGGCTGGACAATGGATTCACGATGGTCGTCCCGTCGGCCGTCCCTTCTGGCGCCGGATACCGCTACCAAGAGTTCTTCACCGGCAACTGGGGACTGAACCAACCCGAGCTTGAAGAACCTCCAGTGTGGATTGACTCGTTCCATGAGCCGTGGCAGGAGTGGCACGAAGGCGACCCTGTTCCCGAGGCTGAAGTGAAGTCCATCGAGGAGCATCGGGTGATTGTTCGGGGGACATCGAAAACTGCTGTTGAGCAGCTACTTAGGTCTACGGCACAAGCCGTGAAGGTTGAGTTGGAGGCAAAGCAGTGACCAGTCGGGCCGACCTCAAGCCGCTGGTTCTCTACCGGTTCTTCGACGCCGAGGACGCCCTGCTATACGTCGGCATCACCAACAGCCCGCAGGGGCGCTATAACCAGCACCGCGGCGACAAGCGGTGGTTCAAGGACGTGGTGCGCTCCACAATGGAGCACTTCAAGACTCGAGAAGAGTTGGAGGCGGCGGAAATCATCGCCATCCAAACCGAGAAGCCCAAGTACAACATCCGCCACTCGGTGATATCGCCACAGAAGCAGATATCAGTTGGACCACGCGCTATTTGGCGCCACAGTGCCGATGCCAACCACTTCAAGCGGCCCGACGCCATTGCGACTGATGAGCCCTCCATTGAGGAGCGGGAACGCCGATTGGATGCCCTAGAGGACATCTACGCCAAGCGCTCGATGCTCATAGCCACATGGCCCTGTCCGGACTGCAATTACATCCTGCTCACCCTGCAATTCGACGGCCTCGTCAAGTGCCTGAACTGCTTGAATATGTGGGAGCCAGAAGAGTTGTCGCCAGGTCACCAGTCCTGGATACGGGAAATGATGTCCACTCTAGGAGAGCCCAAGTGACCGAGTGCCGCCGCTGTGCCCGCAAGTGCGAGCTGTTCATTTGCTCCACCTGCGTCGACAACCTCCGGACTCAGCTGTACGACTTGAGGTGGTGGCTTGACCGGCTCATGGAGTCCGTTGTGGGCCAGGTGAAGTTGTCTGATGGCGGAAGGCGCACAAGCCGACGCGACGTCCTCCATGGGGACGACAGCCTCGCCAGCCATATCGCCAAGTTTCCCAATGAGAATGAGGTCGACCTTCGCAAGGCTCGTCGGCAGCGTGAACGAATCGCGCTGCACAACGCCCTGGCGATTGGCCGGGTCAACGGTCGAGCCTCCGACGAGTACGACCGCATCAACAACACCTTGAGCACGTGGATTCGGGATATTTGCGAGACCCGCGGACTTGAGACCCCGAAGTTGAACACCGCAACCGCGATGGCGTGGTGGCTGGCTAAGAATGTCACGGCAATAGCAGCTCAGGAATCGGCTGCTGAGTGCTGCGAGGACATCGCAGTCGCTATTAAGCACGTGGAGCGCATCGTCAACCGCCCCACACCGCCTCGAGCCATTGGGCCGTGCATCACCGACCCTGCGCCTGATGAGGTGCTGGAGAAGCGCAGAGACGCAGGGGACTACTCCACGCGCTGCAACCTTGAGTTGACCGCAGCGCACAAAGCCAAATCCGTTACCTGCCCTCAATGCAAAATCACCCACGCCGATGTTGAAGCCGTGGTGGACCAGAACATCGCCGAGATGGGCGAGACCAACATGACCATCCGCATGCTGGTGGACGTGGTACTCCCTCGACTCAATGAGGTTGTCCCCCAGAGGACGCTGGAGCAGTGGATTAAGCGCGGATGGCTCGAGGTTCGCGGCCACGACCCCGCGGGAGCGCAGATGGTCCGACTGAACGACGTAAGGGATTTGCGCGCCAGTCGGCCACGACACAAGAAAGCAAGTTAACCCAGCGTGTTCGGTGACAAACGCAGGATGTTGTGTCAAAATGGCGCTGAGACTACCAGTGGTAGACCTATGCCAATTCCCGGCAAAACTCCTCGCGTGAACCCCGACAGGGGGATTTTGTCATGCCGTATACAGCTTCCCTGTCTACCTCCATCACGTTCGCCCGCAGCCGATGGTTATCGGCCCGCCAGGATGGCTGCGCCGACCAAATCGTGTTCTGGCGTAAACGAACCGATGAACTTCTGGACGAGTGGATTGCGCGACGTGAAGCCGACACGGTGGACGCGTCAGCAAAGACGCCCCAGCAGGCGTGACCTGCGCAAAGTCTCAAAATGTAGCCGCCGGTAATTCCGGTCAGCTAACTCTCCGACCAGCCCTAGGAGAACCCATGTCGCATCAGCCAGCGCATTCGTTCACCGACATACACGATGAGAACGTCCGTCTCATAGTGGAACGCAATACCGACGGCTCCCTATGGGTTTCCGCTGCCAACCACAACAACGACCACGTTGTGGGGATGGACCTGACCGCCGCAGAGGCGGTCCACTTGGGCGCTTTCTTGATTGCCGAGTTCGCCGTATCCAAGGGTGTGGCTCGTAGGAAGTTGGAAGAAGCTCTCGGCCTCGACCCCGTACGGGACGCTGGCCAATTGGCGGGCGTCGGAGTGGCCGGCCAGATAGGCCGCCCGCCTATCGGCGCTGAGTGGTACGACAAGTTGCAACGCGGTATGGCGGCCACTCGACCGCCGCTGCCGCACATAGCGGAGCCCCTGACCAACTTCATCAACAACATCACTGTTGTGAAGCGGCCCTGGTGGAAGTTCTGGGGCAAGTGATGCTCACCCTCCGTAAACGCGTTTGGTCGACGCAACGCACAGCCAAGCTGACTACCGCTCAGTGGGTGCGCATGACGTCGGCGCGTATCTCGTATTGGCTTGAGCACAGCGCCTATCGGTGCCCGATTTGCCGGGTCAACCACAACCTCGACGAGGTGTGGTGCACCTGGTGAACCTCGCTGAACGTCTCGCCCCGAAACTGGCGTCTCTGAATCATCCCGGAGACGCCGAGCATGACCCGTTCCCGCTCATCATCCCCAGCTTTCAAACAGCCTTGCTCCCTGAAGGTATGGCTGCTGAGGATGCAGCCCAGTTGGGTATGCCGTCCCCGGATATCGCGCTGCACTTCCTCGAGGCGCTGTTTGAACTCATCCGCATTGAGGGTGGGCCCGACCTTAACGACCCTGAGCTGATGCCTAAACGCCAAGCGGAAATCAAAGCCGAACTGGCACAGCTGCGTGAGATAGCCGAGCCGAAGGCCACCGCGTTCAAGAAGCCAAAGGGCGTGTGCGGCGGTCACGCAGGGCGGGTTATGGCACGAGATTTACATACGGACGAACCGGTGTTTCCTTGCGAAATGCTGGTCCACAAATGCTCCGCCAAGCAGCGCTAAAATAGCTCTGAACTGGTAAAATACGAATGTAAGGCCCCGGCGAGGACGGCAATCCTCCCGGGGTGTGAGCGACCTATTGAGGAGGTCACTGTGCCCAATCGTAACCCCGGACCATGCAGCATCGAAGGGTGCCACCGCCCGGCCCGCGCCCGCACCTGGTGCGTCACCCACTACACCCGGTGGGCAAGACATGGTGACCCGGTCAACGCCCCTTCTCGGCCAAGTTGTGGGATGACAACTGAGGGCCGGTTCTGGATTAAGGTCAACAAATCTGATGGGTGCTGGGTTTGGATCGCCTCCAAAGATGCAAACGGCTACGGGAAATTTAACGACGGCCGCCAAAACGTGTTGGCGCATCGGTTCGCTTACGGCCTAGTTTTGGGCAGCATCCCTGTGGGGGCACATCTAGACCATGCCTGTCACAACACATCCTGCGTCCGCCCACACCCTGAGCATGTTCGAGCGGTGACGCGAAAGCAGAACATGGAACACCGTCGCGGCGCGCAGAAGAACAATCTCTCCAGCGGGATACGTGGCGTGTCCTGGAGTAAAGAGATGAAGCGGTGGGAAGCCCACGTGACCAGTAACGGGAAGAAGTACGTTGCAGGGTATTTCGCCGACATCAACGAGGCGGCGGAAGCTGCACGGTTGAAGCGTAATGAGCTGTTCACTCACAACGACGTTGACCGGAAGTCGGCATGAGCCAATGCGAGCTGGTCAACCACAAGTGCGGGAGAATGGGCTGATGGCCCTCACTCCTGACGCTCAGCGCGTCTACGACGCGTTCTGGTCCGCAGCAGACGCCCTCGCCGAGGACCCCACCGTGCACGGCATGGAGCAGCCCTACTTCGACAAAGACATGGGCATGGTCGACGGCTCCGGCACAGGCATTCCAGGACAGTTCTGGGAGCACTTCGCCGCAGCCCTGAATCTTCCCCGCAAGGTGTGGGTTGTTCTCGCCACCGAGGATGACGACACCAGCCACGGATACCGTTATCTCAGTGGCGTGTTCAGCACTCCTGAGAAGGCGCAGGAGTACGCCGACAAGGGCTGGGCGATGGACGTTGATGAGGCAGAGGTCGAATGAGCGATGTTCCGGGCATCAACGCATCCATGGAGATGGGCCGCAAGCTAGGCCAGCGCATGGTCAAGTCCGTGATGCAAAGCCATCTGGAGAAGTGCCCCAACCCTGACACCTGCTGCTGGTTCAAAGCTGCCGAGAACCTGCCGGAGGTCGAGTAATGGCCCGTATGACGGTCACCGTGGATGGCACGGAAGTATTTGACGGCGAGTACGACAGCGTTGAAGGCCATATCGACAGCCGTACATTCACGTTGACAGCCCAACTACCGGAACGCCCCAAGCCAGAACACGCTGTGCCCTCGGACGCAGCTATCGCTGCAGCCTTGCAGGCAACTCGCGGCAGATGCGCTTGCGGCCAGAACATTGACCTGCTTATCAGCGAATGCGAAGACTGCCTCGATGAGGGCGAAGGCTTCTAATGGCTCGCAGGTTGCGCATCGAGTTCGACGGCAAGGTCATCTACGACCACGACGTAGCCGACGACGACGGCATCGTCTGGCGGACCAAGCACTCCGTACCGGAAGACTGGAACGCCACCACCCCCATCATTGACACGGTTGAGGTGAAGGCCAGTACCGAGCCGATGCACACCCTTGAGCCGTTGTGGTGGAAGTACTGATGGCCCAAGTGTTCGTCCGCGTCGATGGCCGCGTCATCTTCGACGGCGACGTCCCCGACTGGCATCCACTACCCGACATCCCCAACAACCCCCAACCAGGCTCGTTCACTGACCTACCGAGGGCGCAGAAGCGGGCGGTGAAGCAGGCCATGTCGAAGGCAGCCCACGCCGCGTTGGACAAAGCACTGACTCGAACGTTCGGTGAGTGAATTGTTCGACCCTGGTCCGCTGATAGCGGGGGACCATCATTACGCCCTGCTCGAGCATGTAGTCACCGAATATCAACCGCAGGGCGTCGCTGTGGAGTTCGGTGTCGGGAAGGGCGAATCCACCCGCCTACTCGCCCAGCACATGCCGGTCATCGGGTTCGATAGTTTCGCCGGCCTGCCGGAGGATTGGCGCGACGGCTACCCGAAAGGGTCCTTCGCCCACACCCCACCCACCATCCCGAACGTCCGCCTGGTCATCGGCTGGTACGACAACACCCTCCCCGGGTTCACCTTCCCCGACAACATCGGGTTGGTGCACATCGACTGCGACCTGTACTCCAGCACCGCAACCGCGCTTGAGTTCGTAGGGCCGCACCTGAAACCGGGAACCATAGTCGTGTTCGACGAGTGGTTCAACTATCCCGGCTGCGAAAACCATGAGCAACGGGCCTGGCGTGAATACGCCACACACCTTCAGTGGCAAGTGATAGGTCACGGCCACCACGAGAGCTGGAGCATCCAGATTGTCTAGAGTCGTGATGTTCGCCTTCTGGGGCCGCCGAGCCAACGTCGAACTACAACTGCCGTTCATCCGCCGCATCCTCGAGGAACATCCCGAGGTGGAGTTCCACGGCTGGGATTTGGCCCGAGACATCCGCGACTCCCGCTACCTGCGAACCATCAAGGGTGAACGCATCACCATCCAGACCGCGTTCTACGGCCCCATCGCATCCCGGGGACAAACGTTGGTGTGGAAGCATTACGCCCAACCCCAGTACCGGGATTGCGTGTTTGTGAAGCTCGACGACGACGATGTGTTCCTCGAAACAGGCGCGTTCGACAGTTTCATCAACGCGGCACGTAACCGCCCCGACAGCGTCATCTCGGCCACCGTCATCAACAACGGGGCCTGCACCCGACTCATCCCCGACATCTGGGACATGTTCCAAGCGTTGGACATTCCACTGCTGGACGTGCATCTATCTGCCGAGTACGCGGAGAAGTCGCATCGCTGGTTCTTCGACAACTGGCAGACCATCACCGGCCAACCCATGGCACTCACCCCGTGCGAGGACTGGCTGTCCATCAACTGCCTCGCCTACACCTACCAGGTGGGTGTGGAGATAGCCGCACTCTTAGGTCAGCGGTCGCCCCGTCACATCGCGGGCAGAGACTTCACCCCCCGCAACCGCATCGGGGACGAGGGGGCGGCGAACATGCTTCCCCGCTACATTCACCGCGGATTCGTGTGCGGCCACTTGAACTTCGGCCCGCAGATACGCGACATGGACGACGCGCTCTACACAGAACTGCGCAAGCAGTACGCCGACATCGGCCTCCAATACCTCGAGCAGTGACCGTCATCATCCCGTTCCGGGACAGAGGACGGGACCCACTCAGGCAAGCCAACCTGCAGCGCGTCCTCCAACACTGGGCCGGCTGGGATGTTCATGTCGTTTCCGACGGTAGAACCGGTGATGAGCAGTTCAACCGTCACAAGGCATACAACCTCGGCGCCACGCTGACGGATTCGGATGTGCTGGTGTACGCCGAGTCCGACATGCTCGTCAACCACGACCGCATCACCGAGGCTATTAAGCTAGCGCGCCAATCCCCGGGGTTGGTGGTGCCCTTCACTGAACGCCACGAACTCAACACCTATGACTCCGAACGGGTCAGAGCCCATGAGGTGCAACCCGAACAGTGCGTCGCTGATGTGGTGAAGCCCAAGCCCCGCCGCATCGGCGCCATCAACGTCATCTCCCGAGAAACCCTCCACCTCGTCGGGCAGTGGGATGAACAGTTCGACGGGAACTGGTGGGACGACCGCTCCATGCACATCGCGTTCGATATGTGCGCCGGCCCTACCCGCTGGATAGACGGCCCCTCCTACCATCTGTGGCATCTCCCCGGGCACACAGGGACACACCTCACCCCAGAGGACAGAGCAGCCACCACCCGCAACCGCCGACGCTTCGAGCGGTACAGCAGGGCGCGCACACCCGACCAGATACGCGCACTCACCACAGGCTGATGCGTCGACGCTTACGGGTCTGCTCCATCCGCGGCTGCCCAGAACTACAAGCCGCCCCCAGATGCCCTCAGCATCAGCGAGAGCGCGAGCGGCATCAACGCTCCACCACTCCCACCAAAGTCACCAGGGAAGCCGACAGGGCACGTAGAACTAACACTGTGGCTCAACATCGGGAACAGTTCGGCGACTGGTGCCCCGGATGGGACCGCGAACCCCACACTTCGAGCGACTTGACCGCTGACCACATCACCGAGATAGCGCACGGCGGAGACCCACACGGACCACTCCAAGTCCTCTGCCGCTCCTGCAACTCACGCAAGCAAGCTAAAGCCGGGCAACCCGCTTCCACACCCCACACCCATCCGATGTGAAGTACTGCCCGTCCCGCAACGCCACCCGCGGAGCAGACCCCGACTGAATGACCGACGACGCATCGCCCACAAGGTCACGCTGAATCACCCAACGACAGCTTGAACCGCCAGGTGCCTCATACACGCCCGATAACCAACCCCCCGAACCAATCAGGTACGCCTCACCCGGCGACGGGGGAATCGGCGAACCCGGCAGCGTCCGCGACGTAGACGGCACTGCTGACGACGGGGTGGACGCGGCAGGCTCATCGTCCTTCAGGCTCGCCAAGCCCACGACCGCCATCACCGCCACCCAGCCGGCGATGGCCAGACCGATTTGCCAACGAACCCCCATGCCCGGCAAGCATACGCCCACCCGACCACGACAAACCCGCAGTTCAGACGCTTGCCATCGACATAACCGCAGGTCACGGGCCTAGGGGTGGGGGGTGACCCCATCCAGCCGCCAGCCAGCCCACCGCCGCTGAGAGCTCTCGCAGTCCAGACCCCTGAAAAGTGTTCACGAAGGGATAACCAGCCATGTCCCCACGCCCTCTACCTGACGGTTTACGCGTCGGCGGGGCCGCTTTGTGGGTGTCGGTGAACGAGGCCCACACCTTGGATGAGGTGCAGGCCGTGCAGTTGTTGGAGGCATGCCGGGCTAAGGACCGCCTTGACCAACTGGACTTGATTCTGCGGGGCGACGCCGATGTGTGGGTGAAGCTGATTCACCGGACCCGCACCGATGACTACGAGCTGCATGTTGATGACGCGGCGAAGTTGGCGAACGCGACGGCGAACCAGATGAAGCAGCTTTTGGCATCTCTGCGGCTGGCCGATGAGTCGGGGAAGCGTCCGCAGCAGCGCGGCGGGGCGCGGGGTTCGTATGCGTCGTCGGCGGCGAAGGCCTGCAAGGTGTCGTCGTTGGACCGGGCTCGAGCAGCGAAGACAGGTGCCTAACCATTCTGCGTGGGCGGGGCCTCTGTTCGACGGGCATCTCTGCTCGGTCGGGTATGAGGTTCTGGACTGGATTCACGAATACGCCTGCCACGGTGTGGGTGATATTCAAGGTCAGCCTCTTGACCTTGACGATGAGATGCGTGACCACATTGTGGAGGCGTACCGGATAGACCCGGTGACGGGTCGCCGGGTGTACAACGAGGCGGTGTTGTCTCGTCCGAAGGGGCGGGCGAAATCGGAGATTGCTGCTCTGGTGGTGGTGGCTGAAGCGTTCGGCCCTGTCCGTTTTGGTGGGTGGGATGCTTCCGGGCAGCCGGTTGCGAGACCGGTTGTTTCACCGCTGATTAAGTGCCTGGCTACGGAAGAGGGCCAGGCCGGGAACACGTTCTCCACGGTCGCATTTATTGCTGGCGAGTGGGGCAAGGATGTGCACCCCGACATTTATGGGGCGGCGACGGGTGTCCGGCAGTATCAGTCGGCGTCGGCTATCTATCTTCCCCACAACGGGGAGATACGGGCGTGCACGTCGGGGTCGGCGTCGAAAGACGGCGGCTTGGAAACACACGTGGTGGCTGATGAGACGCACCTGTATGTGTTGCAGGAACTTCGGACGATGTACGCCACCATCGCCAGGAACATGGGTAAGCGGTTCGACGCGGACCCGTGGCTGCATCAAACCTCTACGGCGTATCGGCCGGGTGAGAACTCGGTGTTCGAGACGACGTTGACGTTGTGGCGAACCGGTCAACTACCGGCGTCGGTGTTTGTGAATCACCGTGAGGCGTCGGGGAAGATTGACATCGCCGACCGGGACCGCACCATCCGCCAGTTGCGGGAGGTGTACGGGGAGGCCGCGGAGTGGATTGACATGGACCGCAAGTGGCGGGACATGAACGACACCCGCATCTGCCCCGACGAGGAAACCGCGGCCCGCTACTTCCTGAACCGCCCGTTGTCGTCAAAGGATTCGTTCATCCCTGACGACGTGGTAAAGCGGCAGAGCGTCAAGCACGAGAAGGCGCCGGACGAGGTTAAGGCTAAGGCGGGCATCGCCCCTGGGGAGCAGATAGCCCTCGGGTTTGACGGTTCTCTGAACGACGACGCCACGGTGCTCATCGGGTCGCGCCTCTCGGATGGGTTCCTCTTTCCAATTGGGATTTGGGCGAAACCGTCAGGCAATGAGGGGTTGTGGTGGGAGGTTCCCCGCCAGGATGTGCTGGCGAAGATACGGGAAGCGTTCGCCCGCTACTCGGTGTCCCGGATGTACGCAGACCCGCACGAGTGGCGGTCGGACTTAGACGATTTGGCTGAGGAATTCCCTGAACGGGTGATTCAGTGGCCCACCACCCGGGATATGCCGATGCATTCCGCGCTGGACCGTCTTCGAACGGATTTGGTGAACGGTCAGGTGTGGCATTCGGGTGACGCGTTGATGATGGAGCACTTCTCCAACGCTTACGTCCGAAACAAGGGTGTGTACCGGCTGGTGCGTAAGGAACACGCGAAGTCGGACCGCAAGATTGATGCCGTCGTGGGTGCCGCGTTGGCGTATGAGGCTCGAGCAGATTCATTGATGGCGCCCGCCCCCAAGGCTGGGCTTACCCGGGTTGGTCCCGGAAGTGTGCGCGGCTACTAGGAGGTGATGTGTGACAACGCCTTATGAAGCCACACAACTCGCCTGGTCGGCCACCGCAGGTTTGTCGCAGTTGCCGTCGAAGTACACAGCGCAGCAGCCGCAGAACATTCCTGAGTTGTTGATGCCGGCCACGGGTCAGCCGGAGTGGTGGCGGGACCGGCTGTACAAGAAAATCGTGGCCCGCCGACCCTACATCCAGTTCATGGATGACTACTACTCCGGGAATCACCCGTTGCCGTGGCTTCCCGCACAGGCCAGGGATGAGTTCCGCCGCATCCTGTCAATGACCCGCTCCAACTACATGGGTTTGGTGTGCGACGCCCAGGTGGAGCGCATGTCGGTGCAGGGTTTCCGCATCGGAGACACCGCCGAGGCGGATAAGGCGACGTGGCGCATCTTTCAGGCCAACAACATGGACTCCGACCTCGACCAAGGGTTTCTGGAGGCCGCGAAGTGTGGTTTCGCCTACCTGATGGTGGGGCCGAATCCGAAAGACCAGTCCACGCCGCGGTTGTCGGTGGAACACCCCTTGCAGACCATTGTGGAATGCGAGCCGGGTGACCGCAGAACCCGTGCGGCCGCGTTGAAGACGTGGGTGGACGACTGGACCGGCGAGGTGGTGGCCCGCCTCTACCTGCCGAAGGCTGTGTTTGGGTGGCGGGGGAAGCTGTCGAACACCAACAAGCCTCAGTGGCGGCCGGACGGAGTAACACCCAACCCGGTGGGCGAAGTGCCTATCACGGAGCTGTTGAACAACCCTCAATTGTTGGGTGGGGGAAGGTCGGAACTGTACGACCTCACCGACATTCAAGACCGGGTGAACAAAACCATCGCCGACCGGTTGATAACGCAGGACTTTGGGGCGTTCCCGCAGAAGTGGGCCAAAGGTTTCCCCGATTTGAAGGCGGACGGCACCCCAAACACCATTGATATCGGACGGAACCGCATGGTGACCTCCGATGTTAAAGAGACAGAGTTCGGCCAGTGGTCCGCCGCCCCCCTGGACCCGTACTCGGCGGGCAAGCGGGAAGATGTCAAAGACATCGCGTCCCGCTCACGCACCCCCGCCCAGTACCTGTTGGGGGAGATGTCGAACGTCAACGGTGAAACGTTGAAGGCATCGGAGTCGGGCCTGATTTCGAAGGTGCGGCAGCGGTTCCGCGGTCACGAAGACGGCATCGAAGATGCTGCGCGGATGGCGCGGCGCCTCGCCGGCATCGCCTCCCCAGAGGACGTCTCGATGGAGACGATTTGGCGCGACCCGCAATACCGCACCGAAGGTGAAGTGACCGATGCTGCTATCAAGCGGTATCAGGCCGGTGTCGCCACCCTCCGGCAGACCCGCGAAGACTGCGGCTACTCCCAAGCGGTGATTGCGCGGATGGAAGCAGACGACAAGGTGGGCGACCCCCAGCTGGAGCGTCTGTCGCGGCAGTTCGTGGACATGACCGGTGGCGCTGCCTGATTCGGCTCTGCCGTACTGGCGCCAACAACAGTCCGTCAACTTCACTGCCGTCGCTATCGCCTCAAGGGCGTGGCGCACCAGCGGCGGAGACCTCGACAGATGGATGTCCGCCCGACCGTTGTTGGTGAGCAGTTTGACCCGAGCGCAGGAAACCCTGGTCGGCAACGCCGAAGCTTTCATCGACCGTGTGTTGGCGGAGCAGTCCATTGACGTGGAGCCGCTAGCAACGGTCGACGCGAAACCCCTCCTGGGGTTCTCGAGTACGGGTGTTTCGTTGACCCGCTTGCATGAGGGTTTACCGAACCTGTTGGCGGCGAACATGGCGCAGACGGAGTCGCGGCAGGCGGCGATGGATATGACCACCCGCCAGTTTCAGGCCAGCGTTCAGACGCTCATGTCTGACACCAGCAGGAACGCAGAATCGCTACATATCGCTGTCCGCCCGGGCGTGGGGTATGTGCGGATGCTCGTCCCGCCATCGTGTGAGCGGTGCGTCGTTCAGGCCGGGAAGTACTTCCGGTGGAACACGGGATTCAAACGGCATCCGCGGTGCGACTGCCGGCACATCCCCTCACGGGAGAGAGGGTCGGGCGACCTTCGGGTGAACCCGAAGGGATACTTCCACTCCCTCACGGCTGAGGCGCAGGAGCAGACGTTCGGAAAGGCTGCAGCGCAGGCCATCCGGGACGGCTCCGACATCTCCCAGGTGGTCAACGCTGACCGGGGGATGCAAACGGCTCAAGTGTATGGGCGGGAACTGAAAATCACCCTTGAGGGTGTCACCAGATATGGGCGTGCGGGACGTCTGATGCAGGCGCGGGGAAGAAGTGCAGCCACCACGCCGCGGTTGATGCCCGAAACCATCTATCAGATAGCCGAAGACCGCGACGACGCTGTCCGGCTGCTGAAGTTGAACGGCTACATCGCCGAATAGCTTTCCCCAACAGGGGTTTGTCGCTCACATCCAGCGATTAATGGATGGGCAGTGCCGACGGGCTTACGGGAAAGAGAAAATTATGACTGCGCCAGCAGGGAATGAAGGCGGCGACGAGGGTAACTCGGACCGCGACGAATCGGGGTTCACCCCCATCACATCGCAGGAACAGTTCGACAAAACGTTCAACCAGCGGTGGTCTCGGGAGCAAGCCAAGATTCACGACCAGTACAAGGGCTTCGACGAACTCAAGGCCAAGGCCGAACAGTTCGACCAGTTGCAGGCAGCCAACCAGACGGAATCCGAACGCCTCCAGGCCGAACGGGACGCCGCACTACAGGCAGCCAAAGACAACGAGACGCGTGCTGCCGCAGCCGAACTGGCGGCCCTGCGTCAAAAAGTCGCAATCGAGGAGCACCTTCCCATCAAGTTCGCAGCGAAACTCTCGGGCACAACCGAGGAAGAACTGCGGGCCGACGCCAAAGACACTTTCGGCGAGTTCATCACCACACCGTCGTTCGACCACGGGCCCCGGAACCAGTCCGCGCCGCAGTCGATGAACGACCTCATCTTCGGCGCAGCAAAGAAGCGCTGAACAACCGCAGGACCCGGCACGCGGCCCGGTAACTGCTCGCTCAATTAAGGAGAATTTATCGTGCCGTACAACAACCTGACTTCTCGGTCGGACGCGGAAGCGCTCATCCCCCAGGAAGTCTCCAACGAATTCCTCGGCTACGCAGCCAAGGAGTCCGCGGTTCTCACCCAGTTCCGCCGGGTCCCGGTGGCCGGTACGCAGGTCCGGTTCCCCGTCCTGTCGGCCCTGCCGCTGGCGTACTTCGTCAACGGCGACACCGGCCTGAAGCAGACCACCGAAATCGGCTGGGCCAACAAGTACCTCAACATCGAGGAAGCCGCCACCATCGTTCCCATCCCGGAGAACGTGGTCGACGACATCCGCGACTCGGGAAACATCGACATCTGGTCTGAGGTTCAGCCCGCCGTCGTGGAGGCCATCGGCCGCCTCGTCGACGCCGCCGTGTTCCTCGGCACCAACGCCCCCGGCACCTGGCCCACCAGCATCCTGGCCGCCGCCACCGCCGCGGGCAACGACATCCCCGAGGGTGCGACCGCCGCCGAGGGCGGCTTCTATGGCGACATCGACAACGTGATGGCCGCCGTGGAAGCAGACGGCTTCGACGTGACAGGCTTCGTCGCCGCCCGCAGCGTGAAGGGCAAGCTCCGCGCCGCCCGCAACGCCCAGGGCGACCGTCTCGACGCCACCCGCGCCAACGCCGCACTCAGTGAGCTCGACGGCATGCCCATCTCGTACCCGATGCGCGGACTGTTCCCCCACGACGTGCGGCTGTTCGCCGGCGACTGGTCGCAGTTCGTCGTCGGCGTCCGGCAGGACGTGACGTTCAAACTGCTGGACCAGGCGGTGATTCAGGACAACACCGGCGCCATCGTTTACAACCTCGCCCAGCAGGACATGGTGGCGATGCGCATCAAGATTCGCCTGGGTTGGCAGGTCGCGAACCTGCTCAACAACGACCAGCCCGTCGCCAACAACCGGTACCCCGTCGGCGTCCTGACCGTCGACGGCAGCTAGAAGAAAGGGCAGCGACATGGCTGAATCGAAGAAGCACGTCTCGGAGGAAGACAAGGGTTACCGCGGCGTGCAGGCCGACGAAACCCCAAACGAGAACTACACGGTCGCCGGTGTTCTCGCCGGTAAGCCGACTCCGGAGACGGACAACAAGTAGTGAAGTTCGCAGAGCCGGGCGACGTCACCAGCCGGTTCGAAGGGAATTTTCCTTCGGACCGGCTGGGATGGGTCGACATTCGTTTAACGGATGTCGAGAACGCCTTGATGGGCGTCGTTCCGGAGCTGCGGAAAACACTGGAGGATATTCAGGACCGGGCCGACGCTCGTGGGGACAGCGGATACCTTGACCGTGTCAGGACCCTGGTGTGCGACAAGGTGTTGCAGTTGTACCGCAACCCTTCCGGGGTGTATCAGCGGTCCGTGACCGTCGATGATGTGGTGGATTCCTGGTCGGTCGCTCGAGCATCCTCCACAGCGACTATCTCGTTCAGTACGGAAGAGCTGGACTCGGTGCAGTTCTACGACGGGGTCACCCGGTCAGTTCGTTTGGTTGCCTACCCGGAGTATCCGTGCTGAACATTCCCGGTGAGTTCGGTCGACAGACGGTCGGGTTTGTCACCGCCACCGAATCCGGCTCACCCGGCTATCTCGGGGTGCGGGAGAAAACGTTCACGACAGTCGCGCAGTCAGGGGTGCGATTCCGACCTCTGCGGACGGATGAACTCGACAAGCAGACCGACGTGTCCACGGAGATGTGGAAACTCACCGCCCCTGTATCCGTGGCCGCTCTCGCGGCGAAGTCAACAGGTGAAATCGTCTACGACGGAACCGATTCCCCCACCTTCGATGAGGAGGACGACTCCAACGTCTTCACCATCGATGGCTTCATTCAGCCGAAACCCGGCATGTACGGGGGAGTGCACCACATCACCATCATGTGCGGGCGGAAGGCTGGCTGATGGGCGCCCTGGACCGGTTCGGCATCTCCGACGCCGACATCATGCGAGCTATTGCCCAGTCCGCTGAGGTCGACTCGGGGGTGAATGACTTCATGGAGAACCAGGTCGTCCCCTACGGGCGGTCTATCTCCCCGGTGGATGAGGGCCGGTATGTGGCGTCATGGCGGGTGCAAAAGAAGGCCAAGGGCGGCCAAGGTGTTGTCGGGCCGGCGGACTTCAAAGCGCATTGGATTGAGTTCGGCACCGGCGAACCCGGCCCCACCAACGCCCAAGCGGTAGTGCAGAAAACGTGTGAGCACTTCGGTGGGGACCTCACTGAGGGTTTCAGCGTCGATGGCTGACCTGTACGACCAAGATGCGCCCGACGTGGAGGACTTCATCCAGTCGTGGATGCAGCCCGTCATGCGGTCATCGGTAGAACGAAAATCCGACGACCCGTTGCCGTTCTGCTTAGTCGCTCGAATCTCCGGGGCAGACGACCCCGACTGCGGAACCGACGACCCGGTAGTTCAACTGGACTTCTTCGGCAAAGGTCCGCAGGCTGCGGCGAAAGCTGCACGGGACGGGCATCGTCGTATGACCCTTTTGGCCCGTCGCAGCGATGACGTGACCCTCTCTGACGGATCAATCGCCAACGCGGACTTCGTCGAAACAATTCTTAAACCGTTCCGCATGGAATACGCCGACTCCAAAATCGTGCGTTACGTGGCCCGCTATCGAGTGGGCCTCTCTTACGTCGCCGTCTCCTGACGGTGCGCGGCACCAGCCGCACCTCCAGCCCACTTCCCTCGCCGGATGCCTTCCGGTTAAACCCTTTCACGGAAAAGGAGCACTAACTATGGTGCAACCGCTTACCGGCACAACGTTCTCGGCTGGTGGCTTCAACGATGTCGACAACCGATTCCAGGGCGGGCACCGCACCGGACTGGTTGCGGCGCTGTTCCGCGACGCCCGCGGCGCCGACACCGACATCTCCCCGCACAACCCCAACGGCACTGTCCGCTGGTCCCCGCTGGCCCAGGACGGGCAGCTGCGCGACGACCTGTTCGCGTTCGTCCGCAACGCCGACAAGTACTGGGTTCCCAACCCGGACCCGAACGAAGGCTGGCATCTTGTCGGCGCGTTCGCCGAGGGCGACGGCCCCACCACCTCGCCGTCGATTGACATCGACGACCAGATGATTGAGCAGTCGAACCGACCGTTCGAAACGGAAATCACCAAAGAGGACGAGCCGTTCAAGTTCACCGCGTTGGAGACGGCGAAACCCTCCATGCGGCGGCTGCGGAACAACCTCCCCCTGGTGGATGCCAACGGCGACCTGCTCGTGGAATCGCCGGGCGACCCCGACGCCGGCTGGTCGCAGAAGCTCGAGACGGGCGGCCCGGACCGGCAGTGGCTGCTCATCTCTGCCCGTAAGCGCGGCGGCGGCTACTTCTACGAAATCGAAGGTTACGACTGCGCGACGCTCACTGACATCGGTGAGTCGAAGCGCGGAAAGAAGGGCACCGCAGCCGAACTCACCTACAAGCCCACCCCGTCGGGGTTTTTCATGGCTGTGGTGGACGGCGAGTACGTGCCCATCATCAAGCACACCTGGGTCGGCGGTTCGGCCTGGGACCTGCTGGCCGACGGCTCGTAAATAGACCTCACGGGGTGTACGCCGGGCTGGACGTGCACCCCGTGAGCCTATCCAGCCCCTCCAGCCCACCGAAAGGAAAGTCGTGTCCGACATCGATGATGACGTCAAGTCCCGCCATGTGGTGAACGCCGCCGACGCGAGGGAGCAAGCCTCCGAGGGGGCGTACAGCTTCCTGAGGTCGGAGTTCCGCTCCACGAAACCCACCCCCCAGCATCCAGAGGGGGAGGTGTTCGAAATCCCCCACAAGGACTTGTTCGACAACGACCAGCAGGAACGCTGGGACGACCTGCAAGACGACATGCACAACTACGAGCGCGACCCCGATGTTCTGGCGCCCAACGGAACCCTCATCGCCAAAGGGCAGTTGGTGTACCCGCACCGGTGGGCGAAGAACACCGACAAAGGCAAAAAGGGTGAGCGCGTGAAGCCGTCGTGGCCGGAACGCCTCGCCATCGTCCTGTGGGGTGAAGACGGAGCGCAGCGCGCCAAGGCGGGCGGCATCAACTTCAACGAAATCGAAGTGGTGTGGGGCAAGCAGCGCCTCGAGATGGAAAAGCGGCTCAGCGACGACTCGAAAAGTTCTGCTGGCGGTAGCGGTGTGGCGGCAGCATCCAACGGAGATAGAAGTTGACCTAGCCGACCGCGGCCACGATGTCATGGATTGGCATAGGGGTCGCATGTCGTCGAGAAGACTGTTGGTTCTTCTGCGGCACGCCCCCGAAATCGGGCCATACAAGACGGCTTTGCGCGACGGGGACTGGCCGGAGTTCACGAAGATTCTCGCCGAATTGCATAAAGAGACCGCCATGAATCGGGCGGCGAAGTATGCGGGCGGGAAGCACGAATATCAGCCCACCGTGTTCCTGTCGCCGGTGGAGCGCAGGGAAGTGGCCGAAGAGGCCGCGGAGCAAGAGGAATTCACCGAAGAGGCTCGGGAGAGCTTGTTCAGTGACCTGTTCGGATAGAGGAGGTGGGCTGTGGGTCTCGGTATCCCGGTTAAGGCGCAGCCCGACCTCCGGTCCTTCAAGCAGGTCGGGGACCAGGTTGAGAAGATTTTCGCCGACGTTGGTCGGTCGGCGAGTGGGTCCTTCTCAAAGGAGTTCTCTAAGGCTGCGAGTGAGGCACGTTCGGCGTCGAATAAGTTCGCCAACGCCTACGATTCGGTGGCTGATGCGCAGAGCAGGGCGAAATCCACCGAGGCGCAGCTTCAGCAGACCCGGCAGAAGTCCGAAGACCTCGCTAAGAAGCTGTCGAAAGCCGAGGAGCGGTTAGCGGAGGCCCGTAAGGGCGACGACACCAAAGCCATTTCCGCTGCGGAAAAGGAATTGGAGCGGGTTCGTGACCAGGCTGCCCGGACGAACACGCAAATCATCCGTACCTCGGAGGCGTTGGGGCGGAACAAGCGCGATGAGGCCCGCCAAACCCGCGAAGCCGCCGCCGCCTACCGGGAATACGCACAGGCCCAAGCGCGCCTCTCCCAAACCCCGCTGAAGGCCCCCAGTTTCGCCTCCAACAACATCCTTTCGGGTGCGCTGAGCCAATCCAGCGGGATGGTGGGGCAGTTCTCCATGCTCGGCGGGGGAGCGGGTAGAGCCTTTGTTGGGGGAGCGGTCGCCGCCATCGTGGCCGGGTCCCTCGTTCAGGCGGGAGCGAAAGCCGCCGGCCTGGTGGTTGAGGGCTTCAAGTCCGTCATGGACACCGGCATCGACTTCTCCAGAACGGTCAACAACTTTCAGGGCGTCACCCAATCCTCTGCGACGCAGACGCAACAAATGGCCGCTGCCGCTCGAGCACTCGGCGCCGACACCACCATGGCCGGGGTGTCCGCATCGGACGCTGCCTCCGCAATGACTGAGTTGGCGAAAGCTGGATTCAGCGTCAATGACGCTATCGGTTCGGCGCGGGGCACCATGCAGTTGGCGACCGCCGCGCAGATTGACGCGGCACAGGCCGCGGAAATCCAGGCGAACGCCATCAACGCGTTCGGGCTGAACGCCGACAGCGCCTCGCACATCGCTGACGTGCTCGCAAACGCCGCCGTGGGGTCATCCGCTGACATTCCCGATTTGGCTCTGGCACTGCAGCAGGTGGGCGGTATCTCCAAGGGCTTCGGGGAGAACATCGAAGACACCGTTGCCGCACTGGGGATGTTCGCCAACGCCGGCATCAAGGGCTCCGATGCTGGCACCCTGCTCAAAACCACGATGCAGTCGATTACCGACCAGGGGAACCCGGCGCAGAACGCTATCAAGGCGATGAACCTGCAGCTGTACGACTTCGACACTCACGAGTTCGTGGGGTTCCGGGAGTTGTTCCGGCAGTTGGACGAAGCGAAGAAGCGGATGACGCCGGAGGCGTTCCAAGCCAACGCGAACGTCCTGTTCGGGTCGGACGCGATGCGCGCCGCCGTCCTAGGGAACGTTCAATCGTTCGACACGATGCTGAACGTCATCAACCGCACCGGCACTGCCAGCAACATGGCTCAAGCTCAGATGCAGGGCTGGCCCGGAATCGTTGAGGGTGTCGCCAATTCGGCTGAGGCGTTGAAGCTGTCGTTCTACGACATGTTCAACACCCCCGCCGGCCAGGACGTGGGCAAGAAACTTGTCGACGGTATGAGCGGCCTGGTTGACTGGGTGAACACCCACAAGCCGGAAATCCTGCAGTTCTTCGGCGATGTGGTCAACGCTGCCGCCCTGATGGCGGAAGGCATCGCCCTGCAAACAGGCTTCACAGCGAAAGCGTTCGCGGTGATGCTCGAGCAGGTCGGAACCGGCGCGAAAATCATCGGAGACGGACTCCAGAAGCTCTCCGGTCCGCTGCAACACATCCCGGACGTCCTCCTCGGCCCCCAAGCCCTGGCCGTGAAGAAGTTCGGGCAGGACGGCGGCGCCGCCCTCTCAGAGTTCGGGGAAGCATCCAAGCGGGGCGCCGACACCCTGAATGGGTTGAGTGGTGTCGCATCTGAGTTCGCCACCGGCACCATGCCGCGGTTCAACAGCCAGCTCCAAGGCTCCATCGGAGAGATGGCGCTGGCCGAGTCCAGAAACCGCGTCTACGCAGACTCTTTCAAGGAAATCTCCAACGCGGTCCAGCTCACCCCGGACGGCAAAGCGATTGTCATCAAGGAAAACACCCCCGAGATTATCGAGAAGCTGAAGCAGCTCGGTTTCGCGGTGCAGTCCCTCCCGAACGGCACCATGACGGTGACGGTGGAGTACCGGGACCCCTCCGGCAAGGTGGTGGACCCCAACCAGTTGGGTGTGTCGCAGCGGCAGCGGGACGACCGGGATAACCGCCCCCACAACTGGGGACTGACGCCTTCCACTGCCCCGTCGGCGACGGGTACGGATAACACGATGCCCTCCCCGGGCGGGTCGGGCAGTGAGCCGAAGCCGTTCTTCGATGAATCGTTGTGGAAGGTCGCCGCTCCTGGCGGGTTTGTTGGCCGCCCGGTGGGTCCGGTGGACCCAGCGAAGGTGTTCGACGCCCAATCCGCGGAGATGAATGCCCGCGACAACTACGAGCAGGCCCGCCTCCGCGTGTTGGAGCTGGAAGCCAAAGGCAATGCGTCGCAGTCGGAGTTGGTGTCGGCACGGAACCAGGTTCAGGAGTCTGAGCGGTCGTGGCAGAAGGCGCAGCGGGAACTGATTGACGCCCAAAAGGGCATCGTCGATAAGGCGTCGAAGCAGACCCAGTCGTTGGCTGACGGTTTGGGTGATATCGGCGCCGCCCTCGACAACGACTTGGGCATCTCCAAAGGTCTTCCGGGGTTGGCGGACAACCTTGTTCGGTTCATCGCCTCCCTCGCTGCGGCACCCCTACTGGGGCGGTTGTCAGCCATCTCCAAAGCGGCGGGTGATGAAGGCTCCGGCATCATTGGCATCGCCGCCTCGACGGGGGCTTTGGGTCCGTCGTTCATGCCAGGCGCGGCGACTGCTCCAGGTGTTTCCGACTCGGCAGCTTTGCCCGGAGTCGCCTCCGCCGGAGGCTCATACGGCCTACCGGCCGGCACCGACACGGGTGGTTACGGAAGCAGCGGACCAGTGTTTCCCGATTGGGTGCACCAGCTCGAGCAGGCGTTCGGAGTCAAGGCCAGCACTTATTCCGGGCATCAGGAGACCAACCGTCAAGAGGCTGGCTACGCACCGAATCCGAACCACGAAAACCGCGGCATCGACTGGAGCGGTTCACCTGAAGCCATGCAACGGTTCGCCGACTACCTCAAGACCGTTCCCGGTATGGAACAGGTGATTTGGAACGGCGGCGGCATGGGCACCGGTGACACGGTGGAGATTGCCGGCGGCCGTCCGCAGCCCGGCTATTTCGCCGGCGACTTGGCTGGACACGGGAACCACGTTCATACGCGGCAAAGCTCGCCAATTCCTCTGCCTGGTGGCGTGGCGGGCGGTGACGGCGCCTACGCCCCTACCGGGGTCACTGCGTCCCCCTTCTCGTCTTCTGGCTCCGCAACTCCGGTGTTTGTGGTGAACATGCCCGGAGGTGGATTCTCGGGCCTCACAGGCGCCCCTACGGGTTCTCCCGCGTCAGGGCGCGGCTCCGGTCCTGCGCCTGGTCCAGGTGCGGGGGTGAATCTTTGGGATTCTGTTGCAGCGGCCGAGTCGAGTGGCAACTGGTCAAACAATGACACCGGAAACAACGGTCACTTTGGCGGCCTCCAGTTCTCGCCTGAAACGTGGAAGGACTACGGCGGGGTCGACCTTACCGGCCTGACGAACCCTGCCGACGCTACTCGCGAGCAGCAGATTGAAATTGCGAACCGGACGGCCTTCAACGGCTACAACGGCAGGGCGCCGCAGGGTCTCAGCGCGTGGCAGGCCATCACCGACGGCAACGTTCCGGGGGTCACCACGGGAACGCCGGCAAGCGCCTTTGGCACGGGCGCTACAGGGTTGCCCCCACTTCCCCCTGTCGGCAGTGTCGGTGCGGGGGAGAGCGCCCCTCTCGGCGCGGGCACAGGCATGGCCTACCCGTCCAACTCGGCCGGGGGCGGTCTCGGTGTCGGCGGTATGGCGATGGACGCCGCGATGATGGGTGCGGGGGCGTTGAACGCTATCGCGCCTGGTGCTGGAGCTGCCGCGCAGATTGGTATTCAGGTGGCGAATCGGGCCATCAAGTACGCCGGCCAGGTCGCGGGCATCGGCGTCTCCGGGCTGTTCGAAACGCTGTCCGTGGGGGATAACCCCATGGGGTCTATCGGCAATTCGTGGTTCGGGAAGATTGCTGGCGGTTTGGCGGGGGCGCGTCCCGCTCTGCCGAATATGGCTGGGAAGGCGCCCACCCCGGAGAATCCGCAAGGCGGTCCGCAGGGCGCCGCGGACGCTGCCGGGCAGAAGGCCGGGAACACGGCGAACATCACCATCAACAATCAGGGCGCCACCCCTGACCAGAACGGTAAGGATGTCGCCGCGCACACGGCGGCGATGTGGGCTCCGGCGGGACGCCAGTGACCGCGATTACCCGATACCCATCGTCGGGAATTACCCCGCACGGTGCCTACTACATGCTCAAAGGGCTGCACCCGATGGTGTGGCTCACCTCCTGGGATGGCACCACCACCATCGAGTTCATGGGCGGGCAATCCCTACCCAACCGGTTCGAGGCCCCTGAGTGTATTCAGTTGGGGGAAGCGCCTAAAGGGTTGATTGCGTCGTGGAAGACGATTGACCAGCAGGGCGCATCCGAGGATGGTGTGACGTTCATCGACGCCGCGAATGAACCCCTCGAAATCGATTTGCCTGTGCGGTGTGTGGCCCGCGATGGGATTCAGCTCCGCAAGGTTGTCCGCGATATGTGGGGTGCGCTGGACACCATCAAAACGTCTACGTTGCATTGGTGGACACCAGAATTGGGGTACTGGTACACCCCGGTCCGGTTGTGGAAGCCGCCTGCTGAGGGTCATTCGGTGGGTGGGCAGCGCCGCTCCTACAAAACCACTCTCCGTCTGCGGGGGGATTTGGGGTTTTGGAAGGGCCTGCCGGATGTTGATGAGTTCCGCTTCGCCTACGACCAAGCCTCCGACGCTTTCGACACCGACTACTCGACAGGCCTAGGACCGCATTGGCCGGTGTGGTACACGGGCCGCGGCGGCGGCTATGTGTTCGCGTCAAGAGGTCAAGCAAGGTGGCGGGACGACCCGAATAAGCGGTTCCGCACCGAAGGGAAAACCCTCGTCGCCGGCCCCTACTCGGATGACGATTTCGACGGCACGGAAACCGACTACCAAGTCGTGGAAGTCGATTTGGGTTCCATGCTGGAGTTCGGTGCCGCCGTGGATGTGTGGGGCCGCATGGGTCGTAACTCCGATGGGTCGTGGAACGGTTACGGGACGCGGCTGAGGATGGCGGGGGCTTCGGTGAAGTTCTCCGCGTTCAACAACTACACCGAAACCACCATCAAAGGCTGGATAGCCACCCCACCTCTTCCGAAGACCACCGTTCGGGTGGAGTTCGGCGACCCCGACGCGAACAACGGTGCCGGCGACCCCCGAGTCCTGAAAGTACGTAGAGGACTCATCGGTGACGGCCTGACCCTGTTGACGGCGAAAGACGAAGCCGGAGTCGCCCAACTGGGTGCATCGTTCCGCGGTGTCGGGTGGGGCTCCTACGCCTCCGGTGCCCTCATCACCCAGGGCACACCGTCCACGATTACGGGGTTCCGGGGTGGGGACGCTGATTCCACCACCCAGACGGGACACCTGTACCGCACCAACGCGGGAACGATTCGGGCGTTCGACTCCTACACCCTGTACGGGCCGGGAATCTTCGAGATAGCGGCAGGGCCTGGCTCGAGCGACATGGTGAAGATTGGGCCCCTGCTCCCGAACCAAAGGGTGAGGGTGAATGCCGATGGGCGTAAGCAGTTCATCGAGGACTTCACGAAGGTCCCTGCGACTGCGGCCCAACTGCTGGAGTACCGGGACTGGTTGAAAGACCTGGAGTCCTACGCGCCCGTGGGGAACATCGGTCCCACTGTGCAATCCAATGCTTCGATTCATGGCGTTGTCCCACCCCAAGGGAACATGCACCGCCTGGTCTCGGGGAGATTCACCCGCCCCATCCCGGAAAAGCCGGCTGGCGCTGACCCGCAAACCGTAGCTGTCGCGGTCTCCATCTCAGGCGGCAACAGCGACTCGCGAATCATAAGTTCGCTTACGCCTTTGCGACGTTACCCCCAGTAAATGGCCATCGTTATCCATCTGACCGCCGGTACCCCGCGGTCAGGTTTGTGGTGCCCAGACTGCCTACTTCCCAGTGGGTTTGAGGTTCCGCTGCACACCATCACTTCCGAGGGCGTGAAGCGGGTGGCAGCCGTTCGAAAGTGCAAGGACTGTGACCGACCGATGAGAGGAGAGGCATGATTTCTCCCCAGCAGGTTGACGACATCCTCAAGGATTGGGCCGACAACCTGGAGTCGTCGGATGCGTGGAAGGCCGCCCAGGCATCCGACAAGCTCGCCGAAGCGTTTGAGAACGCCGACACCGACTACACGGTCACCGTCTGTGATGCGTATTGGAATCCGATTGGGTTCGCCGACGACTACATCTCCGTATCAGGGACTATCCCGAGGAATCAGGCACCGCAAGCGACATTGGTGTTGAAGGGTGGGCATTGGCTCCACCCCTACCTGTCGAACTGCAAAAAGACGATGGTCGGCGTCATCATCGAATCCGAAGGGGTTCGGGAAGCGTTCTACGTCAAACGGCACCGGAAGAAGATGGGGGAGGACGGGGTCGTCACCCTCACCTCCGAACTCGTTGGCATCTACGACATCCTCTCCTACCTGCCCATCTGGCCGTCCTGGAACCTCCCCATCCAGGCGCAGCCGTTTTCCCACGCTGTGTTCGCAGCCCAGATTGTCACCTGCATCGAAGCGGCGGCCGCGCAGTGCTCCCTCCGAATCCAGTCGGGGATTTGGGAGTTCTGGAACAACGCCCTGTCTTTGAACCCAGATATGCGGGCGTGGGTGGGAACCATGCTGCAACGCTTGAAGTCGAACGGGCAGATGGGCTCCACCCTGAAAACCCCGCTGTATGTGGTGCGTACGGGGATGTTGAAGGACACGTCGCCGTTGTTCATCAAGACGGTGCGCATGTCGACGGTGGCGCAGCTCATCACCGAAATCACCCCCGCCTATGGGGTGGATGTGCGTGTCACTCTGTGGATGCCGGGGATGGAGCAGCCCGACAAGTACGCCAATCTGGATCGCCCCACCTACGTGATGGTGGTGAAGGACCGGTCGCAGATTGAGGGCCCGACCCAGACGGTTCTGGATTCGGTGCTCCGCACGATTGTGGACGCTGAGGGGTCGCTGTTCGGGAAAACGTTCGACCCCCTCCTGAATCCGGAGGGGAAGTACGCCCCCGAAGGTCTCTTCATTGCGCCCCTGTTGGGGATTGACTGGGTTCCGCCGTACGCGATTCTGGTCACCCCCGATGAGATAGTCGCCGACGGGGAAGTAGTTCGAGACCGGTCAGCCCTGGTTTCCTACGAGATAGTCGACAACACCCCATTGGGGTGGCAGCACGTCATCGGCGGAAAATCCCCGAAGTGGTTGAACGACCTCATCAACGCGTGGCTGAGTTTCGTCATCGACGTGGCGATGATAATCATCGGATTCTCCGGTGTCCCAAGCAATCTGTTGGACGGGTTCCTCAATGATGCGTTCTTCGCGTTCCAACTCATCCAGCACTACCAACGAAGAGATGATGTCGGCCCATATCACCCGGCGATAGAAGTCTTCACCCCCACCAACTCGTCCCCGTACAACGTGGAAGCCATCTTCCAGTTCATCCAAGTGCTCTGGAACTCCCGCGGATACACCACCGCGATTGCCACGTTCCGGGGTCAGAACGGGCCCTACCGGTACGGGAAAGACATCTTCCCCGGCGCCCTGATGACGTTGGTGCACAACTCACGCACTGAGCAGTTCACCGACTACATCGAGCTTGTCTCGTTCAAATCTGACCGCAACACACGGGAGTTGACGGTGCAGATGGGTGACGGGAAACCGATTGAGCATCTTTCGGCGCAGCTGCGCCGCAACATCAGCGAGCTATGGGCCGCGTTCAACGTGATTTCCCTGGCCCCCCAGTCGTAGGAGACAGCCTTGGTTACTCAGCAGCGCGCCATCGCAACGGATTACACCGACGAGTACGGCCGCGAGTGGACCAAAGTGTCGATGTCGGAGCTGCACATCCTCAAATCGGGGGAGGGCGGCGCCTACCTGCTGGTGGCGGCGGGACACGGGGCGAAAGCATCCTGGTCAGCGTTGGCGAAGGGCGACCCCGGCAAGTCGCCCACCCTGTATCTGGATAGCTACGAGGAACTCCCGTCTGACCATCCAACCCCGGGGACCGCGTCTCTGACGCAGGTTTCCCCCGCCACTGACACAGCCGGCCCGGTGTACCGGATGGACCTCTCCATCCGCAGAGGCGCGGACGGAGACCCGGGGGCGGCGATAGTCAGTCCAGAGGATTACGGCACCCCCCAAGCAGGTCAGGTCCTCTCTGTTGCCGACGGGCTCACGGATTTCGAGCTGTCCACCCCCATGTACGGGGGGCTGCATATCCCCGCCTCGATTTCGACGGGGCTGAGTGGGCTCACCGGTTCACCCACGACTGTGGCGGTGGTGAACATCCCGGCCGGCACCTACAACGCCGACTACAAGCTCATCCCCTACGGGCAGTGCCGCATGGAAGCCACCGGGTTGGGCTCCAACCTAGTCGTGAATCTCGTCGCCCACCTTGGCGCTATCGACGGACCTATCATCGGTATCTGCTACGGCATTGGCGGGGTGAACAAAGAACGCCTCGTTATGACCCCCGGTCCTGCTGCCGGGTCAGCTTCATCGGTGGGGAAGGTGACCGCAGGCCAGGCCGGGTTGGTGTACTTCAACGTCGAGCGTGTCTCGGGCACCACCTCTTACGGGGTGAACGACGCCTACTGCGAGTTCTCGGTGCTGGCCGTCAAAGCATGACCTCACCGATTGAGGAGGGTCCTGACTGGCAGCCCACCATCGATGCTGTCTCCCAGGAACCCTCCAACGCGAAGCCGAAGAAGCGGCTCACTGAGCAGGATGTTCAGGACCGGCAACGCTGGCTTGAGCGGAAGCGGGCCGCGGATATCGCTGTGGCGCACGGCATGGTGGATGACGGGGAGCGTGACCCGTGGGCGTGGCTGAACGGCTGGTCCACAGGGATTCAGGACCAAATCACCACTAACACCGACGCTATCGCCACCCTCGAGGAAGTAGCGGCCGCCACCAACGCCACCGCCGCGTACGTGTCGGATATCGATGCGATGGCGACTGTTCCCCGGTTCGCCTGCTCCACAGTCGGAATCGCCTCGGGCAGCACGAAGCCCCGCTTCGCCGACGTCATCGACTTCAACGAAACCGACCACCGCGAAGACACTGCCGGCTACCTGTGGCAAGGCGTCCTCCCCACAGTGGTGCCTTACACCCCTAAAGGGTCATCGACAGGGAACATCTACTACGCGCCGATTGTGGTGGACCGCACAGGAACTGTGGACATTTTCCGCTGGATAACCGGGGCGGACACCTCCATCTTCTCCATCGACTACTACGAGGTCGCCCTGTGCATCTACAACCCGTCCACGGGAAACGTAGAGAAGGTGTGGGGGTCGGGGAATGTGAAGGACACCTACGCCAACGTCGGTAGTACGTCAGCGCCCCCGTCTGAGGTGGCTATCACCATGACATCTGGTGGGGTGCCTATCAGCCAGCAGTGCACACCGGGGCAGATTCTGTTCGCGGCGATACAACAAACCGCTCCGGGACTGTTGCAGACCCCGCGCCGGTTCGGCGTGGCCCCCACTCCGACGATGTCTCGGACGGTGCCGATTCTGGACGCCTGGTGCTACATCGCCCGCACCTACTCTCAAGGCATCCCCTCAAGCATCAGCTTTGCGTCGCTGACTAGGGAGACCAGGTTCATTCCGTGGGCTTCAGTCAGTGTTGTCACTGCCGGGGAGACGCCGTGATGACCCCAGACGATATGTCCAACTGCGCTGCTGGCGGCCGGTTCTGGTGGATGCGCCCAGATGGAACGTTCTACGGGTCATCCGAAGAAGACGACAACCCGGTCCCTGCCGACCCCAAAGACATGTACCTCATGGACGCCTCCCCTGAGTGGTGTGAGCAGTGGGAGTCGTGGGAGCAGGCCGTGGACGTGATGACGCCGCTGTTCGCACAGCTCAACGAGTTTCGGAACTAGGAGAAGACGATGGGTGCATCCGAGTATCTGCGGGACGGAATCGTGAATTCCGTTCTCCGCAACCAGCCGTTGGTGGTTCCAATCTTCTGCGGCTCCCTCCACGACGGCGACCCGGGAGACGACGGCGGTAACGCTGTCGCATCGCAGGTGAACTCGGTTGAAGACCGAGCGCAAATCACCTCCTCCGCCTCCACAGACGGGGTCGGAGCATCCACGGGGGACCCGGCAACATGGGAGGTGGAGGAAGCCACCACCATCACCCACCTGGGGGCTCACGACGCCATCACGGGCGGGAACTGGTTGGGCGCCGCGCAGGTCGCCCAACCCGTAACGGTGGCGGACGGGGACACAGTCACGCTGGCGTCGTTCTCCCTCGAGGTGGACTAGATGCCTGTCCTGTTCGACTCCTCCGCCGCCGGGGACGTCACCATCGGGTCCGGGACGACGTCCGGGAGTAAAACCCTCACCCTGAACGTCTCCCCGCAGGCTCGGGACCGGGTGGTGGTGTTCGTGGCGGTGGTGTTCAACGGCAACGCCGACACCTCCGGCGCAACGTTCGGCGTCACCTACAACGGTGTGGCGATGAGCCAGATTGGTTCCCGCTCCTGGGATTCCAACAAAGGCACCCTCCGGCTGTTCAAACTCGAGGACGCCCCCACGGGTTCTCAAACTGTTGTGGCGTCGTTCTCCTCCATGCCCACCGAAGTCCTCACCTCACGAAACTTTCTGGTGGAGGCTGTCGCCTACCACGGCGTCGACACGGTGGGAGACCCCTACCTGGCCGGCGGGTCTTCTGCCACCTCCAACACTGTGGTGGTTCCCTCTGTGAAGCCTGCCCACCGGGTTTTGTCGGTGCATGGGGTGGAGAAGGGGAAGAAATTCACCGCCTACAACCAGGCGAAACGCCAAACGGTCAACGGCGGCAACCTCAACGGCGGCGGCTCCCTCCTGGTAGGAGATGCTCCTGGGGATACCAATATCACCGCGACCGCCACTCAGGGTTCGACGGCTAACTGGGGTGCTATCGGGGTGGCACTCACCCCCTCCGTGGTGGAAATCACCGCCACCTTGAAACTGAAGCTGCGGATGCGGGCCTCACTGGGGACGTTTCGGGTTGCGGAACCCCACCCGTCGCGGGAGTACATTGTCCCCCCGATTGGGTCGGCCGACCCGAACATCATCCTGGATGGCTTCGTTCGGAACGCCTCTGGTGTGTGGATGCCGGTGTGGCCGAAAGACCCCGACGACACTCTGGAATACACCCTCTACTGGCAGAACCATCTGGCTGATGACGACGAGATTGTGGGGGTGGAGCACACCCCGCTGTCGGGGACGCTTCGGGTGTTCTCCCAGTCGTTCCAGCCCGGTTCCACTCAGGTGTGGTTGACGAACGGCTCTGTTGCTGAACAACATCCGGTGAGGGTTAGGTTCACGACTCTTCATGGCAGACGCCACGATTGGACGTTCTACATCGTGGGTGTCTCCAATTGATTCGGGTGTACGCCCTGAATGGGCTGATACCCCTGATTGGGATATCGACGCTGTTGCCGCAGAACTGGTGCGGGGGACAGTTGTTCAAGGACCCGTACACGCGTAAAGACATCCGCTACCAGAACTGGGCGCCGCTGTTGCCGTTCGCGCAGGCCGCCGCCAACAAAGTGATTACAGAGGCACAGAAACCAGGTCAGAAGATTTTCTTCGGCCACTCCATGGGTGCTGAAGTCCTCTGCCTCGTTCTCAGAATGAACCCGGACATCTCCACCGAGGACAACGTGTTCGTATTGACGGGAAACCCGGAACGCAAATACGGCGGCATGCTGACCTCTCCCATCAACATCGCCAACCCCGCCTACGGGGGTGTGGGATTCCCGAATGACACCCCGTTCCGGGTGTGGGATGTGGCACGGCAGTATGACCGCTACGCCGACTTCCCCACCGTGAACGTCCGCCAAGCTGTCGCGAATAACGAGGCCGGCGGCGGGATTCACATGAACTACACCGACGTCCGTGTGGGTGACCCCAACAACGCAAGATTCGTTGAAGGCAACGTTACTTACGAGTTCGTTCCGACGTTCCCGATGCCGTCTGTGGTGAAGCCGTTCAAACCGTTGAAGCGGCAAGCCCTCGAGGATGCGCAGCAGCGCCCCACCGTCGAAAAAGGCTATACCCGACCGTTCCAGGTTCCTGCTCTCACATCAATTCGGGCAGCCGGTGCCGTTGTGGACCCGTACACCGGGGCAGCGGTCCGTGTCGCTTCACAGCCTGTCTGGAATCCGTTTACATGAGAGGTGCCTAGTGCCTACCGTCACGATAACTGGCCCGTCCGTCCGGGATTCCACCTCGTTGAAGGACAACCGTCCCTGGTTTGCGTTCGCCGCTGAATATCAGGACGGGGGGGATGGGGGTGTGGTCACCCCCCGGAAGTCGAAGCCCATCTACCCGTCCAAGGGTGTCCTCACCATTGAGTTGGAAGCCGGTATCGCGGCGTGGATTCAAAACCCCGACGGCAACAAATACTTGGTCACCGTCCCCAACACAGACTCGTCGCTGTGGGATGTCATTGCTGCCGGTGTCGCCTACCCGCCCGACACCCGCACCGATGTTCTCGCTACCGCGGTGGACCAGTACGTCGAAACGGCTCGAGCCCAGTTCCGGACTCGTGCTGTCCCCGTCAACCCAGAAGACCCAAACACCCTATACCAGTGGGAGGATGAGACGGGGGCATCGATTGGCGACCCGAGCCCACTGGCCCCCAACGCGTTCACCTACGTCGCCACCCTCGCCAACCCGACCGCAGTGAAAACATCGGCCTACACAGCTGTGGCGCACGAACTCGTCCCTGCTGACGCCACCGCCGGTGGGTTCACCGTCACCCTCCCCACGTCTCCGTCGAACGGCGACGTGATTGCGGTGAAGAAGCTTGACGCCACCACAAACACCGTGTTGGTGCAGCGCAGCGGAACGGATGTGTTCAACCAGGCCGGTGGCCCGTCATCGCTGCAGTTGGTGGTGCAGTCCGAGACGGTGATCGTCCAGTACAAGTCGGGGATCTGGTACGTCATTTACCACGGCATCCCCCTAGCGGCGCTGGACGCCCGCTACACAACGGCAGGCGACATCAAAGACGTCAACGGCAACGTCATTATTGAGTTGCTCGCGGCGGCTGCAGCGGTCAATCACCTGCGCGTGTCTAACACAGCATTAGGCACGGGCCGCGTCGAGATCGAGGCCACCGGCCCCGATTCCAGCCTCGACATCTGGGCCAAAGTCAAAGGCTTGCTCGGCAAGTTCAGGATCTACAGCTCGAACAACACGGCAGCACTTCGGGCCGCCGGGCCGGGGGCAACCGTGCCCTTGTCGATCGAGGTAACAGGCACGACCGGTGTGCAAGTCGGACAGAGCAACACGATCGTCAACTACCTCGACATCCTCGGAACCATCGCGGCAGGCGGCCGAGTCACCCTGACCGCCAAGGGCTCCGACACGAACGTCGATTTCTGGTTCGCTACCCAGGGCAACGGGAAGCACCGGTTTTACAGCCCCAACAACACGCCCACTATCCGCGCGGCCGGTACCGGTTCTGACACCGACTTGACGGTGGAATGCGCGGGTACTGGCAAGATGTTCGCCCCTACCGCGCCGCGTGTCGCCTCCATCACGACCTCACCGACACCGTCCATCGACAGCAACGCCACCGACATGTGCCGCATCACCGCTCTGGCTGAAGCAATCACCGGCGTCACGGTCTCCGGCACCCCGCGGGATGGGCAGACGCTCTGGGTCCGCATCACCGCCGCCGGGGCCGACAGGTCCATCACCTGGGGTGCCGCGTTCGTAGGCGTCTTGCTCGCGACGGCGCTGAATGGGAAGACGCACTGGCAGCAGCTCCGCTACGACTCCGTCCGTAGCAAGTGGGTTGGCCTGACAGCTGATACCGCGGGTTACTGATGGTCCGCCTATTCACAGGTGACTACTCGCGCAATGACTTCAAGCAGTGGTCAGCCCTCGACAACAAACTCGCGACGGGTGGCAGTATCGCCCCGGGCTCGTACGGCGGGTACGGGCAATATCCGGTCGCGGTGATTTGTGAGGACAAGGACTGCGGCTATGTCGCCCGCATGGAAGTGCGAGCTGGGGACATTGTGGGCGGCGGCAATGAACGCTCCGAAGTCAGCTCCTACACCTTTACGTCGTTAACCCCGATCGGATCAACGTTCTGGTACGCGTTCTCGGTGAAGTTCGATCCCACCTACCCGTTGAACAGCGCTGATTATGGGTGGAGCGTCACCAACCAGTGGCATGACGGTGTTGGCTCCCCGACGGTCGCGTGGGGGTTCAACGCCAACGCCGGCCGGAAAACCCCGACGGGCTATTGGTCGCTGTACCACACGCCGCAGGACGGTCCGGGGATCTATCTACCGGATAAGCTGCTGCTGAATGTGCCGATGCAGCGCGGTAATTGGATTGACGTGAAGATGCAGATCACGTGGGCTACGAACGACTCCGACGGCATGGTGCGGGCGTGGGTGAACGGTGTCCGTCAAACCCTGCTGACGGGTGGCCAGACGTTCATTGGTCGGACCGCCACCCCGGGGGCCGATCACATGTACTACAAAGAGGGCCTGTACCGGCAGAAGGACGTCGGGTATCCGACCGGGATCATCTACCACGGCGGGTATCGGCAAGCCGACACGGAAAACTCACTGTAGCGGGCACCCCTCAAGGGTCGAAAGCACACGAATATGTCCGTCCCACAGCGTGTTCTGCTGCTTCTCCACTCGATCCAGCACCGCCAAGTCGGCGTCTTGTGGGAACGGAACCCACTCCGTGTCTATCAACCGCCCATCCTCCGAGCGGACGGTGTAGAGCAACCGATCCGATCCGACCTCAAGTAGCAGTTGCGGGCGCAGCACTCCGGTGATGATGTAAAGATCGGGGGAGCGGCCGAGCTCGTCGCGGACAAGATCGGCGACGCAGCGGCGCTCGTCCTGTTCCTGAACCGCTCGGATCACCGGGCCTGCGAATCCGAGTTTCCGGGTCTGTGAATCGACGTGGCCCACGAAGCACGCCTCCGCGAGAAGTGCGACCATCGCCCACAGCAGGACCACCTCATCCACGTACCGGCACAGCAGCCAGTACAGCCCGACGAGGGCGGGGATTAGGTAGGCGGCGTCGTGCGGGAGCCGAATGAACAGCAGTCCCCACACGGCGATGGTGGTGAACGCGAACGTATCCATGTGCGGCGCATTCACTTTCGGGGCTTCACGGAACTTGATCAGGGCATACACGGACATTACGGCGACCCCCAGGAATCCGCCGATGCCGAACATGCCGATGCTGCCCTGATACGCGACTCGCAGCCATCGGTCCGAGCCGGCGTCAAGAATGGCGAGAAGCCCACTGCCGGTGGAGATGATGGCCGGGGCGAAGAACGCGAGCGCGATCACCGCCGAGAAGATCAGCGGCAGGACAATCGACTTCCACTGCGTTCGGAGACGGTGCACGTCGAACCCGATGCACAGCACCACCAGGGGTAGCGCGGCCACCGCGTAGGTGGGGCGCGATGCTATCGCCAGCCCGAGGAACACCGCAGCCCACCACCGATTCCTGGTGACGCACAGTGCAGCGGCCAGGAAGAACGACAGCCCCCACATGAAGTCCATCGCGCTGATCGACGCGACGAACACCTGCGGGGTGAACGCCAGCGCCGCACCACCCACCACGGCCTTGCCCGTTCCGAGGGGCTGCAACAGCGCGAACGTCAGGGCAGCGGCGACACCGCACAGCACCGCGGACAGCATGCCAATCCAGAAACTGGACCCCAGCCCGGCCCACAGCATCACCGCGTCGACGTACTCGGGCAGCGGATAGCCAGGCGGGCGGGACGGAACGTATCGGCCCGTGTCCAGAAGGTGTTGGGCGGCGATGATGGCCCGCCACGAGTCGGGGTCTTCCCCGTAGCCGTGGCCGAGGAACGGTAGCCGAGTCGCCACCACCACCGCGCCAATTGCTACGGGCCATATCTGGGTGCGCTGTTTGACGTGCACGTCACTGACCATTTGTTTCCCCCCGGTACGGAAGTTTACGACAAGGGGTTCTGTTGCTGTCTCGTCTTGACCGGTTTTGCACTGATTCCCCCCGGTTCCATAAACCCCGTCACGGTGACTGTCTTCTGTGCGGTGACCCAGCCCTGGAGCACCCGACTATCCGTCATCGGGTGCGGGCGTTCGTCCACCTGACTGTTGGGAGATTCCGTTGAGCAAGGACGACTACGCCCGCGCGGTCATCGCGGAGGGGAAACGGCGCGGCATCACCCCTCGAGGCATCGTCATCGCCCTCGCCACTTGTCTGGTCGAGTCCAGCATGTTGATGTACGCGAACGCGAAGGTCCCCGAGTCCTTGCAGTTGCCGCATGATGCGGTCGGGTCGGACGGCCTCTCCGTCGGCCTGTTTCAGCAGCAGGTCCGTAAAGGCAACAACGGGCAGTGGTGGTGGGGCGACGCCAAAACGTGCATGGACCCCACCCTGTCGGCGGGCCTGTTCTACGACCGCCTCGCACGCCTGGACTACAACGGCCCGAACCCTGCCGGCTCGTACGCCCAAGCCGTCCAGCAGTCCGCCTACCCAGACCGGTATCAGCAGCGGATGGGTGACGCGCAAGCCATCTACGACCGACTCTCAGGAGCTTCTGTGCCCGATAACCCGAATGGGCGTCCCCCGTACAACGCGATTGAGAACTGGACGAAGAACCAATCCAGCCGCGGTGGTGTCGCTATCGACTGTGTGTTCATCCACACCAATGAGCCCGCCAACACCCCCAGCATGAACTATGTCAACGACGGCGCCCTGAACCTGTCGAACTTCATCAAGTCCACCGAGGGCGGGCCGAACCCCGTCTCGTATCACACGGTGGCGAGCCAGAACCTCAAAGACAAGGGTGTCACCGTCGTCTACTGCGCGGACACCGACAACAAGTCGTGGTCGGTGGGCGACTCCAACCCGCGGTCCCTGAACTACTGCTTCGGCGGCAGCTTCTCCGGATGGACAACCGAGCAGTGGATGCAGCAGTCCGGCGCCATCGACGCCATCGCCTGGGAGATTGTCTCCGACTGCATCAAGTACGGGATGACCGCCAAAGACAAGCGCCCCCCGGTGGATTGGTCCACCAACTACGCGCACAACCCGCCCGTCATCTCCGACCACCGCTACTGCACAGTGAAGCTGCGGGACGGCAACAACCACACCGACGTCGACAACGGTCGGGGCACATTCCCGTGGAAATACTTCGAGGGGAAGCTGAACGAGTACGCCGACATCCAGCTCGGCATCACCGCCACACCCAAGCCAGACCCGAAGCCTGCGGCTCAGCCTGTCCGAGTCGGGCCGGCCGACGACCAGCTCACGATGCGGTTCAACTGCCTCGGTGGACAGACCGTCGTCGAAGCCCTGGCCGAGGTCCGCGACAAGGTGTGTGGCACCAGCGACCGCGGCAAGACCGGCGTGGTGATGCGCTGATGGCCGTCGATGCTTCCGGGAAGCGTGTCGGATACGGGCTGGGGGAGTCAGACCCCGACGTTCCCCGCAGCGACCCGAACTGGCACGCCATCTCACTGGCCCGGGAGAAGCTGTCCACGAAATACCAGTGGGCCAAGGACCGCGGAGCCACCCCCGGCACCGTTCTGGACGAGCTGACACTAGCCATTGTGGCGGAGTTCCAGGGGCGGGCCGGTATCCCGCAGCCCGTGGACGCTGAAGGGCGTCCTGCCCTGGACTACCGGACCCGTGTCCGTCTCGGCTCCTACCCGCCCCCGCCGCCCCCTAGGCACGCCCTGTTGACGTTCTCCGGGACGTGGGCGGCACCGGGGACGGGGTACTGCTCGTGGGTGGCGCAAGCCTGCCCCGGTGTTGAGGAGATACCCGTACAGGGGCCGTGGAGCTTCGGCCCATTGGGCGGTCAACCGGATGCCCCGTCGTATCGGGAATCGGTTGATATCGCGGTGGAGTGGGCTGTCGGATGGATTCTCGACCACCCCAAACGAACCATCCTCCTGGGTGGATATTCGCAGGGCGGTGAAGCAGCATCCCGGGTGCGGCAAGAGTTCGAGCCCGGCGGACGGTTGGAGCACCTGAAGCACAACTTCGTCGCCGGCTTCACCTTCGGCAACCCCTGTAGGGAAATGGGGCACACCTTCTACAAAGGGAAAGACCCCGGCGGACGCGGAATCTCATCGTTCAACCTGTCCGGCATGGGCAACGAGTGGGCCGACATGGCGCGCCCCGGAGACCTCTACACCACCCGCCCCGACACCCCTTCCGGGCAGGTGGAAGAAGAGGTGTACAGCATCGCCATCGAACTCGGTTTGGGTGACCCGATGGGATTCATGCAAGCGTTCATTCAGGGCGCAATACGCATCATTCAGCAGATGGGCGGCCTGACAGGCATTTTCGGTCAGCTCAACATCGCCATGCTCCCCGCCCTGTTGGTGGCTTCGCTGGCGCAGCTGTTGGGTAAACCGGAAACCGCCACCACACCCGGTTTGCAGGCCGGCATCAACGCCGCCATCACGGGCTTGAAGTTCATCATGGCCAGCCCCCCCACCGCCGCGCACATCACCTACGAGCTGCCCATCCCGGATATGCCGTGGATGAGTTACGTCGACCTTGCACGCCAACACGTCAACGACTGGGCGGCACGGGTTCCCGTCGCCGCCTAATGCGTCGCAAGTCTGTTCCTGAAGTGACCCGAGACCTGGGTGTCGCTTCTGTTCAACCCCTAGAGAAAGAACCCGTCATGAAACTACCCAATGCTGCTACCCGCCAATGGCTCTACGGAATCGTCGTCGCCGCCCTGCCCCTGCTGGTCGTGCTGAAGCTCATCAACCCCGGTGATGTTCCTCTGTGGCTGTCCCTCGCCGGCGCAGTGTTGGGAACGGGGGCTGCCGGTACCGCATTCGTGGCCCTGTCGCAGCAGCGCAAAACCGGTGAGGTCGACCCCGGAAAGACAGACACACCGGAGTGATTCGGGAATCCAAACTGTTCCACCTCCTCACGGGGGTGTTGGCGATTTGGTCGTGGATGTTCGCCACCGACATGGCGGGCAGAGCCGACCAAATCACCTCCCGACAGTGGCAATACCTGATGAGCGTTCCCGGACATCAATGGTCCTGGACGGCGGTGTTCTTCATGGCCGCGGTCATCACCACCATCGGGTTGCTCGCCGAGCACCACAAATACGTGATACGCGCCTTCGGGTTGGGGTTGATGTCATTGGGGGCGCTGGGCATCGGCGTCTTCTACATCGTCGCCCCACTCATCGACAGAGGGCTAACCACCCTCGGGTATCACCCCTGGTTCATCACCGGCTCTCTCATGTTGTTCGCGGCAGTGGCTAACTGGAAGCCACTGCGATGGTATTGATACGTATCCGCAACGGGTTCGACCGGTTCCTGTCCGCCCTGGACTCCGAAGGGGTGGGCATATTCCAAGCCATCGTCTACATCCATTTAGCCGTGGGCGGAATGTATTGCGCGTTCGTCGCCGGTGGTGTCCCCCAATCGGTGGGGGAAGCCCTCGGCCCCCGCGTGGAAGCGGTGTGGCTGTGGCTGTGCATCGGGGTCCTCATCTGCCTGGCGGGGAAACTCCTGTCGATGAAACCGGACCGGCGCCCGTACTGGGTGCACACCACCGGCATCTGGATGCAGTTGGCGGGGGATTTGTTCGCCGCTGGCGCGTTCTTCTCCTACGTACTGGCCACCATGCAAACGAGCACGTGGGGCAAGTCTCTGGTGGCGGTGTGGGTGTTCGCCGGCCTCGCGGATTGTGCTGCACTACTTGTCCTCAGGGATGTGCGCCGGATAGGTCAGGCGGAACGCACGGTGAGGAGACGCCGGTGAATCCCGCTGTCGCGACTGTTATCTCCGCCTGTGTGGGTGGCCTCGTCGTCCTGATAGGTGCGGTGATTAACGCCGCCATCGGTAGGGGTGGGCGCAGGGCGGACATCGCCGACAAGATAACGGAATCGTCGGATCGCATCATGACCCGCATGGACCGCGAGATCGCCAAGGTTGAGGCGAAGTGCGATAAGTGTGAAACCAGATTGGCTGCAACCCAGCGTTCATTGGAGGACATGGAAGTTGAGTTCCGCCGCACGAAAAGTGCCTTGCGCGCGCTGATTCGAGTCCTGGATGAGAACGACCCGGCGCAAATTCAGCTCGCCGTTGATGCCGCTCGAGAACTCACGTAAGCGATAGAATAGAAGCGATGTAAAGGCCCCGGCGACAGCGCCAACTGCCCCGGGGAATGGCCGACTGAATAGGAGTCGACATGAGTGAGTCTATGCCGTGCCGGGTTGCTGATTGCGCAGCCCCGGCGCGTGGCCAGCACGGCCTGTGCAACAAGCACCGCTTGAGACTGCAGCGGCACGGGCGTCTAGATAAGCCCACCCCCAACTATGCATTGCCTTGCGTCGTTGACGGGTGCACCCAGCTCCGAATGGCCGGGGAGCTATGCGCCAAACATCGCAGTCGGATGCGCAAGTACAAGTCTGTTGAAGCGGTCGCGTTCCACGTCGAGAAGCACGGCATGTACACACACCCGCTCTACAGGACGTGGGTCAACATGCGGCGCCGCTGCGAGGACCCCACCAACGAGTATTGGGAACGGTACGGAGGGCGTGGCATTCGGGTGTGTGATCAATGGCGCACCAGTTTCTCCACGTTCGTGTCTGATGTCGGCGAGCGGCCTGATGGCTGCACGCTTGACCGCATTGACGGTGACGGCCATTACGAGCCCGGGAACGTCCGGTGGGCTTCGGCGTCTATGCAACAGAAGAACAAGGGTCGTCGGGTCGATAACACCAGCGGCCACCCTGGTGTCTCTTGGGACAGGCGTCGCTCACGCTGGTGGGCATACTTCGGCACCGGAAGGGGTCGGATGCTCGGATCATTTGAGGAGTTGAACGATGCAATCGCAGCCCGTCATCGCGCAGTCCTCCATGATCCGGCGGTGCACTGCTGCCAGTTGCTCGAGGCGATGCGGGCGGACTTCGAACTGAATGGCCGATCCTCAGCTTGATTGTGCCCGCTGGTTGCTTGCCCTGTTCGTTGCTCTCGGTTCCGACAGCGGTACTGCTATACGCAGCAACAAGACCAAACTGAAAAGACAAATCGATGAAAGTGGCACCGGCAGGCGAGCGCACGTACAAGTTCTGGTGTCCAGGCTGCGACAGCGCCCACGTCGTCAACGATTCCTGGACGGTCAACATCAACACGGCGACTATCAGCCCCTCCGTCCTGGTCCACAGCCACAAGACTCTCATCGACAGCACTCTTGAGGGCGATGCACTGATCGCCCCGGAGAACATCACCGAGACGCCGCAGTGCCACAGCTTCGTCACCGACGGTTGTATCCAATTCCTGGGCGACTGCACGCATTCCCTCGCTGGACAGACTGTGGAACTTCCCGAGTGGGAAGAGGCCGCGTAGTAGACTGACCACTGGCTGTTGGTAGGGCGTGCAGGCCTACCCCACTGCATCTGGGAATCCACAGCCATCAAAACTGTCACTGGTCCTGGACCTGTGTCCCCGCACTCGGTGACTTCTGCCGCCCCCGCAAGAGCTTCGGGCTCTCAGCGGGGGCGGCCTTCTTTGCGTTTATGGGCATGAACGGTACCGGCCGGGATAGCGTGCCGACGTTCGCGTTCATAACGGCTTCAAACCCGGTCTGCCTGTGTGTGTCTTTCAGTGTTGCTGGCTGACGCGGGAGACAATAGTGAGGTGCGAATCACCGTTCGGCTACGCCAAGGCGACCTTGGCTGGCTCGGGCTCGCCGCAGGTGTTCTCGTCTATGAGATAGCTGCAGACGACGGTGAATTACTCAGTGAAGCTGTGGATCGCTACCTCACCCACCGGCCGTTACTGACTACAACCATCATCGTGCTGACCGCCGCGCACTTGGCAAATTTCCTGCCTGAACGGTTCGACCCATTCACTGCGGGGTTCACCGTTGTGCGCGCCACCAGACCCAGGCCGCGAGCGCCACAAGCGCCACCGCCCCAACGGGCACGATAATCTCGCGCTCTTTCTTCTCAGCCATCACGTCCCCCTTCATTGCCCCGCTCGAGCACACCGCTCAGCGGGGCTCTGTTTTCATTTCCACCCTGACTTCGGGTAGGGCGTCCCCCAACAACCCCTTCACATGCCGTCTCGCTGCTTCTCTAGAGCAGTGCCATTGGTGTTGCGGCCCGGCACCCGTCCACGTCCATTCCACAAGCCACTCTGGGCCTGGGGTGACGTGGATAGAAGACACCCGGTAACGCCCCTTCGCCGGCATTAGCCGATGGTACGAGTGACCCCTGACTACGGGAGGGCTTTCGGCGGGACCAGCACACGGACCGCGCTCATCGCCGTGGAGTTCCTGGCCTGGTCTGCGTGGGCATAGATTCTGGTGACCTCGGGGGAGTTGTGGCCGAGCAGCTCCATCCTGGTTTGTTCATCGGCGCCGGATGACCGCAGCGTTGTTGCAGCTGTCCTACGAGCCGAGTGCAACGTCAGGCCCGTGGCTTCCCGGTCGATGCCCGCATCCGCCAACAGTTTGTTGAAGGCGCGGTTGTCCTCCGTGGGGGTGATGGGGTAGCCGTCGGCGCGGTGAAACACCAAGTCGTATGGATTGGGGCCGCGGTCAATTTCTCGGAGCCGAGAAAAGGCGTCCTGCAGCTCTTCCACCGCCGGCACCCACCGCTTCCCTGCTGCCGACTTCGGCCGCGACAACACCAGTGAATCCACCAACGGGTGATACTCAGTCTTCACCGGCACATCGAACTTTGGGTCGGTGCAGCGGGCACCGTACTTCCGGCCGCACGGCCAGGTGCCGTCACTGTGGCGATTCCCGCAGCCATGGGCGCGCTTCCACTGCTGCAACTGCCACGTGATGTCAACAGCCCCAGGGTGCACACGGTCCCACGTAAGTCCTAAGCATTCGCCCTGTCGGGCTCCGGTGAGAAACGCCATCAGCCACCGCGCGTACTCCATCGCATTGCGGTCAGCGGCCACAGCGAGCACCTGGTGGGTTTGTTCCACAGTGAACGGCGGGCGCTCGTTCTCGTAGACATCTGGGGCGTCCACTGCATCGGCAATGTTCCGGCGCAACAACCCTTCGGCGACGGCATCCTTCAACGCCCGGTGCAGAAGAACATGCGCCTTCTGGGCGCGCCGCTCACCCTTGCCGATTTTGGTGGTCATGTTCCGAATGTCGGCGGCCTCAAGTTCCACCAGCCGTTTGTGTCCGATGGTTCGGACGATGTTCCGTGACGTCCATTCGTAGTCGAGGTAGGTGGTGGGGCGGACGCGTTCTTTGTGGATGTGGGGGAGCCAGTAGTCCAGCCACTTGGCGACTGTCATGGTGCGGTCCACTTGGATGCCGTCGGTGAGGTCGGCCTTGAGTTCATTCAGGCGGGTGACGAGGGTGGCGTAGTCCTTGGCGTAGACCCGCTTTTGCTTCCGCTTCCCTTCGGCGTCGAACCCGATCTCGACGGAGCCCACCCACATCCCGTCTTTGCGCTGGAAGATGGACCCTTCACCCTTGCCTCGAGGCCCTCTCTTCTTCGTCGCCTTGAACGCCACAGCTACCCCTCCGTCCGGGTGTACACATTCATGTACACGACCTACTGCATACGGAGTGTAAGCAACTAGCGTGTACACCGGGCTTGACCAGCAACAATAGGTCATCGACCTGCCACCATTCTACGTCAGCAAGGGACTCATAATCCATTGGTCGCGGGTTCGAGCCCCGCCCGCCCTACAACATTGCTGTATTGCGTCGGTTGATGCCTGACATTTCTGCTTCGGGTGATGCCTGACAGTGTTTCGGCTGATGCTTGACAGTTGCTTCGGCTGATGCTTGACACTCCCTAGATGAGGGAGTTGAGCGTGGCTGAGCAGCGGTATCAGGCTGTGTTGGCGGTCATCAGCGATGGGTTGTCGATCTCGCAGGTCGCCTCGAAGGTAGGCGTGTCGCGGCAGACGCTGCATGCGTGGCTGGCGCGGTATGAGGCCGAAGGCCTCGAGGGTTTGGTGGATCGGTCGCATCGGCCGGTGTCGTGTCCGCATCAGATGTCGGCCGAGGTCGAGGCGGCGTTGTTGGAGCTGCGGCGATCGCGCCCGTACTGGGGTCCGCGGCGGTTGGTGTTCGAACTAGCCAAGCGCGGAGTGAGGCCGGTGCCGTCGGAGTCGGCAGCTTATCGGGCGTTGGTGCGCGCACAGATGATTGATCCGCATGCGCGGGACCGGCGCTCACGCAAATGGAAACGGTGGGAACGCGGCGCTGCGATGGAGCTGTGGCAGATGGATGTCGTGGGCGGGGTCGCCATGGCCGACGGCAGCTCAGCCAAGGTTCTCACCGGCGTCGACGATCATTCCCGGATGTGCGTATGCGCCACGGTGATGGCTCGCGAGCGGGCCCGCGCGGTGTGCGACGGACTGCGTCGTGCGCTGGCCACCTACGGGCCGCCGACGCAGATTCTGACCGATAACGGCAAGGTGTTCACCGGCCGGTTCAACCATCCTCCGGTCGAGGTGCTCTTCGACGCGATCTGTCGCGAGCAGGGCATCGATCACCTGTTGACTCAACCGCGCTCACCGACCACCACGGGGAAGATCGAGCGCTTCCACCGCAGTCTGCGCGCCGAGTTCCTCAGCAACTGCGGCCCTTTCGCCACTATCAGAGTCGCCCAGCAGGCCTTCGATGAGTGGGTTCGGTTCTACAACACCGAACGACCCCACCAAGCGTTGCAGATGGCCACTCCGGCCTCGCGATTCACCACCGAGACTTCTGCGCCGGCGTCGATGACGCTGCCACCGCCTAAGGGCCTGCACGCCGAACGCGCCGGCTCGGACTGGGTGAGTCGGCGCGTGACCACCAACGGCGTGGTCTGCGTGTCCTGGTGGCGACTTCGGCGGCGGCAGCTTCGAGGTCGGGAATCCATTTGTGCCTCAACACGTCTTGGGGGACGGCGAGGTAGTAGCCGTCGGCGATGCGGTGGAGCAGACCGTTCTCAGCGAGCCGGATCAGCTGCGTCCGGGGATGGGCATACACGGCGCCGGCATCGCGCGGCCGAATCGTCCGCAGCGGGGCCCGTGCCAGGGCGGCCGGAATCGGCGTGCTGCGAGTTTGGGCCACATTTATTCTCGAGTACGCATTTTGTACCCACAAAAGAGTACGAAATGCGTACTCATACCCTCAAGTCAATCGGACGTGTCATCGTCATCGCGCACGGCGCAATCCAGCAGATCGGCAACTTGAGTATGGACTCGGCCACGGCTCAAGTAGCGGTCCTGGGTCATGCTGACGTGGCTGTGCCCAAGCTGGTCAGCGCCGATACGTGCTGACAAGCCTTCGTCGTCAATGAGCGTTGCGACGGTCTTGCGAACCCACTTGAGCCGCTCGCGTTTAATTTCCGCGATGCGACGAATCAGCAGGTCGCCTTCTCTCGCGGACTGGCTGGCGTAGACGTCGAGGTCATCCTGCAAATTTGCCTCGATTGCGTCGAGCATTATCTCCGACATCTGCGTCGAACGCCACAACTGGAACCCTTCCGCTTCGTTCCCGCGAGTCGCTTGTTAGCGGGTACTAACGCGGAAATAGATGACGGCGGTCTTCACCAGTCCCCCTAATGATAGCGCTGAATCGGATGGCACTTCGTGATTCGTACGGCCACTTCGTCGTTCATGAATCGTGGACGATGAAGCGCGCCCGTGCGTAGAGCTCATCGAAGGTCAGGATTTCAACATCATTGGTCGAGCGTCTGTATAACTCGAAGGCCGACACCTTCTCATGGTTCAGCTCGCCGGTGTCAGCTTCGAGCTGGCTCAAGTCCCCAATCACGACGACCTGGCGCGGTCGAATTGTGGACACAAGAACATCAGTAGGTGTTCCATCGGCGTCGTACTTCTTGTGCAGCACGTCGCGAATCTGACGCACAGCCTTCTCGGAGGTTTTCTGGACCTGCGACACCGCACCGACGACTTCGGTCGACGGTGACCACACGTCCGGTTCTCGATATTGCCTTGGGTTCAGCAGCGGAAGGTCTGGACGTTTGATCTCACAGAACACCAGACTGCTGACGACGCCGCGCGTACGGAGAAGAGCATCGGTTCGTTTGCCTGCCCCTGTCAATTTACTTGCCCCCGTCGTGATCTGCTCAAGTTTGGCGTCGCCGTACGCTTCACAGGCAATGAGATTCAGCCCGTATCCGAAGATCCAGGGATTCGCCTCGAAGAACGCCTGCCAGATGCCTTCAGGTTTCGAATCTTTTCCAACCATCTTGCGCGCCTCGCGTTGCGACTCGAAGAAAGCCGGATCGTGAAGCAGCTTCTCGAATATCTCTAACTGCCCCTTACGATTTGCAATGATATCAAGCTCTTCTTGGCTCAAGGAGTTTCCAAGCACAAGCTTTACGGCGTCGACTACTTGAGCTCTCTCGGTTGTCTTCAGCATATCCGCGATCTCAGCGCTGTCCTTGCCGACAATTGAAAAGGCGCCTGCGGGCAAGGTGAGACCGGGGAGCTGACGCAGAAAATCGAGAAGCAGCCACAGATTTCTGTGGCCGTCGCTGGTGTCGACGTACGCCTTGACAGTCCGAGTCGCGTCATCGTCGGGAATCTCTGTCTGAACGGGCGTATTTCTTGCTTTCGTTTTATCTTTTTTCCAGAACCTGAGACGTGGTGTGTATGCGCCATCCTTAGCTATGACGGTAACAGAGCAGATCGTAGAAACTCGCGGGCCATCGTGCAGGATGAAGTCAGTGACCAAATGTGAATCTTGCTTGTTATAGAAGTAATGCAACTTGCTGTCTTCATGCGGGCGCAACTCCAGCACCGAAAAGTCGCCATTCTCGACGTCGAAGGCACTGCCGGCGCTTGCATTTAGCCACTCGAGTCCGATCTTCATTCAAATGAATCCTCTCATGACCAAGGCTTCCGGGGTCCCGGATCTCCTTTCGCCTCACACTGCATTCCTTATTGATTACAATGTTCTGAAGCGTAAGTCCTGCCTATAATAATAAATCAGCGTAGCGGCATATTAAATGATGTCAGTATATGCACGGAGCCTGACTGGCGAATCGAACTACACGTGCAGATCGAGTTCGCGCAGGAGGAGAAGTGAACCTCGCGCCTCACGGACGTGCACCGCTGACTGCAGCGGCATTACCAGCCCGGCCGGATCGGCACCGGACCCGAACGCGTCCATCAATCTGTCGTCGAATTCGGTAATCAAATCGCGTGTCGGCAGATCCTTTTCGCGAATGTTGGCTACAGGTGCGGGGTCGATTGGCAGCTCAGGCAATCGAACGTCGAGCCACGTTAATGCTATTGCCACGGTATGCCGAAGCTGTGCTTCCGAAGGGCGGACGGACGCGTCGCTCGGCAGCCCATGCCAGCACGACGCGCAGCGGCGGCAGCACGTTGCGGTAGCGTGCTGCGCGTAGGCAACGATGTCTCTTGCCAAGGGGGCCGACCGGCTGCTGAAGGCGTCTGGCTCGTCGAGGGCGGAGATCACGCGCTTCTCGATTTTGCGACGCAGTGCCGCTTTTCCGAGGCGGAGTGCTTGGTTGTATGCCCACTGATCAATAGGGACGTGCCAATAGTGCGCACGAATGAGCTCCGCTTGCTGGTCGATGACTTGATGCGCGATGTGGGCACACTCATCCGCCGTCTCGTCGTGTGTCGTATAGCAGAAATCAACGATCCGCGCACCACAGTCACGGCAGTGGCCCGGCTCGATCCGTTCCGCACCTTTGCGCGGCTTTCGTAAATAGTCGACGCAATGCCGGCCGTGTTGGCATGAGGCCATCCAGCACCCCAGTTTGAGCGGTACCAAGCCTAACGGCGCGAGATCTGCACCTCCCTGGGCGTGCACGACGTCGATTCGTCGACGCAGGCGCTCGATCTCGTCGTCGTCGAAAGTGACTGTATTCATTGGCTGATCCCATCAATCAAGATCTCGCGATCTATGGCGTCAAGTCGGGAAAGGTCGACGTACTCAAATAGGACGCTGCGGGTCACCCGCCACGCGTCAACATCGGTGTTGTGCAGCGATGCTGCTGTCGGCCACCAGTTGTCTCCGGCCGCACCGATACGCGCGGCAATGTGGTCAGCCAAGATGCCAACCGGAACATCTCCGGCCTTGGCCACCGCAGGGAGAACGGACTTCAGCTGAGCAATGTTGCCGTTCGCCGTCTCGACTGCGACATCGACTATTGCGTTCGCCTTGTCTCCTAGGAGCACGTCGACCGCGAACTTGTCGGCTGCCTGCTCACTTGGTTGTGACCGCCACTCGCGCGTGCTGAGATCACCTTCGAGTACTGATTCATTCTCTGGGTTTCGGACATGGTCCATCTCATGTGCAAGCAAGAATGCCCATCGGTCGGGGCTTCGTACATTGTTCTTTAGGGCGATGGCTGGGCGGTCGTTTATCCAGAAACATGCTCCATAGAACGCGCCGACGTCGCTGAGTGGAAGCACTGGTATGCCGTGCCGCCAACAAAGATGAAGAAGCGCTTCTAGCGGGTCACTTTGTTGATATTCAGCGATTATCTGTCGGATTTCGTGCACGTTCGGCAGCCGGCGATAGGGTTCACGGCATGCCTCGATGAGGGTGGCGGCAAGATATTCGGCATATCGCGCGTAGCCGCTTAGGTACTCTCGATTGGCAGCCGATGAGGCGCGAAATTGCGCCCCGGCTAATGCAGGGCGACGTGAGTCGTCGGCAGACTCATCAAAATCCGCGCCAAATATCCGCCATGCTTTTGTTGTCGCCGTAAGTAGCTGACTACCAGACTGTGAAGGCCCGCCTGCCATGAAACGACGATCGACCGTTTCGTCTTTGATGCCGAGATTGATTAGCGCTCGCCGCAGGTTGCTTGTGTCGTTGCGGGGAAGCGAGACTTGGCCGTGCAGCCTGACGCCTAGGGCACGCATCACTTCTTGTATGCGTCCAATGCTTGCGCCAGCGTAATTGTTGGCCTCATAGCGTTGAATCTGCTGCTCGCGGAGATTGAGCCGTTCCGCCAAATCGCGCTGTGTGAGTTTCGTTGCAATACGAGCACGCACAAGTGCGCGAGGAAGCTCTGATACATCGCTCACCTCGGTGACGGCATCAGGCGGCCCATCACGGAGCGCGACATACTCGGTGATCTCAGTATCGAGGTCGTCTATTTGCGCGCGAATAGCGTCCTGGGTCAACTGAGCGACCCATGGGGGCACATCGTCATCGGACGGTGCGGTGAGACTGTCTTCAAGCTTCTTCCGCTGTGCCAGGGTCACCCTGTACTGGCGTTCGTTGCTGATCACGACACACTCCTTGGGTCCAGACTGACGATCCCTTTCGCAGTTCCGTCCCGCGTTTGTTGAAAGAAGTCCACAAAGGTGAGGCCGGATCCCCGTTCGATTCCGGCAGGGAAGATGTCGCCGAAATACTTGGCCTGCATTATTTGGCGACCGTCGGTACTCAAATCGAGCAGCACTGGGTCGAGCTTTTTGTCGTCGACTCCCTGCCACGCCCAGCACGCGTCGTAATCGCCGGGGAGCTCTTTGTCGGTGACGAAACTGCCGTCGAGCCAGACCATCGGACAGCCCGCGGAGCCGAGTGAGACACACGCGTCACGGAACCCGCCAAGGAGCACCCGCCGGCGTGGGTTATAGCCGAAACGCGTGTTGAGGTCGGACCACTCCGCAGGGTGTATGCCTGGCGGCAGAAGGCCCTCAGCTGTGAACTGTGGCAGCACGACACAACATTATCATTGTGTTGCACGTTTCCGTCGTGTTTGCAGCTAGGGGCGGATGTTGGGCTCTACGATTGCGACAATAAGATCGTGGCGCACCTATCCCACAGCCCAGACGAAGCGCCGGGCAGCTCGTTGCGATCGACCCCATTTGTAGCGATCGCCGGAAATGTTGGCTCCGGTAAGACCACGTTGGCCAAGCTGCTCGCACATCGGTTGCAGTGTTCGCTGCAATTGGAGAGCGTTGACGACAACCCGTACCTCGACCGCTTCTACGGCGACATGTCGGCGTGGGTCTTTCCCTTGAACATGTACTTCCTAGGTACCCGCGGTCAGCAACTCGCCGACATGGCGAACGGTACGCGTCCGGCCGTCTGCGACCGCAGCCTGTACGAGGACCTGCTCTTTGTGCAAATGGCGTTGGATGACGGCATCACGACCTCGGAGAACTACGCAACATTTCGTCTGCTCTACGACGTGTTGGAGCAAGCGCTGCCTCGGCCTGCCCTACTGATCTACCTATCAGCGCAGGTTGAGGTACTTGCCGAACGTGTCGCCAGTCGCGACCGGGCCTACGAGAGGGGAATGCCCCGCGAATACCTCGCACGACTGCAAGCTCGCTACGACGCCTGGATCGATACCTATGCGCAATCACCCGTCATCCGAGTCGACAGCTCGGCTGACTGGAGGAGTGACGAGTCCGTCATTGCGCCGCTCACTGCATCAGTTGCTGCAGCGTTTCGCGGTGATCCCAGGCCGTCTCCCTAGCGCGTCACGGCTCCAATCGCGAGCATCTTCGCAATCGTGGAGGCCGAAACCGTGCCTGCGTTGAACACGATCTCGGCACGATCCCGAAGCTGCGCGAGCTCTCCTTCGACTGAATGAGACGCGGCGTCGCCGCGGGCGGCGGTGTCTCCTCTGAGCTGCCAGCGCCGGTCTAACTCGGCGCCGTCAGCCTGTAGGAATGCGAAAACGAGCGACGGCAGTCGACGACGTAACTGTTCGAGTATTGCGAGGTGGCGGACGCCATCAATGACTAAATCGCCCTCGGTGCCGGTCAAGAGGCGATCAACGAGCCCATCGGCGCCCAGTTCATGAAAGAGGTTTTGACCAAGTGCCTGCAACGCTCCGCGATCGCTGCGGTCAATACGACGGAGACTTGCTTCCGCGCGGACAAGATCACCGAAGGCTAGGACGGTGAATCCGTGTTCGTCGCGAAGGGTATTGCTCACTGTAGATTTCCCGGCGGCCATCATTCCGCTCAGCGCAATCGCCCGCATGAACCACTCCTAGAACAGGTAGTTGGCGTTCGCCTCGTGTCGGTGCGCGGTGATGGTCACCCACGCTTGGCGGTCCCGCTTTTGCATCGGCACTGGGTCAATACGCTGAACATCGCTCAGCCAGAAAAGACTGCCAAAGCGTGCGGCGGCTTTTGTCTCTGCGTACCCCGGTTCGTAACTAAGTCCCTCACCATATTCGTCAACGAGCGAGAAGACATCATCACCTGACGACAGCTGAGCATAAAATGTATTACTTACTGCAGCGATGCCTTCGATGGCGCCACCGGATCGCTTGAATAGAATAATGTCGCCGACGGACACAGATTGATATGGTGACATCTTCACCTTGGTCAATCGTGACTCGATGTATTTCTCGCCGCTGCACACCTTAGTTAGGTACGGCTCGACCATTATGGCGACATGAATCGCGGTATTGAGATGCTGAGCCCAGTGTCGCAGGTCGCTATAACTGACAATCGAGCATTCCGTCGATCGCAGCCATTGTATCGCGGTTTGAATTCGGGTGTGCGTGTCCATTATTGTCAATGTATTCCAAAATGGCGTAAAGCGGCTAGCTCTTCACTAACTATTCTTTCAGCTGCGTCTGTATAGCTGTCCTTTGTTATTCCTCCTGTGTCGATCGCGTCTCCTTGCGCGAGACGGGACAGCGCCATCAGTAGCCGGTCTGGCTCGTTAGTTGCATACACACGGTTTGTCGTTGTCCACACATTCGGGATGCTCCGACGATGATCGCGGCTTGAAACCGAGTCGAGGACGTTTCCAGGTACAACGCCTTCAAGCGGCTGGTCGGTGGTCGCCGGTTGCGTTCGGTTCGTGTTGACTCTGATGCGGGCACGCCCGAGCGTAACCTCTGCCCAACCATCGTCGATCGAAAGCTGCTCGCCAGGCTCGAAGGATTTGGCGCCTCGTGCACCTGGTAGGCGGCGGAAAGTGAAGAGGTCGCCCACGCGCCAGTATGGATCGAAGCCTGCGAGCCCGCCTGCCTGTAGCGCCGACAGTTCGAACGGCGGTGATTCGTATTCGACCGCCCGCGGAAGTAGCTGGTCGAGTATGAGACCTTCGGAGGCGGCAGTTGCGAGGAGGTTGCGCCGTTCAGCCGGTAGCCCGGGACGCGTCGTCAAACCCGGGGCGCACAGCAGTAACGTTCCTCCGTCTTTTAGGAGGCCTGCTGCGGCACGGATAAAGGTTTCGATGACTTTCGGATACCACGGTGGGTCGGCGACAACGCAATCGAATGCTGTTGGGTAGTGGTGCCATGTTTGGCCCACGTCGCCGATAGTCACAGCCACTGAGCGGAGCGATTCAATAACGCTGCATGCCTCGGGTCGTAGCTCAAACAGGCGCGCGCGGATTGGTATGTCTGCGCCGGATACGTATTCTGCGTAGCCAGATGTGCCTAGCAACGCCACATGGCTGCCTTCTGTTCGCACTAAGGACCGAACGATGTCTGTAATGACCTCGCATCCCCGATGCGAGAACCGCCATTCAAAATCGTTCGGGTGCGGCAGGGGAAGTTTCGATTGCGCGACTTCGAGAGCGATTGTCTGCGGCGAGGGCGTATGGCTGAAAACTGCTGCGTTAGCCTGAATCTCGCCGCGCTCACGTAGGACGGCGGCTTGTGCGAGCACATCCGTCGGGTACGCCCCGTGCACCGACCGGCAGAGTTGGGCAAGAAGCTTCTCTGGTGTCGCATGCCATGTGATGAGCGATCGCAGATGGATGTCGACCTCATCCGACGTCTTGAGGTGCCTATCGGGGCACATTCTCAATCGGCTCCTCGACTCCCGGGAATCTCGCCTCGATCTCTGTGAGCCAAACTTCAACTGCGCGATGTTGATTCGTCATTGAGCCGCGCCGACGAGCATCCAATCGGCGGCCTACGGGACCCCATTCGAGGATCCTGAGCGGTACACAGCGCAGCGGAAGATACTCGTGGATCTGCTGCAGACGATCTAGGAACAGCCGGACGCGATTTTCGATGTCGGTCGTCGTCGGCGTTGTGATGGTCAAGTAGACGTAATAGTCAATCTCGGTGGTCGTTCGAATCCGGTGGAGAAGATCGAGTTGTCGCTCGAACAAGTCGGGGTGCGCACTCGTGTTAAAAGCGAAGGACTCCGGATCGAAACCCTTTATGCAGCAGGCTCTCCCGTAGCGTGGATGGTTCCCCAAATAGGCGATCTGTTCGTCAGTCAGATATCGCCAGAGGTAGTCGGTACTGAGGTTGTCATCTGACCACACGTACACCTGATCTGCGTTTCGTGCGTCCAAGGCTTCGAGGAACCAGACAGACCATTCGGGCGTCAGGTCGGGCTGGCCACCACTGAGGTCGACCATGTGTGGGCCGGGGTTGTCTGCCAAGGTGCAATCGACCATGGCGTCGACAGGCGTCATGACGCCGTTGTGGGCCGTGAGGTCAGAAAACGGTACGAAGCAGTACCAGCATCGCCAATTGCAGCCCGAGTTCTGAAACACCTGCGCACTGATGGAATCAGTTGTTGCCACCTGTAAGCGATGCTGTGCGGGCCGAATCGGCAGCGGATTGGTGGGCCAGTCGGAGAAGGCTTCGACCTCGAATAGGTGTCGTCGACCGAAGCCGTTGCAATTCGGAGGCAGACTGAGATCAGCAGACTGGGCGCTTGACGTGAAGTTCGTCAGCGAAATACCGCGCCCGTTGATATCGACCATTCTCGGTCGGAGGCGCGCAGAAAAGTCATCGGTATTGATCATCGACATTTATCCCCCTAGCGCCATGTTTCCACAGCGAAGGCACCGCCGTCCAAAAACTACGAGTTTCAAGTGACTTCTGCGGTTCTATCTAGTTTGTGCACACCGATGTGAGGGAGTGACCCTTAAATCAGGCATGCCGGCGGAGCAGCAAGGGCTAGCGCGGTGTGCGCATCGCAGCGTCGGCGGTCTTCAGCGCACAGGCGCGCGTGGCTTTTTGAACACTGCGGACGGCCTTCGCGATGTGATTGGCTGACTAGTGGAGTCGGTCGCCTCGCCGCGCGTCATCCTTGGAAGCAGTCTCGCAGAGCTTGCGGATGTAGCTCCGAGCCGCAGTTACCTCGGGAAACGGAAGTGTCACGGTGCCATCCTGGTGCGTGATACCGATCGTTCGGAGGACGGCTTTGACGACTCGGGTCAGGTATTGGTTATTTGACAGCACCTCGTTCAACCCGATACGGATGTAGAGGTCTGCGCTCGGATACGCAGGTCGATTCGCCGTTGTGGCAGACGAGATCTCGGTCTCCCAGCCCAGTATTCCCCCTGCGAGCGACGCCACCAGCCACAGCGAACCGTGGTTGGCCTCGCTGCGCCGCGCCGCAGTGAAGGTGGCCACTGCGAACATCACGGCAAGCACCAGCATCGATGACCACAGCCGTGACATCGCTGCCGCCAGCACGGTGGCGACCGCGGCCAGTTGAACCGCGGCGCGAACGGCCGCCTTGGGAACGGGCCAGAAAGAACCGCGTAGCACGAACCTGGAGACGAGTCCTGCCGCCACCGCCATCACGACGCACACCGCGATGAGGCCCGGGCCGAGCAGCGGCTCACTGTTGGGCACGACCCCAGTGTCGCAGCGGGCACCATGACCAAGTGGTCACCGACCTGCGAGCGTTCGTCGGCCCCTGTCTACACTCCGGCTGTGGACGTCAACGGAACCAGCGCAATTGTCACCGGCGGAGCCTCAGGCATCGGCGCCGCCACCTCCCGCCTCCTCGCATCGCAGGGCGCTCGGGTCGTCATCGCCGACCTGCAGGCCGAACGCGGCCAGGAGCTGGCACACGAGATCGGCGGCGCGTACGTCAGCGTCGACGTCACCGACACCTCCCAGATCGAAGACGCGGTGAACACCGCCGTCGACCTCGGGCCGCTGCGCGTTCTGGTCAACTCCGCCGGAATCGGTTGGGCGCAAAGGACAATCGGCAAGGACGGTGAGTTCTCCTCGGCGCACAATCTCGACGCCTACAAGAAGGTGCTCGCGATCAACCTGGTCGGCACCTTCGACTGCATCCGGCTCGCGGCGACCGCGATGAGCCGCCTCGACCTCACCGACTCCGGTGAGCGCGGCGCAATCGTCAACATGACCAGCGTGGCCGCGTTCGACGGGCAGATCGGCCAGGCGGCCTACTCCTCGTCCAAGGGCGGCGTCGTCGGGTTGACCCTGCCGGTGGCTCGCGACCTGGCCGCTGTCGGTATCCGCGTCAACACCGTCGCCCCCGGCCTGATCGACACGCCGATCTACGGCGAAGGTCCTGACTCCGAGGCGTTCAAGGCCAAGCTCGGCGAATCCGTCCTCTACCCGCGCCGCCTCGGCAAGCCCGAGGAGCTCGCGTCGATGGTCGTCGAACTCCTCACGAACTCGTACATGAACGCCGAGGTCGTCCGCGTCGACGGTGGCATCCGGATGCCACCCAAGTAGGCCAACGCACTAGCGGCGGCGCAGCGTCTGCCAGTCGTTCTCAGCGTCGAGTTCGGCGATGAGACGTGACGTCCGTTGGCGCATCAGCAGCGTCGCGGCGATCCCGATGGCGATCGC
>JAEXZY010000120.1 GCA_023404955.1 Actinomycetes bacterium
ACCGGCTATCAGGCACAGACCCCCGAGAACGAAGCAGGACAGGCGAAATCACCGACAGCAACGACACCCCCTCCAAGTCGGCGCCGGAGAACCGCGCCACCGAGGGCCCGTTCGACGACTCCGAGGCGAACCCCGTCCGCCCGTACATCGACCTCGGCGGGATCAAGATTCTGCCGCGCGAGGGGCTGAACCTGCGGCTCGAGGTGGAGGAGCAGAGCAAGCGCATCGTGGCGGTCGGGCTCGACTACGCCGAGTCGTCGCTCCAGGTGCAGCCGTTCGCGGCTCCGCGCAGCGGCGGTCTGTGGGACGAGACGCGCGTCCAGCTGCGCGACCAGGTCAAGGCGCAGGGCGGTCGCGTCGAGGAGCGGGAGGGGCCGCTCGGCAAGGAGCTGCTCGCGGAGGTGCCCGCGACCGCCAGTGAAGGCTCCGGCCTGCGCCTCGCGCGCTTCATCGGCATCGACGGGCCCCGCTGGTTCCTGCGTGGTGTGATCGGCGGCGCGGCGGCGTCCGACCCGGAGGCGGCGGCGAAGGTCGAGGACCTCTTCCGCTCGATCGTCGTCGTCCGCGGGGGAGCGCCCATGCCGCCGCGCGACCTCATCCCGCTGAAGATGCCGGCGACGCCGGGCTCCGCGTGACCACGCCGGACGCCGAGGAGCCGCGCACGCAGAGCGCGTCGGAGATCCTCGGAGCAGCACTCGGCGGCGCCGCGCGCAAGGCCGGGCTCGACCCGTCCGAGAGCGCGAGCACGCACAAGGTCGTCTGGTCCGCCATGGGCGGCTGGCGCGGGATCCTCGAGTCGGTGCTCCCGAGCCTCGCGTTCGTGATCCTGTTCACCCTTCGGCCTGAGCCCCTGCTGCTGCCCCTCGGAGTGTCCGTCGGTCTGGCCGCCGTGTTCACCGTCGTCCGGCTGGTGCAGAAGTCTCCGCCGTCGGCCGCCCTCGGCGGACTGATCGCGGCCGTGGCCGCCGCCGGTCTGGCCCTGTGGACGGGCCGCGGCGAGGACAACTTCGTCCCCGGCCTCATCACGAACGCGGTCTACGGGTCGGCGATCCTCGTCTCGGCGCTCATCGGCTGGTCCGTCATCGGTCTCGCGGTCGGCTTCCTCATGGGGGAGGGAACCGCCTGGCGTGCGGACCGTCGCAAGCGGCGGGCCTTCTTCTGGTTGGGCATCGCCTGGGCCGCGCTGTTCTTCGCCCGACTGATCGTGCAGTTCCCGCTGTACCTGGCCGGCGACGTCACCGCTCTCGGAACCCTCAAGCTCGTGATGGGACTGCCGTTGTTCGCGCCCCTGATCGCGGTGACCTGGCTGGTGGTCCGTGCGCTCTATCCCCGCGCGTCGTCGCACGACGACCCCGCGGCGGCGTGATAGATTTATCTCGACATCAAGATAAATCACGGGCTTTCGCCGGTGACCAGCGCGGAGCAGACTGGTTAGGTCCCCCTTGCTAGCCGCGCGGCCGCACCGGCGAGCAAGATGGAGGCGCCTGTCGCTCCCATCCGAATAGAAGGAGACGGATTCGTGTCCACGGTGAACAGCTTCGGTGCCAAGAGCACCCTGACGGTCGGCAGCACCGACTACGAGATCTTCCGCATCGACACGGTGCCCGGTTTCGACAAGCTCCCCTTCAGCCTCAAGGTCCTCCTGGAGAACCTGCTTCGCACCGAGGACGGCGCGAACGTCACGAAGGCGCAGATCGAGGCGCTCGGGTCGTGGGACGCCAACGCGGAGCCCAACACGGAGATCCAGTTCACGCCGGCGCGCGTGGTCATGCAGGACTTCACCGGTGTGCCCTGCATCGTCGACCTCGCCACCATGCGCGAGGCCGTGACGGCGCTCGGGGGAGACCCGAACAAGATCAACCCGCTCTCGCCGGCCGAGATGGTCATCGACCACTCCGTCATCGCCGACCTCTTCGGCACCGAGAACGCCCTCGAGCGCAACGTCGAGATCGAGTACGAGCGCAACGGCGAGCGGTACCAGTTCCTCCGCTGGGGCCAGACCGCGTTCCAGGACTTCAAGGTCGTTCCCCCCGGCACCGGCATCGTCCACCAGGTGAACATCGAGCACCTGGCGAAGGTCATCTACGACCGCACCAACGGCGGCGTCCTCCAGGCCTACCCCGACACCTGTGTCGGCACCGACTCGCACACCACGATGGTCAACGGACTGGGCGTGCTCGGCTGGGGCGTCGGCGGCATCGAGGCCGAGGCCGCGATGCTCGGCCAGCCCGTGTCGATGCTCATCCCGCGCGTCGTCGGCTTCAAGCTCTCGGGTGAGATCCCCGCCGGCGTGACCGCGACCGACGTGGTGCTGACCATCACCGACATGCTGCGCAAGCACGGCGTCGTTGGCAAGTTCGTCGAGTTCTACGGCGAGGGCGTCGCCTCGGTGCCGCTGGCCAACCGCGCGACGATCGGCAACATGTCGCCCGAGTTCGGCTCGACCGCCGCGATCTTCCCGATCGACGACGTCACCCTCGACTACCTGCGCCTCACCGGCCGCAGCGAGGAGGCCGTCGCGCTCGTCGAGGCCTACGCCAAGGAGCAGAAGCTCTGGCACGACGCCTCCCACGAGCCGGTCTTCAGCGAGTACATGGAGCTCGACCTCGGCACGGTCGTCCCGTCCATCGCCGGCCCGAAGCGCCCGCAGGACCGCATCCTCCTCTCCGAGGCGAAGACGCAGTTCGAGCAGGACATCCTGAACTACGCCACGGCGTCGACCAGCCACGACATCGTCGACCTCGAGTCCAAGCACTCCTTCCCGGCGTCCGACCCCGGTCAGGTCCCCGGCGAGGAGGAGCCGACCACGCGTCCCGTGCACATCAGCAGCGGCGCGCCGGCCAACGTGTCGAACCCGGTCCCGGTCACGACTCCCGAGGGCGAGAAGTACATCCTCGACAACGGCGCCGTCACCCTGGCGGCCATCACGTCGTGCACCAACACGTCCAACCCGTCGGTGATGATCGCCGCCGGCCTCCTCGCCCGCAAGGCGCGGGAGAAGGGCCTCAAGCAGAAGCCGTGGGTGAAGACCACGCTCGGCCCCGGCTCGAAGGTCGTCACCGACTACTACGAGAAGTCGGGTCTGGACAAGGACCTCGAGGGCCTCGGCTTCTACACGGTCGGCTACGGCTGCACCATCTGCATCGGAAACTCGGGACCGCTCATCGAAGAGGTCTCCGAGGCGATCAACTCGCACGACCTCGCGGTCACGGCCGTCCTCTCGGGCAACCGCAACTTCGAGGGCCGCATCAGCCCGGACGTGAAGATGAACTACCTGGCCAGCCCGCCGCTGGTCATCGCGTACGCCCTCGCGGGCTCGATGCACTTCGACTTCGAGACCGACGCGCTCGGCAAGGACCCGGACGGCAACGACGTGTTCCTCAAGGACATCTGGCCCTCGCCGGACGAGGTCCAGGAGATCGTCGACTCGTCGATCTCGCGCGACCAGTTCATCAAGCAGTACGCCACCGTGTTCGACGGTGACGAGCGCTGGCGCAACCTGCCCACGCCGGACGACGACACGTTCCAGTGGGACGAGAACTCGACGTACGTGCGCAAGGCCCCGTACTTCGACGGCATGACGATGGAGCTCACCCCGGTGAAGGACATCGAAGGTGCGCGCGTCATGGCGACGCTCGGCGACTCGGTCACCACCGACCACATCTCGCCGGCCGGCAACATCAAGCCGGGCACCCCCGCGGCCCAGTACCTCACGGAGCACGGCGTCGACCGCAAGGACTTCAACTCCTTCGGCTCGCGCCGCGGCAACCACGAGGTCATGATCCGCGGTACCTTCGCGAACATCCGCCTGAAGAACCTCATGGTCTCGGCCGTGAACGACGGGCAGGTCGTCGAGGGTGGCTACACCCGCGACTTCACGCAGCCGGGCGGCCCGCAGTCGTACATCTACGACGCGTGCATGAACTACGCCGAGCAGGGCACCCCGCTCGTCGTCTTCGGCGGCAAGGAGTACGGCTCCGGCTCGTCCCGCGACTGGGCGGCCAAGGGCACGAGCCTCCTGGGCGTCAAGGCCGTGATTACGGAGAGCTTCGAGCGCATCCACCGCTCCAACCTCATCGGCATGGGCGTCGTCCCGCTGCAGTTCCCCGCCGGCGAGAGCTGGGAGTCGCTGGGTCTCGACGGCACCGAGATCGTCTCGATCACGGGACTCGAGGAGCTCAACAACGGCGTCACCCCGAAGACGGTCAAGGTCACCGCCACCCCGAGCGAGCACTCGCCCGAGGGCAAGCAGCCGGTCGAGTTCGACGCGGTCGTCCGCATCGACACCCCCGGTGAGGCGGACTACTACCGCAACGGCGGCATCCTGCAGTACGTGCTGCGCAACATGCTGAAGTCGTAACGGAGCGCCATGCCCCGGGTGACCGACGATCATCTGGCGGCGCGCCGTCGCCAGATCCTCGACGGCGCCCGCCGGTGCTTCGCCGAGTACGGCTACGACCGTGCCACGGTGCGGCGGCTCGAGCAGACGATCGGGCTCTCGCGCGGCGCCATCTTCCACCACTTCCGCGACAAGGACACGCTGTTCTTCGAACTGGCGCGTGAGGACGCGGAGCGGATGGCCGAGGTGGCGGCGCGCGAGGGCTTGATCCAGGTGATGCGCGACATGCTGGCCGCGCCGGATCAATTCGACTGGCTTGCAACGCGGTTGGAGATCGCCCGCAAGCTGCGCAACGACCCGGCGTTCAGTCGCGGTTGGGCGGAGCGGTCGGCGGAGCTGTCCGCGGCCACCACCGAGCGGCTGCGCCGGCAGAAGCAGGCTGGCCGGCTGCGCGACGACGTACCGGGCGAGGTGCTGCGTACCTATCTGGAGTTGGTGCTCGACGGCCTGGTGGCGCGGTTGGCGTCGGGTGACGATCCGGAGCGGCTCGGCGCCGTACTCGACATGGTCGAGGCGTCAGTGCGCCAGCAGGCCGGCCAGTCCTAGCGCCGGCCTCGGTGGTTGGGCCCGCCCCGGCTGCGCATGGTCGCGCCGGCTTCGCGCAGCATGCTGTGTACCGAACCGTAGGAGTGACCGGTGGAGGCCACCAGGGTCCGGATGCTGGCGCCCCCTTCGTAGGCGGTGCGCAGCTCGTTGATGAGCTGGTTCCTGTCGTTTGCGTTCTTCTTCATGAGGCCCCTCCAGTGATCTGCGGCACTCGCATACCCGGGCCTGGGGGGCTTGAATCCGACGATCAGGCGAGTTCTATGAGCTCCCGGTAATCGTCGGACCAGAAGTCCTCGGTGCCGTCGGGCAGGAGCAGCACCCGCTGCGGATCCAGCGCCTCGGCGGCCCCGGGATCGTGGGTCACCAGCACCACCGAGCCCTCGTAGCTGCGCAGCGCGTCGAGCACCTGCTCGCGCGAGGCCGGGTCGAGGTTGTTCGTCGGCTCGTCGAGCAGCAGCACATTCGCGGTGGAGGCGACGAGGCCGGCCAGGGCCAGCCGGGTCTTCTCACCACCGGACAGGGTGCCGGCGGGCTGCTCGAGCTGAGGACCGGTGAACATGAACGCGCCGAGCAGGCCGCGCAGATCCTGCTCACCGGTGTCCGGGGCGGCGTGGCGGATGTTCTCCCACACCGAGGCCATGTTGTCGAGCGTGTCGTGCTCCTGGGCGAAGTAGCCGATCTTTAGGCCGTGCCCCGGTTCGAACCCGCCCGCATCGGGCTTCTCCACGCCCGCCAGCAGTCGCAGCAGTGTGGTCTTGCCCGCGCCGTTGAGCCCGAGCACGACGACACGCGACCCGCGGTCGATGGCCAGGTCGAGGCCGGTGAAGATCTCCAGCGATCCGTAGGTCTTGGTGAGCCCCTTGGCGATCAGCGGTGTCTTTCCGCACGGCGCGGGGGTGGGGAACTTGATGCGGGCCACCTTGTCGGCCACGCGTTCGTCGTCGAGGGCGGCCAGCATCCGGTCGGCCCGCTTCAGCATGTTCTGCGCGGCGACGGCCTTGGTTGCCTTGGCGCCCATCTTGGCGGCCTGGGCGCGCAACGCGCTCGCCTTCTTCTCGGCGTTGGCGCGTTCCCGGCGTCGACGCTGTTCGTCGGTGGCGCGGGCGTCGAGGTACTTCTGCCAGCCCATGTTGTAGACGTCGGCCTCGCCGCGGACCGCGTCGAGGAACCAGACCCGGTTGACCACGTCGGCGAGCAGGCCGACGTCGTGGCTGATCACGACCAGCCCGCCGGCGTGGTTCTGCAGGAATGAGCGCAGCCAGCTGATCGAGTCGGCGTCGAGGTGGTTGGTGGGCTCGTCGAGCAGGAGTGTCGTCGCCGAGCCGGAACCGGTGTCGGAGGCGGCGAACAGGATGCGCGCGAGTTCGACGCGACGGCGCTGGCCGCCGGAAAGGGTGCGCAGCGGCTGGGTCAGCACGCGGTCGGGCAGGCCGAGGCTGGCGCAGATCCGGCCGGCCTCGCTCTCGGCGGCGTATCCGCCGAGCGCGGCGAAGCGCTCCTCGAGTTCGCCGTACCGGCGCACCGCCTTGTCGCGGGCCTTGTCGTCGGCGACCTCCGCCATCAGGGCCTGCTGCTTCTCCAGGTCCGACAGCAGGGTGTCCAGCCCGCGCGCGGAGAGCACGCGGTCGCGGGCGAGCTGGTCGAGGTCGCCCTCTTTGGGGTCCTGCGGCAGGTAGCCGATCTCCCCGGTGCGGGTGATCGTCCCCGCATAGGGCTCACCTTCACCGGCCAGGATGCGCATCGTGGTGGTCTTGCCCGCGCCGTTGCGGCCGACCAGACCGATCCGGTCGCCCGGCTGCACGCGCAGCGCCGACCCTTCGATGGCGAGCAGCGTGCGCGCTCCGGCGCGGACCTCGAGGTCCGTTGCGGTGATCACGCTGAGGCTCCTGAATGTGACATGGGGCAGCTGAAGACGAGCAGGGTGACACCACTGTCGCGATTGCCCCACCAGGCTAGTGGCAGCGGCGGCCCTGCCGCCAATCGTTACTTGTCGTCGGTGAACACCGCCGCGCGGTTCTCCTTGCGCGCGGCGACGGCTTCTTCGAAGTTGCTGGTCAGCAACCGAATGTAGAGCTGACCGAGTCCTTCGGCCTGCATGTGGGCCTCCAGTGAGCCGGCGTCCAGACCGCTCCACAGGGTGCGTTTCGTCAGCTCGGTGCCGGGCCGGGAGAACGCCGCGATGCGCTCGGCGAGGTCGAAGCAGGTGTCGAGCAGCTGCTCGGGCGCCACCTGCCGGGACACCAGACCGATCCGCTCGGCCTCGTCGGCACCTACGTCACGGCCGGTCAGCATGATCTCGAAGGCGCGCGACGATCCGATGGCGCGCGGCAACAGATAGCTCAGGCCCAGCTCGCTGGCGGTCAGTCCGTTGTTGATGCCCGCCGCGCGGAAGTACGCCTCGGTGGAGGCGACCCGGATGTCGGCGGCGAGAGCCAGGCACAGCCCGCCACCGATCGCAGCGCCGTTGACCGCCGCGATCACCGGTTGGTGCAGCTTGCGCATGCCCAGGATGACGTCGTCGAGCAGTTCCATCGATCGCAGCCCGAAGCTGGGTCGCGTCAGCCCGTCGACGTGCGGGACGGACCCGGCTGACTTGTGGTCGGCACCCGAGGAGAAGCCTCGGCCGGCCCCGGTGAGGACCACGGCGCGGACGTCGTTGTCGTGGCTCAGTTCGTCCAGGGCGGCCTTCAGCGGCACCATGACGTCGAACGCCATCGAGTTCATCCGCTCCGGCCGGTTCAGGGTCACCAGCGCGACATGCGGGCGGGGGGTGTCGACGAGGACGAACTCAGCCACGCCAGCAGGCTATCCGGCGCGGCCCCGCGGCTTCAGGCCTGGTTGTCGTCCTGAGCGGCCATCGCCGCGTCGATGTCGAACTCCTTGACCTTCTGGATGAGGTCTTCCAGCGCGGCGGGCGGCAGCGCGCCGGCCTGGTTGAAGACCAGCTTGCCCTTCTTGAACGCCATCAGCGTCGGGATCGAGCGGATGTCGGCCGCCGCGGCCAGTTGCTGCTCGGCCTCGGTGTCGACCTTGGCGTAGACGACGTCAGGGTGCTTCTCCGACGACGCCTTAAACGTCGGGGCGAAGGCGCGACACGGCCCGCACCACGACGCCCAGAAGTCGACCAGAACGATCTCGTTCTCGGTGATGGTGGCGTTGAACTCTTCGGCGGTGATGTCTTTCGTGGCCATGTTGACGTCAACGTCGGGAAATCGGCGTGTGTTCCCAGCGTCAGAGTTGGTAGGCGCGGACCCAGTCGACCTTCATCTCGGCGTTCATTGGCACCGAGGCGCTGGGATCGCCCGTCCACGGGTTGCCGACGGCGACGTTGAGGATCAGGTAGTGCTCCCATGCACCGGAGAACGGCGTCCAGTCACCTCCGCGCGCCTCGTACTGCGCCTTGGTCACCTGCCCCACCTCGACCCCGTCGACGCGCCAGACGATGCGGTCGGCGTACCAGTCCATGCCGTAGGTGTGGAAGCCCGCCGACAGGTCGACACCCAGGTCGGCGTCGATGTCGTCCATCTTCACGTCTGTGCCGTTGTTGCCCTTGGCCGGGCCGTGGATGTTGCCGGTCCAGGTGCGCCGCGAGACGGGAGTGCCGAAGCCGGGGATCTCCATGATGTCGATCTCGCCCTGGCGCGGCCAGTCGAATTCGTGGCCGGGTTCCAGGCCGACGGTCCAGAACGCCGGCAGCAGGCCCGAGTCGGGCGGCACCTGGATACGGGCCTCGACGCGGGTGCCGACGCCGATCGACTGCTTGCCGTAGGTGACGACGCGCGCCGAGGTGTAGTTGTACGGCGCGCCGAGCCCGTCCGGTGTGCGCTCCCGCCGGACCGAGATGACGAGGTTCCCGTCGGCGTCGACGGTGATGTTGTTCCCGTCGGTGTAGTACTGGTTCTCGCCGGCCGACTGCCCCCACCGCCCCGTCTGCGAGCCCCAGTACTTCAGCGCTTCCTCCCGGCTGCTGAAGTTGGTCTCCCACAGCAGACGCGGCTGCGACGTGCCGGGCGGTTGGCCAACGGGCGGCTGGCTGTTGAGGATGTCGCGGTAGATGTCCTGGCGGCGGGTGAGCCACCGCTCCGCTTTGGCCGCGGACACCGGGATGGCGAGCCAGTCGGTGCCCATCCGGCGGCTGCGGATACCCATGGAGTACAGCGAGTCGACGATCATCGACCCGACGGTCACCCGGGTGCTGGTGGCCGCGGCGAGCAGGACGGCATCGGGGGTGGTACTGCTCGCGGACGTCAGAGCTGATGTCCTGGTCGAGGTGGACACCGCCGGGGTGACCGTGACCTCGTCCGTTTCTCGGGCCGTCTCCGGCACCCGGCGCGTCACGGTGCGGGACGTGCGCTCGTCCGCGGTTGCCGTGACGTTGTCGGTGCGGCGGGTGCGATCGCGCCGCTGCGGGCGGCTGTCCTCCCCCGCCGTCTCGTCGCTGTCGGCGCTCGGCCGATTCACACGACGCAAGGGTGTGTCCGCCGGGCGCTCATCGGAGTCGCGGGCCTGGCCGCGCGACGAGGCGCGAGTCGGCTTGGTCCCCGCAGTCGAGGTCCCCGCAGTCGAGGTTCCGTCGGGCGTCGCCGAGACGGAATGCGACGCCGTGTCGTCGGGTGCGGCCGCGGCGGTGCTCGCCCCGGCCACGCCTGCGGCCATCAACCCGGCCGCGACGATGCCGCCGGCCAAAAGGTGTTTGCCGTTGAGGGGCGACGATCCTGAACGCTGCGTTGATTGCATCACCGAACTCATTTCTCTGGCCGAGACAGTTAACGAAAGGCGAAGCAAAGTGAACACCGGAATTCGGCAGTCAACAGCGAACGGCAAAACTGCGCGTCGGTGCAGTTCAGAAGCCCTCGCAGAGTGAATCCCCGGTACTCAGCAAACGTTATACACAGTGGCTGCGGCCGTTGCATGCTTTCCCGACAATTTCTTCACATGCCGTGAAGTGTCACATTTCGGGGATATCGGAGTGTTCGCTGGAGTGCATTTCCAGCGCAATTGCCATTGTTCGCCAGATGTCCGATGCTCGACAGATGAACGTGGTCGGCGACCCACAAGACGCTGACATTTCCGTAGCCGACGTCGAGGAGGCAAGAACTCACGGCGCGGACGGGATGCCCACCGCCCGGTCGGTCCGGCGCACCAGCGCCGCGGTGTATCGCGGCCACCACAGGAGCTCGACCAGCAGGGCGGCGAGGTAGATGATCGACGCGACGGCGCTGCCCGTCGACCCGTAGAGGGCGTCCCACACGGCCGTGGCGAGGGCGACGACCACGACGACAGCCAGCAGATACCGCCCGAGCGATCGGCGCGACGCCGCCGTCCGCAGTGCGGACGCGTAGGTCATTGCCGCCTCGCGAAGCCGCGGTTCTGCCACCGGTCGACCGCGACGCACGGCCCGCACGACGGTCACCCTGTCGACGCGACCGAGCGCGGCGGCCTCCGGCCAGTCACCGGCCATCCGCCGCGCCATCACCACGCCGGACAGGATGCCGGTCACCACGAACACGGCTGCGGCGGCGAGCACGGTTCCGGAGTCCAGCCACGCGAGCCCTCCGAGGCAGACTCCGATGACCGTCCCGGCGATCAGTGCCCGGCCGAGCGGACCCCATCGCCACACTGCGGCTGGGACGGCGAGCATGTGGTCACCCGCTCCTGTCTGCAGGGATGGTGGCGAAATGCAGTGCGCTGATGCACCAGTAGCGTTACATGAAACCGTGCGCCCTGATGTGCTGATCTTCGATGTCAACGAGACCCTGCTCGACATCGAGTCGGTGGGGCCGGTGTTCGCCGACCTGTTCGGAGACCGCCGGGTGCTGCGCGAGTGGTTCGCGCAGCTGCTCCTGTATTCGATGACAGCGACGCTGGCCGACAGCTATGTCGACTTCTTCACCCTCGGCCGGGGCGTCCTGTCGATGGTCGGCGCCGTCCACGGTGTCACGATCAGCGAGGACGACTGGGGGCGTGTCGGTGAGGCGCTGCGCTCGATGCCCGCCCATCCCGACGTCGACGAGGGTCTGGCTCGGCTGCGTTCCCAGGGCTACCGGGTGGTGACACTGACCAATTCGCCTCCGGTCAGCGGAGCGCCGACACCGCTGGATACGGCGGGGCTGGGCGGTTACGTCGAGCAGCAGTTCAGCGTCGACGCGTTCGCCACCTTCAAGCCGGCCACCCGGCTGTATGCAGACGTTGCCGCCGAGCTGGGGGTAGCGCCGCAGAACTGCATGATGGTGGCCGCGCACGTGTGGGACACCATCGGCGCCCAGAGCGCAGGCATGCAGGGGGCGTTCCTGGCCCGGCCGGGCAACGCGGTGGTGCCGACGCTGCCGCGCCCGACCCTCGTCGCCGCCGATGTGCTGGAGCTGGCCCAGCTGCTCGAAGGGGTCAGACCGTGAAGCCGAGGGCGCGCAGTTGTTCGCGGCCGTCCTCGGTGATCTTGTCCGGGCCCCACGGCGGATTCCAGACCCAGTTGATGCGCAATTCATTGACCAGCCCGGCGCCGATGAGGGCGGTGCGGGACTGGTCTTCGATCACGTCGGTCAGCGGGCAGGCGGCCGACGTCAGCGTCATGTCGATCAGCGCGACGTCGCCGCCGTCTTCCTGGGCGACGTTGACGCCGTAGACCAGCCCGAGGTCGACGACGTTGATGCCGAGCTCGGGGTCGACGACGTCGCGCATCGCCTCTTCGATGTCGGCGAGCAGGTCCTCGTGCGGTGCGGTCTCACTCATCAGTTCTCCTCCACAGAAGTCTTATCGGGCCCGTGTGCCTGGGCCAGCGCGGCTTTGAACGCGGTCCAGCCCAGCAGCGCGCATTTCACCCGCGCCGGGTACTTGGCCACCCCGGCGAACGCGATGCCGTCACCGAGCACGTCCTCGTCACCGTCGATCGTGCCCCGCGACGACACCATCTCCGAGAACGCCGCCACGGTCTTCAGGGCGTCCCCGACGGTCTGACCGATCACCTGGTCGGTCAACACCGACGTCGAGGCCTGGCTGATCGAGCACCCCTGCCCGTCGTAGGAGATGTCGGTGACCGTCTCCCCGTCTTCGGACAGGGCCACGCGCAACGTCACCTCGTCGCCACACGTCGGATTGACGTGGTGCACCTCGGTGGCGAACGGTTCCCGCAGGCCGCGGTGGTGCGGGTGCTTGTAGTGGTCCAGGATCACTTCCTGGTAGATCTGCTCGAGTCTCATGAACGACCCCGGGTCGCTTCGCTCCTGCCCGCCGGATCGAAGAACTCCACGGCGCGGCGCACTCCGGCCACCAACCGGTCCACTTCGTCGGGGGTGTTGTAGACAGCGAACGAGGCGCGGGCGGTCGCGGCGATCCCGAACCTGCGGTGCAGCGGCCACGCGCAGTGGTGGCCCACCCGCACAGCGACCCCGTCGTCGTCGAGCACCTGTCCGACGTCGTGGGCGTGCACGCCGTCGACGACGAACGACACGGGCGATCCGCGGTCGGTCATCGAGGTCGGTCCGATGATCCGGACACCGTCGATCTCCGAGAGGCCGGCCAGCGCAGCTGCGACGAGGTCACGTTCGTGCTCCTCCACGGCCGGCATCCCCAGCCCGTCGAGATAGCGTGCGGCAGCGGCCAATCCGACGACCTGCGAGGTCATCGGAGTGCCCGCCTCGAAACGCTGCGGTGCCGGCGCGAACGTGGTGGCCTCCATCGTGACCGTCGCGATCATCGACCCGCCCGTCAGCACGGGAGGCATCGCGTCGAGCAGGGCACGCCTGCCGTACAGCACACCGATGCCGGTGGGTCCGAGCATCTTGTGCCCGGAGAACGCGGCGAAGTCGACGTCGAGAGCGTGCAGATCGACCGGCTGGTGCGGAACCGACTGGCAGGCGTCCAGCAGCACCAGCGCCCCCACCGCGCGGGCCCTCGCGACCAGCTCCTCGACCGGCGCGACCGCCCCGGTCACATTCGAATGATGGCTGAAGGCAACGAGTTTCACGCGCTCGTCGAGCTGAAGCGAATCCAGGTCGATGCGACCATCGTCGGTGACGCCGTACCAGCGCAAGGTCGCCCCGGTCCGCTGCGCCAGCTCCTGCCAGGGCACCAGGTTCGCGTGGTGCTCCAACTCGGTGGTGACGATGACGTCGCCCGGGCCGACGACGCGGTCGAACCGCCTGTCCCCCAGCGCATAGGCCACCACATTGATGGCCTCGGTCGCGTTCTTGGTGAAGACCAGCTCGTCGGCGTCCGCGCCGACGAACGCCGCGATGTCCTCGCGGCCCTGTTCGTAGGCGTCGGTGGCCTCCTCCATCAGCTGGTGGGCACCCCGGTGCACCGCCCCGTTGGACGTGAGCAGGAACTCCCGCTCCGCGTCCAGCACGCACAGCGGCTTCTGCGATGTCGCGCCCGAGTCCAGATACGCCAGCTGGTTGCCGCCGCGCATCACCCGCGACAGGATCGGGAAGTCCGCTCTGACCCTGGCCAGTTCGGCCGCATCGAGCACTCGCGCAGCCGTCACGGTCAGGCTCCCGTGGCGGCCTGCTGGGTGAAGCGCTCGTAGCCGTTCGCTTCCAGTTCGTCGGCGAGCTCGGGCCCGCCCGATTCGACGATCCGGCCGCCCACGAACACATGGACGAACTGCGGCTGGATGTAGCGCAGGATGCGGGTGTAGTGCGTGATCAGCAGCACGCCGCCGTGCTCGGCCTCGGCGTAGCGGTTCACGCCCTCGCTGACGACACGCAGCGCGTCGACGTCGAGGCCCGAATCGGTCTCGTCGAGAATCGCGATCTTGGGCTTGAGCAGACCGAGCTGCAGGATCTCGTGGCGCTTCTTCTCACCGCCGGAGAAACCCTCGTTGACGCTGCGTTCGCCGAAAGACGGGTCGATGCCGAGATCGGTCATCGCACCCTTGACTTCCTTGACCCAGTGCCGCAGCTTCGGCGCCTCGCCCCGCACCGCGGTCGCGGCGGTGCGCAGGAAGTTCGACATCGACACCCCCGGCACCTCGACGGGGTACTGCATGGCCAGGAACAGGCCGGCCCGCGCGCGCTCGTCGACACTCATCTCGAGCACGTCCTCGCCGTCCAGCGTGATGGACCCGCCGGTGACCGTGTACTTCGGATGCCCGGCGATCGCGTAGGACAGCGTCGACTTGCCGGACCCGTTGGGGCCCATCACCGCGTGCGTCTCGCCCGACTTCACGGTCAGGTCGACACCTTTGAGGATCGGGATCTCTTCGCCCTCGGCGGTGTTCACCGAGACGTGTAGATCTTTGATGTCCAGTGTGGTCATGGTCAGGTTCTCTCGGTTCTCTCGGTAATCGCGAGTTCGCGTTCGATGGCGTCGGTCAGGCGGTCCCGCACGGCGGGGACGGAGATCTTGGCGATGATCTCGTTGAAGAAGCCGCGGACCACCAAGCGGCGGGCCTGCTCCTCGGGGATGCCGCGGGCACGCAGGTAGAACAGTTGCTCGTCGTCGAAGCGCCCGGTGGCGCTGGCGTGGCCGGCCCCGACGATCTCACCGGTCTCGATCTCGAGGTTGGGCACGGAGTCGGCGCGCGCACCGTCGGTGAGCACCAGGTTGCGGTTCACCTCGAACGTGTCGGTTCCGGTGGCCTCGGCGCGGATCAGCACATCGCCCACCCACACGGTGTGGGTGTCGGGCCGTCGCGACGCCGGATCACCTTGCAGCGCACCTTTGTACGTGACATTGGAGCGGCAGTTCGGTTGCGCGTGGTCGACGAGCAGCCGGGATTCGAAGTGCTGACCGTCGTCGGCGAAGTACAGGCCGAGCAGTTCGGCGTCGCCGCCGGGCGCGGTGTAGCGCACGCGGCCGGTCAACCGCACCACCTCGCCGCCGAGCGTCACCGCGGCGTGCCGCAACACCGAGTCCCGCCCGAGCGTCGCGTGGTGCGTGCTGACGTGCACGGCGTCGTCGGCCCAGTCCGCGATTGACACCACGCGCAGCGTCGCACCGTCGCCGACCACGAACTCGATGTTGTCCGCGTACGTTCCGCTGCCGCGGTGGTCGAGCACCACCACCGCCTCGGCCAGCTCGCCGAGCCGGATCTGCACGTGCCCGTAGGCGGTGGCTCCCTCGCCGGGGCCGGTGATCGTCACCTCGATCGGATCGGTGATCACAGCCTGGGCGGGCACCTCGATCAGCGTCGCCGTCTGGAACGACGAATATGCCTGCGCCGCAACACGATCGGCCGGAGCGCCAGCCTGCCCGAGCCGGGTGTCGTCGCGCGAGACGCGATCGACACGCACGTCACCGGCAGCCGCCACCTCGACAGTGACCTCTGCCGTGGCGGTGGCCGACCCGTCGTGCAGGCCCCGCAGTCGCTTGAGCGGGGTGAAGCGCCAGATCTCGTCACGGCCGCCGGGCACCTCGAACGCGTCGACGTCGAAGGAGGTGAACAGCTCGCCCTTGGTGGCGCCTTCGACAGCTGTCGTCAGATTCGCCGCCACATTGGAATCCGCCACTAGCCGACCGCGCCTTCCATCTGCAGCTCGATCAGCCGGTTGAGCTCCAGCGCGTACTCCATCGGGAGCTCCTTGGCGATCGGCTCGACGAAGCCGCGCACCACCATCGCCATCGCCTCGTCCTCGGTCAGCCCCCGGCTCATCAGATAGAACATCTGATCCTCGCTGACCTTCGACACGGTGGCCTCGTGGCCCATCGTGACGTCGTCCTCGCGGATGTCGACGTAGGGGTAGGTGTCGGAGCGGCTGATGGTATCGACCAGCAGCGCATCGCATTTGACGCTCGAGCGCGAGCCGTGGGCGCCCTTGTTGACCTGGACCAGGCCTCGGTAGGACGCGCGGCCACCGCCGCGGGCGACGGACTTGGACACGATGTTGGACGAGGTGTTCGGCGCGAGGTGCAGCATCTTGGCACCGGTGTCCTGGTGCTGGCCCTCACCGGCGAACGCGACCGAGAGCACCTCGCCCTTGGCGTGCTCACCGGTCATCCACACGGCCGGGTACTTCATCGTGACCTTGGAGCCGATGTTGCCGTCGACCCATTCCATCGTGGCGCCGGCCTCGGCCCGGGCGCGCTTGGTCACCAGGTTGAAGACGTTGTTCGACCAGTTCTGGATCGTCGTGTAGCGGCACCGCCCGCCGGGCTTGACGATGATCTCGACGACCGCACTGTGCAGCGAATCGCTCTTGTAGATCGGCGCCGTGCAGCCTTCGACGTAGTGCACGTAGGCGTCCTCGTCGACGATGATCAGCGTCCGCTCGAACTGGCCCATGTTCTCGGTGTTGATGCGGAAGTAGGCCTGCAGCGGGATGTCGACGTGCACGCCCTTGGGGACGTAGATGAACGACCCACCCGACCACACCGCGGTGTTGAGCGCGGAAAACTTGTTGTCCCCGGCGGGGATCACAGTGCCGAAGTACTCCCGGAACAGTTCGGGATGCTCACGCAGGCCGGAATCGGTGTCGAGGAAGATGACGCCCTGGGCCTCGAGGTCCTCGCGGATCGAGTGGTAGACGACCTCGGACTCGTACTGCGCGGCCACACCCGAGACCAGACGCTGCTTCTCGGCTTCGGGGATGCCGAGCTTGTCGTAGGTGTTCTTGATGTCCGCGGGCAGGTCATCCCACGTGGCGGCCTGCTTCTCGCTGGAGCGCACGAAGTACTTGATGTTGTCGAAGTCGATGCCCTCGAGGTTGGACCCCCAGTTCGGCATCGGCTTCTTGTCGAAGGTGCGCAACGCCTTGAGGCGGATGTCGAGCATCCACTCCGGCTCGCTCTTCTTCGCCGAGATGTCGCGCACCACCGCCTCGGACAGCCCGCGCTGGGCGCTGGCACCAGCGACGTCGGAGTCGGCCCAGCCGTAGCCGTACTTGCCCAGGGAGGCGATGGTCTCCTCCTGAGTCAGCGCTTCTGGCTTGACCTCCGGTGTGAGTGTCATTGCGACACACTCCTTTTGCTTGCTGACGGGTTCCGGCGCGGGCTGTGCGCCGGAACGTGGGTGGTGCAGGCACAATCCCCGTTGACGATGGTGGCGAGCCGCTGGACGTGGGTGCCCAGCACCTCGGCCATCGCCTGTTGTTCGGCCTCGCAGAGTTCGGGGAACTCCTCGGCGACGTGGGAGACCGGGCAGTGGTGCTGGCAGATCTGCACCCCGCCCAGCGGACCGCGCACCTGCGTGGTCGTCGTGGCGTAGCCGGCCCGGCTCAGGGCGTCGGCGACGCGTTCGGCCGCGGCTTCGACGTCCTCGGCGCTGTCGGTCGCCGCAGGTGCGACGCCGGACAGGATCGTGTCGATGCGCCGACGGGCGAACGTGTGCACCGCGTCGTCCCCGCCGATCTCGCGCAGCGCCCGCATGGCCGCCGACGCCAGATCGTCGTAGGTGTGCTCGAGTTTGGCGCGCCCGGCCGCGGTCAGCTGATACCGCTTGGCGGGCCGGCCGCGGCCCTCCTGCTGCCAGGCGGCCGCCGACTTGGCCTGGGCGTCGCCCGCCTCGATCAACGCGTCGAGGTGCCGGCGCACCCCGGCGGCCGACAGGCCCAACCGCTCGCCGATGCTGCTCGCCGTCGTCGTGCCCGATTCCAGCAGCAGGCGCACGATCGCCGTCCTGGTGTCCCCGTCGGCGACCGGCGGGGACGGCACAGAGGCCACCCCGTCAGCCGGCACGACGGTGCCCTCCGGACGGATTTTCACAACACCAGTGTGACGCAATTGCCTGACCGGGTCCACCAAGGTCACCCTTATCGCCACGGTCATCCTTGTCACACCAAACAGGGCGCCGAACCGGGAATAGTCCGCCCGCTAGGCTGCCGGGGTGGCAGCCCGCCGACACTCGCTCAGCACCTCGATCGCCGGTCTCCACGGCGATGAGCGAACCGTCGGCAGCCCTCTCGACGCCGCCGAACTGGTCGCGCTGCATCGCACGCGACTGTTCGGCGCAACCGGAACCGTGCTGATGGCGATCGGCGCGCTGGGTGCCGGCGCGCGGCCCGTGGTGCAGGACCCCACCTTCGGTGTGCGCCTGCTCAACCTGCCGTCACGCATCCAGACGGTGTCTCTGACCATGACCACGACCGGTGCGGTGATGATGGCGCTGGCCTGGCTGATGCTCGGCCGGTTCGCGCTGGGCAAGCGACGCATGACGCGCAGCCAGGTGGACCGCACGCTGCTGCTGTGGGCGCTGCCGCTGCTGATCGCCCCGCCGATGTACAGCAAGGACGTCTACTCCTACCTGGCCCAGAGCGAGATCTCGCTGCAGGGCAGCGACCCCTACCGGGTCGGACCGGCCCCGGGTCTGGGCCTCGATCACGTCTTCACACTGTCGGTCCCCAGCCTGTGGCGCGAGACGCCCGCCCCGTACGGGCCGCTGTTCCTGTGGATCGGCCGCGGCATCTCCCGGGTCACCGGCGAGAACATCGTCGAGGCGGTGCTGTTCCACCGCTTGATGGTCTTGCTGGGCGTCGGCCTGATCGTCTGGGCCACCCCCCGATTGGCCCGCCGCTGCGGGGTGGCCGAGGTGAGCGCACTGTGGCTGGGCGCGACCAACCCGCTGCTGTTCATGCACCTGATCGCCGGCATCCACAACGAGGCGCTGATGCTCGGTCTGATGCTGGCCGGCACCGAATTCGCACTGCGCGGCATCGCAGCGATGGGCACGACGGAACCGCGCCGCTGGTACGCGCCCGCGATGCTGGTGGCCGGCACGGTGCTGATCACGATGTCCTCGCAGGTGAAGCTGCCCGGCCTGCTGGCGCTCGGCTTCGTCGCGATGGCGCTGGCCGCGCGGTGGGGCGGCACGGTCAAGGCGTTCCTGGTGGCCGGCACCTCGCTCGGCGCGGTGTCGCTGGCGGTGATGGCGCTGATCGGCTGGGCCAGCGGTCTGGGCTTCGGCTGGCTGTTCACCCTCGGCACCGCCAACGTGGTGCGCAGCTGGATGTCCCCGCCGACGCTGCTCGCGCTGGGCACCGGCCAGGTCGGCATCCTGCTCGGACTCGGCGACCACACCACCGCCGTCCTCGCGCTGACCCGCGCGATCGGCGTGACCCTGATCGCGATGTTCGTCACCTGGCTGCTGTTCGCCGTGTTGCGCAATCGGCTGCACCCGGTCGGCGGGCTCGGCGTCGCACTCGGCATCACCGTGTTGCTGTTCCCGGTAGTGCAGCCGTGGTACCTGCTGTGGGCGATCATTCCGCTGGCCGCCTGGGCCACCCGGCCGGGCTTCCGCGCCGCGGTCATCGCCGTCACGCTCATCGTGGGAATCTTCGGCCCCACCGCCAACGGCGATCGCTTCGCGCTGTTCCAGATCGTGCTGGCGACGCTGGCCAGCACGGTGATCGTGCTCGCGTTGATCGCGCTGACCTATCGGTGGCTGCCGTGGCGGGCGGTACCGGAGGCCGCGACGGGGCGGCTCGACGAGCCGGTGGGCACGGCCGACAAGTCCGTCCCCGCAGCCGACGCCTACGCTGAATCTCCGTGACCTCCTGTTCCGTCAGCGCGCCGGTCCGGTTGCGCGGCGTGACCAAGCGGTACGGCGCCACCGTGGCGGTGTCCGATCTCGACCTCGAGGTGGGCGCGGCCGAGATCTTCGCGCTGCTCGGCCCGAACGGCGCCGGCAAGACGACGACGGTCGAGATGTGCGAGGGCTTCGTCCGTCCCGACGCCGGCAGCATCGAGATCCTCGGATTGGACCCCGTGTCCGACAACGCCGAGGTGCGGGCCAGGACCGGGGTGATGCTCCAGGGCGGCGGCGCCTATCCGGCCGCGCGTGCCGGCGAGATGCTGCGGCTCGTGGCCTCCTACGCGGCCAACCCGCTGGACCCGGCGTGGCTGCTGGACACTCTGGGCCTGACCGATTCGGCACGCACCACCTACCGCCGGCTGTCCGGCGGGCAGCAGCAGCGGCTCGCCCTGGCGTGCGCAGTGGTGGGCCGACCCGAGCTGGTGTTCCTGGACGAGCCGACAGCAGGCATGGACGCGCACGCGCGGCTGGTCGTGTGGGAGCTGATCGACGCCCTGCGGCGCGACGGTGTGACGGTGGTGCTCACCACGCATCAGCTCACCGAAGCCGAGGAACTGGCCGACCACATCCTGATCATCGACCGGGGCCAGGCCGTGGCCAGCGGCACACCGGCCGAGTTGATGCGCAGTGGCGCCGAGAACCAGCTGCGGTTCCGGGCACCCCGCATGCTGGATCTCTCGCTGCTGATCGCGGCGCTGCCCGAGAGCTACCGCGCGACCGAGACGGCCCCCGGGGAATACCTGATCGAGGGCCGCATCGATCCGCAGGTGCTCGCGACCGTCACGGCGTGGTGCGCCCGCCTCGACGTGCTCGCCACGGACATGCGGGTCGAGCAGCGCAGCCTCGAAGACGTGTTCCTCGATGTCACCGGGCGGGAGCTGCGGCAGTGAGCACACCCAGGAACACACCGAACCGGTTCGCCGAGGGCACCTTCTCCCCCGATCCGCGGCCCGCGCCGGTGCCGCGGATGCTGACCGCGCAGTACGGGTTGGAACTGCGGTTGCTGCTACGCAACGGCGAGCAACTGCTGTTGACGATGTTCATCCCGATCACGCTGCTGATCGGCCTGACGCTGCTGCCGCTCGGCTCGTTCGGTTCGGACCGCGCCGCGACGTTCACCCCGGCGATCATGGCGCTGGCGGTCATCTCGACCGCGTTCACCGGGCAGGCGATCGCGGTGGCCTTCGACCGGCGCTACGGAGCGCTCAAGCGGCTCGGCGCCACCGCGCTGCCCGTGTGGGGCATCATCGCCGGCAAATCGTTGGCCGTGGTGACCGTGGTGTTCCTGCAGTCGATATTGCTGGGCGCGATCGGCATCGGCCTGGGATGGCGGCCCGCACCGGCCGGCCTCGCCCTGGGCGCGATCATCATCGCGCTGGGCACCGCGGTGTTCGCGGCCTTGGGCCTGCTGCTCGGCGGCACCCTGCGGGCCGAGATCGTGCTGGCCGTGGCGAACCTGATGTGGTTCGTGTTCGCAGGAGTAGGCGCGCTGACCGTGGAGGGCGACACCGACGGCGGCATCGTGCCCGCAGCCGTGCAGTGGGTCGCGAGACTGACGCCGTCGGGGGCGCTGACCGAGGCGCTCACGCGCGCGATGACACTCTCGGTCGACTGGTTCGGGCTCGCGGTGCTCGCGATCTGGGGCGTTGTGGCCGGCCTAGGCGCGCTGCGCTGGTTCCGCTTCACCTGAGGCGGCCAGCGCAGGCAGCAGATACTCCAGCTGCCCGACCTCTTCGATGTTGTGCCGCACCCAGGCGCGCACCATCTCCGGCGGAAATCGCCGCCACAGCAGCTCATTGACCGGCGCCATCAGCGCGCTGCGCGCACCGATGTCCATCACCGACACGTAGTGGGTGCCCTCGACGCCGGCTGACCACGTGTGTTCGAGCGCGAAGATCGGCACGCCTGCGAGTCGCTGCACCAACCGGATGCCGGTGACGTCGAGCTTCTCGACCCGGTCGACGACGTCGACGCCGAACCTCGGATCGCCACCGAAGGCCTCGACGATGTGGAACCGCGCACCTTCGCCCGCGCCGCCGCCGGGCGCAGCACGCCACAGCTCCCACCGGATGTGATCGGTCGGGTGCCACGCCAGGTACCGATCGACGACCTGGCCGCCGTAGCTCATCGTGCCGTCCAGGTGGGTGAACCAGTCGAGCAGCATCGCCGGGGTGACCCGGGCGAGCGGCCGGTGGTCGATGGTGACCCGGCGCCGACCGTGGGCGTGGTCGGTGAGCTGCACCGATGCCGTCTCGACCGTCCGCAGCGGATACAGCACGGGAAGTGTCTGGCGAAGCATGTCCGTCCTTACAAGATACGTTTACGTTTCTTAAGAACAACGGTACGATAGTCGAATTAAGATACGCAAGCGTTTCTCAACGAATCGAGTGTGATCGTGCCCACTACCCGTCGCCGCGGTGCAGAGCTGGACACCGCGATCAAGTCGGCCGTCATGGAGCTGCTGGCATCCCACGGGCCTGACGGCGTCACGATGGAGGCGGTCGCAGCCGCGGCCCACACCAGCAAGCCGGTGCTGTACCGGCGGTGGAGCGACCGGCGCTCGCTGCTGCGCGACACGCTCATCGAGGTGGCGGCCGCATCGATCCCCACCGCGGACACGGGCAGCTTCCGCACCGACATGCTGGCCGTGCTGCGCGGCTGGGCCGAGTTGTTCGCCGGACCGCAGGGTCCGCTGATGCGTTCCATCGTGATGGCGGTGGCGGCCGACCGCGAACTGGCCGAGACGTTCTACGCCGACGTCGTCGGAAGCCGCAAAGCCGATGTGACCTCCCTTCTGCAGCGCGGCATCGAGCGGGGCGACGTGCGCGCCGACATCCCGATCGGCGTCGTCCGCGAACTCGGCCAGAGCGTGCTGTGGCACCACCTGCTGATCACCGGCGATCCCATCGACGACGAGCTCGTGCTCACGCTGGTCGACGAGGTGCTGGTACCTCTCACCGCCCCTACTACGATCCGTAGTTAGACGGGCTCTACCATCGACACCGTGCCCCGCCGACGACTCCTGCCACGACTCTTCGTGCGGCTCGTCGATCTCCTTCCCGAACCGAGCCTGCGCGTGCAGCGCATCGTCGCCGCGGCGGTGATCCTCACCCAGGGCGGCATCGCCGTGACCGGGGCGATCGTCCGCGTCACCGCATCGGGACTGGGCTGCCCGACCTGGCCGCAGTGCTTCCCTGGCAGCTTCACCCCCGTCCCGCACGCCGAAGTGCCGGTGATCCATCAGGCCGTCGAGTTCGGCAACCGGCTCATCACGTTCCTCGTCGTGCTGACCGCTGCGGCGGTCGTCGTCGTGGTGACCCGCGCGCGGCGTCGCCGCGAGGTGCTGATCTATGCGTGGCTGATGCCGGCGTCGACGGTGCTGCAGGCCGTGATCGGCGGGATCACCGTCCTGACCGGCCTGCTCTGGTGGACCGTGGCGGTGCACCTGCTCGCCTCGATGCTGATGGTCTGGCTCTCGGTCCTGCTGTTCGTGAAGATCGGCCAGCCCGATCACGGCGCGCCGGCGGACCGGGCACCGCGACCGCTGCGCCGGCTGACCGCGCTGAGCGCGCTCGTCCTGTCCGCCGTGCTGACCACCGGCACGATGGTCACCGGAGCGGGCCCCCACGCCGGAGACAAGAGCATCGACCGACCGGTGCCGCGGCTGGAGGTGGAGATCACCACGCTCGTGCATCTGCACTCGTCGCTGCTGGTGGCCTATCTGGCGCTGGTCGTGGGCCTGGGCTTCGGTCTGGTCGCGACCCACGCCGCTGCGCCGGTGATGCGGCGCCTGCGCGTTCTGGTGGTACTGGTCGCCGCGCAGGGATTGCTCGGTGCGGTGCAGTTCGCCACCGGCGTGCCCGAGGTGCTGGTGGCCTTCCACGTCGCCGGGGCCGCGGCGTGCACCGCGGCGACGGCCGCGCTATGGGCGGCGCTGCACGAACGGGCGTTGCCCGAACGGGCCGAGCCCCAGCTCGTCGAGAGCTGACTCGACAGCGACGGCGAACCTGCGCTGCTGCCGCTGCCGGGTCGATTCGTCGAGCTGGCGCCACCCCAGTGAGGGCTCGACCATCTCCAGTTCCAGCAGGGCCGGCGCGTCCACCCCGCCCAGCACGTCGACGCGCGCGTACAGCAGATCGGTGACCCGGATGCCGAGATGCGCCGCCGCCGCGGCGAGCGCCGCATGGCCGGCTTCCCACAGCTCGTCCTCCGGGTCCGCGCGCCGCAGGCTCTCCTCGGCGTACGTGCCGGACGGGTCGAGCACCGGACCCCGTCCCGGCGCGGGCAGCATCGGCCCCTTGGTGAACGCGTGCGACGGCTCACCCCGCAGGAACACCAGCGCGGTCTCACCGTCGGCCACCCGCGGGTCGTAGGGCTGCACCAGCGCTGTCCGTCCGGCGGCCTGCAGCGCAATCGCGTGCGCCTGCGCCGCGTCCGCGTCGCGGAATCGCATGGCGCCCAACGACCCGGCGCCGACCGCCGGTTTGACCACGATTTCCCCCCCGACCTCTGCGCCTGGGATGACGACCGGCTCCCCCGGTGCGAAGAACGCACTCGGGACCGTAGGCACGCCGGCGGCGGCCAGATCGGCGAGGTACCGCTTGTCGGTGTTCCAGGCGACCACGTCAGGGCCGTTGAGCAACCGCGGCACCCGCCGCGTCCAGGCCAGGAAATCACTCAGCCGCTCGGTGTAGTCCCACGCCGCGCGCAGGATCACCACGTCGGCCTCCAGCGTCGCGGGGTCGTCCCAGGACAACCACCGGGCGTGGAGTCCGCGGGTCCGCAGCGCGTCCACCAGCCCGGCGTCGTCACCGTCACCCTCGGGCAACGCGGGACATCCCGCGAACACGATGCGCGGATGGAACACCTCGGGACGGGCGAGCTTCATGACGGGCATGATGTCACCTATGTACGCGATCGAAGTCGCCGAGACCGGCGGACCGGAAGTCCTGTCCTACGTCGAAAAGCCTCAGCCCGCACCGGGACCCGATCAGGTGCTGATCAAGGCCGAGGCGATCGGCGTGAACTTCATCGACACGTACTTCCGCTCCGGGCTGTATCCGCGCGAGCTCACGTTCGTCGTCGGCACCGAGGTGTGCGGCACGATCGAGGCCGTCGGCGACGAGGTGGCCGCGCTCAACGTCGGCGATCGCGTGGTGACCGCGCAGGCCCTCGGCGCCTACGCCGACTACTGCCTGGCACCCGCCGATTTCGTCGCCTACGTGCCCGAAGGCGTTGCCCCCGATGTCGCGGCCTCGGCGCTGCTGAAGGGCATGACGGCGCACTATCTGATCAAGTCCACCTACCCGATCCAGCAGGGCGACACCGTGCTCGTGCACGCCGGCGCGGGCGGCGTCGGGCTGATCCTGACCCAGTGGGCCACCAGCCTCGCGACCAAGGTGATCACCACCGTCTCCACGCCCGACAAGGCCGAGCTGTCCCGACAGGCGGGTGCAATCGAGGTGCTGGACTACCCCAGCCAGGAGGACGGGGGCGCCGCCGCGTTCGGCGCGCGTATCCGCGAGCTGACCGACGGCAACGGAGTCCAGGCGGTCTATGACGGGGTCGGGGCGTCGACGTTCGAGGCCAGCCTGGCCAGCCTCGCGGTGCGCGGCACGCTGGCATTGTTCGGCGCCGCAAGCGGGCCGGTGCCGCCGTTCGATCCGCAGCGCCTCAACGCTGCAGGCTCGGTGTTCCTGACGCGGCCCAATCTCGCGCACCACACCCGCACGTCGGACGAATTCTCGTGGCGCGCAGGCGAGCTGTTGAGCGCCATCGCCGACGGCACGCTGAGCGTGACCGTGAGCAATCGCTATGCGCTGGCCGATGCCGAGCAGGCCCATCGCGACCTGCAGGGCCGCAAGACCGTCGGATCGGTGGTGCTGCTGCCTGGTTAGAGGTGCAGCAGCGTCGGAAGGTCGAGCGCCGAGTCGACGGCCAGCGCGCAGAACACCACCGCGAGGTAGTTGTTCGACTGCAGGAACAGCCGCAGCGGCTTGACCGGCTCACCGCGGCGCACGCCGGCGTAGAGCTGATGCGCCATCACCAGGAACCAGGTGCCGGCGAGGATGGCCACCGACGCGTACAGCCACCCGGTGGCCATGGCCAGTGCCAACGTCGCGATCACGGTCAGCCAGGTGTAGACCAGGATCTGCTTGGTGACCTGCACCTCGGTCGCCACCACGGGCAGCATCGGCACGCCGGCCGCCTTGTAGTCCTCCTTGTAGCGCATCGCCAGCGCCCAGGTGTGCGGCGGCGTCCAGAAGAAGATGATCAGGAACATCACGATCGCGGGCCACGAGATCGTGCCGGTCACCGCGGACCAGCCGATCATCACCGGCATGCAGCCGGCAGCTCCGCCCCACACGACGTTCTGCGAGGTGCGCCGCTTGAGCAGCAGCGTGTACACGAGCACGTAGAACGCGATCGTGGCGCCGGCCAGGTGGGCCGACAGCATGTTCGTGGTCCACCACAGCCAGAAGAACGAGCCGACGGACAGCGCCAGGCCGAACACCAGCGCGTGACTGCGCGGCACGGTGGCGCGGGCCAGCGGGCGGCGCTCCGTGCGCTTCATCACCTTGTCGATGTCGGCGTCGGCGACGCAGTTCAGGGTGTTCGCGCCTGCGGCGGCCAGCAGGCCGCCGAACATCGTGTTGAGGATCAGCAGTGGGTCGACGCTGCCGCGATGCGCGAGCAGCATCGCGGGGATCGTGGTGACGAGCAGCAGTTCGATGACGCGCGGCTTGGTCAGCGCCAGATAGCCGAGCAGTGTGGTCCCGAACCCGTGCGGCGCGGCGTCGGCCGAATCCCCGACGAGGTCGCCTTCGCGGATCCTCACCCAACCAACTCCTTCACGCCGCGTCTACTACAGGCGATGGTAGACCGCGGGGGGCCGTCCCCGAAATTGGCGGGGTGGTTGCGGATGGCTCGGACCCCGGGCGGGTATCACCCCCTGCGTCTCGGCGTGGGTGAGCACTAGGGTGGTTGGTGCGGATCGACACGCCCTACCGAAGTCAAGGAGCGCACCTCGTGACCACGCTCGAAGAGATCTCTTCGCTGACCCGACCGAACCATCCCGACGACTGGACCGAGCTGGACACTCGCGCGGTGGACACCGTCCGCGTGCTGGCCGCCGACGCCGTCCAGAAGGTGGGCAACGGTCACCCCGGCACGGCGATGAGCCTGGCGCCGCTGGCCTACACGCTGTTCCAGCGCCAGATGCGCCACGATCCCAGCGACACCGCATGGCTGGGCCGCGACCGGTTCATCCTGTCCTGCGGACACTCGAGCCTGACCCTCTACATCCAGCTCTACCTCGGCGGGTTCGGGCTCGAACTGTCCGACATCGAGGCGCTGCGGACGTTCAAGTCCAAGACGCCCGGTCACCCCGAGTTCCGGCACACCAGGGGCGTGGAGATCACCACCGGCCCGCTGGGGCAGGGGCTGGCGTCGGCGGTCGGCATGGCAATGGCGTCGCGCTACGAACGCGGTTTGTTCGACCCCGACGCACCGCCCGGGGAGAGCCCCTTCGACCACTACATCTACGTGATCGCCTCCGACGGCGACATCGAAGAGGGCGTCACCAGCGAGGCCTCCTCGCTGGCCGGCACGCAGCAGCTGGGCAACCTGATCGTGTTCTACGACAAGAACCAGATCTCCATCGAGCACGACACCAACATCGCGCTGAGCGAGGACGTGGCCGCCCGCTACCGCGCCTACGGCTGGCACGTGCAAGAGGTCGAGGGCGGCGAGAACGTCGTCGGTATCGAGCAGGCCATCGCCGAAGCCAAGAAGGTCACCGACAAGCCGTCGTTCATCGCGCTGCGCACGATCATCGGCTATCCGGCGCCGAACAAGATGAACACCGGCGGCGTGCACGGCTCGGCGCTCGGCGACGACGAGGTCGCGGCCACCAAGAAGGTCCTCGGCTTCGATCCGGACAAGACCTTCGAGGTCAGCGACGAGGTGTTCGAGCACACCCGCAAGCTGGTGGAGCGCGGACGCGAGGCGCACGAGAAGTGGCAACCGGGCTTCGACGCCTGGGCCGAGCGCGAGCCGGAGCGCAAGAAGCTGCTGGACCGCCTGACCGCGGAGGAACTGCCCGAGGGGTGGGACTCCGACATCACGTACTGGGAGCCCGGATCGAAGGCCGTGGCCACCCGCGCCGCGTTCGGTCAGGTGCTCAACGACGTCGCCCCGAAGCTGCCCGAGTTGTGGGGCGGCTCGGCCGATCTGGCGGGCAGCAACAACACCACGATCAAGGGCGTCAAGTCGTTCGGCCCGCCGTCGATCTCGACGTCGGATTTCGAGGCGGACTGGTACGGCCGGGTACTGCACTTCGGCATCCGCGAGCACGCGATGGGCTCGATCCTGTCCGGCATCGTGCTGCACGGGCCGACCCGCGCGTTCGGCGGTACGTTCCTGCAGTTCTCCGACTACATGCGTCCCGCGGTCCGGTTGGCCTCGCTGATGGACATCGACACGATCTACATCTGGACCCACGATTCCATCGGCCTCGGCGAGGACGGCCCGACCCACCAGCCGATCGAGCATCTGGCAGCGCTGCGGGCCATCCCGAACCTGTCGGTGGTCCGCCCCGGTGATCCGAACGAGACGGCGTACGCCTGGAAGAGCATCCTCGCGCGCGGCAACGGCAGCGGCCCGGTCGGTTTCATCCTGACCCGTCAGGGCATCCCGGTCCTGGAGGGCACCGACCCCGATGGCGTCGCCAAGGGTGGGTACGTCCTCGGCGGCGGCTCCCCCGCCGACGACGCCGACGTGATGTTGATTGCGACGGGCTCCGAACTGCAGATCGCGGTCGAGGCACAGAAGACGTTGCGCGACAAGAACATCAACGCCTACGTCGTGTCGATGCCGTGCCTGGAGTGGTTCGAGTCGCAGCCGAAGGAGTACCGCGACAGCGTGCTCCCGCCGCAGGTCTCCGCCCGCGTGGCCATCGAAGCCGCGGTCGCGCAGAGTTGGTACAAGATCGTCGGCGACACCGGAGAGATCATCTCGATCGAGCACTTCGGCGAGTCGGCCGACGACAAGACCTTGTTCCGTGAATTCGGGTTCACTCCAGAGGCAGTGGTGGCCGCCGCGGAACGCAGCATTGCGAACTAGTCAGCGAAGGAATTGACATGACCCAGAACCAGAACCTGGCGGACCTCTCCGCCGCGGGTGTTTCCGTATGGCTCGACGACCTGTCCCGCGAACGGCTGCAGACCGGCAACCTGCAGTCGCTCATCGACACCAAGTCGGTGGTGGGCGTGACCACCAACCCGTCGATCTTCCAGGCGGCCCTGTCCAAGGGTGACGCCTACGACGACCAGATCAAAGAACTCGCCGAGCGCGGCGCCGACGTCGACGCCACCATCCGGACCGTGACCACCGACGACGTCCGCAACGCGTGCGACGTGTTCGCCAAGACCTTCGAGCAGTCCGACGGCGTCGACGGCCGGGTGTCGATCGAGGTCGATCCGCGCCTGGCACACGACACCGACAAGACGATCTTGCAGGCGATCGAACTGTGGAAGATCGTCGACCGGCCCAACCTGCTGATCAAGATCCCCGCCACGGAGGCCGGCGTTCCGGCTATCGCTTCTGTTCTCGCCGAGGGCATTTCGGTGAACGTGACGCTGATCTTCTCGGTCGAGCGCTACCGCCTGGTGATGGACGCCTACCTGCAGGGCCTGGAGAAGGCCAAGGAGGCGGGCCACGATTTGTCCCGCATCCATTCGGTGGCATCGTTCTTCGTCTCCCGCGTGGACAGCGAGATCGACAAGAGGCTGGAGGACATCGGTTCCGACGAGGCACTGGCGCTGCGCGGCAAGGCCGGCGTCGCCAATGCGCGACTGGCGTACGCCGCCTACGAAGAGGTGTTCCTCGGCGGGGAGCGCTTCGAGAAGCTCAAGAACGACGGCGCACGTGTGCAGCGACCGCTGTGGGCGTCGACGGGCGTGAAGAACCCCGACTACTCCGACACCCTCTACGTCACCGAGCTGGTGGCCCCGAACACCGTGAACACCATGCCGGAGAAGACGATGGACGCGGTCGCCGACCACGGCGTGGTCACCGGCGACACGGTCACCGGCAAGGGCGCGGAGTCGCAGGAGGTCTTCGACGCACTCTCGGGTGTGGGTATCGACCTCACCGATGTGTTCCTGGTGCTGGAGAACGAGGGCGTCGAGAAGTTCGAGAAGTCGTGGCAGGAGCTCATCGAAGCCACGCAGGGCCAGCTCGACGACAAGAAGTGATCACCACAGCATGAGCGAAGCCTGGCAGAACCCGCTGCGGGACAAGCGTGACAAGCGCATGCCCCGCATCGCGGGCCCGTGCTGTGTGGTGATCTTCGGCGTGACCGGGGATCTGGCCCGCAAGAAGCTGATGCCGGCGATCTACGACCTGGCGAATCGGGGGCTGCTGCCGCCGTCGTTCGCGCTGGTCGGGTTCGCCCGGCGGGATTGGGCCGATCAGGACTTCAGTCAAGTCGTCCTCGACGCGGTCAAGCAGCACGCCCGCACTCCGTTCCGCCAGGAGGTCTGGGACCGGCTGGCCGAAGGCGTCCGGTTCGTCCAGGGCACCTTCGACGACGAGAAGGCGTTCGAGAATCTGGCCGAGACGCTGGGCAAGCTCGACGCGGAACGCGGGACCGGCGGCAATCACGCGTTCTACCTGTCGATTCCACCGAAAGCGTTCCCGCAGGTACTCGAGCAGCTCTCTCGCACCGGCCTGGCCAAGAAGCCCGAGGGCAGTTGGAGCCGCGTCGTCATCGAGAAGCCGTTCGGCCACGACCTGAAGAGCGCCGAAGAGCTCAACGCTATCGTCAACAACGTCTTCCCTGAGTCGTCGGTGTTCCGCATCGACCACTACCTGGGCAAGGAGACGGTGCAGAACATCCTGGCGCTGCGGTTCGCCAACGAGCTGTTCGAGCCGGTGTGGAATTCCCACTACGTCGACAGCGTGCAGATCACGATGGCCGAGGACATCGGCTTGGGCGGGCGCGGCGGCTACTACGACGGCGTCGGCGCCGCCCGTGACGTGATCCAGAACCACCTGCTGCAGCTGCTGGCCCTGACGGCGATGGAGGAGCCGGTCAGCTTCTCCCCCGACGAACTGCAGGCCGAGAAGATCAAGGTGCTCTCGGCCAGCAGGCTGGCCGAGCCTCTCAACGAGACCACCTCGCGCGGTCAGTACACCGCGGGCTGGCAGGGCGGCGAGCGGGTGGTCGGACTGTTGGAGGAGGAGGGCTTCTCGAAAACCTCCACCACCGAGACGTTCGCCGCGATCACCGTCGACGTCGACACCCGCCGGTGGGCCGGTGTCCCGTTCTACCTGCGTACCGGAAAACGCTTGGGGCGCAGGGTCACCGAGATCGCACTCATCTTCAAGCGCGCCCCGCACCTCCCGTTCGACGCCACCATGACAGAGGAGCTGGGACAGAACGCCCTCGTCATTCGGGTCCAGCCCGACGAGGGCATCACCCTGCGCTTCGGCTCCAAGGTGCCCGGCAACATGATGGAGGTCCGCGACGTCAGCATGGACTTCTCCTACGGGTCGGCGTTCGCCGAGGAATCGCCGGAGGCCTACGAGCGGCTGATCCTTGACGTCCTGCTCGGCGAGCCCTCGCTGTTCCCGGTCAACCAGGAGGTCGAATTGGCGTGGCGCATTCTCGATCCCGCGTTGGAGTATTGGGCCTCGCATGGGAAGCCGGACCCCTACGAATCGGGCGGGTGGGGCCCTGACTCCGCCTTCGAGATGTTGCGGCGCACCGGCCGGGAATGGAGGCGGCCGTGATCCTCGACCTGCCGGACACCACGACCGACGTCATCAACAAGAAGATCATTGCGCTGCGTGAAGAGGGCGGTGCGATCACGTTGGGTCGGGTGCTGACCCTGGTCATCGCCCCCACCACCGAGGCACTGCTCGAGGACTCGATCGAGGCGGCCAACGCAGCCAGCCGCGAACATCCCTGCCGCGTCGTGGTCGTCGCACCCGGTGATCGCCTCGCCGACAAGGCCAGGCTCGACGCGCAGCTCCGCGTGGGGCGGGACGCAGGCGCGAACGAAGTTGTGTGCCTCCGGCTGTCCGGGCCGCTGGCCAACCACGCCAGCAGCGTGGTGATGCCGTTCTTGCTGCCGGATACACCGGTGGTGACGTGGTGGCCGGATGTGGCCCCCGACGTGCCCGCCGAGGATCCGCTGGGCAAGATCGCGATCCGCCGCATCACCGACGCCACCAACGGCACCGATCCGCTGGCCTCGATCAAGGGCCGGCTGAAGGGTTACACCCCCGGCGACACCGACCTGGCGTGGAGCCGGATCACGTACTGGCGGGCACTGCTGACTGCGGCTGTCGATCTGCCCCCACACGAGCCGATCACCTCGGCGCTGGTGTCGGGACTGGCCAGCGAGCCTGCGCTCGACGTGCTGGCCGGCTGGTTGGCCCACCGCATCGACGGCCCGGTACGCCGCGCCGTGGGTGAGCTGAAGGTGGAGTTGGTGCGCGACAGCGAAACGATCACGTTGAGCCGACCCCAGGAGGGCGTCACCGCCAGGCTCACCCGCACGTCCGCACCCGAAGCGCTGGTTCCGTTGGCGCGCAGGGAAACCCGCGAGTGCCTCGCCGAAGACATGCGGCGCCTCGACGCCGACGAGATCTATCACGAGGCCCTGCAGGGCATCGAGAAAGTGCAGTACGTGTGAACGCGATCGTCGAACGCTTCTCCGACAAAGACGCCCTGGTGCGTGGGGTCGGTGATCGACTCGTGGATGCCATCGTGGCGGCGATCGCCGCACGCGGTGTGGCGTCGATCGTGCTGACCGGTGGCGGCACCGGGATCGGGCTGCTCGAGCGCGTCGCCGACCGCGGCGGCGAGATCGACTGGTCGAAGGTCGATCTGTTCTGGGGTGACGAGCGGTTCGTCGCTCACGACGACGACGAGCGCAACGACAAGCAGGCTCGGGAAGCGTTTCTGGACCGCATCGACATTCCCGCCGCCAACGTGCACGCGATGCCGGCCAGCGACGGCGAGTTCGGCGATGCGCTCGACGCGGCGGCAGAGGCCTATGCGCAGGTCCTGGCCGAGGCCGGCGGGGCCGCTCTCACACCGGAATTCGACGTGCACCTGCTGGGCATGGGACCCGAGGGCCATGTCAACTCGCTGTTCCCCGACACCGATGCCGTGCGGGAGACGGAGCGCATGGTGATCGGGGTCAGCGACTCCCCCAAGCCACCGCCGCGGCGAATCACGTTGACGCTGCCCGCGATTCAACGCTCGCGCGAGGTGTGGCTGGTGGTGTCCGGTGAGGGCAAGGCCGACGCTGTGGCGTCTGCGCTCGGCGGCGCAGCCCCGGTGGATCTGCCCGCGGCCGGTGCGGTCGGCCGGGAAGCGACGGTGTGGCTGCTCGACGAGGACGCGGCGAGCAAGCTCTAACCGACCACGATCACGTGCAGCGTGCGCGGACCGTGCACGCCCTCCACGCGGTTCAACTCGATGTCACTGGTTGCGCTCGGCCCGCTGATCCACGTGAGCGGACGCGTGTGAACGCCTGACTCCATCAGGCGCGCAACAGCTTCCGGCACGTCGTCGACGATCTGGGCGGTACGCACCACGCACACGTGCCGGTCGGGCACCAGGCTCAGCGCCCGCCTCCCCTGCCCCGCGCCGTGGTCCAGCACCAGCGTGCCGGTGTTCGCGATCGCCACGGTCGCCGTGGTGACCACCGCGTCGACGTCGTCGAGTTCGGGTGCGGTGAGCCCGGTGTCACGCACCCACGGTGCAGCATCCGGCCAGGCCGCGCGCACCGCGTCATCGGCGACCACCCTGCCGGCGCCGCGCAGTGCCGCGGTCACCGCCGCGGCGACGTCCGCCTCGGCGACCCGCTCCACCTGCGCCCGGTAGTCGGCCACCCGTGCACAGAACCGCTCGACCACGTCCTGGTCGCCGGTACCGACCGCGCGGCCGTACTGCCACGGCACCTCGCCCGGCGATGGCCGGTCGGCCAGCGCGGCGCGGATCCGGCCGAGGATCTCGGCGCGCGCGTCACTCATGGCCACCGCCGGTGCGCTCCCACCAGGACCGGAACGACTCGGCGGGCGGTACCGGCGCATCGCGGGCGCCGGACCAGGCACTCGCGGGCCAGGGCAGCGACGTCAACCGATCCTTGGCTCCAAACAGCTTGCTGCGCAGCACTTTTCCGCCGAAACCGCCGGCCTTCTCGAGCGCTTCCAGGCGTCGGTGGTCGGCCATCAGCCAGCTCGCCGCCATCATCGCCGCCTGCTCGCCCGAGGGCAGGCCGCCGCGCTGTTCGTCCACGATGCGGGTGCGCAGGTGCACGAGCATCGACGGGATGTCGATGCGCACCGGGCACACGTCGAAGCACGCACCGCACAGGCTCGACGCATAGGGCAGTGACTTGTCGACGGCGCTGCCGGTCCCCCGCAGCTGCGGGGTCAGCACGGCGCCGATCGGCCCCGGGTACACCGAGCCGTACGCGTGCCCGCCGGTGCGCTCGTAGACCGGGCACACGTTCAGGCATGCCGAGCAGCGGATGCAGCGCAGCGCATCGCGGCCGGCCGGATCGGCCAGCACGTCGGTGCGGCCGTTGTCGAGCAGCACGATGTGCACGGTGCGCGGGCCGTCACCGTCGGCGGGTCCCGTCCACACCGACGTGTACGGGTTCTCCCGCTCACCGGTGCTGCTGCGTGGCAGGACCTGCAGCATCACTTCCAGGTCGCGCCACGACGGCAGCACCTTCTCGATGCCGACCACCGAGATCAGCGTCTCGGGCAGGGTCAGGCACATCCGTCCGTTGCCCTCGGACTCGACCACCACGAGGCTGCCGGTGTCGGCGATCGCGAAGTTGGCACCGGACACGGCGACCCGGGCTCGCAGGAACTTGTCCCGCAGGTGCAGGCGCGCGGCGTCGGCCAGCCGCCGTGGATCGTCGGTCAGGTCCGGCGGTGCGGGCCGCCCGACCCGCCCCATCTCGCGTAGGAAGATCTCCCGCACCTCGGCGCGGTTGCGGTGGATCGCCGGCACCAGGATGTGGCTGGGCCAGTCGTCGCCGAGTTGCACGATCAGCTCGGCCAGATCGGTTTCCCACGCGTCGATGCCGGCGGCGGCGAGCGCTTCGTTCAGCGCGATCTCCTGGGTGGCCATCGATTTGACCTTGACGACCTCGGACGCGCCCTGCGCCAGGACCAGCCCGACGACGATGCGGTTGGCCTCGGCCGCGTCGCGCGCCCAGTGCACCGTGGCCCCGGCCGCTGTCGCGTTCGCCTCGAACGCCTCCAGGTGCTCGTCGAGCCGGTGCAGCGCGGCGTCTTTGATCGCGGCAGCGGCCAGCCGCAGCTCCTCCCAGTTGGCGAGCTCCCCCACGACGGCGGCCCGCTTGGCGCGGATGGCGCCGGTCGCGTGGGCCAGGTTGCGGCGCAACACCGAGTTGCCCAGTGCCGCGCGGGCCGCGACGGGGAAGGCCGGGAAGGCGGGGACCCCCAGGAATTCGGTCATGCGGGATGCTCCTCGGTGCTGGCGAGCACCTGCGCCAGGTGCAGTACCCGCACACCGGCGCGCTGGCGTGACAGCAGCCCACCGATATGGGCGAGGCACGAATTATCCCCGGCGACAAGCACTTCGGCGCCGGTGTTGCGGACCGCTCGGGCTTTGTCGGAGCCCATCGCGACCGAGGTGTCGGCGTTCTTCAGCGCGAACGTGCCTCCGAATCCGCAGCACTGCTCGGCCTGCGCCAGCTCGACCAGGTCGATACCGCGCACCGCGGCGAGGAGCTGCTGCGGACGGTCCCCCACCCCCAGCAGACGTAACGAGTGACACGTCGGGTGGTAGGTGACCCGGTGCGGGAAGTACGCGCCCACGTCGGTGACACCGAGCACGTCGACCAGGAACTCGGAGAGCTCGTAGACGGTGGGCACCACCGTCGCCACCCGCGCCGTCAGCTCGTCGTCACCGGAGCGTGCGGCGACGTCGCGGTGTTGGTGGCGCACCGAACCGACGCAGGAGCCGGTCGGGGCGACCACCGCGTCGTACCCGGCGAAGGCCGCCGTGAACGCGCGCACGGCGGGCACCGCCTCCGCGGCGTATCCGGTGTTGGTGAACATCTGCCCACAACAGGTCTGGTCACGCGGGAAGTCGACGTCGCAGCCGAGGCGGCGCAGAAGCCGGACAACGGCTTTCGGCGTCTCCGGCCACATCAGGTCGTTGTAGCAGGCGGCGAACAGCGCCACCCGCATGCTCATACGGACATCTTGACCACCGTAGCCGACCGGGCGGGTCATACTGGCCGACATGGCAGATCGAAGCGGCAAACCCGTGCGCACCGGATCGGAGCGGATCCGCAAGCTGGCGCAGGCCGCGCTCAACGCCGACGTCACCGTCGAGCAGGTCGACACGATCCTGGAGGGATTGAGCGAGACACTCGAGGACCTCGACAAGTCCACCGGCAACCTGGATGCCACGCTGGCCCGGTTCAACGACACCATCAGCAGCATCGACGAACTGGCGCCCCGCCTGATCGCGGTGGTCGACCGCCTGGAGGGCATCGTGACACGGGTCGAGCGGATCGTCGGAGTGGGCGAGTCGCTGGTCGCACCGCTGGCCATCACCGACCAGGTCGTGCGCGGGGTGATGGGCAGAGTGATGCGCGGCGCGGGGCTGGGCTGATGCCCGACGAGCGGGAGTCACAGATCGTCGGCATCCTGGTGGACGCGTTCGACGACCTGATGAGCGCCGACCCCGACGCGTTCCGCACCAAGTTCCGCAAGATGGCGGCCGATCCGTTCGCGTTCTTCCGCGGCAGCGCATGCGTGTTCTACGCCGACGTCGCGGCGCGCGACGACCGGTGGGCCGACGAGCGCACCGGCCGAGTCTGGATCCAGGGCGACCTACACGCCGAGAACTTCGGCACGTACATGGACGGCGCCGGCGTGCTGATCTTCGACGTCAACGACTTCGACGAGGCGTTCGTCGGACACTTCACCTGGGACGTGCAGCGGTTCGCTGCCAGTCTCGCGCTGATGTGTTGGCAGAAGGCGCTCTCCGACGAGCAGATCTCCTCACTGATCGCGGCGTTCGCCGAGGCGTACGTGAAGCAGGTTCGATGGTTCACCGAGACCGACGACGACGCCTCGTTCTCGCTGAACCTCGACACCGCCCGAGGGGCGGTGCTCGCGGCATTGCAGTCGGCGCGCCTGTCCACCCGCTCGGAGATGCTCGACCGCATCACGGTCGTCGACGAATGCGACCGCCGGCTGCGGGAACGGCCGGGGGCGCGGCGCCTCGACGGCGAGGAGCGCGACAGGGTCATCGAGGCCTTCCACCGCTATCTGGACACGATCCCGGAGGCGCAGCGCTTCCGCGGAATCGCCTACGACGTCAAGGATGTGACCGCGAACTCGGGTTTCGGGATCGGCAGCGCGGGCCTACCCGCGTACACGATCCTGATCGAGGGCTTTAACCAGGCGCTGGACAACGACGTCGTGCTGTCGATGAAGCAGGGCAACGTCGCGGCTCCCAGCCGGGTCGTCGACGACGAGGAGGTCCACGACTATTTCCAGCACCACGGGCACCGCACCGCGGTGTCGCAGCGCGCGCTGCAGGCCCACGCCGACCCGCTGCTCGGGTACACCGACATCGATGGCGTCGGGTTCGTGGTGAGCGAGATCTCGCCCTATGAGGCCGATCTCGATTGGACCGAGCTGACCGAGCCCGATGAGCTGACGGAGGTCGTCACTCAACTCGGCCAGGCGGTCGCGAAGGTGCACTGCGTCAGCGACTCCGACAGCGATCAGACGCTCGTCGGGTTCCAGACCGAGGAGGCCATCGTCGCAGCGATCGGCGACGACGAGGACGCGTTCGTCGCCGACATCGTGGCGTTCGGGCTGGAATACGCAGCCGTCGCCCGCGACGACCACCGGCACTTCGTGGAGGCGTTCCGCGAGGGCCGAATCCCCGGGGTGACGGCGACCTAGCCGGAGCTAACCGCTGTTGCGCAGCGCGGTGGCCAGCCCGCTCATCGTCAGCAGGATGCCCCGCTGCACCAGCTCGTCCTCATCGCCCGAGCGGTAGCGGCGCAGCAGTTCGACCTGCAGGTGGTTCAGCGGCTCCAGGTACGGGAAGCGGTTGAACACCGATCGCGCCAACGCCGGGTTGTCGGCCAGCAGATCGTCCTGTCCGGTGATCAGCTTGTGCATCCGGATGGTGCGGGCGTGCTCGTCGACGATCTTGTCGAACACCCGGTGCCGCAGCTCGACGTCCTCGACCAGTTCGGCGTAGCGCGCCGCCAGCCCCAGGTCCGACTTGGCCAGCACCTGCGCCATGTTCGACAGCACCGTCGCGAAGAAGGGCCACCGGCGGTAGAGGTCCTGCAGCACCTCCAGCCGCGCGTCACTGTCGGGGCCGTCGCCGATGTAGTCCTCGAACGCGGTGCCGGTGCCGTACCAGCCGGGCAGCATGACCCGCGACTGGCTCCAGGCCAACACCCATGGGATGGCCCGGAGGTCCGAGATCGACGTGGTGGGCTTGCGCGAGGTCGGCCTGCTGCCGATGTTCAGGGCGCCGATCTCGCTGACCGGCGTCGAGGCCTTGAAGTAGTCGACGAATCCCGGTGTGTCGTGGACCAATTCGGCGTATGCGCGCTGTGCACGGGCCGCCAGGTCGTCGAGGACCGCGTAGGCCGGTTCGGCCTCGTCGCCGAGGCCCTCGACGTCGAGCAGCGTGGCCTCGAGCGTGGCGGCCAGCAGCGTCTCCAGGTTGCGGTGCGCCAGGCGGGGTTCGGCGTACTTCGCGCCGATCACCTCCCCCTGCTCGGTGATGCGCAGCGAACCGTTGACCGCACCCGGCGGCTGGGCCAGGATCGCGTCGTAGCTCGGTCCGCCGCCACGGCCGACGGTGCCGCCGCGGCCGTGGAAGAGCCGCAACCGGATTCCGGCCGTGCGCGCCGTTTCGACGAGATCCAACTCCGCTCGGTACAGCGCCCAGTTCGCGGCGAGGTACCCGCCGTCCTTGTTCGAATCGGAGTAGCCGAGCATCACCTCCTGGCTGTCCCCACGGGCCGCCACCATGGCCCGGTAGAGCGGAAGGTCCAGCGCAGCCTGCATGATCGCCGACCCGTGCTGCAAATCGTCGATCGTCTCGAACAGCGGCACGATGCCGACGGGCGCGTAGGGCTTTTCCCCCGAAACATCCAACAGCCCGGCTTCTTTCAGCAGCAGTGCCGCCTCGAGCATGTCCGACACCGACTGACACATCGAGATGATGTAGTTGGGCACCGCGGCGGGCCCGAACACGTGCACCGCACGCGCGGCGGCGATCACGATGTCGAGTTCCTTGCGGGCCAGCTCGGACAGCTGCGCACCCGGGCCGATCAGCGGGCGGCGGGTGGCGAGCTCGGCGGCGAGCAGATCGACCCGCTCGTCCTCGCCCAGCGACGCGTAGTCGGAGTGCACGCCGGCCCAGGCCAGCAACTCGGCGACAACCTCCTCGTGCATGTCGGAGTTCTGCCGCATGTCCAGACCGCTGAGGTGGAACCCGAAGACGCGCACCGCTTCCCGCAGGCGTGCCAACCGGTCGTCGGCGAGCACCGCGCTGCCGTTGGCCCGCAGCGAGGCATCGACGGCGTCGAGATCGGCGGACAGCTCGGCCGGTGTTTCGTACGGCGGCATGCCGAGGTCGAGCTGGTGTTCGGGTTGCCGGTCCAGGATCTGGCGGGCGGTCGCGGTCAACCGCGCGTGCACGACCCGCAGTGCGCGCCGATAGGGCTCGTCGGCACGCGCGGGCTCGGCGCACGCATCGGCCAGGGCGGCCAGCTCCTCGCTGACGTGAACCAGCCGGACCGACATCGACAGCTCCTGCTCGAGGGCGGTCAGCTCGGCGAAGTAGTGCGTGAAGGCGGTGAAAGCCGCACTGCCCGTGGCCATCCGGACGATCTCGGCAGTCACGTTCGGATTGCCGTCCCGGTCCCCGCCGATCCACGAGCCCGGGCGCAGGATCGGCTCGCGCAGCAGGTCAGCATCGGGCCAGCGGCTCTGCAGCGCGGCCCGCACCTCGGCGTTGACCCGCGGGATGACCTCCAGGAACGCCGCCGGGTAGTACCGCAGGCCGGTTTCGATCTCGTCGGAGATCTTCAGGCGGGACAACCGGATCAGTGCGGTCTGCCACAGCGTCAGGATGTGACGGCGCAACTCGAGCTCGATGTCGCGGCCGTCCTCGGTGTGGGTGAGCCCGCGCAGCCGCATCCGCATCAGTTCGGTGATGCGGTGCTGGGTGTCGAACACCGTGCGGCGCCGTGTCTCGGTGGGGTGCGCGGTGATGACCGGGGCGACCAGCGCCCCCTCGAGGGCCTCTGCCACTTCCTCGGCGTCGAGGTCGGCGTCGTCGAGCTTGAGGTAGGTCGCGGCCAGGGTGCTGTTCTGCGGCGGTTCCCCGGCCGCCTCGTGCACGGCTCGCCGCCGTTCGCGGTGGATGTCCTCAGCGACGTTGGCCAGCAACGCGAAATGGGTGAACGCGCGGATCACCGGGATCGCCTGGCGGGCATCGATGCCGTCGAACAGTTGCGCCAGTTCGGCCCGGTCGATCTCGGAGCGGCGCACCCGGAACGACTCCACCCGGGCCTGCTCGATGAGGCCGAACGTCTCGTCGCCGTTCTGTTCACGCACGGTGTCGCCGAGGATCGCGCCCAGCAGGCGGATGTCCTCCCGCATCGGCTCGGTGGCCTCGCGGCCCACCTGGGTGCGCTGGACGGCTCCGATGGGTTCGAGCAGGCTGTCGATTGTCGGCGGCATGGTGCCCAGTATCGACGCAGCCAGATGGGGACGCACGGCGAGCCACGGTAGCGTGGCTGGATGAGCGTCCCTGAAGCTGAGGTCGTGGTCGTCGGCGCGGGTCTCGCCGGATTGCGGTGTGCGTCGGTGCTCGTCGATGCGGGGCGAGAGGTGCAGGTGTGGGAGGCCGCCGACGACGTGGGCGGCCGCATCCGGACCGACGTCGTCGACGGCTTCCGGTGTGATCGCGGCTTCCAGGTGCTCAATCCCGCCTACCCGGAATTGGACCGCTGCGTCGACGTGGCCGGCTTGCGGCTGCAGCCGTTCGGCGCCGGGGTCGGGGTGCGCCGCGAACGCGGTGACGTGGTGTTGGCCCATCCGCTGCGATCGCCTAGACGCGTGCCGGCCATGCTGGCCCGCCGGGCCGTCGCACCCCGCGACGTGTTGGCGCTGACGCGCTGGGCGCACGGCGCGCTGCGGCCGGGGCACCTGAAGCGAGGCGGCGACACCTCACTGGTCGCCGCGCTGGACCGCAGCGGCGTGTCGGGCGAGGTTCGCCGGGTGATCGACCGGTTCCTGTCCGGCGTCGTGCTCGACGACTCCGGTGCGACGTCGAACGCGTTCGCGCTGCTGCTGGTGCGCACCTTTGCGCTCGGTGTGCCCGCGCTGCCCGCCGAAGGGATGGCCGCGCTGCCCCGCCAGCTGGCCGCACCGCTGGGTGAGCGCGTGGCGCTGCGGCGCCGGGTCGTCGACATCGTCCGGGCGGGTTCCGGCTGGCAGGTGACGGCGGACGACGGCAGCCGCGTGCAGGCCCGCGAGGTGGTGGTCGCCACCGACGCCCCCGCGGCCGCGCAATGGATCGGCGGCACCCCGGCAGCGATGCACGGCGTTGTCACGGATTGGTGGGCCACCGACCAGCCGTGGCACGGGCCGCCGATGCTGTGGGTGGACGGCAGGCCCGGTGCAACCGGCCCGGTGGTGAACACTGCCGTCATCAGCGCCGCAGCGCCCAGCTATGCACCGCCGGGGCGACACCTGATCGCGGCGTCAGCGCTGCTCGGGCCGGGCCGTTCCGAGCCGACCGAGGAGCAGATGCGCGCGCACGCGGCCACGATCCTGGGGGTCGTCGCGACGGACTGGCAGCCGGTGATCCGGCATGTGGTGCCCGACGCGTTGCCGCCTCAGCTTCCGCCGCTGGTGGTCCGCAAGCCGGTGCGCGACCCGTCGGGGCTGTGGGTGTGCGGCGATCACCGCGACACCGCGTCGATTCAGGGTGCGCTGGTCAGTGGCCGACGAGCGGCCGAAGGTGTGCTGCGCGCGCTGACGTGAGCCAGCTCAGCTGTACTTGATCTGCAGCGCCATGCCGATGATGGAGACCACCCAGATACCGGTGATGAACAGCGTCAACCGGTCCAGGTTCTTCTCGACCACGGTGGAGCCCGAGAGGCTGGATTGGACGCCGCCACCGAAGAGGCTGGACAGACCGCCACCCTTGGCGCGGTGCAGCAGAACCAAGAGCACGACCAGCACGCTGGTCACGACCAGGATGATCTGCAGGGCCAATTCCATGGCCGCCAGACTACAGGGCGCAGATCTCCGGTCAGGGCAGCGGGCCGCCGGCGGCGATCGCCGACAGCGTGGCGAACTGCTCGCCGTCCAGCGAGGCCCCGCCGACCAGCGCGCCGTCGATGTCGCCCTGTCCGATGAGCTCGCCGATGTTCTTGGCGTTCACCGATCCGCCGTAGAGCACCCGCACGCCCGCCGCGACGTCGGCCGAGGCGAGGTCGCCCAGTTCCTTGCGGATGGCCGCACACACTTCCTGCGCGTCGGCCGCGCTGGCCACCCGGCCCGTGCCGATCGCCCACACCGGTTCGTAGGCGATGACGGTCCGGCTGATCTGCTCGGCCGAGAGCCCGGCCAGTGAGCCGCGCAGCGAGGCCACGTTGAATTCGACGTGATCGCCGGCCTCGCGCACCTCGAGCGGCTCGCCGATGCAGACGATCGGGGTCAGCCCGTGCTTGAGCGCGGCCGCAGCCTTGGCGGCCACCAGCGCGTCGTCCTCGTGGTGGTAGGTGCGCCGCTCCGAGTGCCCGACGACGGCGAAGGTGCACCCCAGCTTGGCCAGGAACGCACCGCTGATCTCGCCGGTGTAGGCGCCCGAGTCGTGCTGGGAGACGTCCTGCGCCCCGTAGGTGAGCCGCAGCTTGTCGCCGTCGACCAGCGTCTGCACGCTGCGCAGGTCGGTGAACGGCGGGATGACCGTCACGTCGACGCGGTCGAAGTACTTGTCCGGCAACGAGAACGCGATCTTCTGCACCAGCGCGATCGCCTCGAAGTGGTTCAGGTTCATCTTCCAGTTGCCGGCGATCAGCGGCTTACGGGACACGGGGGTTCTCCTCGTTTGCGGAAGTCAGGACTGCTCGAGTACTTCGATACCGGGCAGTTGTTTGCCCTCAAGGTATTCCAGCGACGCACCGCCGCCGGTGGAAATGTGGGAGAAACCGTCCTCGGGCAGACCCAGCTGACGCACCGCGGCCGCCGAGTCGCCGCCGCCGACGACGCTGAACGCGCCCTTGCCGGTGGCCCCGATGATGGCCTCGGCCACCCCCTTGGTGCCCGCGGAGAACGCCGGGAACTCGAACACGCCCATCGGGCCGTTCCAGAAGATCGTCTTGGCGTTCGACAACAGCGCAGAGAACCGCTTCACCGACTCCGGGCCGATGTCGAGGCCCATCTTGCCGTCGGGGATCTTGTCGGCCGACACCGTCTCGGCCGGCGAATCGGCCGCGAACTTCTCGGCAACCACGATGTCCACCGGCAGGTGCAGCACGTCGCCGTAATCGTCGAGCAGCTTGCGGCAGGTCTCGATCATGCTCTCTTCGAGCAGCGAGCTACCGACCGAAAGACCCTGTGCGGCAAGGAAGGTGAAGCACATGCCGCCGCCGATGATCAGGCTGTCGGCTTTGGTGGCGAGGTTCTCGATCACCGCGAGCTTGTCGGAGACCTTCGACCCACCGAGCACCACGGCGTACGGGCGTTCGGTGGACTCGGTCAGCTGCGCGAGCACCTTGACCTCCGTGTCGACCAGCGTGCCGGCGTAGTGCGGCAGCAGCGACGCGACGTCGTACACCGACGCCTGCTTGCGGTGCACCACGCCGAAACCGTCGGAGACGAATGCGCCGTCGTCGCCGACGAGCTCGACCAGCGCCGCGGCGAGCTTGCCGCGCTCGGCGTCGTCCTTGCTGGTCTCTCGCGCGTCGAAGCGGATGTTCTCCAGCAGCAGGATGTCGCCGTCGGTGAGGCCCTCGGCGCGGGCGAGCGCGTCGCTGCCGACCACGTCGCCGGCCAGCTGGACGTGCCTGCCGAGCTTGTCGGCCAGCGCCGCGGCCACCGGCTTCAAGGAGAACTTCGGATCCGGTTCGCCTTTGGGCCGGCCCAGGTGGGCCGTGACGACGACCTTGGCGCCGGCGTCGCTGAGCTTCTTCAGCGTCGGCACCGACGCGATGATGCGACCGGGATCGGTGATCGCATCACCGTCGAGGGGAACGTTCAGGTCGGAGCGCACGAGCACGCCCCGACCCGAAACTCCCTCTGCGAGCAGGTCTTCGAGGGATTTGATGGCCATCGGGCTACAGCGACTTGCCGACCAGGCCGACAAGGTCGACCAGACGGTTGGAGTAGCCCCACTCGTTGTCGTACCAGGAGACGACCTTGGCCTGGTTGTCGATCACCTTGGTCAGCCCGGCGTCGAAGATCGAGCTGTGCGGATCGGTGACGATGTCGCTGGACACGATCGGCGCGTCGTAGTACTTGAGGATGCCCTTGAGCGGGCCGTCGGCGGCGGCCTTCATCGCGGCGTTGATCTCGTCGGCCGATGCCGCCTTCGACAGCTCCGCGGTCAGGTCGGTGCACGAACCCGTCGGGATGGGCACGCGCAGCGCGTATCCGTCGAGCTTGCCCTTCAGCTCGGGCAGCACCAGGCCGATCGCCTTGGCGGCGCCGGTGGAGGTCGGCACGATGTTCAGCGCGGCCGCGCGGGCACGGCGCAGGTCCTTGTGCGGACCGTCCTGCAGGTTCTGGTCCTGGGTGTAGGCGTGCACCGTCGTCATCAGGCCCTTGACGATGCCGAACTCGTCGTTGAGGACCTTGGCCAGCGGGCCGAGGCAGTTCGTGGTGCACGACGCGTTGGAGATGATGTTCTGGCTGCCGTCGTACTTGTCGTCGTTGACGCCGAGCACGATCGTGATGTCCTCGTCGCTGGCGGGCGCGGAGATGATGACCTTCTTCGCGCCGGCGTCGAGGTGGCCCTGCGCCTTGGCGCGGGCGGTGAAGATGCCGGTGGACTCGACGACGACGTCGACACCCAGGTCACCCCACGGCAGGGCGGCCGGGCCCTCTTTGACCTCGAGTGCCTTGATCTTGGTGTCGCCGACGACGATGGTGTCGTCACCTTCGAGGCTGACCTCGTAGGGCAACCGGCCGAGGATGGAGTCGAACTTCAGCAGGTGGGCCAGCGACGCGTTGTCGGTGAGGTCGTTGACCGCGATGATCTCGATGTCGGTGTTCTTGCCCGCCTGCTTCTGCGCGTCCAGAGCGCGGAAGAAGTTGCGCCCGATACGGCCGAAACCGTTCACGCCTACCCGGATCGTCACGTCAGTCTCCTACTCGGTCGTTCTCGGTCGTTGAACTGCTCGCAACCAGCCTAGTGCGTGGGGTTACGCCGGCGCGCAGTTGCCCCGCGACGGCTTCATCGCACCGCCGACGCCTGGTCTGCGTAGGGATTGCCGAGCCAGCGGCGGCGCAGCTGCTGCAGGGTGCCGTCCTCCTCCAGCTCGGCCTGCGCCACCTGCAGGCGTGCCAGCAGCGCCGTGTTCTCCCCTGCCACCGCGATCGCGATCTCGTCGACCGACAGTCCGCGCTCCACCACCTCGACATCGGGTACGTCGCGCACCAGTTCACCGAGGACCGGCGCCAGCCCGATCAGCGCATCACAGGCGCCCGAGGCCAGGTCGGCGACCGCGACGTCGAGCCTGCCACGACAGTCACGACGCACCTCGAGCCCGTCGAGGTCGGCCACCGCATGCGCGTGGGGCATCCGGCGGGTGTTCACGGCGAGCCCGTTGCCGGTGATGACATAGGGCGGCAGGAACGCGGCGCCGACTTCGTCGGTGACGGTGAGCCCACCGAGCACGCAGTCGTACTCGCCGGCCCGCAACCGGCCCAGCGCACCGGCGGCGTCGCCGTCGGCAGCGATGACGACGTCGTCGCCGAGCCGCTCCCCCAGCGCGGCGATCAGGTCGGCGTCCAGGCCGCCGTCCTCAGAGGTGAATGGTGGAAACGGCCCGACCAGTCCCGCCCGCAAAGTGCCCATGACCCCACGGTAAGGGGTTTACTGTGCGCCCGGTGGGAGACGAACCGACAGACCAGCAGGCCAGCCCGACGCTGTTCCTGGCCCGGCTGGGCGCGGCGATGATCGCCGCCGGATATCCGATCGGGCACGTGCGCGCAACGGTGGCCACCTGCGCGGAGCGCTACGGCGTGGCCGGCGAGATGCTGGTGCTGCCCAACCACATTCAGTTGAGCGGCGGCGACTCCCTGGAAATGTCGAGCGCAGAGCACGAGGTGCGCTTCGACCAGACTTTCCCACTGGCCACGCTGGTCGGTCAGGCCCGGCGTGGGGAGATCGACGCGGCGGACGGTCTCGCCGAACTCAGCCGCATCGACGCGACGGGGTCTCGCTTCGGCGCGTGGGCGTTCGTGGTCGGCTACACGATGCAGAGCGCGGCGTTCGCCCTCATCCTGCAACCCAACCTGGTCGCGCTCGGCGCGGCCACGCTGTTCGGGTTCGGCGTCGGGGTGGCCGGCGTGCTGGCCCGCCGCAGTGAGCCGCTGACCCAGCTGCTGCCGGTGCTCGCCGCGTTCACCGTGGCGTTCTGCTCGTTCATGCTGGGCCGGGCGCTGAATCTGGGCGAGGGCAGTCTGCGGGCGCTGGCCCCGTCGCTGGTGATGTTCCTGCCCGGCACTGCGATCACGCTGGCGGTCATCGAACTGAGCACGCGCGACATGATCTCGGGCTCGGCCCGGCTGATTTCCGGCGCAATGCGGTTGGCGCAGTTGGCTTTCGGTATCCTTATTGCCGCGCAGCTGGTGGGGCTGACCGCGGACGAGCTCAGCGTGGCGGTGGTGGACCGCTTCGGGTCGTGGGCCCCGTGGGTCGGGTGCGCGCTCTACGCCGTCGGCCTCTTCCTCTACCACGGTCCGCCGACCCGCTTCATGGGTTGGATGGTGCTGATCCTGTTCGTCTCCTACACCGGCCAGCTCGGCGGCAACGCCCTGCTGGGGAGCTACGCCAGTGGCTTCGGCGGCGGGCTGGCGTTGGCGCTGTGCGCCCTGTTCGTGGCGCGCCGGCCGAACACGCCGTCGGCTGCGACGCTGTTGCTGCCGGGGTTCTGGCTGCTGGTGCCCGGGTCACTCGGGTTCATCGGGGTCACCGAGTTGATCGGTAACGACAGCTCCGACGCCGTCGGGGTCACGCTGATCTCGATGATCTCGATCGCTCTGGGCATCCAGGCGGGGCTGCTGGTGTGGAGTGCGTGTCGTCAGGTTCCCGCCGCGCTCGGAGTCAGGCGTCTTCGAGCAGATCCGGGGTGACCGCCGACTCGGTGTCCGGGATGCCGTCGATCTTGGCCTTGCGGTCGGCCATCGACAGCAGCCGCCGAATACGGCCCGCCACAGCATCTTTGGTCATCGGCGGGTCAGCCAGCCGGCCGAGCTCCTCCAGCGACGCCTGCCGGTGTGCGACGCGCAGGCTGCCCGCGGCGGCCAGGTGGTCGGGCACGGTGTCGCCCAGGATCTCCAGTGCTCGCTCGACCCGGGCGGCCGCGGCGACCGCGGCGCGGGCGGACCGGCGCAGGTTGGCGTCGTCGAAGTTGGCGAGCCGGTTGGCCGTCGCCCGCACCTCGCGGCGCATCCGGCGCTCCTCCCAGGTCAGCCGGGTGTCCTGGGCGCCCATCCGGGTCAGCAACGCACCGATGGCCTCACCGTCGCGGACCACCACCCGGTCACTGCCCCGCACCTCGCGCGCCTTGGCGCTCACGCCGAGCCGACGAGCGGCACCGACGAGCGCCAGCGCCGCCTCGGGGCCGGGGCAGCTCACCTCGAGCGCCGACGACCGGCCGGGTTCGGTGAGTGAGCCGTGCGCGAGAAACGCTCCCCGCCAAGCAGCTTCGGCGTCGGCGACGCTGCCGCCGACCACCTGGGCGGGCAGGCCACGCACCGGGCGGCCGCGGAGATCGAGCAGCCCGGTTTGGCGCGCCAGCGCCTCCCCGTCCTTCGCGACGCGCACCACGTAGCGGGTGCTCTTGCGGATACCGCTGGCCGAGAGCACGTGCACCACGGCGTGGTAGCCGTAGAGGTCGTAGATGTCCTTGCGCAGCCGGCGCGCGATGATGCCGAGATCCACCTCGGCCTCCACGACGACGCGCCCCGACACGATGTGCAAGCCGCCGGCGAACCGCAGCAACGCGGCCACCTCGGCGCGCCGGGCGCTGACCGAGTTCACCACGAGCCTGCTGAGTTCGTCCTTGACCTCGGCTGTCATCGCCACGGGTCGTCACCTCTCGGTCGGTTCACTGTCGGTGTGGGCACCGTCTGCGGTGTGCTGCCCGCTGCGCCCCCCACCCCGCCCGCTTCTGGGCCCCGGTGCAGCACGCCTTCCAGCGCCGCCGCCAACCTCGCCGGGTCATGTAAAGGTGTACCAGGTCGGCACACGTCGGCGAACTCGACGCGGGCCTCGAGCATGGTCGCGGTGCGGCGCAGTTGATCGCGCTCGCGGTCGCTGGGTACCCGCGACGAGTCGACGATGATGTCGTTGACCGTGAAGGTCGGTGCGTGCTGGGCGAGCACGTGGATGTGGCGCTCCACCGAGAATCCGGATGTCTCGCCGGGTTCGGCGACCAGGTTGAGCACCAGGGCACGCCGCGCGGTGGTGCTCTGCAGGGCGGCGACCAACTGCGGCACCAGGACGTGCGGGATCACGCTGGTGAACCACGATCCCGGCCCGAGCACCACCAGATCGGCATCCATGATCGCGTCGACGGCCTGGTGGGTGGCCGGCGGATCGCCGGGCAACAGCCGGACCCTGCGCACCTTTCCGACGGTCGTGGCGATGGCGACCTGCCCCCGGATCGCGCGGCTGACCCGCGGGTCGGACTCCAGGCCCGCGACGTCGGCCTCGATGCTCAGGCCCATCGGGCACATCGGCAACACCCGGCCTTTGACACCCAGGATGCGACCCAGTTCGTCGAGTGCGGCCACCGGGTCGGCGAGCAGTTCGTTGAGGCCGGCCAGCATCAGATTCCCGATGGGATGTCCGGCCAGCGCGCCACTCCCGCCGAAGCGGTGCTGGATGATGGTGGCCCACAGCCGGCCGTGGGGGCTGTCAGAAGCCAACGCCGCCAACGCCATTCGCAGATCACCGGGTGGCACGATGTCGAGCTCGCTGCGCAGCCGGCCCGACGAACCGCCGTCGTCGGCCACGGTGACGATCGCGGTGACATGCGGGGTCAGGCGCCGAGCCGCCGACAGCGTGGCATACAGCCCGTGCCCACCGCCCAACGCGACGATGCGCACGCTCATTCGCGCCCCAGATCCCGGTGCAGGACGCGCACCGTCAGCGCCGTGTCCTGGAGCCGGTCGGCCAACGCCTCGGCCATCGCGACGCTGCGGTGTTTGCCCCCGGTGCAACCGATGGCCACGGTCATGTAGCGCTTCCCCTCCCGCCGGTATCCATCGATCACGACGTCCAAGAGGTGATGGTAGGAGTCGAGGAACTCCACGGCGCCGGGTTGGCCCAGGACGTAATCGCGAACTTGAGGATGCTGCCCGGTCTGCGGGCGCAGTTCGTCGACCCAGTGGGGGTTGGGCAGGAACCGGACGTCCATCACCGTGTCGGCGTCCATGGGCAGCCCGTACTTGTAGCCGAACGACTCCACGGTGACGTTGGTGTTGGCGACGGTCTCGGCGGCGAAGGCCCGCTCGATGCTCTCCCGCAGGCCGTGCACCGACAGCGGCGACGTGTCGATGACGAGGTCGGCGGTGGCTCGCACGGGGGCGAGCAATGCCCGCTCGGCGGCGATCCCTTCGGCCAGGGTCTGGTTGCCCTGCAGGGGATGGCTGCGCCGGTTCTGTTCGTAGCGGCGCACCAGCATGTCGTCGGACGCTTCCAGGAAGACCACCCGCGGGATGATGTCGCGGGCCGCCAGCTCGCTGCGCACCCCGGCCAGGTCGCCGGTGAACCCCCGCGAACGCACGTCCATCACCACGGCCAGCTGGGTGATCCGCGACCCCGCGGCCAACCCGAGGTCGACCATGCGGGCGATCAGTTCCGGCGGCAGGTTGTCGGCGACGTACCAGCCGAGGTCTTCGAGGACTTTGGCCGCGGTGCCTCGACCCGCTCCGGACAGCCCGGTCACCAACACCACGTCGATTCCGCCCGATTCGCTGTCCATGCCCGCTTCCGTCATCCCGTCGCCGTGTGTCGATCATCGTCGATGGGGGCCACCTCTGCGTGGTGTTCGGCGTGCTCGTCGGCGTTCGGTTCGGTCACCGCCTCCGCTGCCGGAGCCTCGGCCGTCACGCCCAGCGCCTCCAGCACGGCGGTCGCCGTGGCCGTCCCGATGCCCGGCACGGCGGTGATCTCCTCCACCGACGCCTGGCGCAGCCGCGCCAGCGAACCGAAGTGCGTCACCAGCGCCTTGCGCCGGTGCTCCCCCAGGCCCCGCACCGAATCCAGCGCCGAGGCCGTCATCCGCTTCGACCGTTTGCTGCGGTGGTAGCTGATCGCGAACCGGTGCGCCTCGTCGCGGACCCGCTGCAGAAGATACAGTCCGTCGCTGTTGCGAGGCATGATCACCGGGTCCGGCTCTGACGGCACCCACACCTCCTCGAGGCGCTTGGCCAGCCCGATCACCGCGACGTCGGTGACGCCGAGGTCCTCGAGCACGGCCGCCGCGGCGTTGACCTGCGGGGCGCCGCCGTCGACGACGAACAGGTTGGGCGGGTAGGCGAAACGTCGCGGCTTTCCTTCCGGAGCCGCTCCGGCGGCGACATCAGACACAGCGGAGAAGTCGCCGGGCTGCTGGGTGTCGCGCAGGTGGCGGTGGAACCGGCGCCGCGTGACCTCCGCGATCGACGCGACGTCATCGGACCGCCCGTCCCCGGCGGCCTCGCGGATCGCGTAGTGGCGGTAGTCGGACTTGCGCGGCAGACCGTCCTCGAAGACCACCAGCGAGGCGACCACATCGGTGCCCTGCACGTGGCTGATGTCGACGCACTCGATGCGCAGCGGCGCATCCTCGAGCCCGAGCGCCTCCTGAATGCTCTGCAGCGCAGCACTTCTGGCGGTGAAATCCCCGGCACGCTTGAGCTTGTGCTGGTTGAGCGCCTGCTCGGCGTTGCGCTGCACGGTCTCGGCCAGCGCGCGTTTGTCACCGCGCTGGGCCACCCGCAGTGACACTCGTGAGCCACGCAGCTGGCACAACCAGGTCTCCAGTTCCGGGGCCGTCTCGGGCAGCACCGGCACCAGCACCTGTTTGGGCACCGGGTTGGTGGTCTCGTCGCCGCCCTCGTCGGCGGCGCCACCGAGCGCTGCCTGGTCGCCGTAGAACTGGGTCAGGAATTGCTCGACCAGGTACTCGATCGTCGATTCCCCTGGCTCGCCGGACTTTTCGATGACCCACCCGCGTTGGCCACGAACCCGGCCGCCCCGGACGTGGAACACCTGGACGGCAGCCTCCAGCTCATCGTCGGCGAACGCGACCACGTCTGCGTCGGTGCCGTCGCCGAACACCACGGCCTGCTTCTCCATCGCCCGGCGCATCGCGCCGATGTTGTCGCGCAGCCGCGCGGCCCGTTCGAAGTCGAGGTCCTCGGCCGCGGCGTTCATCTGCTGTTCCATCTCGCGGATCAGCCGATCGGTCTTGCCGGCGAGGAAGTCACAGAAGTCGGCCACGATCTGGCGGTGCTCGTCGGCGCTGACCCGTCCGACGCACGGGGCCGAGCACTTGTCGATGTAGCCGAGCAGGCAGGGCCGACCGATCTGGCTGTGCCGCTTGAACACTCCGCCCGAGCACGTGCGGGCCGGGAACACCCGGGTGAGCAGGTCCAGCGTCTCGCGGATCGCCCAGGCGTGCGAATAGGGCCCGAAGTAGCGGACGCCCTTGCGGCGCGGGCCGCGGTACACCTTGAGCCGCGGATACTCCTCGTTCAGCGTGACAGCGAGAACCGGGTAGGACTTGTCGTCGCGGTATCGGATGTTGAACCGCGGGTCGAATTCCTTGATCCAGTTGTATTCGAGCTGAAGCGCCTCGACCTCGGTGGTGACGACCGTCCACTCGACGCTGGCCGCGGTCGTCACCATCTGACGGGTGCGCGGCGCCAACCCCGACAGATCGGCGAAGTACGAGTTGAGCCGGCTGCGCAGACTCTTGGCCTTGCCGACGTAGATGACCCGACGATGGGCATCACGGAATCGGTAGACGCCCGGCTCCACGGGAATCGACCCGGGAGCAGGTCGGTATGTCGCGGGATCCGGCACGGACCCAGGTTACTGCGACGCCCCGACGGGGTAGAGCGAGTAGGTGGCGGTGCGGACCGTGAACTCGACCCGGGTACTGGCCATTCTGTTGGCTGCCGTGCTGGTCTGCGCCGGTTGCACCGCTGGTGAAGCATCTGCCGCGCCCGCGGGGTCGTGCGCGATCGTGAGCAACGGCACGCCCGTCACCAAGCAGCAGGGCCCCGACAACGCGTCGGCGCCGGAGATCGCGACCGGCTATCGCACCGGGATGACCGCCGTCCACACCGATCACTACGCGGTCGCCACCGCCAACCCGCTGGCCACCCAGGCGGCGTGCGAGGTGCTGCGCGACGGCGGCACGGCCGCCGACGCGCTGGTGACCGCCCAGGCCGTTCTCGGCCTGGTGGAACCGCAGTCGTCGGGCATCGGCGGAGGCGGCTTCCTGCTGTACTACGACGCGGCGGCGAACGCGGTGCAGGCGTTCGACGGACGCGAGACCGCATCCGCGGCCGCTACCGAGAACTATCTGCGGTGGGTGTCGGACACCGACAGGACGGCGCCGAAACCCGACGCGCGCGCGTCGGGCCGCTCCATCGGGGTTCCCGGCATCGTGCGCATGCTGGCCGACGTGCACACCCAGCACGGCCGCACACCGTGGCGCGACCTGTTCGGCCCCGCGGTCCGGCTCGCCGACGACGGGTTCGAGATCAGCCCGCGGCTGGCGGCAGCCATCGCCGAGGCCGCCCCCAAGCTGCGGCTCGACGCCGCGTCCGCCGAATACTTCCTCGAACCCGACGGCTCCCCGAAGTCCGGCCGGCTGACCAACCCGGCGTATGCGAAGACGCTCGGGGCGATCGCCACCGACCCGGCGGCCCTCTACACCGGGCCGATCGCCGAGGACATCGTGGCGGCCGCGGCCGACACCGCAGGCGGACGCACCCCGAGCCTGATGACCACCTCGGATCTAGCCGGGTACGCCACCAAGATCAGGGAACCGCTGTGCACGCCCTACCGCGGCAAGCAGATCTGCGGGATGCCCCCGCCGTCGTCGGGCGGTATCGCGGTGGCCGAAACGCTGGGCGTGCTCTCGCATTTCGACATGGCCGCACACCGGCCCACCGAGGTCGACGCCGACGGGGTCGGCTTGAACGGCGGCCGTCCGACCGTGCAGGGTGTGCACCTGATCTCCGAGGCCGAGCGGTTGGCCTACGCCGACCGGGACCGCTACGTCGCCGACACCGACTTCGTGCCACTGCCGGGCGGCTCACCGAATGCGCTGCTGGCGGCCGACTACCTCGCGGGCCGGGCGGCGCTGATCTCGCCCGACCGCACGATGGGAACGGCGAAGCCGGGCGAGTTCGGGCCGCCCATGGCCCCGGCGCCGCCCGTGCCCGAGCACGGCACCAGCCACATCAGTGTCGTCGACGCGCAGGGCAACGCGGCATCGCTGACCACGACGATCGAATCGGCGTTCGGCTCGTTCCACATGGTGGACGGCTTCCTGTTGAACAACCAACTCACCGATTTCTCGGCCGAGCCGGCCGGTCCGGACGGCGCGCCCGTCGCCAACCGGGTGGCGCCGGGCAAACGTCCGCGCAGCACGATGGCGCCCACGCTGGTGTTCGACAGCGATGCCGCCGGGGCGCGCGGGAGTCTGTATGCGGTGGCCGGCTCACCGGGCGGTTCGACGATCGTTCAGTTCGTGGTGAAAACGCTTGTCGGGATGCTCGATTGGGGGCTGGACCCGCAACAGGCCGTCTCGATGGTGGACTTCGGGGCGGCCAACTCCCCCACCACCAACGTCGGCGGCGAACACCCGGTCATCGACATCACCGACGACGGGCGCAACGACCCGCTGGTGACCGGACTGCGGGCGCTCGGCCACCGCGTCGACCTCGCCGATCAGTCGAGCGGGCTGTCGGCGATCGTGCGCGCCGACCCTGGGTGGGTGGGCGGCGCCGATCCGCGCCGGGAGGGCGCGGTCATGGGTGACGGCGGTTGACCTCACCGGCGCTCTGGCCGCTCTGATAGCGCTGCATCGCCGCGCGGACACTGTCCATCGCGTCCGCGGCGCGCCCCTTGTCGACGGCTTGGATCGCCATCACCGGCACGTATTCGTCGTCGGGCAGGTCCAACCGGGCCCAGCGCGCGCCCGGATGAAAAGACAATCCGCGCACCAGGTTCCAATCGAACACGCGGTAAGCGAACAGGTTCCGGACCGCGATACCGGCGGGCCCGACCCGCAGCCGCGGCCGCGCGAACAAGCAGACGGCCGCACCGAACACGACGCCGAGCGCGGCGATGGCGACCTGGTCGGCCGTCTGGAAGATCACCCCGGTGGTGCCGACCTTGAGCAGCACTCCGACGATCACGTGGGCGGCGACGATGACGACCGCGGCCGCGTACGCGAACTTCGGGGTGAGCTGCGGCTTGACCTCGAGGTCCCAGCTGTCGCCGCTCATGACGTCGAGGTGAGGCCGCGCAGCGTCAGCGCCGTCGACAGCGCGGCGGCGGCCGCCTGGGCGCCCTTGTCCTCGGCCGACTCGGGCAACCCGGCCCGGTCGAGGGCCTGGTGTTCGGTGTTCACCGTCAGCACGCCGTTGGCCACGGGGGTGGCCTCATCCAGCGACACCCGGGTCAGGCCCTGAGTCACGGCGTCACACACGTAATCGAAATGCGGTGTCTCGCCGCGGATCACGACACCCAGCGCGACGACGGCGTCGTGCGTCCTGGCCAGCGCCTGCGCGACGACGGGAATCTCGATCGCCCCGAGCACCCGCACCACGGTCGGATCGGTCACGCCGGCAGCGGCGGCCTCACGACGGGCACCGTCGAGCAGGGCGTCGCAGATCTTCTCGTGCCAGGTGCTCGCGACGATCGCCAGGGACAGGCCGGCTGCGTCCAGGTCCGGCATATCGGGAACGCCTGCGGCAGGACTCATTTCGAGCCGCCGATGTCGCCGGGCAGCACCTCGTCGTAGTCCTCGAGGCCGACGAGGTCATGGCCCATGCGGTCGCGTTTGGTCATCAGGTAGCGGATGTTCTCCGAGTTGGCCCGAACCGGCAGCGGCACGCGCTCGATGATGTGCAGGCCGTAGCCGTCGAGACCGACGCGTTTGGCCGGGTTGTTGGTCAGCAGGCGCATCGAGCGCACGCCCAGGTCGACCAGGATCTGGGCGCCGGTGCCGTAGTCGCGGGCATCGGCCGGCAGACCGAGCTTGAGGTTCGCGTCGACGGTGTCGTCGCCGGCGTCCTGCAACTGGTAGGCCTGCAGCTTGTGCATCAGCCCGATGCCGCGGCCCTCATGGCCACGCATGTAGAGCACCACACCACGGCCCTCCCGGGCCACCATGGCCAGCGCGGCGTCGAGCTGCGGTCCGCAGTCGCATCGCCGCGAGCCGAACACGTCACCGGTCAAGCATTCCGAGTGCACGCGGACCAGGACGTCGTGCCCGTCCTCGTGGGGGCCCGCGATATCGCCCCGGACCAGGGCGACGTGCTCGACGTCCTCGTAGATGCTGGTGTAGCCGACGGCACGGAACTCGCCGTGCCGGGTGGGGATGCGGGCCTCGGCGATCCGCTGGATGTGCTTTTCGTGCTTGCGCCGCCACTCGATCAGATCGGCGATCGAGATCAGCGCGAGGTCGTGTTCGTCGGCGAAGATCCGCAGCTCATCGGTCTGGGCCATCGCGCCCTCGTCCTTCTGGCTGACGATCTCGCAGATCGTGCCGGCCGGCTGCAGCCCGGCCAGCCGGGCCAGGTCGACGGCCGCCTCGGTGTGGCCGGGACGGCGCAGCACCCCACCGTCCTTCGCGCGCAACGGAACGACGTGCCCGGGCTTGGTGAAGTCGTCGGCCACCGCGGTCGGGTCGGCGAGCAACCGCATCGTCGTCGCCCGGTCCGATGCCGAGATACCGGTCCCCACACCGTGTTTGGCGTCGACTGTGACGGTGTAGGCGGTGCCGTGCTTGTCCTGGTTGACCGCGTACATCGGCAGCAGCCCGAGCCGGTCGCAGATCTCGCCGTCGAGGGGAACGCAGAGGTAACCGGAGGTGTAGCGCACCATGAACGCCACCAGTTCGGGCGTGGCCTTCTCGGCGGCGAAGATCAGATCGCCTTCGTTCTCCCGGTCTTCGTCGTCGATGACGACCACGGCCTTGCCTGCGGCGATGTCGGCCACCGCCCGCTCGACCGAATCCAGCCTCGTCATCCTCACCACCTTGCCGGTCCCCACACGGGAAACCACGTATGTCCCGTTCAGTATGAACCACGGAGCAGCCCGCGTTATTGCCCGCCTGAGCGAGGCCGCGATACTTCCTGCCATGACGCTCACCGACGCGCTCACGATCGGCTCCGTCGTGTTCGACGACGTGGACCAGATCGATGTCACCGGCCCCTACGAGGTCCTCTCGTCGTTGCCGAACGTGACGTACACCACCTACGGGCTCACCGCCGAACCGGTGCGGGACTACCGCGGCCTGCGGCTGCTGCCCGACGCCGTCATCGACGACGCGCCCCAGCTCGACGTGCTGCACGTGCCGGGCGGACCCGGCCAGCAGGCGCTGATGGACGACGAGCGGCTGCTGGGCTGGTTGCGGAACCAGGCAGCCGGGGCGCAGTGCGTGCTGTCGGTGTGCACCGGCGCGTTGCTGCTCGGCGCGGCCGGGCTGCTGCGGGGCCGCCAGGCGACCACGCACTGGGCCGCGATGGACGTGCTGCCGATCTTCGGCGCGACCCCGCGCGCCGAGCGCGTGGTGACAGACGACACATTCGTGTTCGCCGGCGGCGTCACCGCCGGCATCGACGCGGCGCTGGTGGTCGCGGCCCGACTGCGCGGTGTGGAGGAGGCGCAGGCCGCGCAGCTGACCATGCAGTACGCGCCCGAGCCGCCGTTCAGCGCGGGTTCGCCAGACACCGCACCGCGGGAGGTGTTGCACACCGTCAGCGACCGCACCGCCGCGATGCGGCAGGACCGGCTAAACACCGCACGTGATATCGCGGCCCGCTGGGCGTGATCAGTCGCCGTCTGAAGCTCTTCTCGGCGCCATCAGCCGCTCGACATACTTGGCGATGACGTCGACTTCGAGGTTCACCGGGGCGCCCACCTCGGCGTGCCCCAGCGTGGTCAGGTCCAGCGTGGTCGGGATCAGCGACACCTCGAACCAGTCGGCACCCAGCCCCGACACCGTCAGCGACACCCCGTCCACGGTGATCGAGCCCTTCTCGACGATGTAGCGCGACAACGCCTCCGGCAGCCCGATCCGGACGACCGTCCAATGCTCCGAGGGGGTTTTGGACACGATGTGGCCGGTGCCGTCGACGTGGCCCTGCACGATGTGGCCGCCCAGCCTGCTGCTGACCGCGGCCGCCCGCTCGAGATTCACCCGGGTGCCGACATCGGCGCCGTTCAGGCTGGATCTGTTCAACGTCTCGGCCATCACGTCGGCAGAGAACGATCCGTCGGCCAGCACATCGACCACGGTCAGGCAGACCCCGTTCACGGCGATTGAATCCCCGTGTCCGGCATCCGAAGTCACGATCGGGCCACGAATGACCAAACGCGCGGCATCGCCGAGGTCCTCCCTGCCGACGATCTCGCCCAGTTCTTCGACGATTCCGGTGAACACCTGTCCAGACTAGGCCCACCGGCGGACGGTCCCTGTCCGGCGCACCCTCTACGATGCAGGCATGCAGACCCGCCTCTTGGCGCTCGTCGCCGCCCTCTTCGCTGTCGTCACCCTCGTCGCGGGGTGCTCCGGCTCGTCGTCCCAGGATTCCGGGACCGACCTTCCGGATGCCACCACGTTGCTGCGGGAGTCCACCGACACCACGAAAGCCCAGTCCAGCGCGCATCTGAAGCTCGCCGTGCAGGGGCAAATCGCCGAGTTGCCGGTGGAATCGCTCGAGGGTGACCTCACCCAGAAGCCGGCCGTGGCCGCCAAGGGCACCGCCGACATCGTGTTCCTGGGCCAGAAGCTGGAGGGCGTCCAGTTCGTGGTGTCCGATGGCGACCTGTACGCCGCGATCACCGCCGGTGGCAGCCTGTCGAACTTCGGGCCGGCCGCCGACATCTACGACGTCGCCGCGATCCTGAGCCCCGACAACGGTCTGGCCAACGTGCTCGCGAATTTCTCCGACGCGAAGTCCGAGGGCCGCGAGACCATCGAGGGCGTCAAGACCGTCCGGATCACCGGAAACGTGCGCGCCGACGCGGTCAACAAGATCGCACCGCAGATCGCCGCGAAGGGACCCGTGCCCGGCACCGCGTGGGTCGCCGAGGACGGCAACCACGAGCTGATGCAGGCCCGGCTGGAACCCACCCCCGGCAACAGCGTGACGATGACGCTGTCGAAGTGGGGTGAGCCGGTGACAGTCGACAAACCGGTGGTGTGATGCCCAGCGCATCCGCCCCCGCGGCGAACCGCAGTGTCGCGATCGCCGCCGGCGGCCTCGCGGTCCTGCTCGGAGCGCTCGACACGTACGTCGTCGTCTCGGTGATCCGCGACATCATGGCCGACGTCGGCATCGCCATCAACCAGATACAGCGCGTCACCCCCATCATCACCGGCTATCTGCTGGGCTACATCGCGGCGATGCCGCTGCTGGGCCGGGCGTCGGACCGGTTCGGGCGCAAGCTGCTGCTCCAGGTGAGCCTGGCGGGCTTCGCCGTCGGATCGGTCATCACCGCGCTGTCGACCGATCTGACGATGATGGTGATCGGCCGCGCCATCCAGGGCGCCGCGAGCGGTGCTCTGCTGCCTGTGACCTTGGCCCTTGCCGCAGATCTGTGGGCCAGCCGCAACCGCGCCGCGGTTCTCGGCGGGGTGGGTGCAGCCCAGGAGCTGGGCAGCGTGCTCGGCCCCCTCTACGGCGTGGCCCTCGTGGCGGCGTTCAGCCACTGGCAGGCCGTGTTCTGGGTGAACGTACCGCTGGCCGCGGTGGCGATGGTGATGATCCACTTCAGCCTGCCGGCCGCGGACAAGGATCGGGTGAAGGAAAAGGTCGACGTGGTGGGCGGGTTGCTGCTCGCCGTCGCTCTCGGACTCGCCGTGGTCGGGCTCTACAACCAGGCTCCGGACGGCAAGCAGGTGTTGCCGAGCTACGGCCTGCCCGTGCTGATCGCCGCAGCGGTCGTGGCCGCCGGGTTCTTCGCCTGGGAGAGGTTCGCCACCACCCGGCTGATCGAGCCCGCCGGAGTGCGGTTCAGGCCGTTCCTGGCGGGTTTGGGCGCGTCGCTGTGTGCGGGCGCCGCACTGATGGTCACACTGGTCAACATCGAGTTGTTCGCCCAGGGCGTGCTGGGCAAGGAACAGCAGGAGGCCGTCTTCCTGCTGGTCTGGTTCCTCGGTGCACTGCCCATCGGCGCGCTGGTGGGCGGATGGATCGCCACGAAGGTGGGCGATCGGATCGTCGCTTTCGTCGGCCTGCTCATCGCCGGCGCCGGGTACTGGCTGGTATCGAAGTGGACCGTCGACGTGCTGAGCGCCCATCACGACCTGGGGTTCGTGCGGCTGCCGACATTCGACACCGACCTCGTGATCGCCGGTGTGGGCCTCGGGCTCGTGATCGGCCCGCTGACCTCGGCGACCCTGCGGGTGGTACCCGCGGCACAGCACGGCATCGCATCGGCCGCGGTGGTCGTGGCGCGGATGGTCGGCATGCTGATCGGCATCGCGTCGCTCTCGGCGTGGGGCCTCTACCGGTTCAACCAGTATTTTCAGGAGCGCCTGGCCGCGCTTCCCGCGCCCAGCGGCGTGTCACCTGGCCAGATGCTCCTCGAGCAGGGCCGTCGTCAGCTCCAGGCGACGCGGGAAGCCTATGTGCTGCAGTACGGCGAGATCTTCACGATCACCGCTGTGGTGTGTGTCGTCGGGGCCTTGCTGGGATTGTTGATCAGCGCCCGGGATGAACGGGCCGACGAGCCGGAGCTCGAGGCCGGGCCTCAGCAGCGCTCCAGCCCGCGGCCCATCAGCTGAGGCACAGCGGCGAGATCGTCGAGGTCAGAATCGTCGGTGGTGTCGTCCATGGTCAGTCCCCGCCAGGCGTCGCGGATCACCGCCTTGATCGACTCTGGGGTGACCGGGCTGTAACTGAGCCAGTCCTGCAGTGCAGTCATGCTCTATGTCCTTTGTTCGTGCTCACCATGCGCAACTCGTCGGTGAAAGCGCGATATTCCCTGTCAGTCTAACGAGGAATGCCGTAGGTCGGTTCCGTAGCATCGCGGGCGCGTCGTGTGAGAGCGCTCACGGAAAGCCTTGATGGACAATGGGTAACGATCTGATAACGGTAGGTGTCACGCCCGCACGAGGCTGAGCATCACGTCCGGACCGACCGGATGCATCCCGTCGAAGCGCCACCGGTGCGCCTGTCCGATGCTCGACACGCCGACGTCGTCGATCGCGGTGATCGGGCCACCGAGCAGAATCGGCGCGACATAGGCCAGGATTCGGTCGATGACTCCCGCCCGCAGGAAGGCCCCGGCCAAGGTCGGGCCGCCTTCGACCAGCACGTCGGTGCGGTCCGACAACGCCTGGACCACTTCGTGCGGGTCGCGGGTCCGGATCACCATCGTGCGCGAATCGTCGTTGAGAACCGTTGCATCAGGCGAGATCTCACGCATCCCGACCACCACCCGCAGCGGCTGGTGCTCGGTGAGCGAGCCGTCGGGACGACGCGCGGTCAATGCCGGGTCGTCCGCGAACACCGTGCCGGTGCCCACGACGATCGCATCGGCGATCGCGCGACGCCGGTGCACGTCGGCCCGGGCCGCCTCCCCGGTGATCCACCGGCTGGTGCCGTCGGCGGCCGCGCTGCGTCCGTCCACGCTCGCTGCGAATTTCCATGTCACATGCGGCATTCCGGTGCGCTGTTTGTGCAGCCACTCGCGCAGCGGGCCGCCCGACACGATCTCGGCGCCCACCCCCGCGGTGACAGTGACGCCCTCACGTGCCAACCGGGCCGCCCCACCCGCGGCGACGGGATTCGGGTCCGGCACGGCAAAAACCACATTCGCGATCTGCGCGGCGAGCAGCGCATCCACACACGGCGGGGTGCGGCCGACGTGGTTGCACGGCTCGAGCGTCACCACCGCGGTACCACCGACGGCCCGCTCCCCTGCCCGGCGCAACGCCAACACCTCGGCGTGCGGGCCACCGGGCGGTTCCGTGGCACCCACGCCCGCGATCTCACCGTCGGCGTCCAGGATCACCGCGCCGACCGGCGGATTGGGATACGTTGTGCCCTTGACCTTTACAGCCTGCTCAACGGCCGCAGCCATCGCGGCGTCGAGGTTCACGGCGTGAAGTGGCTGGCGGCCGCGGCGGCCTGGGCGCGCAGCGCCGTCACGGCGCGCGCGGGATCGTCGGCGCCGTAGACCGCAGACCCGGCGACGAAACAGTCCACCCCGGCCTCGGCCGCCGCCTCGATCGTGTCGGCGCCGATCCCGCCGTCGATCTCGACGAGCACGGTCAGTTCGCCGGAGTCGACCAGCCGGCGCACGATACCGACCTTGGGCAGCACCTCGGCGATGAACTTCTGCCCGCCGAATCCGGGCTCGACCGACATCACCAGCAGCGTGTCGAAGTCGCGCAGGATCTCCAGGTAGGGGTCGACGGGCGTACCGGGCTTGATGGCCAGACCCGCTTTGGCCCCGGCGGCGCGGATGTCGCGGGCCACGGCACGGGGATCGCCGGTGGCCTCGGCGTGGAAGGTGACGTTGTGGGCGCCCGCCTCGGCGTAGGGAGGCGCCCAGCGGCCCGGGTCCTCGATCATCAGGTGGCAGTCCATCGGGATGTCGGTCACCTCGAGCAGGGATTCGACCACGGGCAGGCCCAGGGTGAGATTGGGCACGAAGTGGTTGTCCATCACGTCGACGTGCACCCAGTCGGCACCCTCGATGGCGGCCACCTCGTCGGCGAGCCGGGCAAAGTCTGCGGCCAGAATCGACGGCGCGATCATCGGGGCGGTGCGGGTGGACTGTCCGGGCATGGGATCAGCCTATCGGGGGTCCGGTGACGCGAAGGGCGGCGGCGAACATCGCGTCGGTTCCGTGCCGGTGCGGCCACAACTGCGCCGACAACCCGTCACCGGTGTCGCCGGCCGGATCGAACAGCTCACGGGTGTCCAGCGCTTCGACGGGGTGGCGGCGCACCGCGTCGGCCACCACGCCGGTGGTCTCGGCCAGGTGCGGGGAACAGGTCGCGTACAGCACGACACCGCCGGGCCGCGTCAACCGGATCGCCGAGGCCAACAGCTCGCGCTGGAGTTTGGCCAGCGGAGCCACGTCGCCCGGGCGCCGGCGCCACCGCGCCTCGGGTCTGCGGCGCAGCGCGCCCAGCCCGGTGCAGGGTGCGTCGACGAGCACCCGGTCGAAACCGGGTGTCAGCCCGGGGTCTCGCCCGTCGACCCGAAGCACCTCGACGGGCAGGCCCGCGGTGTTCTGCTCGACCAGCTCGGCGCGTCGCGGTGTGGGCTCCACCGCCGTGACCTGGACGCCCGCCGGTTGGCCGAGTGCGGCGAGCAGCGCGGTCTTGCCGCCGGGCCCGGAGCACAGGTCCAGCCACCGGCCGTCGTCGGGGCCGTCGAGCGCGGCCAGCGTCAGCGCGCGCGCCACCAGCTGGCTGCCCTCGTCCTGCACCAGAGCCCGCCCGTCGCGTACCGCGGCGAGCGCACCGGGGTCGCCCTCGGTCAGATGCACGGCGTAGGGCGAGTATCGGCCGACGGTGCCGCCGACCTCCTCGGCCAACTCGGCGGCGGTCATCGCCCCGGGACGCGCCACCAGGTGCACTTCCGGGCGGGCGTCGTCGCTGGCCAGCAGGTCCGCCAGCTCCTGGGCACGGGCACCGAGGGCGTCGGCGAAAGCCTGTGCGACCCAACGCGGATGGGCGTGCACGAACGCCAGATGGCCGACCGGGTCGGTGGCGGCGGGCGGGGCCAGCTCGGCCACCCACGACGCTTCGTCGCGGCGGGCGATGGTGCGTAGCACGCCGTTCACGAAACCTGCTCGGGCCGTGTCGAATTCGATACCCGCCTGCTCCACCGTCGTCGACACCGCGGCGTGGTCTTCCACCCGGGTGCGCAGGATCTGGTAAGCGCCGAGGCGGAGCAGGTCGAGCAGCACGGGGTCGATGCGGTCGACCGGACGCCCCGCGGCGGCACCGATGATCGCGTCGAGCAACCCCTGCGCGCGGCACGTGCCGTAGGTCAGCTCGGTGGCGAACGCGGCGTCGCGGCCGGTGATCCCCCGCTCACGCAGCATCGCGGGCAGGGCGAGGTTCGCGTAGGCGTCGCGCTCCGAGACGGCGCGCAGCACGTCGAACGCGGCCCTGCGGGCCGGGTCCAGCGGTGTGCGCCGCTGCGGGCGGCGGTTCGACTGCCGAGGGGGTTTTCTCGGCCCGCTCACCGCAGCGCTCCGATCTCGTCGAGGCGCGCGCCGCGTGCCCAGTCGGCGGCGTTCATCGGCTTCTTGCCGGGCGGTTGCACGGTGTGCAGTTCGACGGCGTCGGTGCCGGTTCCCACGAGCACGCGCTTCTTCTCGATTCCGAGCTGGCCTGGCGCGAGATCGCTGCGCTCCGCGACCGTCACCGGGCCGATCTTGACGCGCTGCTCGCCGATCATCGTCCACGCTCCCGGGTTCGGGGTCACGGCGCGGACTCGCCGGTCCACGACGTGGGCGGGCAGGTCCCACCGGACCCGGGCGTCCTCGACCGTGATCTTGGGCGCGACGCTGATGCCCTCGGTCGGCTGCGGGACCGCGGAGAGCGTGCCGTCGGCGATTCCGTCCATGGTGGCCTCGAGCAGGCCGGCGCCCGAGTCGGCCAGCCGCGCGAGGAGGTCGCCCGCGGTGTCACGGGGCGTGATGGTCTCGGTGACGACGCCGTACACCGGTCCCGAGTCCAGGCTCGGCTCGATCTGGAACGTGGTGGCTCCGGTGACGGTGTCCCCGGCGGCGATCGCGGCCTGCACCGGCGCCGCCCCACGCCACGCCGGCAACAGCGAGAAGTGCAGGTTCACCCAGCCGTGGGCGGGCACACCGAGCAGGGCGTCGCCGAGCAGCGCGCCGTACGCGACCACGGCGCAGCAGTCCGGTGCCAGCGCGGCCAGTTCCGCGACGAACTCCGGCGAGTTGGGGCGGGCGGGGCGCAACACCGGGACGCCCGCATCGAGTGCGAGCTGCGCCACCGGGGACGGGGTCGGGGTGCCACGCCGGCCGGCCGCGGCGTCGGGGCGCGTCAGGACCGCGATCACCTCGTGGCGGGGCGACGAGAGGAGGCGACGCAGGGACGGGAGAGCCGGCTCCGGGGTGCCGGCGAAGACGAGACGCACCGGGTCAGTCTAGGAACCGGCTACCGGCGATCTGGTAGTACTCCTTCTCGCCCACCCCGCTCACCGGGGCGACGAACATCCACGGGATCGTGCCGAGCAGCCGGTTCAGGGTGGCGACCGAGTCGTTGTAGTACTGACGCGCGAACGCCAGCTTGTCCTCGGTGTCGGCGAGGTTGCGTTGCAGATCGAGGAAGTTGGCCGACGAACTCAGCTGCGGTGAGGTCTGCCCGAGGCTCAGCAGCGGTGTCAGTGCGGCGTCGAGTTGCCGCTCGGCTGCGCTGCGCTGTGCCACCGAGCGCCCTGCGGTCGCCGAGGTCAGCGCCTCCCGGGCGTCGGTGACGCGGTCCAGCACGTCCTTCTCGTGCGCGGCGTAGGTCGCCACGGTGTGCACGAGGCTGGGTATCAGCGATGCCCGCCGGGTCAGTTCGACGTCGATGCCCGCCAGCGCCTCGGCGACACGGACGTCGGCCGATCGGATCTTGTTGTAGCCGGCCACATATCCGACCAGGATCAGCAGAACCAGCACCAGCACGATGCCGAGCACGACACTCACCATGATCCGCCTCCTCCGCCGCCGCCCCCGCCGCCGCCTCCACCGCTGAAGCCGCCGCCCCCACCCGACGAGGACGACGAGGAGGACGACGACTGCGAGGCGGTGTAGGCGCCGATCGACGAGGACAACGCCGATTCGAAACTGTCGAAGTTCGCGCCCCCCGAGCTACTGGCCGCCGACCACGATGTCGACGGACCCGAGGTGACATACCAATCCGGTTGCGGTGCAGCGATGTTGGTGTAGGCCTGATACTTCTTGGCCCACGCCGCGGCCACTCCACCGGCGACTGCGAACGGGATGTAGGCCGTGTACAGATCGCGCCGGGCGGAGAAGTCGAAGCGGGTCTCCGCCGAGTCGGTGGCGAGTACGCGATGGAATCCGCCGGCGCGCGACCACAGTTCGCGCCCCGCCGCGGTACGCCGGGAGCCCACCCCGTCTCGCCACGACACCGCCGACAGCAGGAAGAACACCGCGAACGGCAACGCCCACAGCGTGATCGAGAACCCCCAGCGGAAGAATCCGCAGACCATCAGCAGGAACGCGACCGCGTTGGCCGCACGCAACCACAGCTCCTTCTTGCGTGCTACCAGCAGGCCCTCATCGCGGGCCCACGCGTGCACGGCCTTGGTCATGTCTTCCTTGGCCTTGCTCAGTTTCTGACCCGACTTCACGGTCTTCTTCGCCGTGAACTCACTGCCGGAATTCATCAGCTTGAGCCGAGACGCGACAGCCAGGCTGACCGGGTCCAACCCGAACCACTCGCCGGGATCGGCGATGCTGCGCAGTTTCCATTCCTTGTCGCCGAGCTGTTGCAGCGTGATGAGTTTGCGCTCGGCGAGGTAGAACAGCGTCGCGGTCAGCCCGTGTTTGGGTACGGACTCGGTGCGGATGTACTCGACCTGTACCGGCCCGAGTCCGGGCGGCGGTGCGTACTGCAGCGGGAAGCCCGGCGACGGTTCGAGCACTCTGCGCAACCACAGCACCGCCCCGGCACCGCTGGCGAGGGTGAGGCCGAGCAGCCAGAAGACGCCGGTGACCGATTGTCCGAGGATGCGGTCCCACGTGTACGGCCACGGCAGCGTGGAACGGGCAGGCGTCGGCACGTCCACACCCGCCCGCAGCGTGACCGGCGTGCGGGGCGGCAGTTGTGACGCGGTGGCCACCACGGTGTCGCCGGTCGCGCGCAGCTCGTCGCATGTCCGTCCGACACCGGTCCCGACCGAACACTGCACCGCGCCGACGCCGCCGGGCAGCGTCACGGAGATCTGCGCGCGATCGATGCGGTTGTTCCAGGACGGCGCGACGACATTCCAGAAGAACACCGACGGTGAACTGTCCGGTGCACCGACGGTCTGGGCGAATTGGCGGTCGGCACCGGTGGATCCGGGGTCCAGGACCCCACGGATGCGGTAGGCGATCTCGAAGACATGGGCGCCGTCGGACAGGGTGCGGTCGGGGTCACCGATCTTCGCGACACTGAAACGCCTGCCGTCCTCCCACAGCATCTGGTAGGGCACCGGCGCGCCATCGAGCTGGATCGAGGTGACATCCGGCGGCTGACGGATGTGAGAGTCATTGCGGTTGGCCACATCCCAGTACCGGAAGATCCCGTGCCGATCCGTGGTGTAGACCTGCGCGGTGATGGTCTCGACCGCGGTCATGTCGCCGGCCGCGTCGACCGTCGCGGCCATCCGGAAATCGCTGATGACCACGGGATCCTCAGGCGGCGGGCCGTCGGTGCCGCCGCCGGTGAACAGCAGCGGCCACAGCAGCCCGAATGCAATGAGCACCAGCGGGATCGACGCCTGGGCCAGCCGCCGGACGGACATGGGCATCACCCTATGTGCAACGGGTCGATCTGGATACGTACCGGCTCGTGGTCGTGGCGCGCGCTGTGTACCGCGGTGGCTTTGCGCAGAGCCGCGGCGAGTGCCAGGCCGTCGGATCGGGCCGCCCGTACGAGCATTCGGATCACGGGGTGCTCGGGTGCGACGCCGGGCGGGCGGCGGGCACCCACCGGCAGATCCACCGGGCCGAGTAGGGCCGCGCCCGCGGGCAGGTCGGCGTTGTCGAGCAGCGCGTGCACGGCGTCGGCGGTGCCGTCGACGGCGGCCATGTGCACCGCAGGCGGGAGCCCCACCTCCGCACGCGCCTCGAGTTCGTCGTCGGCGTGGCCGACAGGATCCCAGCGGATCAACGACTGCACGGTCGGGATCGCCGACTCGGCGACCACCACCACCGCTCCCCCGTCCGCCCGGCGGCGAACCAGGGCCGCCGCCGACATCCACCGGCGCAGCGTGTCCTCGGCCGCGCGAAGGTCCTGACGGCCCAGCAAGGCCCAGCTGTCGAGCAGCAACGCCGCCCCGTAACCGCCGGCCGCGACGGGTTCGACGCCAGGGGTGGCCACCACGACCGCCCCACGGTCTGGCACGGACTCCACCACGGCGTCGCCGCCGGAGGTGACCACCGCGACGCCGGGGAACGCCCGGCCCAGTTCCTCGGCCGTGCGTCGAGCCCCGACCACCACCGCGCGCACCGCGTCGGACCCGCATCGCGCGCAGCGCAGCGCGAGCTCCTCGCGTCCGCACCACCGGCAGACCGCGCCGGCCGCGTCTCCGCTGGCCAGCGACAGCGGTCCGGTGCAGTGCCGGCAGCGCGCGACGGTGCGGCAGCGGGCGCACGACAGCGCAGGCACGTATCCGCGGCGCGGCACCTGCACCAGCACCGGGGCGTCGGCTTTCAGGGCGGCGCGGGCGGCGTCGAGTGCCACCGAGGGCAGCCGCGCCGTGCGCGCGGCAGCGTCGCGCTCCTGGGCGTAGGCGCTGTCCTCGAGGGCGATCACCCGCGGTGAGCACGTCCGGACCGTCTGTCGGGGCGCTGTCAGGTCGTGCGCCCAGCGGCTGCGCACCAGCGCCTGCGCCTCGGCGGTCCGCGCGTAACCTCCGATCACCGCGGCGCAGCGCACCTGGTGCGCACGCAGCATCGCGACCTCCCGGGCGTGCGGGTACGGGGCGCGCGGCTCGGCCAGCGAATCGTCGCCGTCGTCCCACATCAGGACCAGGCCCAGGTCGGCCACCGGCGCGAACACAGCGCTGCGCGTCCCGATGACCACCCGGGCGTCGCCGCGCAGCACCGCAAGCCACCGTCGATACCGCTCCGAGGGGCCCAACCCGGCCGACAGGGCCACCACCCGCTGGGGATCGACGAGCTCACCGCACGCCGCGGTCAACCGGTCGACGTCGCGCTGATCGGGCACCACGGCGAGTACCGACCGGCCGGCGTGCGCGGTCACGGCGGCCGCCTCGGCCAGCCGCGCAGGCCACGCGTCGCCCGGCAGCGCCTGCCAGACCGCGCGGGCGGCGCGGCCGTCCCGCAGCGCGGCGATGAACTGCGCACCGCCGCTGTACGCCGACCACGCCGCGGCGTCGACGTCGGTGGCGACGAACGGGCCGAGCGGCACCGGCGGCTTCTTCTCGACGGTCGCGTGCCGCGGCGGGATCGCCAGCCGCAGCACGTCGGCGCGGGTTCCGGCGTAGCGCGCAGCGACGGCGTCGACGAGCCGGCGCACGTCGTGTGTGAGCACCGGCTGGGCGGACACCACCTTGTCCAGCCAGCCGAGCCGGCCGGCGTGGTCGGTCTCCGACCGGCGTTCCAGCACGAACGCGTCGACCAGCCGGCCGTTGAACCGGACCTTGACGCGGACACCGGGCTGCGCATCGTCGGACATCTCGGCGGCCACCAGGTAGTCGAACTCCCGGTCCAGGTGCGGCACCGTGAGCATCGGCAGCACCCGCGCGATGGGCTCGTGCTCGGCTGCCTGCCGTCCGACGGTCACTCCGCAGGTCTAGCAGAGGGCTCGGACGACCGGCCGAACAGCACGCCCGCGCTGATCAGCAGCAGCGATGCGGCATAGACCCACCAAATCGGCACCGCCAGCGTCTCGTCCCCCAGCACGAACCGGCCGATGCCGATCATCGCGTCGGACACCGCGAAGCAGACCGCGCCGAGGGCAGTCCAGGGCGTCGGCAGGTCGGCGAGCAGCGCGGTGCACACCATCGCCCCCAGCACCGCTATGTACGCGGTCACCGGAACCGCCATCCCGTCGGCGACCAGCCGCGGCCAGAACCACACCAGCAACGCCGCGCAGGCCAGCACGGTCACCGCGGCGGCGGCCCGGCGGACCGGGGTGGCCCGCACCAGCGGCCAGAGCAGGACGAGGAAGCACACGTGAGCCACCAGGAACGCGGCCAGCCCCAGCACGAATGACGGCTCCCACCACGGCATCGCCAGCAGGAAGTCACCGGCGGCGGAGAACAACAGCGCACCCACCAGCCAGCGCCGTTCGCGGGCGATGGGGTGGGTGAGCGCCGCGGCGGCGAGCAAGACCGCGGCCAGCGCCTTCACCGCGGGCTGGGCGCCGAACCGTCCGGTGAGCTCCGTTCCCGCCGGCACCTGCGTCGCGGTGACGATCAGGAACACCCCGTAGGCTGCGGCCACCACGGCCGCGGCTCCCCACAGGGCGGTACGGCGCCGGGTCGTCGTCACAGGCAGAGAACCTACTAAAACCGCGGCGGCTACCGTGTGGGCCATGGCTGACCTCGATCCCGTGCTGGCGAAGGTGCTCGACGCGGTGCCGTTCCGACTGACGACCGACGGCGGGCCGGAGCTCGCGCGGCAGCGTTTCGCCGAATTGCCGCGGGTACCGGTCTTTCCGGAGGTGACGACGACCGAGCACAGCGTCGCCGGTCCCGCCGGCTCGGTGCCTGTCCGCATCTACCGGCCTGCGACCGAGGCGCCCGCGCTACCGGTGGTGATCTTCATCCACGGCGGGGGCTGGTCGGTGGGTGACCTCGACAGCTACGACGCCGCGGCACGCCTGCACGCCGTGCGCGCCGAAGCGCTGGTGGTGTCCGTCGATTACCGGTTGGCCCCCGAGCATCCATATCCCGCGGCGGTCGAGGACGTCTGGGCGGCGACGCAGGGGGTGGCCGCGAACGCCGGCGACTTCGGCGGCGACGCGTCACGCCTCGCCGTGGCGGGCGATTCCGCCGGCGGCAATCTGGCCGCGGTGGTGGCCCAGCAGGCTCGTGATGCCGGCATCCCGCTTCGGTTCCAGCTGCTGTGGTACCCGTCGACGACGTTCGACACATCGTTGCCGTCGTTCACCGAGAACGCCGAGGCGCCGATCCTCGGCCTGGCGGAGTGCAAGGCGTTCACCCGCTGGTACGTCGGCGACACAGACCTCTCCCAGCCGCCGGCAACGTTGGTGCCCGCCCTCGGCGACCTGACCGGTCTGGCGCCGGCCCACATCGTCGTCGCCGGCCACGACCCGTTGCGCGACGACGGCGCCCGCTACGCCCAGCTGCTCGCCGACGCCGGGGTGGCCGCCGAGCTGCAGACGGCCGACACCCTGGTGCACGGGTTCCTCGGGTACTACGGCGTCGTGCCTGCGGCGACGGAAGTCACCGACCGGGCGCTGGACGCGCTGCGTGTTGCGCTGAAGTAGCGTTTTTGGGATCGGTAGCCGCGACCGGTCGCTAATTTCTCCGCAATGGACACCACGGCAGGTGGTGGACGGAACGGAGAAACCAGATGTTCCGGATCGACGGAATCGACGGCGACAGCATCGTCGTCGACGGCAATTGGGTCGAGAAGCTGCGCGCGGGCACCTCGCGCGGTCGCAACCCCGCCACGCAGTACAGCGGCACCGAGGTCAAGGAATTCAGCCGGCGCAAGAAGCTGTTCGGCAGCGAGCGCGAAGAACTGCTCCAGGTGATCGTGAGCGTGGGCACGTTCTTCTCGCTGAACGTGCCCGCTGAGCGACGCGCCGAGGTCGACGCGCTGATCAGCGCGCTGGAGAACGCCCGCGCCAACGCGTCGAAGGAGGCGTGATGAGCCGGCTCATCCGATACACCGCATCGGCGTTGATCTCCGGCGCACTGGCCGCAGCCACGTTGACCGCGGGCGCCGCGCAGGCCCAGGGGCCCAGCTACCAGGGCGGCAACTGCCCCCAGGGCCAGACGTGCACCCACTGGTGCCCTGGCGATCCGGCCATCCCCGGCGGCCAAGTGCTGAGCTGGGACTGGAACGTCTGCCACGACTGGTACTGGAACTCGTACGGCATCGTCGACGTGAACCCCAGCGTGCTGTACCCGTGGTCGGGGCCGCCGCAGCAGATCCAGCGGTAGCCGTCAGACGGCGTTCTTGAGGTCGTCGACTTTGTTCAGCTGCTCCCACGGCAGATCGATGTCGGTGCGGCCGAAGTGGCCGTATGCCGCGGTCGGCGCGTAGATCGGGCGCAGCAGGTCGAGGTCGCGGACGATCGCGCCGGGACGCAGGTCGAACACCTCGAGGATGGCCTTCTCGATCTTCACCGGGTCGACGGTCTCCGAGCCGAACGTCTCGACGAACAGACCCACCGGGGCGGCCTTGCCGATCGCGTACGCAATCTGGACCTCGACGCGCTCGGCCAAGCCGGCGGCGACGACGTTCTTGGCGACCCAGCGCATCGCGTACGCGGCGGAACGGTCCACCTTGGACGGGTCCTTGCCGGAGAAGGCGCCGCCGCCGTGGCGGGCCCAGCCGCCGTAGGTGTCGACGATGATCTTGCGGCCGGTCAGGCCCGCGTCGCCCATCGGACCACCGAGGACGAACTTGCCGGTCGGGTTGACCAGGATGCGCGGGTTCGAGGTGTCCAGCGTGTCGTGGCCGAGCTCCGTCAGCACCGCGTCGATGACGTGCTGCTTGATCTCCGGGGCGAGCTGGCTGTCCAGCTCGATGCCGTCGGCGTGCTGTGTCGACAGCACCACGGTGTCCAGGCGCACCGGCGTGGTGCCGTCGTACTGAACGGTGACCTGGGTCTTGCCGTCGGGACGCAGGTAGTCCAGCGTGCCGTTCTTGCGCACCTCGGTGAGCTTGCGCGACAGGCGGTGTGCCAGCGCGATGGGCAGCGGCATCAGCTCGGGGGTGTCGGCGATCGCGTACCCGAACATCAGGCCCTGGTCACCGGCGCCCTGGGAGTCCAGCGGGTCGGCCGCTCCTTCGACGCGGGTCTCGTGGGCGGTGTCGACCCCCTGAGCGATGTCGGGCGACTGCGCGCCGATCCCGATGTTGACACCGCAGGTCAGCCCGTCGAAGCCCTTGTCCGAGTGGTCGTAGCCGATGTCGAGGATGCGGGCGCGCACGGTGTTGGTGATGTCGGCGAAGGCCTCCTTTGCCGTGGTCGTCACCTCGCCCACCACGTGCACCTGGCCGGTCGTGACCAGGGTCTCGACCGCGACACGGGACTTCGGATCGCCGGCCAGCAGTGCGTCGAGCACTGAATCGCTGATCGCGTCGCAGATCTTGTCCGGGTGCCCCTCGGTCACCGACTCACTGGTAAACAGCCGAGCATCACTCACGTGCGATCCCTTTCACTTCCACTGTCTGTGGTGGCACACGGCGGCGCCTTTAGCACCCAAGCGTGTCCCCCGGTGGCGCGCAACCCTTATGCGCACGCCGATGTCTGTCGTTCGCCGCTCACCTGCTCTGCAGGAAGCCGACGATCGCGTCCACAATACGGCTCGACATCACGGTCTTCGAACCGTGCTCCAGTGCGGCCTCTGTGCCGTCGGCGGACAACAGCCAGCCGTCGTTGTGGTCGACTTCGAAGGCCCGGTTCTCCCCCACCGCGTTGACGACCAGGAGATCGCATCCTTTGCGGGCCAGTTTGGCGCGCGCATGGAACAGCACGTCGCCGTTCGCATCGCCGGTTTCGGCGGCGAACCCGACGATGGCCCGCATGTTGGGGAGCTGCCCGTCCGCGCGAGCGCGCACAGCGCCGGCGAGCACATCGTCGTTGCGGATCAGCTCGATGCTGGGCTCACCTTCGCCAGCCGGACCCTTCTTGATCTTGGTGGACACGGGGTGGGCGGGCCGGAAGTCGGCGACCGCGGCCGCCATCACCAGGACGTTGGCCGCCGCGGCGTGCTTGGACACGGCGTCGCGGAGCTGAGTGGCCGATCCGACGTGCTCGACGTGTACGCCGGCGGGATCGATCAGCCCGGCGGTGTGCCCGGCGATCAGCGTGACGTCGGCGCCGCGTTGCGCCATCACCCGGGCCAGCGCGTAGCCCTGTTTGCCCGAGCTGCGGTTGCCGATGAACCGGACGGGGTCGATGGGTTCCCGCGTGCCGCCCGCGGTCACCAGCACCTTCACCCCGGCCATGTCGTAGGGCAGCGCGTCGCCACGTGCCAGGAGCAGCTGCGCGAGGGTGCTGATCTCCTCGGCCTCGGGCAACCGGCCCGGACCGGTGTCGGCGCCCGTGAGCCGGCCCGACGCGGGCTCCATCACCACGGCTCCCCGGCGCCGCAAAGTAGCGACGTTCTCGACTGTTGCCGGGTGGAACCACATCTCGGTGTGCATCGCAGGTGCGTACAGCACCGGACAGCGCGCGGTGAGCAGCGTGGCGGTGAGCAGGTCGTCGGCCCTGCCGATGGTCGCGCGGGCCAGGAGGTCCGCGGTGGCCGGGGCCACGACGACGAGGTCGGCACCCTGCCCGATCCGGACGTGCGGGACTTCGTGGACGTCGTCGAAGACGCCCGTGTGCACGGGATTACCGGAGAGCGCCTCGAAAGTGGCCGCGCCGACGAACTTCAGCGCCGACTCGGTGGGAACCACCCGCACGGAGTGGCCGGCCTCGGTGAGCTGACGGACCACGGTCGCCGCCTTGTAGGCGGCGATACCGCCGGCGACGCCGACGATGATCCGCTTGCGATCGGCCATGGCGGGCCGCAGCCGCTTCTACTCGCCCTCGGTGTGCTCGAGCAGGTCCTCGTGGATCTCGCGCATCGCGATGGAGAGCGGCTTCTCCTGCAGGCCCGGCTCCACGAGCGGACCGACGTACTCGAGGATCCCGTCACCGAGCTGGTTGTAGTAATCGTTGATCTGACGTGCACGTTTGGCGGCGTAGATCACCAGCGCATACTTGCTCGACGCGCGGTCCAGCAACTCGTCGATGGGCGGGTTGGTGATGCCCAACGGCGTGTCGTAGGAGCTGGCTGCGGACGGATCGAGGTCCACGGCAGCCAGCCGCGTGTCGGCGTGCGGGGTGCTCACGAAAAAGATCTCCTGGCGATTCGAATCGAGAAATTCAGTACTGATCAAGACTGATCGGGACGCACCGGTGTGCGGGCCACCAGCAAGGATACCAACGCAGCGCACGCCGATTCCACTTCCGTGTTGACGACGACCTCGTCGAAGTCGCCCTGCGCCGCCAATTCGGTGCGGGCGGTCGCCAGCCGGCGGGCCATCACCTCGGCCGTCTCCGTGCCGCGGCCGGTCAGTCGGCGCTCGAGCGTGTCCCAGCTGGGTGGCGCGAGGAACACGGTCACCGCTTCCGGCATGGCGGTCTTCACGGCCCGCGCCCCGGCGAGATCGACCTCGATCAGCACCGGGCGGCCCTCGGCGGTGGCGGCCCGGACCGGGGCAGCCGGGGTGCCGGAGCGATGCAGGCCGCCGTGGATCTCCGCCCACTCCAGCAGCTCGCCGTCGTCGATGAGCTGCTGGAATCGCTCGGGCGAGACGAACGAGTAGTCGATGCCGTCGATCTCGCCCGGTCGCGGCGCCCGGGTTGTCACCGACACACTGAAGTGCAGGTCGGCGACACGATCCCGCACGCATTTCACGACGGTCGATTTACCGACGGCAGATGGGCCGGACAGCACCAGAACCGGAGCCCGTGGGTGCGTATCCGGCCCCCCGCCTTCGCTCACTGACCTCCCTTACGAGAAGTCGAACTTTTCCAGCAGGGCCTTGCGCTGGCGATCACCCAGGCCACGCAGCCTGCGGGTCGGGGCGATCTCGAGCTCGGTCATGATCTCCTGGGCCTTGACCTTGCCGACCTTGGGCAGGGCCTCCAGCAGAGCGGAGACCTTCATCTTGCCCAGGACCTCGTCGGTCTCGGCGTCCTTGAGGACCTGCTTGAGGTTGGTGCCGCCGCGCTTGAGCCGATCCTTGAGTTCGGCACGTGCTCGACGAGCGGCAGCAGCCTTCTCCAACGCTGCCGCGCGCTGTTCGTCGGTCAACTGGGGAAGGGCCACGGGTTCCTCCGTATCGTCACCATCTGTTTTTCTCTCGACTGGTCGTGGTGGATCGCGAACCAGCCAGCGTGGACGACCGTACCCACGCGGGCTGACGAAAGCTAACCCCACCCCCGAGTTCTGCGACCAAAAGCCCAGCGTGTAGGGCGCGGGCGGGGTGCACGGCGGGCTCGGCGCGTCGCCAAGACGGGTGCTTGCCGAAATCGGCCATCGCGGCGGAAACCCCTGCTCATGGGCCATTTTCTCGCGACCTCGCCATGACGGCCGTCGCTGACCATTTCGTCAACCGTCGTCACACCCGCCACAGCAGGCGTCGTGGAGAAATTTTCCCTGGTCAATCGCCCTCGGGCGTGTCGCGGCGGCGCCGCTCAGCCCTGCAGATGAGCGACCGCGTCGCGCATGCGTTCAGCCGCCGCGCGCACCGCGGCAGGGTCCGGACCGGCCCGCAGCACCTCGCGGGACACCGCGGGCAGCAGCTGCCCCGGCCGGGCCCCTCCCAGGCCCGCCAGCGCCTCGGGGCGGCCTCCCTGGGCACCGACGCCGGGCACCAGCACGGGCCCGCCGAGGGCGCTCACATCGGGCGGGTCGGCCAGCGTGGCGCCGACGACGACACCGACCGACCCGTTCTCCTCCCCCTTGTTGGCCGCGGCGGCGGCGTCGACGATCGACTGCGCGACCGTGCGTCCGCCGGCCTCTGCCCGCTGTACCGAAGCACCCTCGGGATTGGAGGTGGCGGCGAGCACGAACACGCCCCTGCCGTGGGCCGCGGCCGTGTTTAGCAGCGGCTGCAGTGATCCGAACCCCAGGTAGGGCGAGGCCGTCACGGCGTCGGCCGCCAGAGGCGAATCCCCGGCCCAGGCGGCGGCGTATGCGGCCATCGTCGAACCGATGTCCCCCCGTTTGGCGTCGGCGAGCACCAGCACGCCCTCCGCGCGCAGGGCGGCGATCGTGCGCTCCAACACCGCGAAGCCGGCCGATCCGTAGGCCTCGAAGAACGCCACCTGCGGTTTCACCACCGCGAAGCCGGCGAAAGCCGCCACGCAGATGTCGCTGAACCGGGCGACCCCGTCGGCGTCGGTGCTCAGCCCCCAGGCCGTCAGCAGCTCGGGATGCGGGTCGATGCCCGGACACAGTGGGCCGCGACGGGCCATCGCGTCGGACAGCCGGTCACCGAACCCGCCCACCGGTCAGGATCCCAGCGCGCTGTGCAGTTCCTGCAGCGACATCACGCCGATGTCCCCGCGGATGCTGGCCTCGATGCCCTGCACTGCCGCCGACGCACCCTGCACCGTGGTGACGCACGGGATGTTCATCGCCACGGCCGCCGAGCGGATCTCGTAACCGTCGATGCGGGGGCCGGAGTTGCCGTACGGGGTGTTGATCACCATCTGCACGTCACCGGCCTTGATCGCGTCGACGGCCGACACCGCGGGCCGGTCGGCGCTGGGCTCCTCGAAGTGCTTACGCACCTCGTCACACGGAATACCGTTGCGGCGCAACATCTCCGCGGTGCCCTCGGTGGCCAGGATGTGGAAGCCGAGATCGGCCAGACGCTTCACCGGGAACACCAGCGAGCGCTTGTCGCGGTTGGCCACCGACACGAACACGGTGCCCTGGGCAGGAAGTGAGCCGTAGGCGGCGGTCTGGCTCTTGGCGAACGAGCTGCCGAAGTCGTGGGCGATGCCCATCACCTCGCCGGTGGACTTCATCTCCGGGCCGAGCAGCGAATCGATCTGGCTGCCGTCGTGCTTGCGGAACCGGTGGAACGGCAGCACGGCTTCCTTGACGGCCACCGGGGCGTTGCGCGGCACGGTCGCGCCGTCACCCTCCGCGACCAGCAGACCCTCCTCGCGCAGCCCGGCGATCGTCGCGCCCAGCATGATCCGCGCGCACGCCTTGGCCAGCGGCACCGCGGTCGCCTTCGAGACGAACGGCACGGTGCGGCTGGCGCGGGGGTTGGCCTCGAGCACGTAGAGCACATCGTCTTTGAGGGCGTACTGCACGTTGAGCAGGCCCACGACACCGACACCGAAGGCGATCGCCTCGGTGGCGCGCCGGACGGCCTCGATGTCGCTGCGGCCCAGCGTCACCGGCGGCAGCGCACACGCCGAGTCACCGGAGTGGATGCCGGCCTCCTCGATGTGCTCCATGATGCCGCCGATGTAGACCTCGGTGCCGTCGCACAGCGCGTCGACATCGATCTCGATGGCGTCTTCGAGGAAGCGGTCGACCAGCACGGGGTGCTCGGGTGAGAGCTGCGTCGCCCGGGTGATGTACCCCTCGAGAGTGCCCTCGTCGTAGACGATCTCCATGCCTCGCCCGCCGAGCACATACGACGGGCGGACCAGCACCGGGTAGCCGATCTCGGCGGCGATGCGGCGGGCCTGGTCGAAGCTGGTCGCCATGCCGAAGCGCGGTGCCGGCAGGCCGGCGTTGGTGAGGACTTCGCCGAAGCGGCCGCGATCCTCGGCCAGATCGATCGCCTCGGGCAGCGTGCCCACGATCGGGACCCCGGCCTTCTCCAGGCGCTCGGCCAGCCCCAGCGGGGTCTGCCCGCCGAGCTGGACGATCACGCCCACGACGCCGGGGCCGCCGCGCCCGGAGTACTGCTCGGCGAAGTAGACCTCGAGCACGTCCTCGAACGTCAGCGGCTCGAAGTAGAGCCGGTCAGCGGTGTCGTAGTCGGTCGAGACCGTCTCGGGGTTGCAGTTGACCATGACCGTCTCGAACCCGGCCTGGCTCAGCGTGGTCGCCGCGTGCACACAGCTGTAGTCGAATTCGATGCCCTGCCCGATCCGGTTGGGGCCCGAGCCCAGGATCAGCACCTTGGGCTTCTCAGCTTGCGGCGCGACCTCGGTCTCGGCGGCGGGGTCGAGTTCGTAACTGCTGTAGTGATAGGGCGTCTTGGCCTCGAACTCCGCGGCGCAGGTGTCGACGGTCTTGTACACCGGGTGGATGCCGAGCCGGCGGCGCAGCGCACGCACACCGACCTCACCCGCCAATTCCGGTCGCAGCGCGGCGATCTGACGGTCCGAGAGGCCATTGTGCTTGCTGCGTCGCAGCAGTTCCTCGCCGAGCACCGGCGCGTCGATGATCTCGGCGCGCAGCTCCACCAGACCGCTGATCTGGTCGACGAACCACGGGTCGACGCCGGAGGCCTCGGCCACCTGTTCGACGCTCGCGCCGAGCCGCAGCGCGTATTCGATGTCGTAGAGCCTGCCATCGGTGGGCGTGCGCAGGCGGTCGAGCACCTCGTCGACGTCGGCGTCGTCGTCAGGGCCGGTCCAGAAGCCGAGCCTGCTGGTCTCCAGGGACCGCATCACCTTGCCGAGGGCCTCAACGAAGTTGCGGCCCAACGACATCGCCTCGCCCACCGACTTCATCGTGGTGGTCAGCGTGCCGTCGGCGCCGGGGAACTTCTCGAACGCGAACCGGGGCGCCTTGACCACGACGTAGTCCAGCGTCGGCTCGAAGCAGGCCGGCGTCTCCTTGGTGATGTCGTTGACGATCTCGTCGAGCGTGTAGCCGATCGCGAGCTTGGCCGCGATCTTGGCGATCGGGAAGCCGGTGGCCTTCGACGCCAGCGCGCTCGACCGGGACACCCGAGGGTTCATCTCGATGACGATGAGCCGGCCGTCTTTCGGGTTGACCGCGAACTGGATGTTGCAGCCGCCGGTGTCGACGCCGACCGAGCGGATGATCCCGATCGAGAGGTCGCGCAGGTGCTGGTACTCGCGGTCGGTGAGCGTCATCGCGGGCGCGACCGTGATCGAGTCGCCAGTGTGCACGCCCATCGGGTCGAGGTTCTCGATGGAGCAGACGATGACGACGTTGTCGGCCTTGTCGCGCATGACCTCCAGCTCGTACTCCTTCCAGCCGATGATCGACTCCTCCAGGAGCACCTCGGTGGTCGGGCTGGCGGCCAGCCCGGCGCCGGCGATGCGGCGCAGGTCGTCCTCGTCGTAGGCCATCCCCGAGCCGGTGCCGCCCATCGTGAAGCTGGGACGCACGACCATCGGCCAGCCGAGGTCGGCAGCGGCCGCGAAGCAGTCCTCGAGGCTGTGGCAGATCGCGCTCCGGGCGACCTCTCCCCCGAGCTCCTCGACGATCTTCTTGAACGACTCGCGGTTCTCGCCCCGGTTGATCGCGTCGATGCTTGCGCCGATCAGCTCGACGTCGTACTTCTCGAGCACGCCGGCCTCGTCGAGCTTCATCGCCGCGTTGAGCGCGGTCTGCCCGCCCAGGGTGGCGAGCAGCGCGTCGGGGCGCTCCTTGGCGATGACCTTCTCGACGAACTCCGGGGTGATCGGCTCGACGTAGGTGGCGTCGGCGAACTCCGGGTCGGTCATGATCGTCGCCGGGTTGGAGTTGACCAGGATGACCCGGAGCCCCTCCTCCTTCAGCACCCGGCACGCCTGGGTGCCGGAGTAGTCGAACTCCGCGGCCTGGCCGATGACGATCGGTCCGGAGCCGATCACCATCACGCTGTCGATGTCGTCGCGCTTCGGCATCAGGCCCCCTCGGTGGTTGAGCTTGTCGAAACCATGAGCTCGCAGAACCGGTCGAAGAGGTACGCCGCGTCGTGCGGTCCGGCCGCGGCCTCCGGGTGGTACTGCACCGAGAACGCCTTGAGCCTCCCGGTGTCGTCGCGGAGCTCGAGCCCCTCCACGACGTTGTCGTTCAGACAAATATGACTGACCGTCGCCTCGCCGTACGGCGTCGTCGTCGCCGTGTCCAGAGGAGCATCGACCGCGAACCCGTGGTTGTGGGCGGTCACCTCGACCTTGCCCGTCGTCCGGTCCATCACCGGCTGGTTGATGCCGCGGTGGCCGTACTTCAGCTTGTAGGTGCCGAAGCCCAGCGCGCGGCCGAAGAGCTGGTTGCCGAAGCAGATGCCGAAGTAGGGAACTCCCCGCCCCAGTGCCTGCTGCAGCAGCTCGATCTGGTGCGTGGTCGCGGCCGGGTCCCCCGGGCCGTTGGAGAAGAACAGCCCGTCGG
>JAEXZY010000041.1 GCA_023404955.1 Actinomycetes bacterium
AACTCACGCGCCAACACCGCCACCCGCGCACCAAACTCCGCATACGACACCACCCGACCCTCACACCACAACGCAGGCGCACCCGGCGACCGAACCACCTGCGCCGCAACAGCATCAGCAACCGTCTCGACGATCGGCTCCGTGGTCGGCCCGGTCGCGGCAGACAGGACGGCAGCCGTTTCGGCAGGCGAGATCAACGTCGTGTCGCCGACAGCGTCTGCCGGGGCCGACGTCAGACCGGCCAACAACGCGAGGTAGCGGTCGGCGAACGTCGAGATGGTCCCGTCGTCGAACAGGTCGGTGGCATAGACGATCGAGCACTGCCAGTCATCGCCCGACGGCGCGGTCGTCACCGTGAGCGCGAGGTCGAGTTGCGCTGGGACACTTGGGACCTCGACCGGCTCGACCTCGAGCTCGTCGACACGAACCGTGGGGTCTTCGACCGCGCCCGCCTCCATCGAGAGCATGACCTGAGCCAGCGGCGCGAATGCCTCGGAGCGCACCGGATCCAGCGCGTCGACGATGGTCTCGAACGGAACGTCCGCGTGAGTGAAGGCATCGAGGTCAGTCACCCGAATCCGGTCGAGCAGATCGACGAACGACTCGGCGAGGTCGACCTCGCTGCGCAGGATGAGAGTGTTGACGAACATCCCGACGAGCGGATCGAGCACTGCGTGTCCGCGCCCGGCAACCGGCGTCGCGACGGCGATGTCGGCGCTTCCCGACAGGCGCGCGAGCAGTACCGACAGCGCGGCGTGGACAACCATGAACGAGGTGACGCCACGTTCGGCCGCTGTCGCAGCGATTCGATCCGCGATCTCCGCGGGAATGGCCACCTGCATGCGAGCACCGCGATGAGTGGCGATGCGCGGGCGTGGACGGTCCGTCGGCAGATCGATGACGTCGGGGAGGCCTGCGAGCTCCGCGACCCAGTGCGCGAGCTGTCGCCCGACCACCGACTCGGGATCTGCGGGATCGCCGAGGACCTGGTGCTGCCAGATCGAGTAGTCAGCGAATTGCACTGCCAGCGGGACGAATTCGGGCGCCGCGTCCGCCGAACGTGCGAGATACGCCGTGACCAGATCAGCCACGAGCGGACGCATCGACTCACCGTCCGCCGCGATGTGATGGGCGACGAGGGCAACGATGTGCTCGTCGGGTCCCACCGGTGCCACGCGCACCCTCAGCGGCAATGATTCGGTGACATTGAATCCGGTGCTCACGGCGTCGGCGAGCGCCTGTTCGTCCGAGACGACGGCCCAGTCGAGTTCGGCCGCGACGCGGTGCGCCGGGTGGATCACCTGCACCGGGGTTCCGTCAACCGCGGGGAACGTCGTCCGCAACACCTCGTGACGAGCGACCACATCTTCCACAGCGCGGCGCAGCGCGACGAGATCGAGCTTCCCGCGAAGTCGCAGGAGCGCCGGGATGTTGTAGGTGGCGGTTCCGGGTTCGAACTGGTTGATGAACCACATCCGCGACTGCGCGAACGACAACGGGATCTCCGACGGCCGTGGCGACACGGCCTCGATCGGCGCGAGACCGCGATCCCGAGTGGTCACGAGATCGGCGAGTTCTTCGACGGTGGGCGCATCAAACACATCACGCACCGACACCGACACCCCGAACACATCAGCCACCCCAGCAGCCCCCCGCATCGCCGACAACGAATTACCACCCAACAAGAAAAACGACTCCCCCAACCCCACCCGCGACACACCCAACACCCGCTCGAACACCTGCGCCACCAACACCTCCGACGGAGACACCGGCGCCACAAACCCCACCTCCGGCACCACCACCGGCGGCAACGCCCGACGATCCAACTTCCCCGAACTGTTCAACACCAACTCATCAGTGACCACCCACACCGACGGACACATATAGCCCGGCAACACCCCAGACACATACTCACCCACCACATCCACATCCACCGACCCCGGCGACACATACCCCACCAACTGCTGCCCACCACCACCATCAACCACCGCACACACCGCATGCACCACACCCGGCGCCGCAGCAACCACCGCCTCCACCTCACCCAACTCCACCCGCTGCCCACGCAACTTCACCTGAAAATCCGTACGCCCCAAATACTCGATCTCCCCACCAACACCCCACCGCACCAAATCACCCGTCCGATACAACCGCGAACCCCCACCACCAAACGGATCCGCCACAAACCGCTCAGCACTCAACCCCGCACGCGACGCATACCCACGCGCCACCTGCACACCACCCAAATACAACTCACCAGGCACACCAGGCGGCACCACACCCAACCGCGCATCCAACACATACATCGACGTGTTGGCCACCGGAATCCCGATGGGAATCAAGCGATCTCGTGTGGTGACATCGGCGTAGCCGACTTCGACGGCCGCCTCTGTCGGCCCGAAGAGATTGTGGATCGACACGTCCGGCAACAATCGATGGGCTGCGGCAACGGTGGCAGGCGGCAACGCCTCGCCCGAACAGAAGACCCACCGCAGGGAGTCGAGTTCGCGAATACGTTGCTCGGGAACCACATCGAGGAACACCGACAACATCGACGGCACGAAATGCACCGACGTCGCCCGCGTCGCCCCGATCAACTCCGCAAGATACAACGGATCGGCATGACCACCCGGCCGCGCCACCACCACCTGCGCACCAGACATCAACGGCGCGAACAACTCCGGAACCGACACATCAAACGTCACCGGCGTCTTCAACACCACCCGATCGCCTGCCGACCACGGATATTCGCCCAGTCCCCACCACAACCTGTTGAGCACGGAACGGTGCGAGACGGTGACACCCTTCGGCCGACCCGTCGACCCCGACGTGAACAACGTATACAACGCCGCATCACCCGACAACGACCCCAACCGCTCACCATCAGACACCGCAGCCACCGACACATCCACCGACCCCGACGCATCCACCTCAACCACCCGCACACCATCACCCAACTCCACCACCGCCGCAGGCACCGCACCCGCAGCAACCACCACCACACCCACCCCAGCAGTACCCACCATGTACTCCACCCGCTCCACCGGCGCCTGAGTATCCAACGGCACATACTGACCACCCGCAGCAACCACCGCATGAATAGCCACCACAAACTCCACCGACCGCTCCAACGACACCCCCACCGCCACCTCAGGCCCCACACCCACACCAATCAACTCACGCGCCAACACCGCCACCCGCGCACCAAACTCCGCATACGACACCACCCGACCCTCACACCACAACGCAGGCGCACCCGGCGACCGAACCACCTGCGCCGCAACAGCATCAGCAACCGTCT
>JAEXZY010000062.1 GCA_023404955.1 Actinomycetes bacterium
CGCCGTGGATCCCCCCCCAACCCCCCAACCCCCCCCCCCGGTTCTGCGTCACTAGAGACCATGCAGACCTTCAACCTCGGGAACCACGTCGTCGGCCGCGTCGGATTCGGCGCCATGCAGCTGCCCGGTCCGGGCGTGATGGGTCCGCCCCGCGATCACGACCAAGCCGTCGCGGTCCTGAAAAGGGCCCTCGATCTGGGCATCAACCACATCGACACGGCCGAGTTCTACGGGCCGAAGGTCGCGAACGAGCTGATCCGCGAGGCGCTGCACCCCTACCCCGAGAACCTGGCCCTGGTCAGCAAGGTCGGCGCGCGCCGTGACGAGCAGGGAAACTGGAATCCGGCCCAGCAGCCTGACGAGCTGCGCGCCGACATCGAGCAGAATCTGCAGACCCTGGGCACCGACCGCATCGCCGCGGTCAACCTGCGCATCCACTCGGGCGACCCCAACAGCGTCGGACCGGTCGACGCGGACCTGTTCCCGCGCCAGCTCGACGCGATGCTCGCTGCCCGTGACGAGGGCCTGATCGAGGGCATCGGCTTGAGCAGCGCCTCAGAAGAGCACCTGCGGATCGCGCTGGACAAGACCGAGATCGTCACGGTGCAGAACGCCTACAACCTGGTCGACCGCAGGTCGCAGTCAGTCCTGGAGCTGTGCGCCGAACACGGCATCTCGTTCGTGCCATTCTTCCCGCTGGGCTCGGCCTTCACGTCCGAGAATCCCGTCCTGGGACATCCGGCGGTGCGCGCCGAAGCGGAGAAGCTGGGTCGCACGCCGGCACAGATCGCTCTGGCGTGGACGCTGACCGTGGCCCCGAACGTGCTGCTGATCCCCGGAACGTCGTCGGTGGCGCACCTGGAGGAGAACACCGCGGTCGCCGACATCGAACTCGACGAGGAGACGAAGCAGGCGCTGGACGCCGCCGCGTAGCGCCATCAGCGATTCTTCGTTTCACCGCCGGCGGCAATACCATCGATGTCATCATGACGACTTCCACCGCCGGCTCTCGGCCCGATCAGTTGTCGGCCGAGGCGCAGCGCAGACGGACCTTCGCCGTCATCAGTCATCCCGACGCAGGCAAATCCACGCTGACCGAGGCCCTGGTGTTGCACGCCAAGGCCATCACCGAGGCCGGCGCCATCCACGGCAAGGCAGGGCGCCGCTCCACCGTCTCGGACTGGATGGAGATGGAGAAGGCGCGCGGCATCTCGATCACGTCGACGGCGCTGCAGTTCCCGTACGTCACCAAGACCGGCGCCACCTGCGTGATCAACCTGCTCGACACCCCGGGCCACGCCGACTTCTCCGAGGACACCTACCGGGTACTGACCGCGGTCGACTCGGCCGTGATGCTGATCGACGCGGCCAAGGGTCTGGAACCGCAGACGCTCAAGCTGTTCCAAGTGTGCCGTCACCGCCGCATCCCGATCATCACGGTGATCAACAAGTGGGACCGGCCGGGCCGGCACGCGCTGGAGCTGATCGACGAGATCCAGACGCGTATCGGACTCAAGCCGACGCCGCTGACGTGGCCCGTCGGCATCGCGGGCGACTTCAAGGGCGTGCTGGATCGCCGCACCGGAACCTACATCCGCTTCACCCGCACCGCAGGTGGCGCCACGGCAGCCCCCGAGGAGCACATCGACCCGGACAAGGCCCACGACGCCGCGGGCGTGGACTGGGACACCGCGGTCGAGGAATCGGAACTGCTCAGCGCCGACGACGCCGACTTCGATCCCGAGACATTCCGCGACTGCACGTCGAGCCCGGTGCTGTTCACCTCCGCCGCGCTCAACTTCGGCGTCAACCAGCTGCTCGACGTGCTGTCCGAGCTGGCTCCGCCACCGTCGGGGGCTCTCGATGCGGACGGCCACCGGCGCGAGGCGACGGCACCGTTCAGCGCCTTCGTGTTCAAGGTGCAGGCCGGCATGGATTCGGCGCACCGGGACCGGATCGCTTACGCGCGGGTGTGTTCGGGCACCTTCGAGCGCGGCGATGTGCTGACCCATGCGGCGACGGGCAAGCCGTTTGTGACCAAGTACGCGCAGACGGTGTTCGGTCAGCAGCGCTCTACGTTGGACACGGCGTGGCCGGCGACGTCATCGGCCTGGCGAACGCCCAAGCGCTGCGCCCCGGCGACACGCTGTATTCCGAAGTCCCCGTGGTGTATCCGCCGATTCCGAGCTTCTCCCCCGAATATTTCTCGGTCGCCCGGGGCAAGGATCCAAGCAAGCACAAGCAGTTCCGCAAGGGCATCGAGCAGCTGGACCAGGAGGGCGTGGTGCAGGTGCTGCGCTCCGATCGCCGCGGTGAGCAGGCTCCCGTGCTGGCTGCGGTCGGGCCCATGCAGTTCGAGGTCGCCAGCCATCGGATGGCAGGAGAGTTCGGCGCCGCGATCTCGCTGGAACCGTTGTCCTACACCGTCGCCCGGATCACCGACGCCGAGGGCGCCGAGGTGCTGCAGAAGTTGGCTTCGGTCGAGGTGTTCACCCGCTCCGACGGCGTTCTGCTCGCCGTGTTCTCGACGAAGTGGCGGCTGGAGAACGTCGCGCGGGAGAACCCGAACGTCACGTTGCGCTCACTGGTCGCCGCGGGCGACAACTAGCACATGGGGGCCAGCACTACCCGATGACTGCGGGTAGCGCCGTGGTGTGAGGCCGCCGTCGCGCGGGAGCATCGTCTCGTCAACGAAATCGAGGAGACGAGTAATGAAGACCGATGTCCGGCAGGATCTGGTGTTGTCCCACGCGGAGCTGACCGCCGAGGTGGAGGCGGATTTCGACCACGTCGACATCGCCGAGTGGCTGCAGACGCTGCCCACCCATGAGTACCAGCGCTGTGCGCCGGGGGATCACAAGGCCGCGGGGTACACCGTCGATGACGACGGCACCCCGATGTCGATCAACGTGGAGATGATCGGCAGCGGCCTGGTCGTTCAGCAATACCGGTTCGCCGTCGCCGAAGCGCACTACTGCAAGATGGTGTCCCTGTCCGATGTGCTGACTCCGCTGGGCTGGACCACCACGCAGGTCATCTGGGAGCTGCGGATGGAGCGCCTCGAGGGCGACCTCTGCCGCTACACCAACACCGTGACCTCACACCCGACCGAGCACTTCCTGGCGTTCATCGCCGAGCACGGACAGAGCTTCGAGGAGGCCGCGAAAGCCCGCCAGGAGGCGTCGGGTCGGCATTGCGCGGTGGAGACGCCGCTGTATGCGAAAAGCATTGCGCGACGGGCTGCGTCACGCTCCGTGTCCACGGTCACGGCAGCGTCGTGACATCGGCGATCGTCTTCGACGCGCCCGGCGGACCCGACGTCCTGCAGTGGCGCCAGGTGGACGTGCCCGCACCCGGCAGCGGAGAGGTGCTGATCTCCGTCGCCGCGGCGGGGATCAACAATGCCGACCTCCTCCAACGCCGCGGCCGGTATCCGCTGCCGCCCGGCGCGTCTCACGTCCTGGGACTCGAGTGTGCGGGTACCGTCAGCGCGGTCGGCAGTGACGTCACCGGGTGGGCGGTCGGTGATCAAGTGTGCGCACTGCTCGACGGCGGCGGCTACGCCGAGCAGGTGGTGGTGGCGGCAGATCAGGTGCTGCCGATTCCCGGGGGTCTGTCGATGATCGAAGCGGCCGCCGTCCCCGAGGTCGCGTGCACCGTCTACTCGAATCTGGCTATGGTCGCAGGGCTGCGCGCGGGTGACTCGGTGCTCATCCACGGCGCCGGCGGTGGGATCGGCACCTTCGCGGTGCAGTGGGCCCGCGCGCTCGGCGCGCGCGTCATCACCACGGCGGGCAGCGATGAAAAGGTCCGGCACGGAATGGCTCTCGGCGCGCAGACGGCCATCAACTATCGCACCGAGGACTTCGTCGCAGCCACGCTCGCCGCGACGGACGGCCGGGGTGTCGACGCGGTGCTCGACGTCGTCGGAGCCCCGTATCTGGGCCGCAACATCGAATGTCTAGCTCCGGACGGTCACCTCGTGGTGATCGGCGGGACGATGGATCCGGCTCCCCTGGACCTGGCGGCGCTGATGGCGCGCCGCGGCAGCGTCACCGCAACGATGTTGCGGGGCCGGCCCGCCGAGCAGAAGGCTGCCATCGTCGCGGGCGTCCGCGCGGAAGTGTTGCCGCTGTTCGAGACCGGCGAGATCCGCGTCGTGGTCGACACCGAGGTGCCGCTGCGCGACGCGGCACGTGGTCACGAGCTGTTGGAGTCCGGCCGCACCGTCGGAAAGGTCGTGTTGACCAACAACGACTGATCAGTCCCGGCCTAGTCGACGTCGACCCAGTCCAGCGTGCGCGACACGGCCTTCTGCCAGCCCGCGTATCCCTCGGTGCGCTGGTCGTCGGACCAGTCCGGAGACCAGCGCTTGTCCTCCTGCCAATTGGCGCGCAGGTCGTCGGCGCCCTCCCAGAACCCCACGCCGAGACCGGCGGCGTAGGCCGCTCCCAGCGCGGTGGTCTCGGCGACCACGGGCTTGACGACGTCGACGCCGAGCACGTCGGCCTGGATCTGCATGCACAGGTCGTTGGCGGTGATGCCGCCGTCGACCTTGAGCACCTCGAGGTGCACCCCGGAGTCGGCCTCCATCGCGTCGACGACGTCGCGGCTCTGATAGCAGATCGCCTCGAGCGTCGCGCGCGCCACGTGCGCGTTGGTGTTGTAACGGGAAAGCCCGACGATCGCGCCTCGCGCATCCGAACGCCAGTACGGCGCAAACAGACCCGAGAACGCAGGCACGAAGTACACGCCGCCGTTGTCCTCGACCTGCCGGGCCAGGGACTCGCTTTGGGAGGCGCCGCTGATGATGCCGAGTTGGTCGCGCAGCCACTGCACGGCCGAGCCGGTCACCGCGATCGAACCCTCCAGTGCATACACCGGTTTCGCGTCGCCGAACTGGTAGCAGACCGTGGTCAGCAGCCCGTTGTCGGAGCGCACGATCTTCTCACCGGTGTTGAGCAGCAGGAAATTGCCTGTGCCGTAGGTGTTCTTGGCTTCGCCTTCGGAGAGGCAGACCTGCCCGACCATGGCCGCCTGCTGATCGCCGAGGATGCCGGTGATCGGGATCTCCCCGTCGGCCGGGCCGGTGGCCAGTGTCGTACCGAACGGATCGGTCACCGACGAAGGCCGGATCTCGGGCAGCATCTGACGCGGAATGCCGAAGAACGACAACAGCTCGTCGTCCCAGTCGAGCGTCTCGAGGTTCATCAGCATCGTGCGGCTGGCGTTGGTCACGTCGGTGACGTGCACGCCGCCGCGATGCCCTCCGGTCAGGTTCCACAGCACCCACGCGTCGGTGGTGCCGAAGATCGCGTCGCCCTTCTCGGCGTCTTCCCGCACACCGTCGACGTTGTCGAGGATCCACTGCACCTTGCCGCCGGCGAAATAGGTGGCCGGCGGCAGTCCCGCCTTGCGTCGGATGATGTCGCCGCGCTCGTCGCGATCCAGCGCCGAGGCGATGCGGTCGGTGCGGGTGTCCTGCCACACGATCGCGTTGTGGTACGGCCGTCCTGTTTTGCGGTTCCACACCAGCGACGTCTCACGCTGATTGGTGATGCCGAGCGCCGCGAGGTCTCCAGACGACAGGTTCGTCTTGTTCAGGGCCGTCGTCAGCACCGAGCCGGTGCGCTCCCAGATTTCCACCGGGTTGTGTTCGACCCAGCCGGCGCGGGGCAGGATCTGCTCGTGTTCGAGTTGGTGGCGACCCACCTCGGCGCCGTCGTGGTCGAAGATCATGCACCGGGTGCTGGTGGTGCCCTGGTCGATTGCTGCGACGAAGTCGGCCATCCGTACATGATGAACTACCCCGACCCAGCCGATTGGCCGAACGCCTCGCCGGGGCGCGCTAGAGTGCGCGAAGGCGCGACGAAAGGTGCCGCTCATCAACACTCGACCCCGCCGCTACAGGCTCGCCGGCCTCGCAGCCGCAGCCGCAGCAGCGCCGCTTCTGCTCAGCGGACCCGCGCTCGCCCAGCCGGCTCCCCCACCCGTCGACCCCCGGGTCGGCTGCGAATCTCCAGAGTTCGGCGGCGTCTTCGTCCCCGTGAGCGCGACGCACGCCGAATGCCAGTACATCGTCGCGGGCAGCTTCTATTACGACGGTTACGACGACGGCGTGTACACCGGCACGCTGGTCTACCGCGACGGGGCCAAGGTGCCGACCGAGCGCCCGCAGATCCCCGACTTGTTCACCATGCCCGGCGGCGGCCTGCCGCCCGTCGTGCCGTTCCAGGTGGGGCCCTGACCACCGCAACCGCAGCGACCGCCGCCGACGCAATCGACCGGATGCCTCGCGGCGGGCCGAAGGCGTCGTGCCTGGATCGGCTGCTGGAGACCGACCGCCAGGAGTACCTGGACCGCGACGACGTCGATCCGAAGGTCAAGCGCAGTGTGATCCGCGCGCTGGACTGGACCGGAGATGTGTTCGGGAACCATGACCGGTTCGCCACCCTGGCGCTCGAAGAGGTCGCCGACACCCCGGACCCGCGGATTCTCGAGCTGGGCGCCGGCCACGGCGCACTGTCGCGCAGGCTCCTCGAATGGCATCCGTCGTCCCGCGTCACGGTCACCGATGTCGACCCCGAGTCCGTCGCGGCCATCGCCGCCGAGCTCGGCGACCATCCCCGCGCGACCGTCGCGCGAATGGACGCCACCGCCATCGACGCCGCCGACGGCGCGTTCGACCTCGCGGTGTTCGCGCTGTCGTTCCACCACCTGTCGCCGGCGGCCGCCGTCGAGGTTCTCGCCGAGGGCACCCGGGTGGCCACGACCCTGTTGATCATCGACCTGCCCCGCCCGCCGGCACCGCTGCACCTGGCCCGGCTGGCGACGATGCTGCCGCTGGCACCGTTTCTGCCGTTCGCCCACGACGGCGTGATCAGCTCGCTGCGGGCCTACAGCCCGTCGGCGCTGCGCGCACTGGCCGCCCACGCCGATCCGGCGATGCACGTCGAACTGCGCGGTGGCTGCCTCAGCCCGCAGGTGATGCTGGCCTCGCGGCGCCCAGGCGACTGATCACCGGATAGATGGTCTCGCGAGTGCGCCGTCCCTTGACCGTGACGTGCTCGGGCACCCCCCACAGATAGCGGTCGGCGACCACATCGTGCACGCGTTCGGCGACGAGTACCGACGCGCGGCCCTCGCGGCCGGCGATGCTCGCCAGCCGGAACGCCAGGTTCGTCGAGTCACCGAGGATCGTGGCCACCGCGCCGGCCATCGCGGTCTGCGCCGCCGCGCCGTGCACCACGCTCCAGCCCATCCGGATCGGCGCCCCGTCGGCGTCACGCAACGCCAGCGAACGGCCCAGGGTGGCGACGGCCCGGTCGGCGGCGAGCGCGAAGTCGATCGCACGCGCGTGCGCGTCGGCTGATGTCTGCGCATTCCATACCGCGTAGATCGCGTCGCCGGCGTAGTTGCTCAGGGTGCCGCTGTGCGCAGTGAGCATCTCGTCGAGCCGAAACCACAACGTGGACAAGCTTTCTGCCAGTACCCTGCTGTCGGTCGACTCAGAGATCGTCGAGTACGACACGATGTCGCCGACGACCATCACCATGTCCGTCTGACTGATCTCGGCCTGGGTGAGCGTGGGTAGCGCCCGGTCCTTCTTCGTGAACCGGTCGGACCGGAACGTCATCGTGAGGTCCCCGACGGTGATCCGATCGCCCGGCGTGATCGGCGCGGCGACGGTACGCGCCAGCGGCATCCCGTTCAGCAGGGTCCCGTTGGTGCTGGTGTCGATCACCACGGCGAGGTCCAGATCGGCGATCAGCCGGATCTCGAAATGATTGCGAGAAATGTGCTTCTCGGACAGAACGAGCCGGCGGTGCTCGCTGATGCCCGCGCACTCACGCCCGACGAACAGTTGGTCGACGATCGGGACCGTCAGCTCGTCGCGCGCGTGGACCACCAGGTAGCCCAGCGCCTCACCATCCACGGAAACCCCCCACGGTGGGAGTTTATGGGCCGTCGCGCCGTCAGTCACCGGCTTCCACGCAGTGACCCGAACCGATCGCGTCCCGAACCGAGCGGTCATAATGTGACAGTGTCGAGGGGGTTGCTCGTTGCGCGGGGGAGGTTCGATGGAGGGGACTCCCTTCGGTCGATATCGGTTGATCGATTTGCTGGGCCGTGGGGGCATGGGCGAAGTGTGGCGCGCCCACGACACCGTGACCGACCGTGTCGTCGCGCTCAAGCTGCTACCGGCCCAATGGGCTGAAGACGAGCTCTACCTGCAGCGTTTCCGCCGCGAGGCGCACGCCGCCGCCCGGCTCACCGAGCCGCACGTGGTACCGATCCACAACTACGGCGACGTGGACGGCCGCCTGTACGTCGACATGCGCCTGATCGACGGGTCTGACCTACAGAGCCTGCTGGGTAGCGGGGCGCTGATCCCGAGTCGGGCAGTGGTGATCGTCGAGCAGGTCGCGATGGCACTCGATGCCGCCCACCAGGCGGGTCTGGTCCACCGGGACGTCAAGCCGTCCAACATCCTCATCGCCCGCTACGACTTCGCCTACCTGATCGATTTCGGGGTGGCGCGGGCCATCACCGACACCGGCCTGACCAACTCCGCGCACATCGTCGGCACTCTGCTCTACATGGCGCCCGAGCGGTTCCGCAACGGGATCGGCGACGTACGGTCCGACGTGTACTCGCTGGCGTGCGTGCTGGCGCAGTGTCTGACCGCGACCACACCGTTCCCCGGTCAGAGCGTCGAGGAACAGATGATGGCCCATCTGACCGCGCCGCCGCCGATGCCGTCGGCGATCAATCCGTACATCCCGGCCGCTTTCGACGCCGTCATCGCCAAAGGCATGGCCAAGAACCCCGATGACCGCTATCAGAGCGCGCTGGAGCTCGCCGAGGCGGCGAGCCGCGCGCTCGACGATGCGGCGTCGGCCCCGGCACGGGTGTCTGTGACGACGACGCGGCCCGGCGCGGACGGGGATTTCGCCGCGACGCTGCTGGGCGGCGAGGTGGCGCCGCTCGACGAGACGAGTGAGGGCGGCCTCGATCTGTCCCGCACGGGCGATTCGATCGACGATTTGCTCGACCGGGCGGTCGCAGCCATCAACAGTGGTGACCGGGCACGGGCCTCGGCCCTCGCCGATCAGGTGCTAGCCGTCGACCACCGCAACGCCGAGGCCGAGGATCTGCTGCGCGCCCCGACCGATCGGGGAGAGATCCGCCGCCTGACGATGATCTCGGCCGATCTCGTCGATGCCACCGATCTGGCGCTGCGGGTCGAACCCGAGACCCACCGCCTTCTGGTCAGCCGCTTCCGTGACATCGTCCGCCAGGTCGCCGACCGCTACGAGGGTCACGTCGCGTCGGCCAAGGTCGACGGGCTGCTCGTGGTGTTCGGCTATCCCAACGCCCACGAGGACGACGTGCACCGCGCGGTCCAGGCCGGGCTGGACATCGCCCACGACGTGGCACGGCTCAGTGAGCAGGCGCGGCGCCGGTTCGGGGCGGGTGTCGACGTCCGCATCGGCGTGCACCGCGGGCCGGTGTATCTCGACAGTGACCAGGACGACGTCTACGGTCTGGCGGTCAGCCTGGCCGCGCAGGTGTCGGCGCTGGCACCGACCGGCGGTGTGGCGGTGTCCCATTCAGTGGAACCATTGGTGCGCAACGCATTCGACCTGGAGCGGCTGCCGTCGGCCACGATGCCGGGTTCGGCGGAGGTGATCAATCCGTTCCGCGTTCTCGGCGAACGCGCCTACACCACGACGGCGCCGATGGGCCCGCTCGTGGGACGGGACCGCGAATTCACCCGGTTGGAGAAGAGTTGGCGGCGCGCACAGGCGGGCACGCTGACCGTCCCGGCCGTCGTGTTCCGGGGCGAGGCGGGTATCGGCAAGAGCCGGCTCGCCGCGGCGGCTACCCAGCTGGTGCAGCGTGACGGCGGCACCGTCCTCGAGCTCGTCGGCTCTCCGGTGCACTCCGACGTCGGCCTGCATCCGGCCCGGCTGCTGCTGGAGCGACGCTGCGGTATCACGCGGGTGACCGAACCGGTCCGTCGCCTGCAGCTCCTGGAGACCGAGCTGAGCACGCTCGGGCTGGATCCGGCAACCGAAATCCCCTTGCTCGCACCGGTTCTCGGCCTGGACGCCGCGCTCGGCTATGCGCCACCACAGGCCGAGGGACGCAAGCTGGTGGAACTCATCGTGGCGGCGGTGAAGAACTACCTGTTCACCGCCTTCGGTGGCCGGCCCGGCCTGCTTCTCGTCGAGGACGCCCACTGGTTCGACCGGTCCACGCTCGACCTGCTGGGCAGCGTGCTAACCGCGACCGGCGGCCGGCTGCTGGCGGTGATCACCGGCCGCGAGGGCAACTGGCTCGATGAGCAGTGGCCCGCCAAGGTGTTCGATCTGTCGCCGCTGTCGGACGAGCAGACCGACGAACTGGTGCTTGCTCTCGACCCGCGGCTCGCTCCGGAACAGTGTGCGGCGGTGCGGGCCCGCTGCGGCGGCGTGCCGTTCTACATCGAACAGGTGGTGAGCGGGATCGAATCGGATTCGGGTGCAGAGCATTCCACCGTGCCCGACTCGCTATACGAGCCGCTGTTCGCCCGGTTGCTCGCCGTTCCCGACGTGGTGCCGGTGGTCGAGGCGGCGGCCGTGATCGGCAGGCACGTGGACCGCGCATTGCTGATCGCGGTGTCAGCGCTGAGCGAGGACAAGGTCGACGACGTCATCGACGAGCTCGAGGACGCGAAGGTCTTCGAGCCGCACGGGCCGGACGTGTGGAAGTTCCGCCACGAGCTGCTGCGCGAGGTGGCCGCCGAACTGGCACCGCCGAGCGTGCGTCGCGCCCTGCACGGCAGAACGGCCGACGTCCTGGTCGCCGGCGCGGCCGGGGAGCCGGACTGGCGCCTCGTCGCCGCCCACTACGAACAGGCCGAGCGGCACGCCGATGCGGCCGGCGCCTATCGAGAGGCATCGGCCACCGCGCGCCGCCGCGGCGCCCTGGAGGAGGCTCGCACCTATCTGACGCGATCGCTCGCCCAGCTGGAGCTGTGCCCACCGGGCCGAGAGCGAGACCGGCTGGAGATCGAGCCGCGGCTCGAGCGCGGATTCCTCACCTCGACGTCGGAAGGTTACCAAAGCCCCTCGGTCGCAGAGGATCTGGAGCGCAGCCTGCAGATCGTCGGCTCGGATCTGCATGACGATCAGGTCATCGGGACCCTGCTGGCGGTCAGCAGCTACTACATCAACAAGTCCGATCTGCGCCGCGCACACCAGTTGGCGGAGGCACTGCAGGAGACGCCCGACGAGCGGCGCCGGGTGTGGAATCCCGCCATCGCCTGCGTACACGGCATGGTGACGTTCCTGCGCGGCGAGTTCGAGCGGGCGAGAAGGTATTTCGAAGAGGCCAGCGCCGGCTTCGACGCCGAGGGTCAGAACAGCATGCAGGAGCTGTGGTTCATTCCCTGGGATGTGGTCGCGCTGGCCTACGAGCATCTGTCGATCTATCACGTGCTGCGCGGCGAACAGGCAGCAGCGGAGGCCGCGATGGCCAAGGCCGAGAACCGTGGGGACGAGCTCGCGTTCCCGTGGGGCCCCTACAACCAGGCCTACGCTCATCACATCGAGATCTGGCTGCGCCGTGAGAGCGGTGACCTCGCGCGCGCTGAGCAGGTGGTGACCGAGATGGTCGAGCGGGCCGAGAGATACGGCATCGACTTCTGGCACGCGCTCGGTTCCACGCTGGGGCAGGCCACCGTTGCGGCCGAGATCTCGCTACGCGCACCCGAGTCCGCCGACGATCTGGCGACGCAGATCGACGCGCTCACCGGGTTCACCGACTTCTGGCGAGCGCTCGGGCTGTACGCCTATCAGACCCAATACGACTGCGTGATCAGCCGTCTGCTGATCGCCGCGGGCCGCCTGGACGAGGCCCGCGATCGGATCAACGGTGCGCTGCAGATCGCCGAGGACACCCAGATGCACTTCTTCGACGCGGAGTTGCTGCGGGCCCGGGCCATGACGCACTCCGATCCCGACACCAGCGCCGCGGATCTGGGGGTGGCGATGGCCTTGGCTCGGCACCAGGGTGCACCGCTGTACGAGCTGCGGGCGGCGCTCGATGATGTCGAGCTGCGCGGCGAGCCGGCCCACGCGCAGCTCGCCGACGCGTTGACGCGGCTACCGGCCGACTGCACGCTGCCCGACGTGGTGCGGGCACGCGCCGTTCTCGGCTGACCGGGTGGCCGGACCCGGAGTCTCGGTGCACGTACCCCACCGCAGACCCCGGACCCGGCCGGGCGGCCGCGTGAGTCCCCTCGCACCAGCGGCCTGCTCGTCGGGCACCGGTCTTACCGTCCCCCGATCGGTGGCGCGGCCGTTGGATCGACCGTGCCGTCCCGGTGTCCGCGACGAGTGAGACAAGGTTCGCGGGATGACCTTGGAAAAATCTTGGCGCCCTGAGCTCAGTCTCCGGCGTCGTCGTACTCGAAGACGAACTCGCCGTCTCCGATGCCGAGCCGGTCCCCGTCGGAGAGGTCGGCGCTGCCCTGTATTCGGGCACCGTGCCGGTGAATTCCGTTGGCCGATCCGGCGTCGATGATCGCGTAGCCGTCGCCGGAGCCGATGATGACCGCGTGATAGCGGCTCACCCGCGGATCGCCGAGCACGATGTCGTTCTCGGAATGCCTACCGATCCGGGTGACGGCGTCGGTCAGCGGATACGTCCGGCCCGTCGGGGTGCGCAGCCGTGCGGCCCCGGCCCGTGACGCCGACATCAGACGGTTCACGGTGGCCTGCATGGTCTCGGCCGCGGTCTTGCGGATCGACGGCCCCACGTTCAACGGCGCCTGCCGCAGGATCACCGCGTGCAGATCGCGCAGCTCCGGCGCCGGGTCGATCCCGAGTTCGCCGGCGAGCACGTCCTTTACCCGGCGATACGCGTCGAGGGCGTCGGACTGGCGTTGTGCGAGGTAGTACGCAGTCATCAGCTGAGCCCACAGCGGCTCCCGGTACGGGTGGCGGACGACCAGCTCTTCGAGCTCGCCGACCACCGACTCCGCTCGCCCGCAGGCGATCTCGGCCTGAGCCCGGACGGTGTGCGCGGAGATCCTGTCCTCGGACAGCGCCACCTCGAAGGTCTGCACGAACGGGAAGCCGCGTAGGTCGGCCAGGAAGTCACCCTGCCATTGCGCGAGCGCGTCGCCGAGGTGCGCGCTCGCGTCGTCGAACCGTCCTGCCGCGGCCGCCTCCAGCCCGGCCCCCCGGGCGGTGATGAAGCGGCCCAGATCCACGTCCTGCTCGTCGACATGGACCCGGTAGCCTCCCGAGGCTTTTTCCAGGAACCGGCGATCGTCCACGCCGGCCGTGCGCAGCAGGCGGCGCAGATTGGACACGTAGGCGTGCAGACTGGCGCGGGCTTCGGCCGGGGCGTCCTCGCCCCACACCGCATCGATCAGCGCCTCGGTCGGCACCGGGCGGTTGCGGTTGAGCACGAGCACCGCGAGCACGGCCCGCTGCTTGGGGGTGCCCAGCGGGACAGCGGCGCGGTCGACGGCCATGTGGAAGGGCCCGAGCAGCACGAAGGTGGCACGCGCACTCATCCGCCGTCCATTCCTCCCCTCGTGCTATGCCCGACCTTACGCGCCAACTGTGCCGCCCGATCGCCGGCGATGGCGTTCAATGGCTGTCGTGGGCGAGGAACTGACGCAGACCGAGTTCACTCGCGAGCACCGCCGCGAGTACCGGCGCAAGGTGCAGCTGTGCCTCGACGTGTTCGAGACGATGCTGGCGCAGTCCAGCTTCGACTTCGAGAAGCCGCTGACCGGCATGGAGATCGAGTGCAACCTGGTCGACGGCGACTACCAGCCGGCGATGACCAACTCCGAGGTACTCGCCGCGATCGCCGACCCCGCCTATCAGACCGAGCTCGGCGCCTACAACATCGAGTTCAACGTGCCGCCGCGCCGGCTTCCGGGGCGGGCCGCGCTGGACCTGGAAGCCGAGGTACGGGCCAGTCTGAACGCGGCGGAAGCCAAGGCCAACAGCGATGGCTCCCACATCGTGATGGTGGGCATCCTGCCCACGCTGATGCCCCAGCACCTGTCCGGGCACTGGATGAGCGAGTCGACCCGCTATCAGGCGCTCAACGACTCGATCTTCACCGCCCGCGGTGAGGACATCGACATCGACATCGCCGGCCCGGAGCGGCTGAGTCTGCAGACCGCCTCGATCGCCCCCGAATCCGCCTGCACCAGTATGCAATTGCATCTGCAGGTGTCGCCCGGCGACTTCGCGAACAACTGGAACGCCGCTCAGGTGCTGGCCGGTCCGCAGCTCGCCCTGGGCGCCAATTCGCCGTTCTTCTTCGGCCACCGGCTGTGGGCCGAGACGCGGATCGAACTCTTCGCCCAGGCCACCGACACCCGTCCGGACGAGTTGAAGACCCAGGGCGTGCGGCCGCGGGTGTGGTTCGGGGAACGCTGGATTACGTCGATCTTCGATCTGTTCGAGGAGAACGTGCGGTATTTCCCGTCGCTGCTGCCCGAGCTCTCCGACGAGGATCCGGTGGCCGAGCTCGCCGCGGGCCGCACGCCCGCGCTGTCGGAGCTACGGCTGCACAACGGCACCATCTACCGCTGGAACCGGCCGGTGTACGACGTCGTGGGGGGCCGCCCGCACCTTCGGGTCGAGAACCGCGTGCTGCCCGCGGGGCCGACGGTGATCGACATGCTGGCCAACGCGGCGTTCTACTACGGCGCGCTGCGCGCGCTGTCCGAGGAGGACCGCCCTCTGTGGACCAAGCTGAGTTTCGCTACGGCACAAGCGAATTTCGAGGCAGCGGCCCAGCACGGCCTGGACGCCAGGCTGTACTGGCCGGGCGCCGGGGAGGTCACGCCGGACGAGCTGGTGCTGCGCCATTTGCTGCCGCTGGCCGACGAGGGGTTGCGTCGCTGGGAGGTGGCCGCCGAGGTACGGGACCGCTACCTCGGGGTGATCGAGGGCCGGGCCAAGTCGGGCCGCAACGGCGCGGTGTGGCAGACGGCGGCGGTGGCGGCGCTGCAGAACCGGGGTATGAGCCGGCCCGAGGCCTTGGCCGAGATGCTGCGCCTCTACTGCGAGGGCATGCACTCCAACGATCCGGTGCACACGTGGGAGACGCCGACGTGAGGGGCTATGTGTTCGTCTGCGCCGCAACCGTTCTCGCCTTCACCACCGGAGGTACCGCCGCGGCCGAGCCGGTGTTCGTGCTGGCCGGTGGACAGCAGGTGACGGTGGCGGATTCGGCGCTGACCGTCCGCTTCGACCGGGTGCTCGAAGACTCCCGGTGCCCCGCACAGGTCGATTGCGTTTGGGCGGGTCAGGCGCGCATCGCACTCGTCGTCCAATCCGGCGGTGCACCGCCGCAGACGGTCGAGCTGAGTACCTACCCCGCCTCGGATGCGACAGGGCCGACGGCCGGGGTGGGCATGCACAGTGTCACGTTGCGCGCCCTCGACCCCTATCCACAGTCTCCCCAGGATTCCCCTGCGCTGCAGGACTATCGGGCCACGATATCCATTGACGGCTGAGGCGGCGCGGGCGGTCTATGCGGCGGGCAGGTACTCGCGGTAAAAACCAGCCAGCCGGTCGACGGCCTGATCTACGTATTCCGGCACGTCGTACATCTCGTAGTGACCGGCGCCCTCGACGACCATCAGGTCGACCGGGTTCGGCGCCAGCTGCCAGAGCTTCATGCCGGCTTCGTAGGACTTGGTCACCCCCTTGCGTCCGGCCAGGATCACCTGGAGGGGCTGGGTCAGCAACTGGTCGACGAGATGGAAGGCGTCGTACCCGATGAGCAGAGTGTCTCCGCGGGCCAGCCGCCGATTGGTCGAGCGCGGGTGACCACCCCGCTCGGTCCGGTAGTACTCGATGGCCTGCGTGTTGTCGATGTCGGTGATGCCCGCGGCGACAGCGTCTGCCGCGGTGTCGGGTAGCCAGTTGAGGCGCTCGAGGTTCCCGGTCTGGACCTCGTGGGTGCGGTCGGCGGCCAGCCGGTCCAACGCCGCGGCGGGGCCGTCAGGGGCGAACGCCGCCGACCGCCAGCTCTCCCCCATGTTGCCCGCCACCACCGTGCCGACGGCCCGGATGCGGTGGTCGGTGCGGGCCGTGTGCACGGCGTACCCGCCGCCGGCGCAGATGCCGAGCACCCCGATGCGGTCTGGATCGATGCCGGGCACCTGCTGGAGGGTGTCGATGGCGAAGGAGATGTCCTCACCACGACGGTAGGGGTCTTCCAGATCCCTCGGCGTGCCACCGCTCTCCCCCTGGTACGCCGGATCGAACACGAGCGCGGCGATGCCGCGCGCAGCGAGGCGGGACGCGTAGTTGGCGCCGATCTGCTCCTTCACGCTGCTGCCCGGCGTCGACAGGACGACGGCCGGGAACGAACGCTGGTCGTCGGGCAGGTGGAGCAGGCCCGCGAGGTCGAAGGAGTCGCGCGGGATGGTCAGGGGCCTGATCATGGTCAGCCTTTCTTGAGCGCGGGTGTTGCCTTCTTCAAGCCGCGGACGCGGCCGAATCTTCCCCTGTGACGAGTAGCTTGTGCTCATGACCGACAACCTCCACGACATGGATTGGGACAGCACATATCGGGGTGAGAGCGACTTCGGCGGCGAGCCGCCGTGGAACATCGGTGAACCACAGCCCGAACTGGCCGCCCTGATCGCGGCAGGAAAGGTCCGCAGCGAGGTGCTCGACGCAGGCTGCGGGCACGCCGAGCTGTCGCTGGCGCTGGCGGCCCAGGGCTACACGGTGACCGGGATCGACCTCTCCCCGACCGCCATCGCCGCGGCGACGGCGGCGGCGCAGGAGCGCGGTCTGACCGGGGCGACGTTCCTGGCCGCGGACATCACGAGCTTCACCGGATTCGACGGCCGGTTCTCGACGGTCATGGACTCGACGCTGTTCCACTCGCTGCCGGTCGAGGGCCGCGACGGTTATGTGCAGGCGGTCCATCGCGCCGCAGCACCGGGCGCTCTCTACGTCATCCTGGTCTTCGCGAAGGGCGCGTTCCCGCCCGAGGCCGAGCAGAAGCCCAACGAGGTCACCGAGGACGAACTACGCGAGGTCGTCCGTAAGTACTGGGAGATCGACGACATCCGGCCGGCCTTCATCCATGCGAACATGCCGGCCGAAATGCCCCTACCCCCGCATGCCCGCGACGACAAGGGGCGAGTGAAGATGAACGCTTTCCTGCTCACCGCCCACAAGGCGGGTTAGACGCCCAGATTGCGTCGAAAATCCGAGGGCACAATGACACTCGCGGGCTCGAGTTCCTGGATGGAGGACAGCCCCAGCCCCAGCAGCGCGGAATCGATACCGCCCCGCAGGATGTCGAGGACGTTCTCGACGCCGGCCTGACCCCCGGCCGCCAGGCCCCACAGGTAGGCCCGCCCGATCATCACCGCGCGGGCACCCAACGCCACCGCCTTGACGACGTCGGAACCCCGGCGGATTCCGCCGTCGAGCACGACCTCGATCTGGTCGCCGACAGCCTCGGCGATTGCCGGCAACGCACGGATCGGGGCCGGAGTGCCGTCGAGGTTGTTGCCGCCGTGATTGGACACCGAGATCGCGGTGACCCCGGCGTCGACGGCGCGCCGCGCGTCGTCGACGCGCATCACCCCCTTGAGCATGAAGGGGCCACCCCACTGCTCGCGCAGCCATGCGATGTCGTCCCAGGTCGGTAGCGGTGTCTGCATCCATTCGCCGTAGGCCCCGAAGAACGTCGGCGCAGCGCCGCCGTCTGCGAGGTTCGGTGCGGTCAGGTCTGGAACCCGGCCCGTCTTGGCGAAGTCCAGAAGCCAACGCGGCCTGCGAATCCCCTCGGGCGCGAAACGCATCATCGCCTTCAGGTCCATCCGCTCGGGAATGGCGGGGCTGCCCCAGTCCCGGCCATTGGAGAACGACCAGTCGGTGGTGATGATGAGGCCCACCGCACCGGCACTCCTTGCGCGTTCCATGCGGGCCAGCAGCTTGTCCCGGCCGCCGGTCCAGTACATCTGGAAGAACGTGGCCGGGTTGGCGAGCGCGACCTCTTCGATGGGCTTGCTCGCGAACGATGACAGACCGATGGCGGTCCCGCGGGCGGCGGCAGCGCGCGCGACCGCCACCTCGCCGTCCGGATGCACCGCCTGCACCCCGGTCGGTGAGATCAGTACCGGCAGCGAGATCGCTTGCCCCATCACGGTGGTCGCCATGTCCCGCTTACCGGACAGGCCTGCCACGTGGGGCGCGAAACCCAGCTCAGCGAACGCCGCCGTGTTGTCCGATACCGTGACGCCCTTTTCGGAGCCGGCGACGAGGGCACTGTACACACTGGGCGGCAGACGCTTTCGGGCTCGTCGTTGCGCGTCGGCGACGGTTTCGAACCAGGTGGCCATGGGGACTCCTCTGACATCTCGGTGCCGTCCACGCTAGAAGTCCGAGCCGTACAGCAGAACTCGCCGATCGGGCAGGCCCGACCCACCCGGCCGGTCCACACATCGCACCCGATCGGGGCACGCGAACCCCGACCGTGCCCTTCTAGCGTCATCGAATATGCAAGCAGCACACCTCGATCCGCTCGCTCCGTCACCTCGCGGGGTGTGGCGCAGCCACGGCATCCGGGTCAATCGCCGGCAGGGCCCCCACCGGCCACACCGCAGCGCGGCGACGGTGTGCGCCGGCAGGTTCTGCGTGCAGCGGCGCGACGATCTGCTCTCGGTCGAGCACGATCTCACCCCCGGCGAACTGTCCGATGCATTGACCGCACTGCTGACCGAGTACCTGGTCGACACCGAGATGCTCCATGGCCAAACGGAATTCGAGCTGGTGTTCACCGGGGTGGTGCGCTCCACGGTCGACGGCAGCGTGCCTTCCTGGCTGCGGTTCTACCGCAACTCGCTGCGCTCCCTCGAACGCGGGGACACCGCCTTCGGGCCCATCCACGCCGAAGCGCAGCTGCAGGTGCGCGGCGACCGGCTGCTCGACCTGGGGTCGTGTTTCGGCTTCTTCCCGTTGCGGATGGCACGCCACCTGGACGTCATCGCCACCGATCTCAACGCGTCGACGATGCGGCTGCTGAGTGCCGTCAGTCCACGATTGCAGCGTCCCGTGGCCACGCTCGCCTGCGATGCGACGGCCGTGCCGCGGCCGTCGGGCAGCGCGGACACCGTCACTGCGCTGCATCTGATCGAGCACCTACCGGACGATGTGATGATTGCGGTCTGCGATGAAGCGCTGCGGCTGGCGCGCCGCCGGGTGGTGATCGCTGTCCCGTTCGAGGACGAGCCGCGGGAGTGCTACGGACATGTGCAGCGGTTCGACCTGCCGCGGATGCAGTGGCTGGCCGACAACCTGATCAGCCGCCACGCCGGGATCTCGGCGTGCTCCTATGAGTTCCACGGCGGCTGGCTGGTTCTCGATCAGAGCTGACCGACCATCACTTGAACGTTCATGCAATCCCGGTTACCGTGATGCCGTGTGCGCAGGCCCAGCTCGGCGAGGAGTGTCGTGACGACCGGTTCGGCGAGTGCGCTCGCAGTCGCATCCCTGGAGGATCTGACGCCCGGCCGCCCCCATCCCGTCTCGGCGCTCGGTGTGGACGTGGTCTTGATCCGTAGGGGAGACGAGGTGTCGGCGCTCTCTGGACGATGCCCACATCGGGGCGCGCTGTTGGGTGACGGCTCGCTCGAGGGCGATGTGCTGGTCTGCGGAGTGCACGGCTGGCGCTACGACGTGGCGACAGGCGTATCACCTGTCAATCCCGCGGTCGCACTGACGAAATTCCCGGTCACCGTCTCGGATGGCGTCGTCCATGTGGACAGATCGGCGATCTCGGCGTTCAAGGACCGTCACCCACGTGACTCCCCCGACGACGGTTACCAAGGTCGCTGGATCACGCCGGCCGACTCCCCTGAGGAACCGTTCGTCACCCACATTCACGAGTTGGCCGCACATGGCCTCGAGGTCGTCGGCCACCACGGACCGATGGCCGCCATGGGCGTGCCGAGGGATCAGCTGCCGAAGTGGGAGTCCATCCAGGTGCTGACCGGCCAGTTGGCGCGCATGCCGCTGCTGGACGACGAACCGGTCGACACGCAGACGGTGATCGGGCCGGCGGCGAAACGTCCACTGGTGCTGAACATCCCGTTGTTCGTCAGCGACATGAGCTTCGGAGCACTGTCCGAGGAGGCCAAGGTGGCCCTCGCCGCGGGCGCCGAGCTGGCAGGCACCGGGATCTGTTCCGGCGAGGGCGGGATGCTCCCCGATGAGCAACAGCACAATTCGCGATACTTCTACGAACTCGCGTCGGCCCGCTTCGGGTGGAGTCTCGACCATCTGCGCAAGGTGCAGGCCTTCCACTTCAAGGGCGGCCAGGGCGCCAAGACAGGGACGGGTGGTCACCTGCCCGGGAACAAGGTGACGGGCAGAATCGCCGAGGTCCGCGGACTGCCCGAGGGTACCGCCGCGATATCGCCTGCCCGATTTCCTGACTGGACGTCACTCGATCAGTTCCGGGAATTCGCCGCGCAGGTGCGGGAAGCATCCGACGGCATCCCCGTCGGCTACAAGATGAGTGCCCAGCACATCGAACGGGACATCGACGCCGCCCTGTCGATCGGTGTCGACTACATCATCCTCGATGGCCGTGGCGGCGGAACGGGTGCTGCGCCACTTCTGTTCCGCGACAACATCTCCGTGCCGACGATCCCGGCGCTCGCCCGGGCGCGACGACACTTGACCGCATCAGGGGCGGACGACGTCACACTGGCCGTGACCGGCGGGATTCGTACCGCCGCAGACATGGTGAAGGCACTCGCGCTCGGCGCGGACGCCATCGGACTGTCCAATTCCGCGCTCCAAGCCATCGGATGCGTCGGCATGCGCGCGTGCGACACCAATACGTGTCCGGTGGGAATCGCCACGCAGCAACCACATCTGCGGTCGCGGTTGCCCGTGCAGCTCGCCGCACAGCGCCTGCAGAGGTTCCTGCACGCCTCCGTCGAACTGATGACCGTCCTCGCCAGAGCCTGTGGACATCGACGCCTCGCTGACTTCGACCTCGACGACCTGGTGACATTCGATCGAGACTTCGCCTGCCTCAGCGGCGTCCCGTACGCGGGCGTGGTGCCGCTGTGAGCTCACCTCAGCGCCAGGATGACCAGAACACGCAGTGGCACAGAGCTGCAGACATCGACGCACTCGCAGACGGCGAGGTGACGGTGTGCCCTGCCGGGCGCAAGACCGTCGCGTTGACCAAACTGCACGGCAGGTACGGTGCCGTCGACAATCGGTGCCCCCATCAGGGCGGTCCGCTCGGCCAGGGCACGCTGGAGAACGACAAGATCCGCTGTCCGTGGCACGGCTTCGACTTCGACCCCTTCACCGGCGAGGCCGCAGGCGGGCCGGACTTCGATGTGCCTACCTATCCGGTCGAGGTTCGGCCCGACGGAATCTACGTCGGAACCCCCGCGCCCACCCCACATGTCCGTACTGTCAGCGACGTCCTGATCGAGACGATGACCACATGGGGTGTCGACACTGTCTTCGGGATGGTCGGACACTCGAATCTGGGCTTGGCGGACGCCATGCATCGGGCCGAGACCGACGGCAAGCTCCGCTTCGTCGGGGTCCGGCATGAAGGGGCTGCAGCGTTCGCCGCGTCCGCCTACGGAAAGCTGACCGGGCGGCCGGCGGCATGCTTCGGAATCGCGGGCCCCGGATCGACCAACCTGCTGACCGGTCTGTACGACGCGAAGGCCGATCGATCGCCCGTGTTGGCGCTGTCCGGAAACGTCGATTCGTCCGTCGCCGGCAAGGGGGCATTCCAGGACATCGACCTGCTCGCGGCATTCGCTGATGTCACGGCATACTCGGCCATGGTTCGCTCGGGCTCCGATCATGCCGAGTTGATGACGATGGCGCTGAAGCATGCCGTTCTCGATCGCGGGGTCGGACATCTCGTGGTGCCCGACGAGGTGCAGATCCTCGCGGCACCGAACCAGCCCGCGTCCGGTCCCGACGGGAGGATGCCTGACCTCCGCGTCGGTCCACCCGCGAGTGCACTCGCCGCTGCGCTCGACCGCCTCGCATCTGCCAGCCGCCCGGTCATCGTGGTGGGGGCCGGCGCGAAACGCGATATGGCGCAGATCATCTCGCTGGCACAGCGCTTGAGCGCCCCGGTGCTCACCACGTTCAAGGCCAAGGGCCAGATCTCTGACAGACATCCGCTGGCGTGCGGCGTGCTCGGGCGGTCCGGAACTCCCGTCGCCTCATGGATGATGAACAAGGCCGATCTCCTGCTGGTGTTCGGCGCGTCGTTTTCCAACCACAGTGGGATCTCGCCGTACATCCCAACTGTTCAGGTGGACACCGACCCCCTCATGCTCGGCCGCTTCCGACCGGTCACGGTGCCGGTGCTGGGCGATGTGGGTGTCACGGCTCGCCTGCTCGAAGATTCACTGCGGGTCAGTGCCACGGTCGTCGACCAGCGCCCGGAGATCGCCGAACGGTGGGCGCTGTGGCGATCGGAGAAGGCGCGGCGGGCGGCCGTGACCCCTGGCGGAGGACGCGTGGCGGCGGCGACAGTCTTCGACGACCTCAACGCCGTGGTGCCCGAGAACGCGGTCATGACAGTCGATGTGGGCAATCACGCCTACTCGTTCGGGCGTTACTTCGAACCGACGGCTCAGTCGATCCTCATGTCGGGCTATCTGGGATCGATCGGCTTCGGTTTCCCGGCCGCCTTGGGAGCGTGGGCGGCAGCACCGGACCGTCCCATCGTCGCCATCACCGGAGACGGGGGCTTCGGCCAGTACCTCGCTGACTTCACGACTGCTGTGAAGTACGGGATGAACATCACCCACATCCTGCTCAACAACAGCGAACTCGCCAAGATCAGCGAAGAGCAGCGCAGCGCGGAGTACGCGGTGTGGCAGACGTCGTTGGTGAACCCCGACTTCTCAGCGCTGGCCCGTGACTGCGGCGCCTTCGGGAGACGTGTCACCGATCCGGTGAACGTGAAGCCGGCGATTGCAGAGGCGCTCGAGCATCCCGGGCCTGCGATGGTCGAGATCATCGTCGATCCCCGATCCCACTAGATCAATTTCGCGAGAATGCCGTTGAGCGCATCGCGCATCGCGTGCTGTTGGTCGACATCGAGCGCATCGAAGATCAGCCGGCGCACTGCGCGAACGTGGGCCGGAGCCGCCGCCTTCAGTGCAGCGAATCCGGCATCGGTCAGAATCGCGACGGTACATCGCCCGTCGGTCGGATCCGGGGCACGACGAACGAGTCCGCGACGCTCCAGCCGTCCGACCAGATGGGAGAGCCGCGACAGCTCGGAGTTCACCAGGAACGCGAGCTTACTCAGGCGGACCGTCCGGTCCGGGTGCTCAGACAGCATGACCAAGACGTAGTACTCGACGAAGCTCAGCGAGAACTCTTGTCGCAGCTGACGATCGAGCTCGCTGGGCAACATCACCGACACCCGGTGCACCGCCATCCAGGTCCGCCGCTCGTCCTCGCTCAACCACGGGACCGGGCCGTCCTTCGACGACTCCGCCTCGGCTGATGCCATTCCTGCAGTGTAGGCCAGCAGCTTCGGTCCGCGGAGCTGCGACGTGTCAGGTTGACCATCAGAATCACTTGAAGTTTCAAGTCATAATGTTAGCCTTGTAACGTGAACGTTCAAGTGAATCAACCGGGTGGCGACAAGGAAGTCGACGCCACCGAGAAGAGATTCCACGATCTGCTGCGTCAGAAGGCGCACGTGTTCATCACCACGATCTCATCGGACGGCGCACCACATACGACCATGACGTGGGTCGACACGGACGGCGAGCACGCGTTGATCAATGTTCCGGCAGGAACGGTCAAGTCTCGCAACATCGCTCGTGATCCGCGGGTGAGCCTGGCAATCGCTGATCCGGAATCGCCACGGCACTACTTCACCGGCCGCGGCAGCGTCGTCGCGACCGATCCCGACGCGGATATGCAGCACTTCAGCCAGCTCGCGATGAAGTACCTGGGGAAACCCGTCTCAGCGCTCGGCGGACCCGTTCACCAGCGCTTCATTCACACTATCCACCTCGACGTCATCCGCGAACAAGGTTGAGCCACAAACCAAGACAAGGGGATACATGAGCACCATCAGCATCATCGGACTCGGCCACATGGCCACGGCCCTGGCCGGACGCGCTCTCGCAGGCGGTAACGCCGTCGAGATCATCGGGCGCGATGCCGGCAAGGCACACGACCTGGCGAACACTTTGGGCGGCGCCACCGTCGGCACGATCGGCGAAACCCCGGCAGGAGACATCGTCGTACTCGCCGTGCCGTACGCCAGCGCCACAGCAGCGGTCGGCTCCTTCGGCGAGACGTTGAACGACAAGGTGCTCGTCGACATCACGAATCCTTTCGCTCCCGATCTCACCGGTCTCGTCACCCCGGAAGGCAGTTCGGGTGCTCAGCAGGTCGCGGCGGCAGCGCCGGCGGGCACGCGCATCGTCAAGGCGTTCAACACGTTGTTCGCCGAGGTTCTCGGGTCGCAGCCGGACGAAAGCAACCGGCTGAACGTGTTCCTCGCCGGTGACGATGCTTCCGCGAAAGCCGCGGTGTCGACCTTCGCAGAAAGTATGGGTTTGCATCCGCTGGACGCGGGACCGCTGGCGATGGCGCACGCCCTCGAGTACGCGGGCCTGCTGGAGATCAGCCTCAAGACGCACGGGCTCGAACAGACCGATTTCGCGCTGGGCATCACCGTTCTTCGCGGCTGACCCGCCTAGATCAGGCCTCGCTTGCTCGCGGCGTACACCGCTTCGGCGCGCCTGCTCACCTCGAGCTTGCGCATGATGTTGCTGACGTGGAACTTCGCGGTGGTCGCGGAGATGTAGAGCTTCTCGCCGATCTTGTTGTTGGACAACCCCGCCGCCAGCAGCCGCAGCACCTCCACCTCACGGTCCGTGAGGTGGGCCTTCGGCTCGGCACGTCCCGACAGCGAACGAACGACCGCCGCGGCGCTGCGCGAATCGAAGGCACTCTCTCCCGCCGAGATCGCGCGGATCGCGCGGACCAGCTCTGTGGTGTCGACGTCCTTGACGACATATCCGCGGGCCCCCGCGTGTACCGCCCGCACCACCAGGTCTTCGTCCAGGAACGTGGTGAGGATCAGCAGGCCCAGGTCGGGGTATGCAGCGGAAAGCTTGCTGCACAACGTCAGTCCCTCGAACTCCGAGCCCGCCGAGAGCTTGAGGTCCAGCAGCACGACGTCGGGTGTCGTGGCGCGCACGACGGCCTCGGCCTCCGCCTCCGACGCTGCCTCACCGACCACCGCCAGGTCGTCGGCGCGTTCGAGCACCGAGCGCAGGCCCTGGCGCAGGATCGCATGGTCGTCGACGAGGACCAGCCTGATGGGTGTCATGACGACCCGCTTTCTGCGAGAACCGCTGCGCGATAGGGAATGCGGGCGACGACACGGACTCCGCCGAGACGGGAACGGTACACGTCGAACCTGCCGCCGTGCCCGGTGGCGCGCGCGGCCATGTTGGCCAGGCCGCGGTGCCGGCCGTCGACGTCGGCGGCCTCGGCCATGCGCAGCATGAGACGCAGCTTGTCGGGGTCCCCGGTGCCGTCGTCGGCGATCGACAGCGCGACCTCGTCCTGCCGGTAGGTCAGCCGCACGATCGCCCGGGTGGCGTGGCCGTGCATCGCGGTGTTGAACAGCGCCTCTCCGGCGATGCGCAGCAGCGCGTGCTCGACATCGCTGGGCAGTTCGCGTGCGTGCCCGTCGACGCGCAGCGTCACGCGGAGATCCTCCGGCATGTGCACGGTGGCGAGTTGTCCCAGCATCGCGGCAAGACTGGAGCGCTGCGCGTCGGCGGGCTGGTTCAACGCATAGATCGCCGACCGCAGCTGCTCGGTGGCCGAGCGCGTCAGATCCTTCGCCAGATCCAGCCGGCCCGCGAGTTCAGTTGACTGCTCGGTGATCTCGCTGCGACACACCTCGATCTGCATTCCAGCCGACAGCACCGTCTGTGCGACGCTGTCATGCAATTCGCGCGCGATACGGTGACGTTCGGAGTTGAGGACCTGGTGACGCTGCACGGCCCCGAGTTCCCGTTGGGTGGCCAGCAGTTCGGCGTTGCGGGCCTCCGACTGTGCCAGCAGCGACACCGATTTGGTGAACAGCGCCGAGTTCTGCAGCGCCACCGCGGTCTGGCCGGCGAGGATGCGCATGACCATCGCGTCGGTGCCGTCGAGCGTGCGGTGAGGCGGCGTCCACGCCGCGAACGCGCCGATCACGGTGCCGTCGAGTTCGATCGGTACGTGCGCATGCTGCTTCTCGATCACCGGCAACCGGAACTGGGCGAGCTGCCCGCGCAGGATGTCGTTGAGCCGGTTGAGCACCGCGTCGGGCAGCGCGGTGCCCGGGTCCGTGGCGTCGTTGAGCCCCTCGAACGCGTAGGCCACTCCCGCGGAGTCCAGGATCAGATGGCGCACGCTTGCTTCGGGCAGCGCGCCGTCGGCCAGCGCGAGCAGCACCCAGTCAGCGTCGATGGTGGCGCGCGCCGCCTCCGCCACAGCCCGCACCAACTTCTCCGGGCCGTCGATCGTCTGCACCAGGGCACGGGAGATGGTGTCCAGCGCCGCGATCACCCGATCCAATCGCGCTGCGGTGAGCCGCAATTCGGAGTAGAAGCGACCCTTGCCCGAACGTAAGCCGGTGAGCCTGGCCAGGTCCGGCGGGCCGGCGTCGGCAGCGGTCATCTCACATCGCCGCCTGGAAGAGGGCGTGCATCTGGGCCACGTCGGCGGGCCGCGGATTGGTGCTCATGCAGGCGTCGGACAGCGCGGTTTTCGCCAGCCGGGGCAGGTCCTCGGGCTGCACCCCCAATTCGGCGAGCCCGCGGGGCACCCCGACGTCACGGGCGAGCGCGTCGATCCGATCGGCCAGCGCCAGTGCCGCTTCCTCGGCCGGCGTGCCGGGATCGGCCACCCCGAGGAACGTCGCGATGGTCTTGTACGGCTCGGGGTCGGCTTCGGCGTTGAACCGGATCACGTGCGGCAGCAGGACCCCGTTGACGACGCCGTGCGGCAGGTCGAGCAGTCCACCCACCTGATGGCTCATTGCGTGGGTGGCACCCAGGATCGCATTGGTGAACGCCAGCCCCGCCTCCAGCGCTGCTTGGGCCATCAGCACGCGTGCCGGCATCTCGTCCGGTCGCTCGAGGGTGTCGGCCAGGTTGTCGGTGACCATCTGCACGGCGCGCAGCGCGTGGTGATCGGTGAGCTGGTTGTGGCCCAGCGAGACGAACGCCTCGATGCCGTGGGTGAGGGCGTCCAGACCTGTGGCGGCGTTGAGCCAGTCCGGCATCGTCGTGAGCAGCCGCGGATCGATCACGGTGATGTCGGGCACCAGCGCCCTGCCCAGGATCGTGATCTTGGTGTTGCGGGTGGTGTCGGTGACGATGCAGAACTGCGAGACGTCGGCGCCGGTGCCGGACGTGGACGGCACGACCACCAGCGGCGGAATCGGCATCTCGGCCTTGTCCACGCCTTCGTAGTCCAGGATGTCGCCACCGTTGGCCGCCAGGATCGCGACGCCTTTTGCGGCGTCGATCACCGATCCGCCGCCGACGGCCACCAGCACGTCACAGCCGTGCTCTGCGTAGCGCTCGAAGCCCGCGGCGATCTCGTGGTCTTTCGGATTGGGCGTCAGGTCGTGCCACAGCCGGGTCGCTATGCCCTGGTCGGCGAGGTGGCCAACCATCTCGTCGGCCCAGCCGGCCTCGATCAGCCCCGGGTCGGTGACGAGCATCGGCCGCATCGCGCCGAGCCGCATCGCCGCGTGCGCCGCCTCGACCATCGACGACACCCCGAACACGATCTCCGGGGCGTGGAACTTCAGCAGCCGTGGCCCCACCGCGGTGCTCGCCTGTCCTGTCGTCACTGCCTCGCCTCGCCAGCCCGGGCCGCGGTCACGTCGTGTGACCGAGCCGACATTCCGGGCTCCAGACTACGACTCACGCCTTACCTGCCCACGGCTTCCGCCGCGAATTCGTGGGCCGCGCTTTCCAGCCCCGACAGGTCGGCCACCACCCGCACCCGATCGCAGAACTCGGCGTAGCGGGGCAGATCACAGCTGCCCAGACCCCAGGAGTAGCGCGGTTCAGGGGTCAACCACACGGTTTCGCGTGCGCGGCGGGTGATCTCCTCGAACGCGGCCAGATTAGGGTCGCGGCCGTTGGTCCGGCCGTCGCCGAGGATCAGCACCGTCGTGCGGCGCGTCACCGCCGACGAGTGCTCGGCGAGGAAGTCGCCGAAGACGCTGCCGTAATCGGAGTTCGCCGCGGTGTCGACCACGTCTCCGCCGAAGATCTGGCCCAGCGCCCGGTCATCGGGCTGATCGCGGAACAGTTCGGTGGTCTCGGCGATGTCGGCGACGAACACGAATGACCGGACCTGGGTGAACAGGTCCTGCAGGCCGTGCACGAGGCTGAGCGTGAACCGCGAGGTCGCCCGGACCGACAGGCTGACGTCCGCGAGCACCACCAACCGCGGCCGGTCTTCGGCACGTCGCACGGTCACGGGCATGAACGGCACCCCGTCGAAGCGCATGTTGCGACGCATGGTCTGTCCGGAGTCGACACGGCCGGCGGCCGCGACCCGGCGCCGGTGGGTCAACGCGCCGTGCAGGGTGCGGGCGAGCCGGCGCAGCGAGTCCTCGAGGTCCGCACGTTCGGCCTCCCCGATCCGGTCCACCCGGGCCTCGCGCCGCTCCCGCGTCTCGACGATCGCGGTTTCCAGCGCCAGCAGCGCCTCGAGGTGACGTTTCAGTGCCTGCGGCAGGTTCTCCAGCACCCCGGCGAGACGCCGGCGCAGCGCGGCCGCGTCCTCGCCGTCGCCGTCCTGCGGGCCGAGTTCGCCGTCCAGCCAACCGAGCAGCGCATCCTGCTCGGCGATGGTCAGCTCCGCGTCGACTGCGGTGCCGGCCGACGTCGAGAGGGTGCCCACCCCCGGCGCACCGCGCAGCCGGTCGGTGGACAGCTGTACCCGGTAGGCGTCCTCGGCGCCGGTGCGCGTCTGATCGCTGAACGCGATCTCGTCGGTGAGTGCGGCGAGGTCGATCTTGTTGGCCTCCTGGTGCAGGTTGTAGCGCTGTGCGAGGTCCTCCTGCTTGAAGTAGTCGCGGATGCTCGACGGCTTGCCGTGCTCGTGGCCCTGCTCCGGAGTGTCACTGGGCTGCTCGGACAGCGTGAAGGATTCGAGCTCACCGGTGTCGACGAGGTCGTCGTGGGCGTGGGTGTGCCCGCGCCCGCCGTCGTCACCACCGACCCGCACGAGGTGAAAGAACGCATCGAAGATCTCCTCGAAGATCGGCCCGTCCCGCTCGTCTTTGACCAACGCAACCCGCAGTGCGGTGCGCAGGACAGCCCGGGACGACAACACACCGGGCTGCCCAGCGCACCGCATCGCGTCGGTCGCCTCGGGAATCGAGACGCGCACCCCGCCGAGGCGGAGCAGCCGGACGAACCGGTGCAGAGTGGCCTCCACGACTACAGCGCCCGGCGCCGGCCGAGGGTCGCCGTCTCCGACTGCGACTTTTTGGGGGTGCCGTAGTAGCCGTCGGTGAAGCGACCAGGCTTGTCCTTGGCCAACCGAGCGGCCCGACCGTCGTCCCCATGATCGTGGTCATGACCGTGCGGGTGGTCGTGGCCGTGCCCGTGCCCGTGCCCGTGCCCGTGCGGATGGTCGTGCGAATGATGGTTGTGCTGCGGCACTGTCGCGTTCGGATCGACCAGGCGCGGCAGCGCATCGAGGGCCTTGCGAACATCCTTGTCGTACTTGACGACCACCGACACGGTGTCGGAGAGCACCTGCGCCGACAGGCCGTCGACCCCGAGGACCGCCAGGGTGCGCGCCCAGTCGATGGTCTCGGAGATGCTGGGCGCCTTCCGCAGTTCGAGGTCGCGCAGCCCGCGCACGACCTCGACGAGCTGGGTGGCGAGCGCCTCATTCAGACCGGTGTTCTTCGACTGCACGATCTGCAGCTCCCGCTCGGCCGCGGGATAGTCCAGGAACAGGTGCAGACAGCGCCGTTTCAGGGCTGCCGCGAGGTCGCGGGTGTTGTTCGACGTCAGGATCACGTACGGCGCATGCGTGGCGGTGAACGTGCCCAGCTCCGGTACCGAAACCTGATATTCGCCAAGCAGTTCCAGCAACACCGCTTCCAATGCCTCATCGGCGCGGTCGATCTCGTCGATCAGCAGTACCACGGGTTCGTCGGAACGAACCGCCTCGAGCAGCGGTCGCGGAGCCAGGAAGCGATCGGAGAAGAACACGCTCTCCTGGGTCCCGATGCGCTCGACCGCCTCATCGAGATCCTGCGCATCGGCCACGAGCTGCCCGATCTTCTCCCGCAGGATCTGGGTGTACAGCAGCTGCTTGCCGTAATCCCACTCGTAGAGCGCCTTGGTCTCGTCCTGCCCCTCGTAACACTGCAGGCGCAGCAGCCGGCGCCCGGTGGCCGCAGCCAGCACCTTCGCCAGCTCGGTCTTGCCGACACCGGCCGGCCCTTCGATCAGCAGCGGCTTGTCCAAGCGGGTCTGCAGGAACACCGTGGTGGCCAGGCGCTCGTCAGCGATGTAACCCTGCCCGGCGAGCGCCTCGCGCACCTCCTCCACGGAAGAGAACATGTCAGGGGAGCAGCTCGTCGAGGCTGCCGGTCATGCAGTGCTCGACCACCGGGCGCACGGTGTCGAACGTGCATTCCTTGGCATTGCCGGGCGTGCAGGCATCGCCGAGGACGTGGTTGGTGATGCGGTCGACGTCGGCCTTGTCGCCCTTGATGACGGGGGCGTTCTCGTAGAACTTGGTGGGGCCCTTGCCCAGCCGGTTCTTCGAGTAGCTGTCCTGCTTGACGTCGACGAAGCGCTCGATGATGTTGACATCGCGCAGCAGCCGGATCGCCGCCGCCAGCGCCGCGTCGGCGGCCTGCACGTCGGTCATGCCGTAGGTGTCCACACCCATCGCCTGCGCGATGTCGGCGAAGCGCTTGTAGGCCACCGGCATGTTGAACGCCCACACGCGCGGCAGTGCGATCGCATTGTTCAGACCATGGTGGGTGTCGTAGAACGCGCTGACCGCGTGCGAGATCGAGTGGATGATGCCGAGGCCACCGGAATTGAACGCCTGCGCGGCGATGTACTGCGCGTACATCATGCCTTCGCGGCCCTTGAGATCGGTTCCGTTCCAGGTGGCTTCGCGCAGGTTCTCCGCGGTCAGTTTGATCGCGCGGATCGCATTGCCCAGTGACGGTTCGAAGTTCAGTCGGGACACGTATGGCTCCGATGCGTGCGCGAGAACGTCGAAGCCGCACTGCGCGGTGTAGTCGACGGGGCATTCGTAGTACAGCACCGGGTCGTCGACGGCCAGCGTCGCCACCGAGGCGTCGTCGAACGCGACGTACTTGTGCGGGTTGTCCGGGTCGGTGGTGGTGTCGGTGATGACGTAGGCCCACGAGGTCTCCGAACCGGTGCCCGCCGTGGTCGAGATCGCGATGTGCGGCGGGTTCTTCGGGTTCTCGCTCTTGTTGAAGCCCTCGAAATCGTTGACGTTGCGGCCGTCGTGGGCGATCGAGATGCGGGCGCCCTTGCAGGCGTCGTGGGTGGAACCGCCGCCGATGGAAATGAAGCTGTCGCAGTCGTTTTCCTGATACAGCTTCACCGAGTCCATCACGTTGTAGTCCTTCGGATTGGACTCCACCTGGTCGTAGACCACGACCTCCAGGCCGTGCCACTTCAGTGACTCGGCCATGTTGTGCACGATGTCGGTGCCGCGCAGACCCGAGCTCATCAGCAGTACGCGCTTGAAGCCCATCTTCAGCGCTTCCGGGCCGACCATCTCGTGCGCGCCGGGTCCCATCATGGCGCGTGGGAACGGATGGAACTCCTTGATGGGGAACGGCTTCAGGAGATCTTCGACCTTCATGGCAGGTCCTCTCTGCGGTGCTTGTGGTGGTGTCGGGGACCACCATGGCACGGCAGATGTGAGCTGGAGAACAGCTGCGCGGCACAACCGAATCGTCGGGCAGCGCAAGTGCGGACGGGCGGGCAGTGCCCTACCTACCCGGTCGGAGAGGTCTCCTTGGGCCGGTCGCTGGTGTCGTGGTCGTCGACCATCGTGGACTCGTCGAACGGCCGGTTCCCGTCCAGGACTTCGCGCAGGCGCTCGTCATCCACGCTGTTGGTCCAGTGCCCGATCAGCAACGTGGCGACGGCGTTGCCGGAGAAGTTGGTCAGCGCACGCGCTTCGGACATGAACCGGTCGATGCCGACGATGATCCCGACCCCGTCGAGCAGTTCGGGTCGGTGACTCTGCAGTCCGGCGGCCAGGGTGGCCAGCCCGGCGCCGCTGACGCCGGCCGCCCCCTTCGACGCGACGATCATGAACGCGAGCAGCCCGAGCTGCTCCGGGATCGACAGCGGGTCCCCCAGCGCGTCGGCGATGAAGAGCGAGGCCATGGTCAGGTAGATCGCGGTGCCGTCGAGGTTGAACGAGTAGCCGGTGGGCACGACGATGCCGACGGTGGCCGGTTTCACCCCGGCGTGCTCCATCTTCGCAATGAGCCGCGGCAGTGCGGATTCCGACGACGACGTCGCGACGATCAGCAGGTACTCCCGCGCGAGGTAGCGGGCCAATTTGAACACCGACACCCGCGCCACGGTCCACAACAGGGCGCCGAGCACCCCGAAGACGAAGATCACGCAGGTCAGGTAGAAGGCCGCCATCAGCACGCCGAGCTGGATGACCGCTTCGAAGCCGGTGTCGCCGACCACCTCGGCGATCGCGCCGAAGGCGCCGATCGGCGCGAGCCACAGCACGCCGATCAAGATCTTGAACACCAACTTCTGCAGCGCCTCGATTCCGCGCAGCAGCGGTTCTCCGGTGGCGCCCAACGACTGGATGCCGAAGCCGACCAGCAACGCCACGAACAGCGCCTGCAGCACGTTGCCCTCGGTGACCGAGGAGAACAGCGTGGACGGAATGATGTTGGCGACGAAATCCATTGTTCCGCCGGCAGATTCGGCCTCACCGGCCAGCTCGGCACCCTTGCCTGGGTCGTTGGGAACGTTCAACCCGGTGCCGGGGCTGATGAGGTTGCCCACCACCAGCCCGATGGCCAGCGCAACGGTCGACATCACCAGGAAGTAGCCGATGGCCAGCCCGCCGACCTTGCCGACCGCGGTCGCGGCCTTCACCTTGCCGATGCCGAGGACCACGGTGCAGAAGATGACCGGGACGATCATCATCTTGATCAACTTGACGAACAGCTCCCCCAGCACCCCGAGCGAGCCGGCGACCTCGGGTGCCACCAGACCCACGACGATGCCGGCGATGACCGCCACGATCACCATGATGTAGAGCCAGTGCGTCTTGTCGCGCTTCTTCGCCGGCTTCTCAGGCTCGTCGGGCGTCGATTCGTCGGCCTCGGTGGCGGTCATGAGCGGTGTCCCTCCAAGGTCCCTCCGGTGATGGTCCAGCAGGGATAACCAGAAGTGCGCCGCGTCACACCCGCGTGACGGCCGCCAGCGCGGTGGTGAGTGTCGCCAGGTCCTCGTCGGTGACGTCGACGTGCGGCGAGACGCGCAGGGCGGGACGGGTCAGCTCATTCGGCGCGCGCTCCACGCCGATGAACGTGGTGAGGATGCCGTAGCCGACGATCAGGTTCGCGCGCACCGTCGCGGCGTCGACGCCGTCGGGCGGGGTGAGCGTCGTGATCGCGCTCGGTTCGTCGATGTTCTCCCGCACGTGCCAGCCCGCCACGTCGGCCAGCGCGCGACGGGTCTGCGCCCCGACCTCCCGCAGCCGGGCCTGGATGTTCGCCGGGCCGGCGGCGATGTGCTCACCGATGGCCACGGAGAACCCGACGTGCGAGGCGACGCTGGCCTCGGCGTGGGCGATCCGCAGCTGGGTGGCCTCCGACAACATCGTGGGCCGGGTGGCCAGCGCACCGACCCCCCGCGGCCCGGCCGACCACTTCCGCGACGACGAGTAGATGGCGTCAGCGCCGATGCCCGTGCAATCGAGGTGAGCGAAGCCCTGTGCCGCGTCGACGATCAGCGGCAGGCCCTGGCTGCGGCAGGCGCCGGCGAGCTCGCGGGCCGGCTGAACCACGCCGCTGTGACTGCCGAGCACCGTCAGGTGCACCAGCGCAGGCGGATCGTTGGACAGGGCCGCGCCGACGGCGTCGAGGTCCAGTCGGCCGAAACCGTCGACCGGCAGATCGCGGATCTCGAAGCCGTGGCGCGCCATGATCGCCAGGTTGGGGCCGTATTCGCCTGTCAGACAGGCGATCACTCGATCCCCGGACCAGTCCTCGAGCAGAATGTCGAGCGCATTGTTGGACCCCGTGGTGAAGAACACCTCGGCATCGGCCATGCCGGTCAGCGCTTGCACGGCTGCGCGGCCTGCGTCGAGCACCGGTGCCGCCGCGACGGCGGCGACGTAACCGCCGACCTCCGCTTCATGCCGGGCATGCTGGGCCGCGGCCTCGAGCGCCGCAACACCCTGGCGGGCGCACGCAGCGCTGTCCAGGTGCACGCCGGCCGCCGGCGGGCGCGCGGCCCGCCATGCCTCGGCGAGTGTCACTTCACCGCCAACGACAGCCCGAAGTCGCCCGCCTCATCGGTCCACCACTGCGTTCGGGTCAGTCCGGCCGCGCGCAATTCGGCGTCCACGCCGGCGGGCTGGAACTTGCACGACACCTCGGTGAGCATTTCTTCTCCGTCGGCGAAGTCGACCGACAGGTCGAGCGCCGGGATGCGCACCTGCTGCGCGCGATCGGAGCGCAGCCACATCTCGATGCGCTCCTCGTCCGGGTTCCACCGGGCGACATGAGAGAAGGAATCGATGTCGAAGTCCGCGCCGAGTTCCCGGTTCACCACGGCGAGAACATTGAGGTTGAAGCGGGCCGTCACGCCTGCGCTGTCGTCGTAGGCGCGCACCAGCCGCCCGGTGTCCTTGACCAGATCGGTGCCCAGCAGCAGGGTATCGCCGGGCTGCATCATCGCCGCGACCGAGGCGAGGAACTGCGCACGGGGGCCGGGGGTGAGGTTGCCGATCGTCGAGCCCAGGAACGCAACCAGACGGCGCCCGGTGGCCGGGATCTTGCCGAGATGCTCCTCGAAATCTCCGCACACCGCGGCGATCTCGATGCCCGGGTACTCGTCGGCGATCGCGGCGCCGGCCGCGGTGAGCACCGTGGCGTCCACGTCGAACGGGATGAACCTGCGCAGGGCGTCCCGCTCGCGCATGGCGTCGAGCAACCGGCGGGTCTTCTCCGATGTGCCGCTGCCCAGTTCGACGAGTGTGTCCGCGCCCGACGCCGCGGCGATCTCACCGGCGCGCGCAGTGAGGATCTGCGCCTCCGCACGCGTCGGATAGTACTCGGGCAGCCGGGTGATCTGATCGAACAGATCACTTCCGACGGAGTCGTAAAACCATTTGGGCGGCAACGACTTCGGCGTCCCGGTGAGGCCGTCGAACACGTCGCGGCGCAACGCGGCCTCGGCGGCGTCGGCGGCCAGGTAGTTCTCCAGCGAGAACGTCATCACGATCCTTTCAGCGGTGAGAGGTCGACCCGAACGTCGATCCCGGCGCCCGTCACATCGACGAGGTGGCGGTCGGGAATCTCCTGCCACGCCGGATCGTCGTCGTACGGTTCACTCGCCAGCACCACGCCGTCGGGCCTGCGCAGCACCGACAGGGTGTCCCCCCAGGTGGTGGCCAGCAATCGAGAACCGTTGCCCGCCACTATGTTCAGCCGAGCATTGGGGTCGTCGGCGGCGACCGCAGCCACCGTGTCACCGAGCGCGTCCAGTCCGCGATCGAAGATGAGCGCGGCCAGCAGCGCGCTGTCGTTGGTCGATTCCGCGTGCCGGGACAACGGCAGCACCGCGCGATCGACCAATCCGTTGTGCGACAGCAACCAGGTGCCGTCGGTGAACGGCGCCGACGCCGAGGGCTCGATCGGCATCCCGACGCTGGCCGAGCGCACCGCGGCGACTACGCACGAGCTGCTCAGCGCCGGCGCCACCGACGCGAAGGACGCGTCACCCCACAGCGGTGCGGCGCTGCGCCACCGCCGTGGCTGTGCACTGTCGAAAAAGCCTGCGCCCCAACCGTCGGCGTTCATCAGTCCGTGCTTCTGCCGGCGCGGTGCATACGACTGCACCAGCAGTCCGGACGGCGGCTCGAGCATAAGCGAGGCCAGCGTGACCGGCGCCCCCAACCAGGCCAGGTGCCTACACATGCCTACACATCCCTAGACATCACTGGCCAACCGGACACCGGAGAAGATCTGCCTGCGGATCGGGTGGTCCCAATTGCGGAAACTCGGCCGCAGAATCCCCGGCGCCACCGCCCACGACCCGCCGCGCAGCACGCGATAGTCGCCAGAGGTGACCCCGTCGAAAAAGGGGCTGGAGTACTGCTCGTAGACCATGGGCGTGAATCCCGGCCACGGCCGCAGGGTCGAGGTGGTCCACTCCCACACGTCGCCGAGCATCTGTTCGGCACCGTAGGCCGAGGCGCTGCCGGGGTACGCGCCCACCGGGGCCGGCCGCAGCGCGGTGCCGCCGAGATTGACCCGCTCCGCAGTCGGAGCGTCCGAACCCCAGGGGTAGCGCCTGCGCCGGCCGACCGCCGGATCCCACGCGCACGCCTTCTCCCACTCGACTTCCGTGGGCAGCCGGGCACCGGCCCATGCCGCGTACGCCTGCGCTTCGTGGAAGTCGACGTGCTGCACCGGCTCGTCGGCAGGGATGTCCTCGATGTGGCCGAACCGGGTGCGGGTACCGGCCAGCGTCCCGGTGTTCCAGAACTGCGGCGCAATCACACCAGCCTGCTGCCGATGGGCCCAGCCGGCGTCGGTCCACCAGCGGCGCTCGTCATAGCCGCCGTCGTCGATGAACTGCTGCCACTCGCCGTTCGTGACGGGCACGCGGCCGATGCGGAATGCCGGTACGTCGACGGTGTGCGCGGGGCGCTCGTTGTCCAGCGAGAAGGGCTCGGACGCCGCGTCGACGCCGAGCACGAACTCACCGGCCGGCACCTCGACCCACGACCCGGCGAGACCGGGACGGCCGGCGGGCAGCGCGGTGCCGCGATCGAGCAGCGGCGCACCCGAGCGAAGGTTCAGCGCCTGCAGCATCGTCTCGTCGTGCTGGTTCTCGTGGCTGGCCACCATGCCGAAGGTGAACGCCTCGGGATGGTCGTCGGGCAGCGCATCGAGAACGTCGAGCACCATGTTGCGCACCGTGGCGCAATAGGCACGCGCGTCGGCGGGCGGCAGCAGCGGCAGGTCCACCCGGCTGGCTCGCGAATGCACGAAGGCGTCGTAGAGCTGGTCGACCTGGCGGGAGAGCAAGCCGGGGCGATCGGGGTTGCCGCCGCGCAACAGCCAGAGTTCTTCCTGCTGGCCGATGTGTGCGAGGTCCCAGACCAGCGGGCTCATCAGGGGGTCGTACTGTCGACGCACCTCGGCGTCGTCGAAGTCGACCAGCCGCAGGGTGCGGTCCCGGGCGGCGGTCAGTTCCTCGGCCAGTAGCTCGCGGTTCGTCACGACTCCCCTTCTGCCATCTCGGTGATCGCTGCGGCGATTCCGGACGCCACCACCCGGTCGGCGAAGTCGTCGGCGGCGCAGCGACCGCGCTCGACCGTACGCACCAGCAGATCCATCGATTCGATCAGCTCCGCCGGCGCCCGCTCCGCCGCGGCGGTCACGCAGGTCAGGGCGGTTGCCTGTAGACGTCGATCGGCCAGACCGACCCGAGCGGCGCGGTCCCACTCGGTGGCGACCTCCTCGGTGGCGTCCGCCGCGATGTCGGCGGCGGCCGGATCGTCCAACAGGGTCGCGAGCGTCCACGCCACCGCGGGCCACAGCCCGTCGGGCACGCTGTCCAGGTAGCGGATCTCGAGGAAGCCGCGCGGACGCACCGGCGGAAACAGTGTGGTCAGGTGGTAGTCGAGATCGGCGGTGGTGGGCCGCCGTCCGCCGAGCAGCACGCGACCGTCGGCCCAATCCGCGAACGGCACCCACTCCGTGACGGGCTCGGGGTCCGGGTTGTTCACCAACATGACCGGCGCCCGCAGGGCGTACCGCGCCCAATCGCTGGCCGGGTCGTCACCGCTCGCGCCGAGCACGGGCCCACATCGCGCCGAATCGAGCTGCCCCCACACCCGCTGCCGGGTGGACTGCCAGCCGGTGAAGCCGCCGCCGAGCACCGGCGAGTTGGCAGCGACCGCGATCATCGTGGGGCCGAGGGCGTGAGCCAAGCGGACTCGCTGCGCCCACTGCGTGCGCGGCCCAGCTTCGAGGTTGACCTGGATCGACGCCGTCGACGTCATCATCGCCGCGCCGGCTTCCCCGGTGCCGCTGGTCTGGAAGAAACGCTCCATGGCCCGGTACCGACCGCCGGGGTTGACCCGGCGCGGAGGACGCAGCGGATCGGCGCCGAGGAGCACCAGACCGAAGCCGGCATGTCGGAAGGCTGTGCGCAGCGCAGCGCGGTCGGAGTGCATCGCCGCGATCGCGGCAGCGGGATCGGCAGCCGGCGGCCCCGACAGCTCGACCGCTCCGCCGGGCTCCACGGTGACCACGCTGCCCCCGGGCAGCGGGGGCAGCGTCGCGATGGTCGCGGTCAACTCTTCCCAGTCGGGACGGCGTTGCGGATCGGCGAGCACGAAGCAGTGCGCCTCCACCTCCAACCCGACCCCGCCGACCGGACCGTCGACCAGACAACTGGCGACGAGGCGTTCGGCCGCAGCTTCAGCGCTGGTCAAGGTGTCGCCGGGCGAAATGTCGCACGGCACGGTGCGGGCCATATCAGCCGCCCTCTTTCCATCGGTGACGATCTGCGAAGAGAAGTCTTCCTCTTTATCTTCCAGACCGCACCGACAATTCTCCGGTCGGCCGCATGACACACCTATGACGTGCCCACCCGGACCCGCAGCGTTACTGACCGAGCGTGTTCTGCATCGCGCCGGCGAGCACGTTGACCGCGGGTCCGCCGTTGCCCGACTGGCACACCTTGGCCTGCAGCAACACGTTCTCCCGCAGCCGGGTGGTGACGAAGCACCGCCGGTCGGTGGCTGCGCCCGAGGTCGCCGGCAACGCGGCTCTCATCTCCTGCTTGACCCAGTCGGCCTGGTCGGCGCCGGCGGGTCCGCCGGTGAAGCTCCACACCTGGGTGGTGCCGTTGTCGAGGTGCATCGTCGACGTCAGACCGCCGCAGCCGACGGTGCGGTCGACGACGCGGTGATATGCGCGCCGCGCGGCGTCGGGGGTGGCGAAGACGCCGACGGCCTGTTTGACGAAGTGGGTCATGTCCGACGGCGACTCCTGGGCCGTCGCACCGTTGAACGCCGCCAGATCGGGATCGAGGTACACCTCCGGCAACCCGATATCAGCCCAGTTGTTGCAGACCGGCGCGTCGACCGAATAGGCCTGGAAAGGGGCGGTGAATGTCGACTCGGTACCCAGCCGCGCGCCGACGATGTTGCCGACGGAGCCCTTGTTCAGCACGGCGTAGTTCACCACTCCGGGGTCGGACGGCCGCGCAGCGGCAGGGGCGGCCAGGGCCAGGCCCAGACCGATGCCCACAGTGGCGACAGAACCCACGGCGACGGCTTTCATCGCACCGATCATGCCAGCCGCGACGGTGCGGGCCCGACGACGCTGAGCAGCCGCAGATTCTCCAGCGCCGCGGACCCGGGCGGCGGTGTCAGCACCACCAGCTTCTGCCCGTGGGTGGCAGCGAGGACCTCGCAATCCAGCGTCAGCGGGCCCACCGCCGTCACGAACGTTTTGCGCTGCATCCTCCGAACGGCCACCTCGTGGCGCGCCCACAGCGCTTCGAATTCCGAACTCTCGCGCAGCAGCGCTTCGACGAGCTCTCGCATGTCCGGGTCGGCCCGCCGTCGCGCCCACGCCGCGCGCAGATCGGCCACCATGACCCGGCTGTGCTCGTCGCGATCGGGTGCCGGTACGCGTTCACGCATCTGCGGCTCGGTGAACCACCGGTAGCTCATGCTGGCCGCGAGTCCGGTCTTCACGTCCGTCTCGAGCTCACCCATCAGCAATCGGGCGAGTTCGTTCTGGGCCAGCACCACGTAGGTGTCGGAGGTGACGAAGGCCGCGGCGTCTCGCATCTGGTCGAGGACGAACATCAACGCGGGTCCGACGTGCATCGAGCGGCTGCAGCGGTCGGGGGCAGAGTGACCCGCGAGGCGATAGAGGTGATCGGTCTCGTCATCGGAAAGCCGGAGCGCCCGCGCCATCGCCCGCACCATCTGGGTGGACGGTTGCGTGCTTCGCGCCTGCTCCAGCCGCCCGTAGTAGTCGGCCGACATCCCGGCCAGCTGCGCCACTTCCTCGCGCCGCAGCCCTGCCGTGCGTCGACGTGCGCCGTCGGGCAAACCGACCTCGGCCGGCGTGATGGCCTCTCGGCGTCGGCGCAGGAAGCCGGCGAGCGCGTCACGGTCCATCCGGCCATTCTGGTCGCGGCGTGGTCACGCTGCCAGGGACTCTGAGTCCCCGGCAGAACATGCCGTGGTTGTCCCGTCGCATTCCGTCGACAGTGAGGTCATGCGAAACCACACACTCGGAACACTGACCACATCGGCACTCGGGCTCGGGTGCATGGGGATGTCGGGGGCCTACGGCCACGCCGACCGGGCGGAAAGCGTGGCGACCGTCCGCACGGCCCTCGACGCCGGGATCACGCTGCTGGACACCGGTGATTTCTACGGCATGGGACACAACGAGCTGCTGCTGTCCGAAGCGCTGCGGTCCGTCCCGCGCGACGCATACCAACTCAGCGTGAAGTTCGGAGGCCAGCTCGGGCCCGACGGCTCCTGGGTCGGATTCGACGCTCGACCGGCATCGGTGAAATCCGCTGCTGCGTATTCACTGCAGCGGCTGGGCGTCGACCACATCGACATCTACCGGCCTGCGCGACTGGATCCGGCCGTGCCGATCGAGGAAACCGTCGGCGCCATCGGCGAACTCGTCGACGGCGGCTACGTTCGGCACATCGGACTCTCGGAAGTCGGGACGGACACCCTGCGCCGGGCCGCAGCGGTGCGACCGATCTCGGATCTGCAGATCGAGTACTCGCTGGCCTCCCGCGGTGTCGAACGCGACATCCTGGACACCTGCCGGGAACTCGGTATCGGCATCACCGCCTACGGCGTGCTGGCCCGAGGACTTCTCGGCGGGCACTGGACCGCTGCCGGCAGCGGCGAAGGCGACATGCGGACACTCAGTCCGAGGTTCTCCGGCGAAAACCTCACGCACAATTTGACTTTGGTCGACGCACTGCGTGCGGTGGCTGACGAGCTCGGCATCTCCGTGGCACAGGCCGCCATCGCCTGGGTCATCGCCCGCGGTACCGACGTCGTCGCGCTCATCGGTGCGCGCACCCGCGTCCGGCTGAACGAGGCGCTCGGGGCGGTCGCAGTCGAACTGACCGACACCCAATTGAGCCGCATCGAGGCAGCAGTACCCGCCGAGCACGTGGCCGGTGACCGCTACCCCGCGGCGCACATGGCAGCACTCGATTCGGAACGCTGAGCCGTCGACCCCGTCAGTCCGCCGAGTGACCTTCGGAGTCCGGGAGCGCCGTGACCACCGCTTCGCCGCAGGGGTCGGCATGCCAGTCACCGAAAGGGTCGGCGTAGCTGGCCCATTCGTGTTGACGGCTCACCTCGTCATCGGTCAGCAGGGCGTCGTTCAGCGCTCGCGTGACGTCCCGGTCACGAGCCCCGCAGGTCAGCACTGACAGCGACGTGTGCCGATCGCCGTGGCGCGGGTCCCACATCAGAGCCGCCATGGCACGGCGGTCCGCATTGACGTACGCGGTCTCGCGAGAAGTCATAGCAGCCAACCACTTTCCTGCGTTCGTCACCCGCAACCCGCCACCGGCAGACTCCAGCCACATGACCCGGTCGGGTCGGTTGGCCAACCAGAGCCGCCCTCGGCTGCGCACCACGCCGTCGAGTAACACGTCCAGTGCGTCGTGCAGGCGTTCGGGATGGAACGGCCGCCGCGCGGTGAACTCGACCAGCCCGACGCGACCGTCGGCGTCCAACGGTGGTTGACCGGCCAGCAGCGACGCGTGCGGATCGTCGCTGCGCCCGCGACGCGCGTCGGCATCCAGATGGGCGAGGGCGAGTTCGAGACGGTCGGCGCCGACGGTGATGCGGGCGCGTGGGGCCAGCCTGCGCACGACGGCGAGTGTCTCCCGATCCGGCGTGGTCAGCACGGCGACGTCGGCGAATTCGGCCTGCCCGACCACCACCTGCGCCACAGTGCGGCCGTCGGCCAGCTCGTCCTCGCCGAGCGCTTGGGACAACCACGTACCACTGTCGACGGCGGCGATCACCGCCGCCAGCGATACATCCTGTGCGGCAGCAGACTGCGTGACCGCGAAGCACACGGGTTCCGGTTCCAGCCACGGGGCAAGGCGCACCACGATGCGATCCAGGCCGCCGCGGCGGTGGAGGTGGCACAGGTGGGCCAGCAGATCCTCGCGAACGGTGCAGGCCAGGCAGCAATTCCTCAATTCCAGGACCGCGTCGGCCTTCACCGTCACTCCACGCTGCACCGACGCGGTGGTGCGGTGCACCACGTGCCCGTCGAAATAATGCTCGACCAGCACGGTCCCCGGTCGGTCGAGGAGGACTCGAGCGATGTCGGCCGTGCCGGCGGCGCTGTTGTGGCCGGCCACGACGATGACGGGGGTGCGCACAGACTGACTCCTTATCGGGAATGATTTTCAATAGCGACGCGTTCACGCTACAGTCCAGTCCGTAACTTGTCGAAAATGATTTCCATTAAGGAGGCGACGTGTCCGCACACTGTCAGGTCACCGGCCGCACGCCCAGCTTCGGCAACGCGGTGTCGCATTCGCAGCGCCGCACTCGCAGGCGCTGGGGCCCCAACATCCAACGCAAGACCTATTACCTGCCGTCCGAAGGTCGCCGAATCACGTTGCGCGTCAGCGCCAAAGGCATCAAGACCATCGACCGCGACGGCATCGAATCGGTGGTGGCTCGCCTCCGCCGGCAAGGAGAGAAGATCTGATGGCACGCAGCACCGACATCCGCCCCGTGGTCAAGCTCCGCTCGACGGCGGGCACCGGCTACACCTATGTCACGCGCAAGAACCGGCGCAATGATCCGGATCGGATCGTGCTGCGCAAGTACGACCCCGTCGCGCGCCGACACGTCGACTTCCGCGAAGAGCGCTGATGGCGAAGAAGTCCAAGATCGTCGCCGACGAGCGGCGAAGAGCCACCGTCGCCCGGTACGCCGAGCGACGCGCCGCACTCAAGGAGATCATCCGCACGGGTGGGCCGCAGGAGCGCACGGCGGCGCAGGCGGAGCTCAACCGGCAACCGCGCGACGCCAGCCCGGTACGCGTGCGCAACCGCGACGCGGTCGACGGCCGGCCGCGCGGTCATCTGCGCAAATTCGGGTTGTCGCGGGTCCGGGTGCGTCAGCTCGCCCACCGCGGCGAGCTGCCCGGTGTCCGGAAGTCGAGCTGGTGAAGCGCTCTCGCCGGGCATCGGAACCCGCGAAGAAGCGGCGGAACCTGTTGTCGTCGTTGGGGATCGAAGACGTCGACTACAAAGACACCGCGACGCTGCGTCAGTTTCTCTCCGAGCGCGGAAAGATTCGGTCGCGCACGGTCACCGGCGTCACGGTCCAGCAGCAGCGACAGGTCGCGTTGGCGATCAAGACAGCGCGTGAGATGGCCTTGCTGCCCTACCCCGGCCAGCGCTGAGCCCTCAGTGCACGGTTTCTGACGGGCCGTCTCGCCGTTCTCGTCAGAAACCGTGCACTCGCGTCGTCTCAGGCCCCGCGCACGCCTTCTTCGACCTTCTTGCCCAAATCGGGGTCGACGTTGCGCCAGTACTCGAAGACCCGAGACAGCACCGGCTCCTTCACGCCGTCGGAGACGTGGCCGACGATGTTCTGCACCAGGCGATCTCGCGCGTCATCGTCGAGGACCTCGCGCACGAGTGTGCCGGCCTGACCCCAGTCGTCGTCCTCGGCGCGCAACGCATACGCTGCCCGTACCATGTCGCCGTCGGACGCCCAGTGCACCTCCGAGGCCCGGCGCGGATCGGCCTCGGGGCCGCCCATTGAATTGGGTGCGTACACCGGATCGGTGACGTTGCGGATACGCATCGGCCCGTCCTTGGAGTAGGCGCGCACCTCGACTTTGGGCTCATTGACCGGAATTTGTTTGTAGTTGACGCCGAGCCGGTGCCGGTGGGCGTCGGCGTAGGAGAAGCCGCGCGCCAACAGCATCTTGTCGGGACTCAGCCCCGTCCCGGGCACGACGTTGTTCGGCTCGAATGCGGCCTGTTCCATCTGTGCGTGGTAGTCGACGACGTTGCGGTTCAGCGTCATCTTCCCGACCTGCTGCAGCGGGTAGTCGCTGTGCGGCCACACCTTGGTCAGGTCGAAGGGGTTGAAGCGGTAGGTCTTCGCGTCCTCGAACGGCATGACCTGGACGTGCAGCGTCCAGCTGGGGAAATTGCCGTCCTCGATAGCGGTGAACAGGTCCCGCTGGTGGTAATCGGCATCCTCGCCGGCCAGCCGGTCGGCGTCCTCCTGGGTCAGATAGTCGATGCCCTGGTCTGTCTTGAAGTGGTACTTCACCCAGAACAGCTCGTCGTTGGCGTTGACCCAGCTGTAGGTGTGGCTGGAGTAGCCGTTCATGTGGCGCCACGTCTTCGGGATGCCACGGTCGCCCATCAACCACGTGACCTGGTGCGCCGACTCCGGCGACAGCGTCCAGAAGTCCCACTGCATGTGGTGGTCGCGCAGATTGGACGCCTGCATCCGCTTCTGGCTGCGGATGAAATTCTGGAACTTCATCGGGTCACGCAGGAAGAACACCGGGGTGTTGTTGCCGACCATGTCGAAGTTGCCCTCGGACGTGTAGAACTTCAGCGAGAACCCGCGCGGATCGCGCCAGGTGTCTGGGCTGCCGCGCTCGCCGGCCACCGTCGAGAACCGGGCCACCATCTCGGTCTTCTCCCCCGGCTGCAGGAACGCGGCCTTGGTGAATGCGCTGACGTCGTGGGTGACCTCGAACTCGCCGAACGCACCGCCGCCCTTGGCATGGGGCTGACGCTCCGGGATGCGCTCCCGGTTGAAGTTGGCCATCTGCTCGAGCAGGTAATGGTCCTGCAGCAGGATGGGCCCGTCCGGGCCGACGGTCAGCGAGTGCTCGAGGCTGGGAACCGGGGCACCACCGTCGGTGGTCGCGTACTTGTCAGACATCTACTCTCCTGAGGCTGCCGAGCGGCTGCCGGGCTGCGCCGCCGTCCACGCGCGGCATACCCAGAAGCCGCGAAAACCATCCGCACTCAGGGCCGAGGCGGAGCTTGGGTGTCCGGGCCGGACGGAGCTTCGCCTGGACGCGGGATCTCGATGATCTGTCCCGGGCCGAAGGGGCCGGGGAACGAGGGACCGCGCTGGAATCCGCCGGGCGGTGCCATCGGGAACATCGCCGTCCCGGGACGCATCATCATCTCGTGGCCGCGTTCGGAATCCCGGTGATTGCCGACGGACTTGCCGGTGAAGAAGCCCGCGCCGAAGATCACGACCACGACGAACAGCGAACCGGCGACGATGCCGACCCAGGCCGCGACCTTGGTGAGGCGACTGGACCGCTCGACGTACACGGTGTGCGGCGGCATCGGGGAGGACTGGGCGTAGGTGGCCGCGGACTCGGTGTAGGTGGGTGGCGGCGCGAAGACGGGACCGGTGGCCGGCTCGTTTTGGTCAGGCGGGGGTGACGACGGAGAGGACGAGGGTGTCGACGGAGGCGGTGTCTCGCTCATGCGACGATCCTGCACCGCCGCCCACAACGCCGGTTAGATGTTGCCTGAGAATCGGCTATGAGGATGCGCTGGCGGTCGAGCGGCCGTGGGCATGTTTGCGAAACCTCACCGTCGGGAGAGACGCCCATGATCGGTACTGACCGAATGCGTTGTGAGTCGACATCGGGGCACCTCCTGTTGGTCGTCGCGACGGCCTGCACACTCCTCTCCTGCGCCGGCGGCGGACCCGAAGTGGTCACCTCGATCACCTTCGACGGTGAACCACGCACCATCACCACCCGTGATGTGAGCTGTGTCAGGCAACCCGACGACAGCGTGGTGATCCTGGTGTCCGACGGGCGACGTCGAATGGTCCGCCTGCACATCGGCCGACATCGCCAGATCACGGTGTTCAAAGCCGGGTTCCGCCACGACGATCTCCGTGGTTTTGTTGCCGATCCGGACGCCGTTGTCGGGACGAGGGTCGACGACACCTACACCGTCCGCGGGCGGGTGCCGCCGAACGACGGCGAACGCGAGGGACACACCTTCAGCATCGAGACCAGCTGTCCCCGGTATCGCGACGCGACACCGAACGACACCGTGCCGGCGCTCGGGGTGCCCTGACTAGGTTTGTGAATCATCTGCGAAGTTCGCCAGTGGCCTGTGGTCAGCCCCGGCCGCGAATTTGCTAGTCAACCTAACGTCAATTTTCTCCCGATTGCTTTTCTGATCTTGGGGTCAAGGCTAAGGTCCACAGTGGGTTGGGGATTCAAGATCACCCAAGGGTAAGAAGGATCGAAGATGGTCAAGAAAATAGTCGTAGGAGTGATTGCTGCAGGGGCAATCTCGTTGCCCCTCGCGGGGGTTGCCGCAGCCGACCCGGCCACCCCGCCGGGCAACACACCCTCGGGCCCGGGCAAGGTCTTCAATCTGCCCGATGGCTACAAGAACCCGGGCCAGCTGTTCAGGGCCCTGCGCGATGAGGGCAGGCAGGCCGGGTTTCGCAATCTGCCGCAATATCTCCGTTCCGGCCAGTCCGCGTACGGCGAGGTCCGCAGCCCGGGCCAGTTGCTGAAGCAACTGCGCGTGACGCCGCCCCCGGCTGACGACGATGGCGGTGACGACGACGGCAGCGACGGCTAGGCATCTCGCAGGTTCTCTGCCCGCATTCCGGGGTGCAGGCAGAGAACCTGCGATCAGGGCTTGAGCGGATTCACCGCGAACTGGATGACCCGGTAGGGGCTGCCGCCGCGGGGTGTGGTGTTCCACTGGCTGACGAAGACGCGCACCGCGTCGGGCGTCGAGGCCGGCGAGAGGTACCCGCCGTAGGGCTGGGCAAGTCGATTGTCTTGCGGCGCAGGCAGATCGTCGGCTTGCTCCGGCCACGGCGCCGCGACGACGACGGTGGTCACCGGCGCGGTCCCCAACTGCGTCGGATCGTTCGCGACGCGGATCTCCATGTTGCCGGTGCTGGCGTTGAAGTACGACAGCACGGTCTGCCCGTCGATCTGGCGCACGCTCATCTCACCGATCCGATCACCCCACAGCGGTGCGGGCGACGTGCCCCAGCCGGCCGGAGACCACGCCTGCCAATGCGCACGATCGGTGAAGTTCTGCGGCGGTGTCCGATAGAGCGTCAGCGGGCCGGTGCGGTCGAAGTTGTTGGCGACGATGTACACCCAGCCCCGCGGTGAATCCACGGTCGGGATCGGGTCGTAGTAGCCGCTGATCTGGGACTGCCCACCTCCGGCGTGGGCGGCATCGCGCGCAGAGCCCGGCACCGTCTCCCAGTTTCCGCGTCCCGCTTCGGCTTTGACCAGACGAGAGGACTGCGGTCGAAGATCCTTGGTGGTCGTGACGAGCAGATAGTTCTCGCGGTTGATCTCGACGATGCCGGCGGGCAGCTGCGATGATCCGGGCGGCGTCGGGTCGGCGAGCAGCGGAGTGCCAACGCCGGTCACCCCGTCGTAGCGCACCCCGCCGGGATCCTCGAGCGAACCGTCGACGACGTGCAGTGCGATCGGCGAATACCATCCGCCGAATCCGACGCCCTGACCGGCGAAGCTGTCACCGCACACCTGCAGGATGCCGGACGGGAACTGCATGAACTCACAGAGATCGGTCGCGCCGATGCCGTAATCGGATGTCGGCGTGCCGGTTCCGGCCACCGGGCCCACGCGTAACACCTGGCCGGGCTGCAGCGGTGGCAGATCGACCGGGGTGGCGTGTGCGACGGGCGCGAAGACGGCGGCCAGCACTGTCGAGATCGACAGCAGGGCGCCGAGCTCTCGCACGTGCTAGAGCTGGGCGGCCAACAACTCGGCGATCTGAATGGTGTTCAGCGCCGCACCTTTTCGAAGGTTGTCCCCGGACACGAAGAGCGCGAGTCCGCGATTGTCGGGCACGCCGGGGTCCTGCCGAATGCGGCCCACCAGGGAATCGTCGATGCCCGCGGCGGCGAGCGGCGTCGGAACGTCGACCAGCGTCACACCGGGCGCCCCGGACAGGATCTCGGTGGCTTCGGCGGCCGAAAGCGGCTGTGCGAACTCGACGTTCAGCGACAGCGAATGCCCGGTGTAAACCGGCACCCGCACGCACGTACCCGACACCGCGAGGTCCGGGATGCCGAGGATCTTGCGACTCTCGTTGCGCAGCTTCTGATCTTCGTCGGTCTCGCCCGAGCCGTCGTCGACCAGCGACCCGGCCAGCGGAACCACGTTGAACGCGATCGGCGCCACGTACTTGTTCGGGGCGGGGAACTGCACGGCGCTGCCGTCGTGCACCAGTGCCTGACTGTCGGACACCACGGCGCTGGCCTGACCGAACAATTCGTCGACACCGGCGAGGCCGCTGCCCGACACCGCCTGGTAGGTCGAGGCGATCATGCGGACCAGGCCGGCCTTGTCGTGCAGCGGCTTGAGCACCGGCATCGCCGCCATCGTGGTGCAGTTGGGGTTCGCGATGATGCCCTTGGGCCGCACCCCGGCGTCGCGCGCGAAGTTGACCTCCGAGACCACCAGCGGCACGTCGGGGTCCTTGCGCCACGCCGAGGAGTTGTCGATCACGACGGCGCCCGCGGCGGCGAATCTCGGCGCCTGCACGCGCGACATCGTCGCGCCGGCGGAGAACAGCGCGATGTCGAGACCGGACGGGTCAGCGATCTCGGAGTCTTCGACCTCGATCTCCTGGCCGCGGAACTCCAGCTTCTTTCCCGCCGAGCGGGCCGAGGCGAAGAACCGGACCTCGGTGGCCGGAAAGTCGCGGTCTGCCAACAGGGTTCGCATGACCTGGCCGACCTGGCCGGTCGCCCCTACAACACCGATGCTGACCATTGCTAGCGCCCCGTTCCCGCGTAGACGACCGCTTCCTCGTCGCCGCCGAGCCCGAACGCGTCGTGCAGCGCGGCGACCGCGCGGTCGAGTTCGGTGTCCTTGATCAGCACCGAGATCCGGATCTCCGAGGTCGAGATCAGGTCGATGTTGATGCCGGCCTTGGCCAGCGCCTCGCAGAACGTCGCCGTCACACCGGGGTGGCTGCGCATGCCCGCGCCGATCAGCGAGACCTTGCCGATGTGGTCGTCGTAGAGGACCCGGGTGAAGCCGATCTCGTCCTGCAGGGAGGTCAGCTTCTCGACCGCGCCCGGCCCGCTGTCCCGTGAGCACGTGAACGTGATGTCGGTCTTACCGTCCTCGACCTTGGAGATGTTCTGCAGCACCATATCGATGTTGACGTCGGTGTCGGCGAGTGCGCGGAACACCTGGGCGGCGTACCCGGGGACGTCGGGCAGGCCGACGACGGTCACCTTCGCCTCGCCGCGGTCGTGGGCTACTCCGGTGAGGATGGCGTCTTCCATGGGGATGTCCTCGATCGATCCTTTGACGATGGTGCCCGGCCGGTCGGAGTACGACGAGCGGACGTGGATGGGTAGGTCGAAGCGGCGGGCGTACTCGACGCAGCGCAGCATCAGCACCTTGGCGCCGGCCGCGGCCATCTCGAGCATCTCCTCGAAGGAGACGGTGTCCAGCCGGCGGGCGTTGGGCACGATGCGCGGGTCGGCGGTGAAGATGCCGTCGACGTCGGTGTAGATCTCGCAGACGTCGGCGTTCAGAGCGGCGGCCACGGCGACAGCGGTGGTGTCGGAGCCGCCCCGGCCGAGCGTGGTGACGTCCTTGGTGTCCTGGCTGACGCCCTGGAAGCCGGCGACGAGCACGATCTGCCCCTCGTCGAGCGCCGAGCGCAACCGCGTGGGTGTGACGTCGATGATCTTGGCGTTGCCGTGAGTGCCGGTGGTCACGACGCCGGCCTGGGAGCCGGTGAACGAGCGGGCCTGGGCGCCGAGCGACTCGATCGCCATCGCGACGAGCGCGTTGGAGATTCGCTCCCCGGCGGTCAGGAGCATGTCGAGCTCACGGGCCGGCGGAGCGGGGCAGACCTGTTTGGCCAGGTCGAGCAGTTCGTCGGTGGTGTCCCCCATCGCGGAGACCACGACGACGACGTCGTTGCCCGCCTTCTTGGTCTCCACGATGCGCTCGGCCACACGGCGGATGCGCTCGGCGTCGGACACCGAGGATCCGCCGTACTTCTGTACGACGAGCGCCACTGGAGAACCTTTCGAACGTGGTGGGATCCCGAACAAGGATAAAGGCTGCGCGCACGTGATTTATTCGCCCCAGTAGCGTCGCCGGGGTGACATCCCCCGACCGGTTGGCCCAGACCTCGGTTCCTCTGCATCCCCCGATCGCCGCTCGCTGGAGTCCGCGGGCGTTCGATCCGAGCGCCGAACTCACCGACGACGACCTGATCGCGCTGATCGAGGCGGGCCGCTGGGCGCCGACGTGGGGCCGACGCCAGCCGGTGCGGTACGTGGCCGGTCGCCGCGGCGACGAGACCTTCCCGACGCTTGCCGAGCTGCTGAAACGCGGAAACAGCTACGCCCGGGTGGCCAGCGCGCTGATCCTGCTGTGCGCGGATCAGGGTCCCGACGAGAACACCGCGCAGTACTCCGGCGTCGATGCAGGGGCCGCCTTGGCCATGATGTCGGTCGAAGCCGTCGCGCGCGGGCTGATCGTGCACCCGATGGCGGGTTTCTACCCCGACCGGGCCGTCGAGGCGTTCGGCCTGCCCGACGAGTTGCGTCCCCTGATGGTGATCGCGGCCGGCCGGCTCGGCGATCATGCCGACGTCGAACCGGAGATCGCCGAGCGCGACCGGATGCCTCGCGAGCGCCTCCCGCTCGACGAGATCGTGCTCAACTGGCCGCTGTCCTGATCCGGAACCGCCGAGTGTGCGTCCTCATTCGCCTCTCGCGGCGTGTTGCGGATGAACCCACACACTCGCTGCCGTCAGACCGCAGTCGCACGAATCCGTTACGCGGACGAAACCTGAGGAAACAGTCCACGTAACAGAGACATCGGTAACTGTCGGTGAACGGCTCCGCGGCGGAGCCGGTTATCGCAGGAGAAGTCTATGGATACAGGGACGACCGCGTTCATGCTGTGTTGCATCATCGGCCTCACGCTGATGATCCCCGGCCTCGCGTTGTTCTACGGCGGCATGGTGTCCGTCAAGAGCTCGACCAACATGATGATGATGACCTTCGGCGCGGTCGCGATCGTCGGCGTGCTGTGGGTGTTGTTCGGTTTCTCGATGGTCTTCGGCACCTCGTACGGCGGGTTCCTCGGCAATCTGACCGAATTCGCCGGGATGAAGGACCTTCTCGAGACGCAAACCACGATCTCGGGCCTGCCGGTCAGCTTGTTCTCGATCTTCCAGGCGCTCTTCGCCGCGATCACCGTGGCGCTGATCTCCGGCGCCGTCGCTGACCGCATGAAGTTCGGCGCGTGGATGGGCTTCGCGACGCTGTGGGCGGTGCTGGTCTACTTCCCGGTCGCCCATTGGGTGTTCGCCTTCGACGGCGTCGTCACCGAGGACTCGGCCGGCGGCTGGATCGCCAACAAGCTCAAGGCCATCGACTTCGCCGGCGGCACCGCGGTGCACATCAACGCCGGTGCGGCCGCGCTGGCCGTCGCGATCGTGCTGGGCAAGTCGGCCAGCTGGGGTCAGCTGCGCAAGCCGCACAACGTGCCGCTGACGCTGCTGGGCGCCGGGCTGCTGTGGGCCGGTTGGTATGCGTTCAACGGCGGTTCGGCTCTGGCTGCCGGTAATTCGGCCGCGATCGTCATGGTCACCACGTTCGTCGCCACCTGCGCTGCGACACTGGCGTGGATCGCCGTGGAGAAGATCAAGGACGGGCACGTGACGGGTGTCGGCGCGGCATCGGGCGCGATCACCGGCCTGGTCGCCATCACCCCGGCCTGCGGCGCGGTGACTCCGGTCGGGGCCATCATCCTCGGTGCCATCGCCGGCGCGGTGTGCGTGTACGCCGTCGGTCTCAAGGAACGCTTCGGCTACGACGATTCTCTCGACGTCGTCGGTGTGCACCTCGTCGGCGGCGTCATCGGCACGCTGCTGATCGGTTTCCTGGCCAGCGACTCGATGCCCAACGCCACCAACGGCCTGTTCTACGGCGGCGGATTCGACCAGCTGTGGCGGCAGGCTGTGGCCGCGGGTGCGGTGATGGTCTACTCGTTCGTCGTCGCGGGCATCATCGCCTACGCACTCAAGAAGACTGTGGGCATTCGCATTTCAGCGGACGAAGAGGAGAAGGGCATCGACGCGGCATTCCACCGCGAGGCGTCCTACGAACTCGCCTCCGTCTAACACATCACTCGACCGGGCGGGGGGGGCCGCCCCCCCCGCCCCCCCCGGCCTTTCGATGTGCGGGATGTTTCCGCTACTGATACGTTGATTCCTAACAAGAGACACAAGGTGGACGACATGACCCAGGACCTCGCGGTCGCGGCCGAGAAGACCGGCACCAAATTCATCCTCGCGCTGTTCGTCGATCTCCGCGGAAAGCCCTGCGCCAAACTGGTTCCCGTCGAGGCGATCGATCTTCTGGCCACCGACGGTGTGGGCTTCGCCGGTTACGCCGTGGGCGCCATGGGCCAGGAACCCAAGGACCCTGATCTGATGGCTCTGCCGGATCCGGCGTCGTTCACCCCGGTCCCCTTCCTCAAGGAGGGCCTGGCGATCGTGCACTGCGATCCCCACGTCGACGGCGCACCCTGGCCCTATGCGCCGCGGGTGATCCTGAAGAACCTCGTACAGCGTTGCGCCGACGCCGGTTTCGAGCCGTGGGTGGGCGCGGAGGTCGAGTACTTCCTGCTGCGCCGCACCGATGATGGTGGCGTCGCGGTCGCCGATGCTGCCGACACCGCGTCGCAGCCGTGCTACGACGCGCGCGGTGTGACCCGCATGTACGACCACCTGACCGCCGTGTCGGCCGCGATGAACGGTCTCGGCTGGTCCAACTACGCCAACGACCACGAGGACGGCAACGGCCAGTTCGAGCAGAACTTCACGTTCGCCGACGCGCTGACCACCGCCGATCGCGTCATCACGCTGCGGTACCTGTTGTCGATGATCGCCGCGGACCGCGGCATGATCGCGACGTTCATGCCGAAACCGTTCTCCGACAAGACCGGCAGCGGACTGCACCTGCACCTGTCGCTGACCAGCGCCGGCAACGCGGTGTTTCCGGCGCAGGGTGACGACGGTCGAGGACTCGGATTGTCCGACACCGCCTACGGTTTCATCGGCGGAATCCTCGACCACGCCTGCGCACTGCAGGCCGTGATCGCTCCGACGGTCAACTCCTACAAGCGCACCGGTGCGGTCTCCACCCGATCGGGCGCCTCCTGGGCGCCGCGGCTGCCCACCTACGGCGGCAACGACCGCACCCACTACATCCGGGTGCCCGACTCCGATCGCGTGGAGCTGCGCGGCGGTGACGGCTCGGCCAACCCGTACCTGGCGATCGCCGCTGCGTTGGGCGCCGGCATCGACGGCATCAAACGCAGCACCGATCCGGGTCCGGTGGGGTCGGGTGTCAGCACTCGCCCCCTGCCACCCACGCTGCTGCATGCTGTCGAGGAGCTCGAGAGCGACGCCGTCGTCACCGGGGTTCTCGACGCCGCCGGCGACGGGGTCGCCAGCTACTTCGCCGGCATCAAGCGCGAAGAATTCTTCAGCTACCACAGCGCGGTCAGCCCGTGGGAGATCGACCAGTACCTGACCGCGTTCTGACACCACCGGAGGACACCATGTGTGGCATCGTCGGCTTGCACCTGCGCACGCCCGAGCTGTACCCGCAGCTGGGCACACTGCTCGGCAGCATGCTCTGCGAAATGGGCGACCGGGGAAGCGATTCCGCCGGTGTCGCCGTCTACGGCGATCCCACGTGGGCGCCGCCGGGGCAGGGCTGTGTGTCGGTGGCCGACCTGGGCACCGGCAGGATCGAGGACGTGGAGCTGGTCCGGCGCACCGTCGCCACCGCCCTCGACGAGGAGGTGGACGCCGTCGATGTGGTCGCGGTCGGCGACAGCCATCTGCTGTCCTGCGACACCTCGTCCGAGGCACTGCTGGCCGCGGTGAGATCCTGCTACCCGCAGGCGATCATCGCCGGCTTCGGATCGGACGTGGCAGTCCTCAAGGGCGTCGGCCACCCCCGCGCGCTCACCGAGCAGTGGGGGCTCTTGGCCGCGCAAGGTTGGCAGGGCGTCGGGCACACCCGCATGGCGACCGAGTCCGCGGTCACCCCGTCGGGCTGTCACCCCTACGCCGTCGGGCCGGGCCAGTGCATGGTCCACAACGGATCCTTCGCCAACCACGCCACCATTCGCCGCGAACTCCGTGCCCGCGGTGTGGTGTTCGACAGTGAGAACGACACCGAGGTCGGCGCACGGTTCATCGCCGCACAACTGTCGGAAGGGCGCGACGTCGAGAGCGCGCTCAAGGAGCTGTGCGCGACCTTCGACGGCTTCTACACGCTGCTGGTGTCCAACCGCGATTCGTTCGCCGTGGTCCGTGACGCCATCGCGTGCAAACCCGCGGTCATCGCCGAAACCGCCGACTGGGTGGCAATGGCCAGCGAATACCGTGCCCTGTCAGGCCTTCCCGGTGTCGAGAGCGCACGTATCTGGGAACCCGAACCGGAGGTCGTCTACGCATGGAGCAGATAGTGACCCGCTACGACCTGCAGACCACCCAACTGCGCGAGGTCAACGCCGCGCTGCACGCGCCGAACCTACAGGGCGAGTTCGTCATCGACCATCCCGCCGGCGCGCACAACGTCGCCGTCGGTCTCGACGCGCCGGTCAGCGTGACCGTCAACGGCCACGTCGGGTACTACGCCGCAGGCATGAATCAGCAGGCCGATGTCGTGATCAACGGCAACGCCGGCACCGGCGTAGCGGAGAACATGATGAGCGGCTCGGTGTGGGTGAAAGGCAGCGCCTCCCAGTCCGCCGGTGCGACGGCACATGGTGGCTTGTTGGTGGTCGAGGGTGACGCCGCGGCGCGGTGCGGCATCTCGATGAAGGGCGTCGACATCGTGGTGGGCGGCAACGTCGGGCACATGAGCGCGTTCATGGCACAGGCCGGCCGGCTCGTGGTGCGGGGTGACGCCGGCGAGGCACTCGGCGACTCGCTCTACGAAGCGCGCATCTACGTGCGGGGCGAGGTGGCCTCTCTTGGCGCCGACTGCGTGGCCAAGCCGATGCGCGCCGAACACCACGAGGAACTCGAACACCTCCTGAAGGCAGCGGGTTTCGAGGACGACGACACCGCCGCCTACACCCGCTACGGGTCCGCGCGATCGCTGTACCACTTCCACGTCGACAACTCTGCGAGCTACTGATGACCGACACCGACGACCGCGCGCGCCTCGGCCTGCGCGAGTCCGCCACCTATGATCGCGCCACGATCGCCGCGATCCAGCGCGCCGCCGACACCGGCGTGTACGACATCCGCGGATGGGGTGCCAAACGCCGGCTCCCCCACTTCGACGATCTGCTGTTCCTCGGCGCCTCGATGTCGCGGTATCCGCTCGAGGGCTACCGCGAGCGCTGCGCCACCGACGTGGTGCTCGGTGACCGACACGCGAAACACCCTCTCCACCTGGCCATCCCGGTCACCATCGCCGGTATGAGCTTCGGTGCGCTGTCGGGACCGGCCAAGGAGGCGCTGGGCCGCGGCGCCAGTGAAGTCGGCACGTCGACGACCACCGGCGACGGCGGTATGACGCGGGAAGAGCGGGGCCAGAGCAAGCACCTGGTGTACCAGTACCTGCCCTCGCGGTACGGCATGAACCCCGACGACCTCCGCAAGGCCGACGCGATCGAGGTGGTCCTCGGCCAGGGTGCCAAACCGGGCGGCGGCGGAATGCTGTTGGGCCAGAAGATCTCCGAACGGGTCGCCTCGATGCGCACGCTCCCGCAGGGCATCGACCAGCGCTCGGCATGCCGTCATCCCGACTGGACCGGGCCTGACGATCTGACCATCAAGATCAACGAGCTGCGGGAGATCACCGACTGGGAAAAGCCGATCTACGTCAAGGTCGGCGCCACCCGCACCTACTACGACGTCAAGCTCGCGGTGCACGCCGGCGCCGACGTCGTCGTCGTCGACGGCATGCAGGGCGGCACCGCGGCCACCCAGGAGGTGTTCATCGAACACGTGGGCATCCCGACGCTGGCCGCGATCCCGGAGGCGGTGCGGGCGTTGCAGGAGTTAGGGGTTCACAGACGAGTTCAGCTCATCGTCTCGGGCGGCATCCGCAACGGTGCCGACGTCGCCAAGGCGCTCGCGCTGGGCGCCGATGCCGTCGCGATCGGCACCGCGGCGCTGATCGCACTCGGTGACAACCATCCCCGATATGCCGGCGAATACGAAAAGATCGGCAGCGCAGCGGGTTTCTACGACGACTACCAGGACGGGAACGACCCCGCGGGCATCAGCACCCAGGACCCTGAGCTCGCTGCCCGCCTGGACCCGGTGGCCGCCGGCCGGCGGCTGGCCAACTACCTGCGGGTGCTGACGATGGAAGCGCAGACGATCGCCCGCGCCTGCGGCAAGTCCCACGTCTGCCATCTCGAGCCCGACGATCTGGTCGCCGTCAGCATCGAAGCCGCCGCGATGGCGAAGGTTCCACTGGCCGGCACATCCTGGATACCGGGACTGTGAGCACCGCCGACGTCGTCATCGTCGGCGGCGGACTGGAGGGCTGCGCGGCCGCGTGGGCGTTGGCCGAGCGCGGCGTCACCGACGTCGTCGTGGTCGAACGCGGCACCGTCGGCTCCGGGATGACCGGAAAATCCAGCGGTATCGTCCGCTGCCACTACGGCGTCAGCTCACTGGCCGCGATGGCTGCGGCGGGACTCGAGGTGTTCGAGCAGGCCGGCGAGATCTTCGGCAGCGACATCGGGTTCCGCCAGACCGGCTACGTCGTCGGAGTCGGTGAGCCCAACGTCGATGCGCTGCGCAAGAGCTTGGCTGCGCAGCAGGCCGTCGGCGTCGACACCGAGGAGATCGACCGCGCCGACGTCGCGAAGATGTGGCCGTTCGCCGACTTGGAGCCGTTCGCGGCCTTCGGCTACGAGGCACGCGGCGGCTACGGGGATGCCTACCAGACCGCTCAGGCGTTCGCGACGACCGCGCGTGGTGCCGGCGTCCGCATCCGGCAGGGTTGCACCGCAACAAGTTTGGTTATCGACGGCCGTCGCGCAACCGGGGTGACGCTCAGCGACGGCAGCTCCATCTCCGCCGACACCGTCGTCGTCGCGACCGGGGTGTGGACACAGCCCTTCCTGGCGCCCTACGGCATCGACGTACCGATCCGGGTGGTCCGGGAGCAGATCGTGCTGATCGACCCCGGCGTAGACCTCGGTCCCGTGCCCGTGTTCTCTGATCTGGTCTCGCTGCAGTACGTGCGACCGGAGGTAGGCGGCGAAATCCTGTTCGGAAACAGCGATCTCAGCGATGCGAAGACGGCCGACCCGGACAGCTACCTCAACCGGGCGACCGAGGACTTCGTCGACATCACCGTCGACAAGGTCGGCACCCGCTTCCCCGGCTTTCCCGACGCCGTCATCACCAGCAGCTACGCAGGCTGCTACGACGTGACGCCCGACTGGAACCCGGTGATCTCCCGCACCGATGTCGACGGCCTGCTCGTCGCCGCCGGCTTCTCCGGCCACGGGTTCAAGATCGCGCCGGCGGTGGGCAAGCTCGTCGCCGATCTGGTGATCGACGACCGCAGCAGCGACCCGCGCATCCCCGCATCGGATTTCCGGCTGTCCCGCTTCGCCGAGGGGGACCTGCTCACGACGCCGTACCCGTACGTCGGCGCCGGGCAGATGCGCTAGACAGGTGAGCTGTGACCTCCGCTGACGAGCACGCATCGCTGCTTCGCAACAAATCCGGGACCGCACGCGACCGCGACCCGCAGGAGCCGGTCGACGAGCTGGAAATCGAGACCGCGATCGGGCGCAACGTCCGGCTGCTGCGCCTGCAGCAGGGGCTCACCGTCGCCGACACCGCCGCGCGGATCGGCATCTCGAAGGCGATGATGAGCAAGATCGAGAACGCGCAGACGTCCTGCAGCCTGTCGACGCTCGCGCTGCTGGCCAAGGGCTTCGACGTGCCGGTGACCAGCTTGTTCCGTGGCGCCGACGTCGAACGTCCCGCCGCGTTCGTGCGGTCCGGCACCGGGGCGCGCATCGTGCGCGAAGGCACCCGCGAAGGCCACGACTACGAGCTACTCGGGTCCCTGCGCGGTGAGCACAAGCGGCTGGAGTGTCTGCAGGTCACGCTGTCGGAGAAGAGCCGGACGTATCCACTGTTCCAGCACCCGGGCACCGAGTTCATCTACATGCTCGAAGGGGTCATGGACTACAGCCACAGCCGGTCGGTCTACCGGCTGCACCCCGGGGACTCGCTGCAGTTCGACGGCGAGGGCGCGCACGGCCCCGTCGACCTCGTCGAAGTGCCGATCCGGTTCCTGTCGGTGATCGCGTTCCCCGACTCGCACGTCTGAGGGCTCCGGGCGCGCCGAGTGTGCGTCTCGATACGCCCGCCGCGGCGTGTCGCGGATGAAACCGCGAAACCGCACAACCGCGGCCCGTTTTGCCCGGCGCGCCCGCCGGAGTACAGTCACCTGCGTGCAGCGGGTGCTCCTTCTCGGACGCCGCGACGGGGTCTGATCCAGACTGGCCTCCCGTCGCGGGTATTCGCGATGCGCCGGTCTGAGATCCCCCAATCCAACCCGGAGCCCACATCATGACCGAGAACTTCACCCCCGACGCCTTCCATTCGGTACGCACCATCACCACGCCCGCCGGCCCCCGCCCCGACGGCCAGCCTGCCTGGAACACCCAGCGCGCGTCCGCGATGCCCGTCAGCCGTTACCGCAGCTTCGCAGCCGAAGTCGAGCCCGTCACGCTGCCCGACCGCACCTGGCCCGACAAGGTCATCGACACCGCTCCGCTGTGGTGCGCGGTTGATCTGCGCGACGGCAACCAGGCGCTGATCGACCCGATGAGCCCGGCCCGCAAGCGCCGCATGTTCGACCTGCTGGTCCGGATGGGCTACAAGGAGATCGAGGTCGGATTCCCGTCGGCCAGCCAGACCGATTTCGATTTCGTCCGGGAGATCATCGAGCAGGGCGCGATTCCCGACGACGTGACGATCCAGGTGCTGACGCAGTGCCGTCCCGAGCTGATCGAGAAGACCTTCAAGGCCTGCGAGGGCGCACCCCGCGCGATCGTGCACTTCTACAACTCGACGTCGATCCTGCAGCGCCGCGTCGTGTTCCGCGCCGACCGTGACGCCGTGAAGAAGATCGCCACCGACGGCGCGCGGATGTGCGTCGACGAGGCGAAGAAGTACCCGGGCACCCAGTGGCGCTTCGAGTATTCGCCGGAGTCCTACACCGGCACCGAATTGGAATACGCCGTCGAGGTCTGCAACGCCGTCGCCGAGATCGTCGCGCCGACGCCCGACGTGCCGTTGATCGTGAACCTGCCGGCGACGGTGGAGATGGCCACGCCCAACGTGTACGCCGACTCCATCGAGTGGATGAACCGGCACCTGACCCCCCGCGACTCGATCATCTTGAGCCTGCATCCGCACAACGATCGCGGAACCGCCGTCGCCGCAGCCGAATTGGGCTACCAGGCGGGTGCGGACCGCATCGAGGGATGCCTGTTCGGCAACGGCGAGCGCACCGGCAACGTGTGCCTGGTGACGCTGGGGCTGAACATGTTCTCCCGCGGCGTCGACCCGCAGATCGACTTCTCCAACATCGACGAGATCCGCCGCACCGTGGAGTACTGCAATCAGCTGCCCGTCCACGAACGACACCCGTACGGCGGCGATCTGGTGTACACGGCGTTCTCCGGCAGCCACCAGGACGCGATCAACAAGGGCCTGGACGCGATGAAGTTCGACGCCGATGCCGCCGACAAAGACGTGGACGACATCCTGTGGCAGGTCCCCTACCTGCCAATCGACCCCAAGGACGTCGGACGCACGTACGAGGCGGTCATCCGGGTCAATTCGCAGTCCGGCAAGGGCGGCGTCGCCTACATCATGAAGGCGGATCACGGGCTGGCACTGCCCCGGCGCCTGCAGATCGAATTCTCCGCAGCCATCCAGGCCATCACCGACGGTGAGGGTGGTGAGGTGTCGCCCAAGGAGATGTGGGACGCGTTCCACGAGGAGTACCTGGCTCCGATCACCCCGCTGGAGCGCATGCGGCAACGCGTCGACGCGGCCGAGGTGGACGGCGGGACAGACACCATCACCGCGGTGGTCAAGGTCGACGGCACCGAACGTGAGATCGTCGGCGCCGGCAATGGCCCTCTGGCCGCGTTCGTCGACGCGCTGGGCGCGATCGGCTACGACGTCAACGTGCTGGATTACTCCGAGCATGCGATGTCCTCCGGCGAAGAAGCCCAGGCGGCCGCCTACGTGGAGGCCTCGATCGGCGGCACGACCGTGTGGGGTGTCGGTATCGCGACATCGATCACGACGGCGTCGCTGCGCGCGGTGGTGTCCGCGGTGAACCGAGCCGCCCGCCGCTGAGCGCAGCGGCCGATCCCTTTCACCAAAAGTGATCAAGAAATGACTTGTGCTGATTAGGGTTTCGCGTACCTGGGGTCGGGAAGCCACTACAGCATGAAGCTCAATGTCACCTATGGTTCAATCCTCACTCTGGCGGCGGCCGCGACGATCTCTTTCGCTCCTGCAGCGGTTGCCCAGCCGGAATGCGCGACACCACACGGTGCCGCGGACGGAACACCCTGTCAGAACGTCGCCCCGGGTGGCGGAACGACGGGAACCGGTCCGGGGGCCAGCCAGGGTGGCGAGAATCCCTACATCGGCGGTGCGGGCTGCATTCCGGGCCGGGTCTGCAACAACGGCGATGATTAGATCGTTTCAACAGTCGGCACGCTGGTAATTCACAGGAACATGAAACTCTTCACCTTCGGAACAGCCATGCTGACCGGGGCCGCCGCGACGGTCATCGCGATGGCACCCATCGCCGGTGCACAGCCCAATGTGCCGTGCGACGATCCGGGCGGCGCAGCACGTGGCGCTGCGTGCGATGCCACCGCTCCCGAGGGCGCTCCGCCGCCCATCGTCGGAGAGATCCCACCCGGTCAGGACGGCATGGTCGACGTCGCGGGATGCACTCCCGGGCGCGTCTGCGAAGCGCCCTAGGTCAGAACAGGGCTAGTTGATCGTCACCCAGGTCGGAGCCGACGAAGTCTTCGACCTGGGTACCGCCCACTACTGACATCAGCGCGTCCATGAAATCGGCCGAGTGCATCACCGGTACACCAAGATCCCTGGCCTGAAACCCCCTGCCCTGCTCGACATCCGGCACGTCGCACACCACCAACGATGTGTGACTGTCGACGAATTCGGCGTATGCAAGCCCGGCATTCAGCACGCGTTCAATCAATTCCTCGTACGTGCGCTCCACCTCCGCGGCCACCCCGACCCGCATGCCCTGCACCAGCGGCCGGCCGGCGACGTAGCGGCCCGGATTGGCGTACGAGCACGGGAGGCGGGAAGCGACGGCCTTCAGCGGCCGCAGATCGTCGTGAGTGACGCGGCCGTTGGGCCACGTGCGGCGCGACACCGGGTGTACCGGCAACCACGTCCGCCGCTCGTAGGCGCGGACCAGCACGGGCTTGAGGATCTGAGCGAGCACCATTGCGTCGTCGAGGGCGTCGTGCGGGCGCATCTGCGTCACGCCCCAGTGCGCGGCCAACGTCTCGAGCCGCAGGTTCTCCAGCCCCAGCTCCAGCCGCCGGGCCAGTTCGACAGTGCACATCACCGTGTCGACCGGCAATGCCGCCCCCACCATCTCCGCCTCCGCGGCGAGGAACGAATAGTCGAAGCCCACGTTGTGGGCCACCAGGGTCCGGCCCCGCAGCACCTCGCACAGATCGGCGACGACATCCCCGAACGTCGGCTGGCCGGCCAGCATCTCCGCGGTCAGCCCGTGGATGTGCGTGGGGCCTGGATCGACCCCCGGATCGAGCAGCGAGTACAGGCTCTTCTCGACGTTGCCGTCGTCACTGAGCGCGAGCGCTGCGACACTGACGACCCGGGCCTGCCCGGGCCGGAACCCCGAGGTCTCGACGTCGACGACCGCCCATCCGGCGCCCGCCTGATCGGCGGGCCGGCCCCAGGTGGCGACGGCGGTTGAGCTCACCCTCCGAGGATGGCACGCAGCCCCGACAAGCCTTGCTCCCCACGCCGCGTGTCGGCCCCTTCTCTAAACTGCCGGGAATGGTCTCGGTACGCGGACGAGCTGCACTCGCAGCCGGTGCAGGCGCCCGGTGGGCGTCGCGGGTGACCGGCCGCGGCGCCGGGGCGATGATCGGTGGGCTCGTCGCGATGACGATCGACCGCTCGATCCTGCAGCAGCTGGGCCAGGGCCGCCGCACCGTCGTCGTGACCGGCACCAACGGCAAGTCGACCACCACCAGGATGACGGCCGCGGCGCTGGCCACCGTCGGGCCTGTCGCGACCAACGCCGAGGGCGCCAACATGGACGCCGGGCTGGTGGCCGCACTTGCCGCCGCGCCGACCGCGTCGCTGGCTGCGCTCGAGGTCGACGAGATGCACGTCCCCCACGTCAGCGACGCCGTCACCCCGTCGGTGATCGTGCTGCTCAACCTGTCGCGGGACCAACTCGACCGGGTGGGTGAGATCAACCACATCGAGCGGACCCTGCGCGCGGGCCTGGCGCGGCACCGCGCGGCGGTCGTCGTGGCCAACTGTGACGACGTCCTGATGACCTCGGCCGCCTACGACCATCCGCACGTGGTGTGGGTGGCCGCCGGCGGCGGCTGGGCCAGCGACTCGGTGAGCTGCCCGCGCTCGGGCGAGGTGATCGAGCGCGAGGGTGCGCACTGGCGCTCCACGGGATGCGACTTCCAGCGGCCCGAACCGGACTGGTGGTACGACGAGACGCACATCTACGGGCCCGACGGCCTGAGCCTGCCGATGACGCTCACCCTGCCCGGCACCGTCAACCGCGGCAACGCCACCCAGGCCGTCGCCGCAGCGGTCACTCTCGGCGCGGTGCCCGCCGCGGCCGTTGCTGCCGTGGCCGCCGTCGACGAGGTGGCCGGCCGCTACCGCACCGTCGACGTCGGCCCGTCGCACACCGCGCGCCTGCTGCTCGCCAAGAACCCCGCGGGCTGGCAGGAAGCGCTGTCGATGCTCGACCGCGAGGCGGCGGGCGTGGTGATCTCGGTCAACGGCCAGGTGCCCGACGGCGAAGACCTGTCGTGGCTGTGGGATGTCCGCTTCGAGCACTTCGAGAACGTGCCGGTGGTGGCCGCCGGGGAACGCGGCACCGATCTCGCGGTGCGCCTCGGCTACGCGGGCGTCGAACACACCCTGGTGCACGACACGATGGCGGCGATCCGCAGCTGTCCCCCCGGGCACGTCGAGGTGCTCGCCAACTACACGGCTTTCCTCCAGCTGAACAGGCGGCTGCCATGAGCGAATCCGTGGTCCGTATCGGCCTCGTCCTGCCCGACGTGATGGGCACCTACGGCGACGGCGGCAACTCTCTGGTGCTGCGGCAGCGGCTGCGGTTGCGTGGCATCGACGCCGAGATCGTCGAGATCACGCTCGACGATCCGGTGCCCGCCGAGCTCGACGTCTACACCCTCGGCGGAGCCGAGGACTATGCGCAGCGGCTCGCGACCAAACATCTGGTGCGCTATCCCGGTCTGCAGCAGGCGGTCTCGCGCAGTGCCCCGGTGCTGGCGATCTGCGCAGCGATCCAGGTGCTCGGGCACTGGTACGAGACATCAGCGGGGGAACGAGTCGCCGGCGTCGGGCTACTCGACGTCACGACGTCGCCGCAGCCGGAACGCACGATCGGCGAGGTGGCCTCCACACCGCTGGTCGACGGACTCACCCAGCCGTTGACGGGATTCGAGAATCACCGTGGCGGAACAGATCTGGGTGCCGACGCCCGGCCGCTGGCCGCGGTCACCAAGGGTGCGGGCAACCGGGCCGGCTCGGGTGTGGACGGGGCGGTACAGGGCAGCATCGTGGCGACCTATCTGCACGGCTGCTGCCTGGCACGCAACCCCGAGCTCGCCGACCACCTGCTCACCACAGTGGTGGGTCCGCTTGCGCCACTTGATCTTCCGGAAGTGGAGCAACTACGGCAGGAACGCCTGGCGGCACCCCGACGCGTGTAGCTCAGCGCGCGGACACGATGCCGTGCCGGTAGGCGAAGACGATGGCCGCCGGGCGATCCCGTAATCCCAGCTTGCCGAAGATGCGGCCGATGTGGCTCTTAACGGTGACCCCGGAGATCACCAATTCCTCGGCGATCTCCGTGTTGGAGCGACCCTTGGCGACCAGCGTCAGCACGTCGAGTTCCCGCGGTGTCAGCTCACCCACCGCGTCGGGTGCGGGATCAGCGGCCGCGGTGCGATAGGTGGTCAGCACCCGCGCCGTCACCGACGGGTCGAGGTAACCGTCGCCCCGCGCGACGGCGTGCACGGCCCGGATGAGCTCCTCTGCCGGGGAATCCTTCAGCACGAAACCTGCTGCGCCGGCGCGTAACACGCCTGACAGCAGCTCCTCGTCGTGGAACGTCGTGAGGGCCAGTACCGGCGGTCCGCCGCCGTCGGTCAGCGTGCGAGTCGCCTCGATCCCGTTGACACGCTTCATCCGCAGATCCATCACGACCACGTCGGGGTGGTGCTCGGCCACCGCGTCGGACACCTCGTCGCCGTCGGAACATTCGCCGACGACGACGATCCCGTCCCGGCGGCGCAGTATCCGGCGCAGGCCCGAGCGCACCAGCTCCTGGTCGTCGACGAGCAACGCACTGACAAACTCGGTCACGATGCGTTGCCGCGCAGCGGGCAGCCGGGCCGGCCGTCGACCGGGATCACCGCGCGCACCGACCACTGCTCGCCGTGCGGCCCCGCGGCCAAGGTGCCGCCGAGCAGTTCGATCCGCTGGCGCATGCCGCGCATGCCTCGACCGTCATTGCCCTCGTGCCCGTCGTCCCGTGCTCCGCCCGCGACCAGTACGGGAGCTTGATTCACGATCGTGAGCACCGCTGCTGTGCCCGCGACGTCGAGCGCGACCGAGGTCGCCGCCTCGGGCGCGTGCTTGGCGACGTTGGCCAGCGACTCCTGCGCGATGCGGTACAGCGCCAGCCCCTCGGCCGCCGAGATGCGTCCGGTGTCGCCCGCGATGCGCATCGACACCGACAGACCCGCACGCACGAAATCCTCGACGAGCGGCGCGAGGTCGTCGACACCGGGTTCGGGAGCCGCCGCGCCGGTGGAATCGTCGAGCAGACCGACGGTGCGGCGGATGTCGGCCATGGCCTGACGACCGAGGCGCTCCGCCTGCTCGAGCGCCTCCACGGCCTCGTCCACGTCTCGGTCGATCTGTAGATCGCGCCGCGCGCCGGTGACGTGCAGCAGCGTCACGCTCAACGAATGCGCGATGACGTCGTGGACCTCGCGCGCGATCCGGCGGCGCTCGTCGGCAGCAGCGTGCTCGGCGAGCTTGGCCTGGGCCCGCCGCTGGTCCAGCAGCAGCTCCTGCTGGATGCGCATCAGCCAACCCACGAGCAGGCCGATCGCGATGAACGTCAGATACAGCCAGGGTGTTTCGAGCCGGCCGGCCCACACCGCAGCGCCGACCAGCGCCGCCGCGGACAGCGCCACCAGCAGACTGGTCCGCGCCGAGGTGAACGCGCCGATCATCCCGGTCAGCAGGCTGAGCAGCAGCGGTGCGAAATCTCCGCTGATCGGCGTCGGGAACGCGAACAACAACAGCGTGGTGCTCACCATCCACGCCAGCCACACCGTGGCAGCCTCGACCGCGACGGGCACCCGCCGGTCCACGAAGAAGAACACGACATCGGGCACGACTGCGATCAGCAATGCGATGGCGGCGAGCCACCAGTACGACCACGGCCGCTGCAGTGCCGCGATCAGCGAGACCACCACCATGGTGACGTCGACGCTGATGACGAACGGCCAGGTGTAGCCGCCCGGCATGTCCTCGGCCTTGCGCGCGGCGTACCCGCGCACGCGGTGCCGCAACGCATCGAGCATCGGCCCAGTGTAGGAGCGGTCCGGGTGCCGGGAAACCGCCCGCAGTAGGCATTCGGCGTCCTACCCCGGTAGGAGACGCAGTTGGGCTCCCGGGACGATGCGCTCGCACGCTCGGCTGCCTACCGTCGAGGCATGGCTAGCGAACTGTCGACCTGGATGCGCTGGGCAGCGCTGCACGGGCTCCCCCGCGCCTTCCTCTCTTTCCGGGCCCGCAGCGGCGAACCGATGGCCGCGTTGACCCTGGGCCGCGACGATCCCGCCGGGCGGCTGCGGCGCATCGAAGAGATCCGCGCGGCGGGTTCGCTGGTGCGCACCCCCGCCGTGCTGGTCAGCGCCGACCACGACATCTGCCGAACGGTGCTGCGCGACAACGACTTCCTCGTCGCGGATCCCGCCGAGACCGGCCTGCCCGAGGCCCTCGCACGGATCGTGCGCCGGCTCGACCCGGAGCTGCCCAACCCCGTCGAGTCGCCGTCGATGCTGATGACCGACCCGCCCGAGCACACCGGCTACCGCAAGTTGGTGTCCCGCAGCTTCACCCCGCGCGCCATCGCCACGCTCGATGCCCGCATCGACGAGTTGACACTCGAGCTGCTCGACGGGCTCGACTCACGGCGCGAGGTGGATCTCATCGGCGACTACGCGGCCCAGGTCCCGGCGGCGGTGATCAGCGACCTGCTCGGCGTCCCGGCCGCCGAACGTCCCCGAATCCTGCGCTGGGGCAACACGATCGCTCCCCTACTCGACATCGGCATCACCTGGCCGGTGTTCCGCGGCGCCATCGACGAGCTGCGCGATGTCGAGACGTACATGCGGGAACACTTCCGCCGATTGCGCGCCGACGGCTCCGACGGCACCCCGTTCAGCACGATGGCGCTCGAGAGCGGACTGCCCGATCGCGTGCTGAGGGCGAACGCGGCACTGCTCGTCGGCGCCGGGGTCGAGACCACCGTCAATCTCATCGGCAACGGCATCGTCGCACTGATGCGGCACCCCGACCAGCTCGCGCTCCTGCGCGACGATCCCGACCTGTGGCCGTCGGCGATCGAGGAGATGCTGCGCTTCGACAGCCCCGTGCAGATGACGGCGCGCCAGGCCGGCCGTGATACCGAGATCGCCGGGGTGCCGATCACGCGGGGTACCGCGGTGGTGCTGCTGCTCGGGGGAGCGAACCGGGATCCCAAGGTGTTCGATCGGCCGGACCGCTTCGACATCACGCGCCCCAACGCCCGCGACCACCTGGCGTTCGGCAGCGGCATCCACGTCTGTCTCGGTGCCGCGCTGGCCCGCAACGAAGCGGTGACCGCGCTGCGGGCGCTGTTCGACCGCTACCCCGATCTGCAGTTGCGCGGGGCGCCTGAGCACCGCGGGCTGGTGAATCTCAACGGGTACCGCCGACTGACCGCGCGGCTCCGGTACGAGGCCGTCACGCGGACAGCGTCGTGACCGGCGCTGACGGGAGCAGGCAACCCCGCTCCCGCAACGCCGTCGCTACGCGGGACAGCCAGGCTCCCGGCCGATCCTCGGCGATCACCCGGATCACGATCCAGTCCCTCTGCTCAAGCATCCGCAGCCGAGCGATGTCCTTGACGTAGGTTTGCCGGTCCGTGCGGTGGTGATCGCCGTCGTATTCGACCGCGACGCCGTAGTCCGGGTAGGCGAGGTCGAGGAAAGCGACCGGCCGCGAGCAGTCGAGAACCGGGAACTGTGTCTCCGGACGCGGAAAGCCGTTGTCGTGCAACATCAGCCGGATCACGCTCTCCCGCGGAGACGCGGCACCGCCGTCGACCAGCGGGAGGAGTTCGCGCAGTTGCCGCAGGCCTCGCGAGCGGGGATGCCGCGCCGCGAGCTCGGCGACCTCGTCGGGCTCGAAACGCTGGTTCCACATCAACGCGTCCAGCCGCGCCAAGGCATCGGTGCGTTCCAGGTGGCGCCCGAGATCGAATGCTGTGCGCACGCGCGTGGTCACCGGCAGGCCTCCGACGCGGGTGATCTCATCGGGAACGAGGCTCTCGGTTCGCAACAGCAGCCCGTCCTGCGGTCTGCCGTTGGCGCCGGTCACTTCGATGGGACGCTGCGCGTCCACCCACGACGCGCCGTGCAGCGCCGACGCGGTCACCCCGGCGATCACCCCGTGCCGGCCCGTGGCCAACCAGGCCCCGATCGCGCGGTCCTTCAGCGAGACCTCCCCGCCGTTGCGAACGAACACGCCGCGGTAGAGCTTCGTATAGTCACGGCGGAGCTCATGCCTGGTCGCCACACCCGCCCGGACAGCCTCGCCGCCGAGAATGACCCTGTTCATGCGGTCATGGTGTCAAGGGGCACCGACATGTCACGAGATCTACGTTCTGCAGCGGAAGTGCGAGTGACCGCGTGCATAGAGTCGGTCTCGCGCTCAGGCCACCGCAGTCAGGCCATTGCGCGGCGGCCGGCGAGCGCGCGGCCCAGCGTCAGCTCGTCGGCGAACTCCAGGTCCCCACCCATCGGCAGACCGGAGGCGATGCGCGTCACCGACAGTCCGGGGATGTCGCGCAGCATCCGCACCAGATACGTCGCGGTCGCCTCACCCTCGGTGTTGGGGTCGGTCGCGATGATCACCTCGGCGACCTCTACGCCGTCGACCCGCTCGCCGATCCGGTTCAGCAGCTCCCGAATCCGCAGCTGGTCGGGGCCGATGCCCGACAGCGGATCCAGCGCCCCACCCAGCACGTGATAGCGGCCGCGGAACTCTCGCGTCCGCTCGACAGCCTGTACGTCCTTGGGCTCCTCCACCACGCACACCAGCGATGCATCCCGGCGCGGATCGGCGCAGATCCGGCAGCGCTCCTCGTCGCTGACGTTGCCGCACACCGCGCAGAACGTCACCCCGTCGCGGACTTTGTTCAGCACAGCGGTCAGCCGGTCGATGTCCGGCGGTTCGACGGACAGCAGGTGGAACGCGATGCGCTGCGCGCTCTTGGGACCGATCCCGGGCAGCTTGCCGAGCTCGTCGATCAGGTCCTGAACGGGTCCTTCGAACAAGTCACATCCCCGGCAAGCCGAGGCCGCCCATGCCGCCCGCCAGCGGACCGAGCCGGTCGTGGGCCAGGATGGTCACCTGCTTGGCGGCGTCGGCAATCGCCCCCACGATGAGGTCCTGCAGCGTCTCGACGTCCGACGGGTCGACCACCTTCGGGTCGATGGTCACCCCGACCACCTCGCCGCTGCCGCGCATCGTCACCTGCACCAGACCGCCGCCGGCCTGACCGTGCACCTCGGAGGCCGCCAGCGCTTCCTGCGCCTCCATCAACTGCTGCTGCATCTGCTGGGCCTGGGCGAGCAGTGCGGACATATCGGGTTGGCCACCGGGCTGCATGCTGATCCTCTTGCGGGTTGATTGCGTGTCGGTCTCGACTTGGTTGCACTCGCGCCGAATGCAGCGCTCAGGGCTTCCAGCGTAGTCGGCAGGCGGGCTACCGTGGCACGGTGCTGACCAGAGCCACCCGCCGTGTCGGCGCCCAGATCGTCGCCGGGCTGCTCGTCGCGGCATCGACGCTCGCCGCACCAGCCCACGCCGCCCCCTCCAACGTCGCCGGCATGATCGTGTTCCTCGACCCCGGCCACCAGGCGTCCATGGCCGGGCTGAGCCGCCAGGTCCCCACCGGCCGCGGCGGGACCAAGGACTGCCAGGCCAGCGGAACGGCCACCGAGGACGGCTACCCCGAGCACACGTTCACGTGGGACACCACGCTGCGGGTCCGGCAGGCGCTGACCGGCCTCGGGGTGCGCACCGCGATGTCACGCGGCGACGACAGCGGGCCAGGACCCTGCGTCGACGAACGCGCCGCGATGGCCAACGCGATCCGGCCGAACGCGATCGTGTCGATCCACGCCGACGGCGGCCCGCCCACCGGACGCGGCTTCCACGTGCTGTACTCCTCGCCGCCACTCAACGCCGCACAGGCCGGCCCGGCGGTGCAGTTCGCCCAGGTCATGCGCGACACCATGGCCGGTTCCGGGATTCCACCGGCCACCTACATCGGCTCGTCGGGGCTCAACCCGCGCGCCGACATCGCCGGGCTGAACCTCGCGCAGTACCCGTCGATCCTCGTCGAATGCGGGAACATGAAGAACCCCATCGACTCCGGATTGATGAAGACCCCGGAGGGCCGGCAGAAATACGCCGACGCGATCGTCCGCGGCGTGGTGGCCTTCCTGGGCGCCCAGCGCAGTTAGACGTCCTGCACTGCGTCGGTGCCCTCAACTGCGATGGTGCCTTCCACCTCACGCTTGAGGTTCCCGAGCACCTGGGCCTGGATCTTGCGCAGACCGATCGGTGCAAACGTCTTCTCGAAGAACCCGCCGATGCCGCCGGCGCCCTGCCAGGACGTCTTGACGGTCACCGACGATCCGGGGCCGGCAGGCGCCACGGTCCAGTTGGTCACCATCGACGAGTTGGCGTCCTTCTCGATAACCGTGCGGCCCGCCACGTCGACGGTCGCCTTGACGTCGCGTGAGCGCGATTTGGTGGCCTGCAGTTTCCAGGTGGCGACCGTTCCCGCGCCCTGCCCACCTTCGAGCACGCGGTAGCCGCTGTAGTGCTCGGACAGGATCTTCGGACGCATCGCCTGGTAATCGGCGACGGCGCCGAGCACTGTCGCGGGGTCGGCGTCGATCAGAACCGTGCTGGACGCGCTGACCTGTCCCATCGGTGGAACTCCTTGTCGTCGAGGCTGGTGCGGTCGCATCGGGTGCGACTGCGGACTAGCGTATATGTGTGGCTGTGGGCTCGATCGACGCGTGGGCCGCGCACGCCGATGGTGTGCAGCGGCTTCTGGCCAGCTATCGGGCGATCCCGGCGGGAGCGACCGTGCGCCTGGCCAAACCGACCTCGAACCTGTTCCGCGCCCGCGCCAAGACCACCGCACCGGGGCTGGACGTGTCCGGCCTCACCCGCGTCATCGCTGTGGACCCTGAGGCGCGGACGGCGGATGTCGCAGGCATGTGCACCTATGAAGATCTCGTCGCCGCGACGCTGCCGTACGGACTCTCACCGCTTGTCGTCCCGCAGTTGAAGACGATCACACTCGGCGGCGCCGTCACCGGGCTCGGCATCGAGTCGGCCTCGTTCCGCAACGGTCTGCCGCACGAGTCGGTGCTCGAGATGGACATCCTCACGGGCACAGGGGAAATCGTCAGCGCATCACCCGACAGGCACCCCGACCTCTTCCGAGCCTTCCCCAATTCCTATGGCACCCTCGGCTATTCGGTGCGATTGAAGATCGAGCTGGAGCCGGTGAAGCCGTTCGTGGCGTTGCGCCACCTGCGTTTCCACACCGTCGCCGAGCTCATCGAGGCGATGGATCGCATCATCGAGACCGGCGGCTGGAACGGTGAGCGGGTCGACTACCTCGACGGAGTCGTGTTCAGCGCCGACGAGGGCTACCTGTGCCTGGGCGCACAGACGGGCACGCCCGGACCTGTCAGCGACTACACCGGCCAGCACATCTATTACCGCTCCATCCAGCATCCGGCCGGGGAGAAGCACGACCGGTTGACGATCCACGACTACCTGTGGCGCTGGGACACCGACTGGTTCTGGTGCTCACGGGCTTTCGGCGCGCAGAACCCGCGAATTCGACGATTGTGGCCGCGACGCCTCCGGCGCAGCAGCTTCTACTGGAAGCTGATCGGCTACGACCAGCGTTTCGACATCGCCGACCGCATCGAGAAACGCAACGGCAGGCCGCCCCGCGAACGGGTCGTGCAAGACATCGAGGTCCCCATCGAGCGCACCGCCGAATTCGTCGACTGGTTTCTGGACACCGTGCCGATCGAACCGATCTGGCTGTGTCCGCTGCGGCTTCGCGACTCGGCGAGTTCAGCTGGTGGCTGGCCGCTGTATCCGATTCGGCCGCAGCACAGTTACGTCAACGTCGGATTCTGGTCCTCTGTGCCTATCGGGCCCGAGGAGGGGTACACGAACCGCATGATCGAACGAAAGGTCAGCGAGCTCGCCGGGCACAAATCCCTGTACTCGGATGCCTTCTACTCACGGGAGGAATTCGACGAGCTCTACGGCGGCGAGGTGTACACGACGGTGAAGAAGACTCATGACCCTGACTCACGGTTCCTGGACCTGTACGCGAAGGCGGTGCGGCGACAATGACGACCTTTCGAGAGACGACCGAGGCCCCGAAGCTGACCCTGGCCGAGATCCTGGAGATCTTCGCTTCGGGCTCACAGCCTTTGAAGTTCACGGCATACGACGGCAGTAGCGCCGGACCCGACGACGCCGACCTCGGTCTGAGTCTGCTGACTCCGCGTGGCACCACCTATCTCGCGACCGCCCCCGGTGACCTGGGCTTGGCGCGCGCCTACATCTCGGGCAACCTCGACATGCGTGGGGTGCACCCGGGGGATCCGTACCCGTTGCTCAATGCGCTGACCGAGAAACTCGACTTCAAACGGCCCCCGGCCCGGGTGTTGGCGCAGATCGTCCGCTCGATCGGCATCGAGCACCTCAAACCGATCTCACCGCCGCCGCAGGAGGCTTTGCCGCGCTGGCGGCGGTTCGCAGAAGGGCTGCGGCACAGCAAGACCCGGGATGCCGAGGCGATCCATCACCACTACGACGTGTCGAACACGTTCTACGAGTGGGTGCTCGGGCCGTCGATGACCTACACCTGCGCGTGCTATCCGGGCTCGGATGCGTCGCTGGAGGAGGCGCAGGAGAACAAGTACCGCCTGGTGTTCGAGAAGCTGCGATTGAAGCCCGGCGACCGGCTGCTCGACGTCGGCTGCGGCTGGGGCGGCATGGTGCGCTACGCCGCCCGCCACGGCGTGAAGGCGATCGGGGTGACGCTGTCGCGCCAGCAGGCCGAGTGGGCCCAGAAAGCCATCGCCGACGAAGGATTGGGCGATCTGGCGCAGGTGCGGCACAGCGATTACCGCGACGTGCGGGAGTCGCAGTTCGACGCGGTGTCCTCGATCGGCCTGACCGAACACATCGGGGTGGCCAACTATCCGGCGTACTTCCGGTTCCTCAAGTCCAAGCTGCGCACCGGCGGGTTGCTGCTCAACCACTGCATCACCCGGCACGACAATCGTCACAACGCCGCCGCTGGTGGCTTCATCGACCGCTACGTGTTCCCCGACGGGGAGTTGACCGGTTCCGGCCGCATCATCACCGAGATCCAGGACGTCGGCCTGGAGGTGCTGCACGAGGAGAACCTGCGCCACCACTATGCGATGACGCTGCGGGACTGGTGCCGCAATCTCGTCGACAACTGGGACGCCGCCGTCGCCGAGGTGGGGCTGCCCACCGCGAAGGTGTGGGGCCTGTACATGGCAGCCTCGCGAGTCGGGTTCGAGCAGAACGCCATTCAGCTGCACCAGGTGTTGGCGGTCAAGCTGGACGAGCACGGTGGCGACGGCGGACTGCCGCTGCGGCCGTGGTGGACGGCGTAGCCCTCAACCGTCGATACGGCGCGCGCCCAGCTCGCTCTGCAGCAGTTCCAGCGCAGCTTCCTCCGGGTCACGGCGGGGCGCGGCGGGGTCGATGGTGCCGGCCTCGGCCAGCATGCTCTCCTCGTCGTCCCCGTCGGGCGGTGGCGGCGGCTCGTCGGGTATGCGGCGCGGCCGGGCGGCCGGCTCGGGCGCCGCGGCCGCTGCGGTGCCGACTTCGCAGCGCACCGACCAGTTCACGCCCAGCGCGTCCTTGAGCGCCTCCTTGATCACGTCAGCGTTGCGCTGCTCGGTCAACCGCTTGGCCAGCGGCGCGGATTCATGGCTGAGGATCAGCGCGCCGTCTTCCACCGCGCGCACGATCGCCCCGGCGAGCATCACCTCGGTGGTGCGGCTGCGCTCCCTGACCTTCTCCCGAACGGTGGTCCACATGCTGCGCACGGCAGCCGCGTTCGGCTCGCCGGCCGCGACCGTCGCGGCGGGTGTCGTCGGCGGCGCCTCGACCGCGGGCGCGGCGGGTGGGCGCACCGGCGG
>JAEXZY010000165.1 GCA_023404955.1 Actinomycetes bacterium
GCTCGGAGATGTGTATATGAGTCAGGTGCCCCGGTGCGGGCGCCGGACCGGGACCGCTGGTGCTGCGCGGCATCGTCGTCGAATGCGCCGGTGACGGAGCCCCGGTCGACGTCGCCCCCGCCGTTGCCGGACGACCGACGGTGCTCAACCTGTGGGCCTACTGGTGCGGGCCGTGCGCTGACGAACTACCGGCGATGGCGGATTACCAGCGCCGGGTCGGGCAGACGATCCAGGTGCTGACCGTTCATCAGGACGAGAACGAGACCGCCGGGTTGCTCCGGCTCGCGGAGCTCGGGGTGCACCTGCCCACCCTGCAGGACGGGCGCCGCCGGATCGCCGCTGCGCTGCAGGTTCCCAACGTGATGCCGGCGACGGTGGTGCTCCGCGCGGACGGTAGCGTGGCGCAGATCCTGCCCCGGTCGTTTGCCACCGCCGACGAGATCGCCGCCGCAGTGGACCCGACGATAGGAGTGAGGTGAGCTGGGAGATCGCCGACGGTGAGTTGACGCCCGACGCCGCACCGCCCTGGCTGGCCCCCCTGGTCACGGATCCGACCGCGGTCAAGGACGCCTACCGCCGTCGGGTGCCGGCCGAGGTCCTGGCGGCGCTGACCGCAGCCAACGCCACCGCAGCCGTCAACGGTGCGCGCCGCGACGCCGCGGTGCTCGTGCTGTTCTCCGGCCCGGACGGCGGTACGCCCGGCGACCTCCCCGCCGACGCCGACCTGCTGGTCACCGTGCGCGCGGCGACACTGCGCCATCACGCCGGTCAGGCCGCATTCCCGGGCGGCGCCGCCGACCCGGGCGACCGCAGCCCGGTGCACACCGCGCTGCGCGAGGCCACCGAGGAGACCGGCCTGGCGGCCTCCCGGCTGCGGACCCTCGCCACGCTGGACACGATGTTCATCCCGCCGTCGGGGTTCCAGGTTGTGCCGGTGCTCGCATATTCCCCAGACCCTGGGCCGGTCGCGGTTGTGGACCAGTCCGAGACCGCCGTCGTGGCCCGGGTTCCGGTGCGCGCGTTCGTCAATCCGGCCAACCGGCTCATGGTGTACCGCAAGGAGAACACGCGACGGTCGGCCGGTCCGGCGTTCCTGCTCAACCAGATGCTGGTGTGGGGATTCACCGGTCACGTCATCGCCGCGATGCTCGACGTCGCGGGGTGGGCGCAACCGTGGGACACCGACGTCGTGCACGAACTCGGCGATGCAATGGCGCGCGTCGAGGCCACGGGCAGCTACGGTGAGGTCCAACGATGACATCGTCACAGTGGCTGGACATAGCCGTACTCGCCGTAGCGCTGATCGCCGCCATCTCGGGCTGGCGATCCGGCGCGCCTGGTTCTGTGCTGGCCCTGATCGGCGTGGTGCTCGGCGCGGTGGCCGGTGTGCTGTTGGCCCCGCACGTGGTCAGCCACATCGACGGGCCGCGAACCAAGCTGTTCACCACGCTGTTCTTGATCCTGGCGCTGGTGGTGGTCGGCGAGATCGCCGGCGTGGTGCTCGGCCGCGCGGTACGCGGCGCGATCCGCAATCCCACTCTGCGCGTGGTGGACTCGGTGATCGGCGTGGCCGTGCAACTGGTGCTCGTGCTGACGGCGGCGTGGCTGCTGGGCACCGCGCTGGTGTCCTCGCCGCAGCCGAATCTGGCCGCCGCGGTGCAGGGGTCGAGGGTGATCGCCGAGGTCGACTCGGTCGCGCCGAACTGGCTGCGCTCCGTGCCGGGCCGGCTGTCCGGACTGTGGGACACCTCCGGGCTGCACGACGTCCTCAAGGATTTCGGCCCGACCCCGGTCGCCGCCGTCGACGCACCCGACGCGTCGCTGGCCTCCTCGGCCGTCGTCGGTACCACGCGATCCAGCGTCGTCAAGGTGCGCGGCGTCGCGCCCAGCTGCCAGAAGGTGCTCGAGGGCAGCGGGTTCGTCGTCGCCCCCAACCGCGTGATGTCCAACGCGCACGTCGTCGCCGGATCGGAGACCGTCACCGTCCAGGTCGACGGGAAGGACTACGACGCCCGGGTCGTCAGCTACGACCCCAACGCCGACATCTCGATCCTCGACGTGCCCGATTTGCCGTCCGCGCCGCTGCAGTTCGTGGACACCGAGGCGCCCGCCGGCACCGACGGCATCGTGATGGGTTATCCCGGCGGCGGCGACTTCACCGCGACACCCGCGCGCGTACGGGAAGTCATCGAGCTCAACGGTCCCGACATCTACCGCAGCACCACCGTGACCCGCGAGGTGTACACGATCCGCGGCACCGTCAAGCAGGGCAACTCGGGGGGCCCGATGATCAACCGGTCGGGCAAGGTGCTCGGTGTCGTGTTCGGCGCGGCCGTCGACGACGTCGACACGGGGTTCGTGCTGACCGCTCAGGAAGTGTCGCGACAGATGGCCAAGGTCGGCAACGTCGCGCCCGTGGCGACAGGCGCCTGCATCAGCGGCTGATCAGCCGTACACCTGCCGAAGGAACCGGTCGAGTTGCGCGTTGACCGCCTCCGGTGCCTCTTCGTGCGCGAAATGGCCTGCGCCATCGATGGATACGTAGCGACCGTGCGGCGCGTAGTGCTGCGTGCGGGACACCGGGTCGGCGAGCACGTACGGGTCGGCGTCGCCGCGAAGATGCAGGACCGGGACCGCAGTCGGGCGCTTCATCGAACGCATGAACCGGCGACCCTCGCTGCGCAGCTGGCTGCGCACCGCCCAGCGTTGGTATTCCAGCGCCGAGTGTGCGGCCGAGGGGATCCGGATTGCCCGCCGCAGCAGGGGCATGGTCTCGGCAAAATCGTCGCTCGCCTGCCACGGGGCGCTGGACCGGGCCCGCACGATGCGTTCGAGTTCGGCCGCGTCGTGGCGGGTCAGGGAGCGTTCGGGCCACCTCGGAAGCTGATAGCGCAGCATCGAGGGCAGCAACGCCCGACCCTGATCGCGGCGACGCACCGTCGACGCGCGCAGGGCCGCCGGGTGTGGCGAGCTGACCACCGCGATCGCGTGCACCACGCGGGGATGCAGCACCGCCGTGGCCCAGCACACCAGTCCGCCGTCGGCGTGACCCACCAGCGTGGCGGTGTTGTGTCCCAGCGCCCGCACCAGACCTGCCGTGTCGCCGGCGAGGGTCCAGCCGTCGTATCCGCGCGGCGGTTTGTCGCTGCCGCCGTAGCCGCGGAGGTCGACCGCCACCACGCGCGCCCCCGACAATCCGCGCAGCTGGTGCCGCCAGGACCACCAGAACGAGCCGAAGCCGTGCAGCAGGATCACCAGCGGGCGGTCGGTCAGCGGCCGCGACTGATCGTCGGCACCCGCCTCGCGCTCGGCCTCCACCACGTGAAAGCGAATGCCGTTGGCGTGCACGTCGAGATGACGCCACGGTCCGCCGACGCGAACGACCGACGGATCGGGTGCCGCCATTACCAGCCGGACGGGTCCGTCGTCGCCGGCTGCTTGCCGTTCGTGGCTGTGGTGACGGCCTTCTTGTCGGCGCCACCACTGAACGCCTCGGGGATCTCCTTGACCGATTCGATGGTCTTGCGGGGACCACGGATGCGCCTCACCTTGAGGAAGCCGATCAGGGCCAACACCGCGGTGACCACGACCATGAATCCGAACACGATCAGGAACGCCGCCCAGCGCCACAACCACGTGTCGAGCAGCTCGGCGACGAAGAAGAAGAAAAAGAACGTGGAGTAGAACAGCACCACCAGCGCCAGGATGAAGAAGACGCTGCCCGTGAGGCCCTTCTTGACGTCGCGGGTGATCTCGGCCTTTGCGAGTTCGACCTCAGCCCGCACCAGGGTCGAGACCTGTGCGGTCGCATCCTTGACCAGGTCACCGATCGACGGGTCCGGCTTCGGAGCATGCGGATCCACCAGCGGTATGGATGTCACCGTCGCCGGTGCGCCGTTATTGCGATCGCTCACAAGAGCTTCCTTCCCCGCATGTGATCTGGTCGCGGCTTATGTTGCCACGTGGCGTGGAACGAAACGATTCCGCGGTGACGTTAGACTGCCTTGATTCTCTTCTGGCGGGTCGGGCCGTAGTCATCGGGGTGTCGATTGGGGTGAGTGTGAAGACGAACGACCAGCCGGGTGTTTTCTCTGCGATCTCCGCGGTGCTGATGCTGCTCGGTGCGGGTCTCATCGGCGTCACCGGTGTCGCTCACGCCGCCGGTCCGGTCATCCTCGGCGGCGGTTCCGGACTGGTGGTCAACGGCGACACACTGTGCACGCTGACCGCGATCGGCACCGACCGCAACGCGAACCTCATCGGCTTCACATCCGCGCACTGCGGCGGACCCGGCGCCGTCGTCGCCAGTGAGGCCGAGCAGGATGCCGGCATCGTCGGAACCATGGTGGCCGGCAACGACGTGCTGGACTACGCGGTCATCAAATTCGACCCGGCCAAGGTGCGTCCGGTCAATGAGATCAACGGGTTCCGCATCGACGGCATCGGACCCGACCCGACGTTCGGCGAGGTGGCCTGCAAGCTGGGCCGCACCACCGGCTACTCGTGCGGCGTGACGTGGGGACCCGGGCAGCAGCCCGGCACGATCGTCAACCAGGTGTGCGGGCAGCCCGGCGACTCCGGCGCCCCCGTCACCGTCGACAACAAGCTCGTCGGCATGATCCACGGCGCGTTCTCCGAGGACCTGCCGACGTGCGTGGTCAAGTTCATCCCGCTGCACACGCCCGCAGTGACGATGTCGATCAACACCCAGCTGGCCGACATCACCGCGAAAAACAGGCCGGGCAGCGGGTTCACCCCCGTCGGCCCGGCCTGACGTCACGGCGTCAGATCACCGCGCGGCGCAAGCGCACCCGGGGTCTACTTGCTGGCGCGGATGGCTTCGAAGACGCTGGGGTCGACGAGCGTGGAGGTGTCGCCGAGTTCGCGGCCTTCGGCCACGTCGCGCAGGAGCCGGCGCATGATCTTGCCGCTGCGCGTCTTGGGGAGCTCGGGCACGACGTGGATCTCCCGGGGCTTGGCGATGGGTGAGATCTCCCGCGCGACCTCGGCGCGCAGCTCGTCGACCATCGACTCCTCCCCGCCGTGGGCGCTGGATTTCAGGATGACGAACGCGCAGATCGCCTGGCCGGTCTGTTCGTCGGAGGCGCCGACGACCGCGGCCTCGGCCACCCCCGAGTGCCCCACGAGCGCCGATTCCACCTCGGCGGTGGAGATGCGGTGTCCGGAGATGTTCATGACGTCGTCGATGCGGCCCAGGACCCAGATCTCGCCGTCCTTGCCGTAGCGGGCGCCGTCGCCGGCGAAATACCAGCCCTGCTCGGCGAAGCGGGACCAGTAGGTCTCTTTGAAGCGTTCCTCGTCACCCCAGATGCCGCGCAGCATTGATGGCCACGGCTTGTCGAGCACGAGGTAGCCGCTGGCCTGCTCGCCGTGATCGGTACCGGGGGAGAGCTCATTGCCGTCGTCGTCGACGATCTTGGCCGAGATTCCGGGCAGCGCGCGCATCGCCGAGCCCGGCTTGCAGCTGGTGACGCCCGGCAGCGGGGAGATCATGATCGCGCCCGTCTCGGTCTGCCACCAGGTGTCCACGATCGGGGTCTTGTCGGCACCGAACGCCATCCGGTACCAGCGCCACGCTTCGGGGTTGATCGGCTCGCCGACCGAGCCGAGCAGCCGCAGGCTCGACAGATCGTGCTCGGCGGGGATCTGGCGGCCCCACTTCATGAAGGTCCGGACCAGCGTCGGGGCCGTGTAATAGATGGTGACGCCGTACTTCTCGATGGTCTCGAAATGGCGGTGCTCGGTCGGAGACGCGGGCGTGCCCTCGTACACCACCTGTGTGACGCCGTTGGACAGCGGCCCGTACACGATGTAGGTGTGCCCGGTGACCCAGCCGATGTCGGCGGTGCACCAGTAGACGTCGGTCTCGGGCTTGATGTCGAAGACGTTGAAGTGGGTGTAGGACGCCTGGGTCAGGTAGCCGCCCGAGGTGTGCATGATGCCCTTGGGCTTACCGGTCGTCCCCGACGTGTACAGCAGGAACAGCGGATGCTCGGAATCGAACGCCTCAGGGGTGTGGTCGGTGGAAGCCTTCGGGACCACCTCGTCCCACCACAGGTCGCGACCGTCCGTCCACGGCGTGTCGATGCCGGTGCGGCGCACCACCAGGACGTGCTCGACCGGGCTGTCGTCGCCGAGGCCGTCGATCGCGTCGTCGACGCCGTCCTTGAGCGAGACCGCCTGCCCACGCCGGTACTGCCCGTCGGTGGTGATGACGATCTTGGCCTGCGCATCGTCGATGCGGGCCTTCAGCGCGCTGGCGGAGAAACCGGCGAACACCACCGAGTGCATGGCGCCCAAGCGAGCGCACGCGAGCATCGCGATGATGGCCTCGGGCACCATCGGCATGTAGATCGCCACGCGGTCGCCCGCGGCGAGGCCGAGTTCGGTCAGCGCGTTGGCGGCTTGCGAGACCTCGTCTTTTAGCTCGGCATAGGTGATGGAGCGGGAGTGCCCCACCGGCTCACCCTCCCAGTGGATCGCGACCCGGTCGCCGTTGCCGGCCTCGACATGGCGGTCGACGCAGTTGTAAGCGACGTTGAGCTTGCCGCCCACGAACCAATTCGCGAAGGGGGCCTGCGACCAGTCCAACACCTCGCTGAACGGCGTGTCCCACGCCAGCCGCTCGGCCTGGGCGGCCCAGAACTTCAGCCGGTCCGCCTCGGCCTCGTCGTAGAGCGCCTCGGTCGCGTTGGCCTGCGCGCTGAACTCGGGGGCAGGCGGGTAGGAAGCCTGAACGTCGGCATGCGTCTCGGTCATGACTGTGAGGGTAGTCACCCAACGTTGCATCGACGTTGGCAACTCACAACCGTCGCTGCGGGCGGCACGCGCCGGGCGACGAACGTCGCAACCGGCGCGCCGATCGGTCCGTCGGCCATCGATTAGCGTGTGCGGGCGTGACCGATCCGCTTGCCCCGCTGACCACTCTGCCCGGCGTCGCCGAGGCGGGGGAGGAGGCGCGCGAAGCACTGGGCCGAGCGCACCGGCACCGGACGAATCTGCGCGGCTGGCCCGGCACGGCCGCCGAGGCCGCGTTGCGGGCCGCCCGTGCGTCATCGGTGCTTGACGGAGGTCCACTGCAGTTCAGTCCCGAAAGCAGCGGCGGCACGGAGAAGGATCCCGTGCTCGCTGGGGCGCTGCGCGTCGCCGAAGCACTCGAAGGTGGTGAGGGCTCGCTGATCGGCGTGTGGAGGCGCGCTCCGTTGCAGGCCATTGCCCGCCTGCACGCTCTCGCCGCAGCCGACCTCGTCGATGCTGATGCGCTGGGCCGCCCGCGCACCGATCCCGACATCGGCCGCCGTCTGGAGTTGCTCGCCGACCTCGCCACCGGTGGGACGCGGGTACCGGCGACGATCCTGGCTGCGGTGGCGCACGGGGAACTGTTGACGTTGGCGCCGTTCGGCAGCGCCGACGGTGTGGTGGCGCGTGGGGTGTCCCGGTTGATCACGATCGCCAGCGGACTGGACCCGCACGGTCTGGGGGTGCCGGAGATGCACTGGATGCGCCGATCGGGCGACTACACCGCAGCGGCACGGGGCTTTTCTTCGGGGACGCCGGCCGGATTGGCGGCGTGGCTGGTGCTGAGCAACGAGGCGCTGCACGCTGGCGCGCGCGAGGCGCTGTCGATCGCCGCCTCCGCCTCTTCCTGACCGGTTCCCAGCAAAGTAAAAGCGGGCGGCGTTCCGAAGTAATTCGAAAAGTACTTCGGCGCGCCGCCCGCCAACACGAGCCTCCGGTTACCATGCGTGCGTTGTGGGTTGCGTGGGTGGCCTCGGCGCTGCGCGATCCGCTTCGGCTGCGACCCCACCCAAAGGGTCGTCGTGGCCGTCCGATCTTCGCGCTTACGCAGGCCCGCAACACTTTTGCCTGTTCCGCGGCATGTGCGCCGCGTGGGTTCCGGGACTCGTGCTGGGGAGCCGAGGTCGGGAGATCGAGCCTTCTCTTCCGGCTCGACCTTGGCCTCGCCCGGCTTCCGTGGTTCCTTTGTACTACGTGACCGCGGTCACATCAAGGGTCAGATGCGCCGGTTTCCCGATTCGTTACGCGCAGCCGCCCAGCAATCTGTCACTCAGAAGGCGAAGCGTCGCAACAAGGTGTAGGTCAGCGCGCCGGCAGCCAGCGCGCTGACGCCGACGGCTGCGGTCGTCGCGACCGCGGCTCCCGACGGCGCGGGCAGTCGGTCGCGCAGCGACACGGGCTTGGAGAACGACCGGATGGGCCACTCGTGCGCGGCGGCTTCTTTGCGCAGCGCACGATCGGGATTGACCACGGTCGGATGCCCGACCGCGGTCAGCATCGGCAGGTCGGTGATGGAATCGGAGTACGCATAGCAATGTTCGAGCGCGTATCCCTCGCGAGCGGCCAGTGCGCGGATCGCCTCCGCCTTGCCCTCCCCGAAACAGTAGAACGCGATGTCACCGGTGTAACGACCGTCCTCGACGACCATGCGCGTGGCCATGGCGTGGGTCGCGCCCAGGGCCCGCGCGATGGGTCCGACGATCTCCTCGCCCGACGCGGAGACGATGACGACGTCGCGCCCGCACAGCTTGTGGTCGGAGATCAGTTCTGCCGCCTCGGCAAAGACGAGCGGGTCCACGATGTCATGCAGTGCCTCGCCGACCACCGACTTGACCTGCTCGACGTCCCAGCCCGCGCACATCGTCGTGATGTGGGCGCGCATCCGGTCCATCTGGTCGTGGTCGGCCCCGGACATCGTGAACAGGAATTGTGCATATGCGGATTTGAGGACCGTCCTGCGATTCATTAGCCCCTGGCTGAAGAACGGTTTGCTGAAAGCCAATGTGCTGGATTTCGCGATGACGGTTTTGTCCAGATCGAAGAACGCCGCGGTCCGCACGGGGCGGGCCGGCGGGGGCGTCCCGCCGGCTGCTTCGGCGCCCGTCACCGGGTCGGAGGGGGTCACCGCGTCAGCATAAGACGCGCTCGCGTGACACATTGCGGCAGATCGTACAAATTGGCAGTTCACGACACGTGGCTTCCTCTGCAACCTTTTCCAGATCTGCGCCGACTTCTCTGCGGTGCGGTCTTGCGCCAGCCCGCTCCGGCGTGTGTATAGTGGGCATCACTCGGCTTATGCCGGGTGTGCATCAGCCCGACCCCCCGGGGCTGATACACGACGACCTCCGCCTCCTCCCCCCCTGGCGGGGGTCGTCCCTTTTCTGGACCAATTCGCAATGCGGATAGGTCACTCCCTCCCAAATGATTGCGGAACGCCGTTTTCGGCGAAATGCGTGTCGGCGATCGCGTGCCTGATTCGGTGGTTGTGGACAAGTCCGCGGTCATCCACAGATCTCCGTGGCGCACTGGCTGAGCGCCCCCGTCGCCGAGCAGCCTGGTGGACATGACCGGTGCCGCCATCCTGATCGTCGTGTCCGACCCGGCCCTGCGGGGCCTCGTCGACCGGGTGGTCGCTGCCGCCGCGCTGGACGCAGTACGCAGCGCCGACCCCACGGATCGGCGCGTGTGGGCCGGTGCGGCGGCGATTCTGCTCGACGCAGCGGCTGCGCGCCGGTGCACGGAACGTGCACTCACGCGGCGCACAGGGGTGGTGCTGATCAGCAGTTCTGCTCCGGATGCGGCGCAGTGGGAGGCTGCGGTGGCGGTGGGAGCCCAGCACGTCGTGACGTTGCCTGCTCAGGAAGCCGACTTGATGGCGGTGCTGACCGAGGCCGCCGACCATGCGGGCGACGGGGGACATCGCGGTCCGGTGGTGGCGGTGATGTCGGGACGCGGTGGGGGTGGAGCGTCGGTGTTCTCCGTGGCGCTGGCCCGGGCGGCAGGGGAGGCGCTGCTCGTCGACGCCGACCCGTGGGGCGGCGGTCTCGACCTCGTGCTCGGTAGCGAGACCGAGCCCGGGCTGCGCTGGCCGGATCTGGCTCTCGCGGGCGGGCGCCTGACCTATCCGGCTCTGCGCGCCGCGCTGCCCCGGGTCCAGGGGGTCGCGATCCTGGCGGGCAGTCGGGTGCTGGCCGGCGAGCGGGCTGCCGAGGAGATCGATCCGCACGCTGTGAGCGCGGTGGTCGATGCCGGCGCTCGCGCGGGTGTGACAGTGGTGTCCGATGTCGCTCGCCAACCCACGGCGGCCAGTGAAACGGCCTTGGCGGCAGCAGATCTGGTGGTGTTGGTCACACCCGCCGATGCGCGGTCCTGCGCCGCCGCGGCCGCGACGGCCCAGTGGGCGCTGGCTCGCAATCCCAACACCGGTCTGCTCGTGCGCGGGCCCTCTCCCGGCGGACTCCGGCCCATCGACGTCGCGCGCATCGTCGGGCTGCCCCTGTTGGCGAGGATGCGTCCGCAGCCGGGGTTGGAGCAGCAACTGGAGCGGGGCGGGATCCGGCTGCGCGGCAATTCGCCGCTGGCGACGGCGGCGCGCGCGGTGCTGGCCGTGCTTCAGACGAAGCCGCATGTCGGCTCGCTCGGCGACCTCGCCGCATGAACGCGCCCCTGCTGGACCGGGTCCGTGAGCGACTCGCCGCAGACGGTTCACCGCTGAAGCCGAGTGTCGTGGCGGCCGCGATCCGCGCCGAGTCCGGGGGCGTACTCGGCGACACCGAGGTGCTGACCAGTCTGCGCGAGCTGCAGACCGAGCTCGTCGGCGCGGGCATCCTCGAGCCGCTGCTCACCGCGCCCGGCACCACCGATGTGCTCGTCACGGCCCCCGACGCCGTATGGGTCGACGATGGAGAGGGTTTGCGACGCACCGGGGTGCGATTCGCTGATGACGCCGCGGTCCGGCGGCTCGCTCAGCGGCTCGCGCTGGCCGCGGGCAGGCGCCTCGACGACGCGCAGCCCTGGGTCGACGGACATCTGGCCGACCTGGGCGGTGCGGCGGGAAGACCGCTGAGTGTGCGATTGCATGCCATGCTGCCGCCGATCGCCGCGGGCGGCACGTGCCTGTCGCTGCGCGTGCTCCGCCCAGCCACTCACGACCTCGACGCGCTGGCGGCCGCCGGCGCCATCCCTAGTGAGGCGCACGTGCTGCTGCGCGGCATCATCGCCGCACGGCTCGCATTCGTGGTGAGCGGCGGCACCGGGAGTGGAAAGACGACTTTGTTGTCTGCTCTGCTCGGCGCCGTGCCGGGTCGGGAACGCATCCTCTGTGTCGAGGACGCCGCAGAGCTGGCGCCCCGCCATCCTCATCTCGTCTCGCTGGTGGCCCGCGCTGCCAACGTGGAAGGCATCGGTGAAGTCACCGTTCGTGACCTTGTCCGACAGGCCCTGCGAATGAGACCCGATCGCATCGTCGTCGGTGAGGTGCGCGGCGCCGAGGTGGTCGACCTGCTCATCGCGCTGAACACCGGTCACGACGGCGGCGCGGGCACCGTGCACGCGAACAGTCCCAGTGAGATACCTGCCCGATTCGAGGCGCTCGCCGCCCTGGGCGGACTCGACCGCGCGGCGTTGCACAGTCAGCTCGCCGCAGCGATCCAGGTGGTGTTGCACATGTCGCGGACACGATCGGGTCGACGCCGGCTCGGTGCGATCGGGGTGCTCCACCGGGACGGGAACGGACTGGTGTCCGTGCTGCCGAGCTGGGACGCCGACACGGGGTTCGGAGACGGCGCCGACGTGCTGCGGCAGCTCATCGATCGTGGGTGCCAGACGTGACCGTGGCTGCCATGGCGTTGGCGCTGGCCGTGCTGGTGTTGCCGCCGGCGAGCCGGGCGCCGGTGCGACGGATGGCGGCGCGGCGGCGTCGGCGATCACCGGCGCTGGCGGTGGCGCTACTCATCGGTGTCGTGCTGCGCTTCGTGCTGCCCCTGACTGTGGTGCTGGCGGCCGCCATGTTGCTGACGGTGCTGGTGATACGACATCGGTGGCGTACACGGCGTCGCATGGGTACCGCCGAGGCGACCGCGCTGCACTCTGCCCTCGATGCGCTGGTGTCCGAGCTGCGTGTCGGCGCGCACCCGGTGGCCGCGATCGACACGGCCTCGCGCGAGATCGCCGGGAGGGTCGGTGAGTCGTTCGATGCCGTTGCGGCCCGCGCGCTGCTGGGCGCTGACGTGGTGGCCGGGCTGCGGGAGGAGTCGCGCCGCTCCCTGGTGCCCGGTCACTGGGAGCGGCTGGCGGTGTGCTGGCAGCTCGCGCAGCAGCACGGGCTCGCGATCGCCTCACTGCTGCAGGCCGCACACCGCGACCTCGCCGAGCGCGAACGGTTTCGCTCGCGGGTGGATGCCGCGATGGCGGGCGCGCGCACGACGGGCAACCTGCTGGCCGGACTGCCGGTGCTGGGCGTGCTACTCGGATGCGCGATCGGCGCCGATCCGCTGGGATTCCTGCTCTCCGGCGGTGCCGGCGGATGGCTGTTGTGCATTGGGACGGCACTCGTCGGGGCCGGTCTGCTGTGGTCGGACCGCATCACGGCCTCGGTACTGAGATGACGTGGGCTGCGCTGTTCCTGGCCGTTGCTGTGCTCGTGTGCCCGCCGGTCTCCGCCGCGCGCAGTGCGGCGGGGCGACGAACGCCAGCCCGGCTGAGACCGGCACCGCCAGCCGACGGACCGCTGGCGATCGCGGCCGCGTTGGATGTGTTCGCGGCGTGCCTGCGAGCCGGCATGGCGGTGTCGACGGCCGCCGCAGCTGTGGCTGAGGCAGCCCCACCCGCGCTGTCGCTGGTCTTGAGGCGCGGGGCAGACCTCCTGGCGTTGGGCGCGGACGCCAACCGGGCGTGGGCGGAGCCGGCCGACCCCGCCACGGGTGGGGACGGCCACGTACGTGCATACCTGCGTATGGCACGCCGATCGGCAGCTTCGGGATCCGCTTTGGCACACGGTGTCGACGACCTCGCCGCGACGCTGCGAGCCGAGGCGGCCGATGCAACCGGCGCGCGAGCCGAACGCGCGGCCGTGCTGATCGCCGGCCCGCTGGGGCTGTGCTACCTGCCTGCGTTCATCTGCCTCGGCATCGTGCCGGTCATCGCGGGGTTGGCCGGAGATGTCCTGCAGTCAGGAATGTTGTGACAACCACAGAGGAGAATCCGCATGCTCAATCAACGACTCGCTGCACTGCGCGCGCGTCTGCTCGTGCTCGTGGTGGCCGACGACGGAATGTCCACCGTCGAATACGCAATCGGGACCATCGCGGCCGCCGCGTTCGGGGCGATCCTGTACACCGTGGTGACCGGGGACTCGATCGTCGGCGCTTTGACGAACATCATCACCCGCGCCTTGAACACGAACATCTAGATGCCGGGTTCGCGACTGTCGAAGCCGCGTTCGCCCTCCTCGCGCTCGTGGCGATGGTGGCGGTCTGCCTGGCCGGGCTCACGGCGGTCACCCAGCAGGTGCGGTGCGTCGACGCTGCCCGGGAAGCGGCGCGGTTGGCGGCGCGAGGTGACGAGGGCGTCGCCGCGGCGACCGCCCGGCAGATCGCCCCGACGCACGCAGCGATCGAGTTCCGCCGTGACGGTGGGTTCGTGGTCGCGACCGTCACGTCGCGCGCGGCTCTTCTGCCGGGCGTCGCGATCACCGCCCGGGCCGTCTCGGCGCTGGAACCGGGTGCATGACGACGCAGGAGCGGCGACCGTGCTCGCAGCGTTCCTCATCGCAGCGGTGGTGGCCGTCGTGACAGGCGGCGCCGTGCTCGGGTCAACGGTGGTGGCCCGGCACCGCGCGGCCGCGGCGGCGGACCTGGCCGCGCTCAGCGCGGCCGCAGCGCTACCGTCCGGCCGAATGACGGCGTGTGCGACGGCTGCTTCCGTGGCGCGGTCGATGGCCTCTACGGTGGTCGCGTGCGATGTCGACGGGCTGGATGTGCTGGTGACCGCGGAAGCAGTGCCGGGGTTCGGCGCTGCGTTGGTCGGTCCGGCGACAGCGGCGGCACGCGCGGGGCCGCTCGACGCGCCGGGGTTTACGGCGCCGTAAGGCGGGATACGCACCCCTCATGACCGGCCGCGAATTGCTCGTCGGCCGCTACGAGGTCCGCGGCCTGCTCGGTCGCGGCGGCATGGCCGAAGTCCGCGACGGCTGGGACACCCGGCTGTGCCGCCCGGTTGCTGTCAAGGTGCTACACCCGCACATGGCCGACGATCCGGACCTGCGCCGTCGATTCGAGGTCGAAGCCAAGGCGGCGGCTGCGCTCGAGCACCCGAATGTCGTAGCTGTGCACGATTTCGGTGAGCACGACGGTGCGCCTTTCATCGTGATGGAGCGGCTCCCGGGCCGCACGCTGCACGACATCATGGGCGCAGGCCCGATGGCGCCCTATCAGGTTCGCGCGCTCCTCGACGATGTCCTCGCGGGTTTGGGCGCTGCCCACGCCGCCGGCGTGCTGCACCGCGACATCAAGCCGGGCAATGTGCTGGTCTCCGCGGCGGGAGACCGGATGAAGGTCGCCGACTTCGGGATCGCCAAAACCGGCGGCAGCGCCGAAACCAAGACCGGTCAGATCATCGGGACGATGTGCTACATGAGCCCGGAACGGGTCACCGGTGCTCCGGCGTCGGTCGCCGACGACCTCTACGCCGTGGCCGTGATCGGTTACGAGGCGCTGGTCGGGCACCGCGCTTTTCCGCACGACAATCCGGTCGCCCTGGCCCGCGCGATCGTCGACACCACACCGCCTCCGCTCAGCGGCGTCCGCGCCGATGTCGATCCCGCGTTGGCTGCCGTCATCACCCGCGGAATGGCACGCGATCCCGCGCATCGCTTCGCCAGTGCCGACCACATGCGCGCGGCTCTGGCCGGCGACCCCGCGGCCCTGGCGCCGCCGCCACTCCTCGCCGCCGCCCCGCGGCCCGCGACCCGGGTGATGGCCAGTCCACTGCCGCCGACGGCCGGCTACGCTCCTCCAGCTCCGGTGCGCGCCCACCCGCGCCGTCGGAATCCCCGTCGGTATCTCCTCGCCGGGGCGGCGATCGTCGCGGCATTCGTCGTGTCGGCGTTGGCGCTGGCGCTCGACCCCTTCAGCTCGTCGCCGTCGCCCGCGTCGGTGAGCACCAGCAGCAGCGTGACGCCCCCGCCACCGACACCGAGCAGCGTGACTCCGGTGACGTCGGCGCCTCCGCCGGTTGTGGCTCCGCCGCCGCCCGAGGAGCCGGCCGGTGGGCCGGGGCCCGGCCGCGGTCACGGCAACGGGAAGAAAAACAAGCCCTAGCGGGCGGCGGACCCGATCCTCAGCGTTCTTCGAGCCGCGCGTCGGCGAGCTCGTCAGCGGTCGGCACGCGCAACTCTGCGAGCCCGGCGATGACCCCGTCGTGCAGTTCGATGCGGTGCACCGTCACGTGCACCGGCGTCCAGCTGCCGTCGCGCGCGATCACTCGCAGGACGCCCGACACGGACCCCTCGTCGAAGCCTGCGGCCATCGCGGCGGCCGTGGGACGGTCATGCGGATGAACCGCCTGCTCGCTCGACATGCCGGCCCGCCAGTCGAAGAACGGTGCCGGATCGTCGAGCCATTTGACCAGCATCCAGTGCGCCGGGTCGACGAGCGCCCGGTGCACGCCCGGCCGGGCGAGGCCGGCCAGGATGCGTTCGGCCAGCGACGCCTCGGTGCTGCCCTTGCCCTCGTGCACGCTGCGCCAGGTCATCGCCCGGCACACCAGCCGCGGCGCCCCGTCCCCGTCGACGTCGGCGTCGAGCTCCTCGAGCGAGCGCGCCACGAAGCCGATGGTGATCTGCTCGCCGTGGTAGTCGGTGACGTCCCACGTCGTGCAGATCGTCACGCCGGGCCGGGGCTTGATCAGCATGCTGATCACCTCCGCCTCGTGCGGATTGAGATCGCGGCGCGGCAGATCGTCAGCGAACGCGCGGCCCTGCGTCGGCTGCGTCGTCGGGTCCCAACCGCCGATCTTCAGCGACTCCACCGTGTCGGTGGCGGTGCCGTTGGTCAGATCCCACAGCATCGAACCCACCTCGGGGCGGGGCGGCGGGTCCTCATCGGCGGAGCCGATCCACATCTGCACACCGTGAATGCGGCCGTCGGACATCGCGACAACCTCGGTGCGGATCACGCAATCGTTCTTCGGCGTGATGCTGCTCAGCCCGCCCTTACCGCGCACGGTTTCGCTGATCGCAGTCTGGATAGCCATCAGATGGGGGTTGCGTCGGAGCAGAGACGAGATCGGGATCAGATTCTTGGTGTGGGCCCCCTGCGCGACCACAGTCGGTTCGCTCCCCAGCGTCTCCACGAGCATCCAGTCGTGGCTCATGCGGCGATCCTACCGAGCGACCGGCTGCGGATTCCGCACCGAAACCCGCATGGAGTATGTCGATATGGCCCGTGACGAGCAGTTTCGGGTTGCCGAGACCCACCTCGCCGAGTAGGTTTCGAGACGTCGAGGCGGGTGCGGATTCCGTCGACGGATCCGCGGCGATCGTCGAGGGGTCGGTCGCCACCGCCGGTCAGTGGGTGACCATGGGTGTCACTGCGTCCAGAACCAGGCGCAGCACCGCCACCGCTCCCTCCTTGTCGAGTGGGTCGTTGCCGTTGCCGCATTTCGGCGACTGCACGCACGATGGACAACCCGCGGGGCATTCGCACGCCTCGATCGCCGACGCCGTCGCGGACCACCACCGCGTGATCGCGCCGAAGCCGCGCGCGGCGAAGCCCGCGCCGCCGGGATAGCCGTCGTAGACGAAGATCGTCGGCAGACCGTCGACCGGGCCGACCGCGGTGGACACGCCGCCGATGTCGCCGCGGTCGCAGCTGGCGATCAGCGGCAGCAGCCCGATCGCGGCATGCTCCGCGGCGTGCAGTGACCCGGGGGTGCGCAGCGGATCGATGCCGTTCTCCGACAACGCTTCCGGGGTGATCGTGCACATCACCGCCATGGTCTCCAGTGTGCGCGTGGGCATGTCGAGTTCGCAGAAGTCGATGACCTCGCCGTCGAGGCGGCGCCGCAGATAGCCGGTCACGGTGTTGCTCACGCACACCGGCACCAGCCCGATGGTCACCGCACCGTGCGTCGAGCGTTCGCCGGGCCCGGTGACCGTGATGTCGGTCAATTCCCTTGCGAAGGTGGTGTATCCGGGGTCTTCGGCGTGCACGAACGCGATACCGTCCTCGAAGTCCAGGGAATCCACCAGATAGCTCTCCCCCTGGTGCAGGTAGACCGCGCCGGGGTGCACCGAGGCGGCGGCCCGGCCGGCACTGGCGCTCCCCAGCATCCGGCCGGTGTCTGCCTCGAGGATCGCGATCTGCCCGCCGATCGATCCGCGGATGTCCACGGCGGGATGAGGATCGAGACCCGGCGCGGGGAAGTATCCGCTGGGGCGGCGGCGCAGCAGCCCGTCGTCGACCAGGGTGCCCGCCACGGCCTCGGCGTCCCACGTCCGGACTTCGGCGTCGGTCAGCGGCAGTTCGGTGGCCGCGCAGAGCAATTGGGGGCCGAGCACGTAGGGGTTGGCGGGGTCGATCACGACGCGTTCGATCGGCTTGTCCAGCAGCGCAGCCGGATGGTGCACCAGGTACGTGTCGAGCGGATCGTCGCGGGCGATGAGCACCACCAGAGCGCCCTGGCCGCGCCGGCCGGCCCGCCCGGCCTGCTGCCAAAACGACGCGACGGTGCCCGGAAAGCCCGCCAGCACAACGGCGTCGAGCCCGGCGATGTCCACGCCGAGCTCGAGCGCGTTCGTCGTCGCCATCCCTCGCAACTGCCCGTCGGCGAGTGCGCGTTCCAGTGTGCGGCGATCCTCGGCCAGATACCCCGCCCGGTACGAAGCCACCTGCGAGGCGAGCTCGGGTGCGGTCTCGGCCAGCCGCGTCCTGGCGCCCAGGGCCGTCAACTCCGCGCCGCGGCGGGACCGCACGAACGTCAAAGTCCGTGCCCCCTCGGTGATCAGGTCCGCCATCACACGCGACGCCTCCGCTCCCGCCGAGCGGCGCACCGGGGCACCGTTCTCCCCGACAAGATCGGCGAGCAACGCCGGCTCCCAGAGCGCCACCGTGCGGGCGCCCTGCGGGGAACCGTCCTCGGTGACCTCGACCACCGTCTGGCCGATCAGCTCGGCCGCGGTGACCGCGGGTTCGGCGGTCGTGGCACTGGCGAAGATCACGGTGGGCATCTGACCGCCGGGGGAGTAGCGCGCACACAACCGGAGGAGCCGGCGCAGTACCATGGCGACGTTGGAGCCGAAAATGCCGCGGTAGTAGTGACATTCGTCGACGACGATGAATTTCAGGTGGCGCAGGAAAACCGCCCAGCGGGCGTGGTTGCGCAGCATCGACAGATGGATCATGTCCGGGTTGGAGAAGATCCACCGGGAGCGCTCCCGCGCGAATCGCCGGACATCGGCGGAGGTGTCGCCGTCATAGGACGTCGGGGCGACGTCATCGAGCCCCGCCGCCGCGGTCAGAGATGCGACCGCGCGCAACTGGTCGTGCCCGAGCGCCTTGGTGGGCGACAGGTACAGCACGCGGGCCCGCGGATCGTCCGTCAGCGCCGTCAATATCGGGAGCTGGTAGGCCAGGGACTTGCCGGACGCGGTACCCGTGCTCAGCACGACGTGCCGTCCGGCGCGGGCGTGTTCGGCGGCGGCGAGCTGATGCGACCACGGGGCGGTGATGCCGTGATCAACGAACGCTCGCACCACATCTGAGGGCGCCCACGACGGCCACCCCCGGGTGTGCGGGCGGCGCGGCGGCAGATCGGCGACATGACGCAGCGGATGTTCTCCCGGCCCGGTGCCGTCGACCGCGCACGCGAGCAGCGCTCGGCCGAATCCCAGCGCCGGATCGGGCGCCTCGGAGGTCTCCACTCTTCCCTCACGTCGTGTCGTATGTGAATTGTTGACTACATGATGATCCTGAACAGCTTGTCGGACTGTCGCAGCAGCGCTGAACGTGGTTGACTTACCGCGGTCGCAGCTTCTGTGTTCGTGTATACGCACTCGCAGGAACAACGTTGTGATCGCGGTTCCTGCGAGGGTTGTAGGTCGGTCCAGTTCCGAGCACTCCACGAAGGTATGGCGGTCGGAACGGGCCCGGTGCACCGGAAGTCGGTGAACCGCCCCGGTAAGAAGAGAAGGAAATTACGAAAGATGCCACAGGGAACTGTGAAGTGGTTCAACGCGGAGAAGGGCTTCGGCTTCATCGCCCCCGAGGACGGCTCCGCTGACGTCTTTGTCCACTACACGGAGATCCAGGGTTCCGGCTTCCGCACCCTGGAAGAGAACCAGAAGGTCGAGTTCGAGGTCGGCCAGAGCCCCAAGGGCCCGCAGGCCACCGGCGTTCGCGCCGTCTGAGTCACCTTAAGACCTGGCACCCCCGCGTCACCGCTCGCCGGCGGCGCGGGGGTGTTTCGTTTGAGGTGACGAAATCCGCGGCGCCGCGTTCGCGTCGGCATCCGCGGTGAACCTGGCCGGCTGGCCTACTGTCATCTGTGTGAGCCAGCTGTCTTTCTTCTCGGCTGAGTCGGTGCCGCCGGCCGTCGCCGACCTGACGGGGATGCTGGCTGGGCCTGGTCAGGCGCTGCTGGTCACCGGTATCCAGGGGCAGGCCGCGCGCCTGTCGGTGGTGGTGGACCGGCCGTGGCGCGCCGAGGCGCTGGCCGCGATGATCGCCGACGCGGGACTCGCGCCGGAGATCGCCCGTACCGACGAGAACACGCCACTGGTGCGTACGGCGGTCGATGCCCGACTGACCCCGATCGCGCTGGAGTGGACGCGTGGCGCGGTCAAGACGGTGCCCTCGCAGTGGCTGCCGGGGCCGCGAGAGCTGCGCGCGTGGACGTTGGCCGCGGGCAGTCCGGAAGCCGACGACCGATACCTGCTCGGACTGGACCCGCACGCGCCGGACACCCATTCCGTGCTGGCGTCGGCGATGATGCGGGTCGGAATTGCGCCGACGTTGATCGGGACCCGGGGTTCGCGGCCGGCCCTGCGGATCAGCGGCCGACGACGGCTGTCGCGCCTGGTAGAGAACGTGGGGGAACCTCCGGAGGACGCCGAAGCGTTGGCGTCATGGCCGCGCACGTAGCGGCTCGCTGACAGTATTGAGTGGGGAAGACGGTTTGCGTCGGCAGGCGCGGAGTGCGAAATTGTTCGTTGCCGGGGCGGGGAGCGCAACGATGTGCCAGCCTGCCGACGGTATGGAGAAGAAGTAGTAGGAGTGAAGACAGTGAACGGGATAGGTGGCTGACGCAGACCGCGACCGCGGTGGGAACGGCAGAGTGCGGCGGCTCGTCATAGTCGAGTCGCCTACGAAGGCGCGCAAAATCGCTGGCTATCTCGGGTCCAACTACATCGTCGAGTCGTCCCGCGGGCACATCCGTGACCTGCCGCGCAACGCCGCCGACGTCCCGGCGAAGTACAAATCGGAGCCCTGGGCCCGGCTCGGCGTCAACGTCGAGGAGAATTTCGAGCCGCTCTACATCATCAGCCCGGAGAAGAAGAGCACCGTTGCCGAGCTGAAGGATCTGCTCAAGAACGTCGACGAGCTCTATCTGGCCACCGACGGTGACCGTGAGGGCGAGGCGATCGCCTGGCACCTGCTCGAAACGCTCAAACCTCGTGTCCCGGTCAAGCGGATGGTGTTCCACGAGATCACCGAGCCCGCGATCCGCGCTGCCGCCGACGATCCGCGCGATCTGGACAATGCGCTGGTCGACGCCCAGGAGACCCGCCGCATCCTCGACCGCCTGTACGGCTACGAGGTCAGCCCGGTGCTGTGGAAGAAAGTCGCTCCGAAGCTGTCCGCGGGCCGGGTGCAGTCCGTCGCGACCCGCATCATCGTGCAGCGCGAGCGCGAGCGGATGGCGTTCCGCAGCGCCGGATACTGGGACGTCACCGCCGAACTCGACGCCAGCGTTTCCGATGCTCAAGCCAGCCCGCCCACCTTCACGGCCAAGCTGAACTCGGTCGACGGGCGCCGCGTCGCTGCCGGCCGCGACTTCGATTCGCTCGGCGCTCTGAAGAAGCCCGACGAGGTGCTCGTCCTCGATGAGCAGGCCGCGAATGCGCTGGCCGGCGGCTTGCGGGGGGCACAGCTGCAGGTGACGTCGGTCGAGCAGAAGCCCTACACCCGCCGGCCGTATCCGCCGTTCATGACCTCGACGCTGCAGCAGGAGGCGGGCCGCAAGCTGCGGTTTTCCTCCGAGCGCACGATGAGCATCGCGCAGCGGCTGTACGAGAACGGCTACATCACCTACATGCGTACCGACTCGACCACGCTGTCGCAGTCGGCGATCAACGCGGCCCGCACCCAGGCCCAGCAGCTCTACGGCGAGGAGTACGTGCATCCCTCGCCGCGCCAGTACACCCGCAAGGTGAAGAACGCGCAGGAGGCGCACGAGGCCATCCGGCCGGCCGGCGACGTCTTCGCCACGCCGGGCCAGCTGCACTCCGCGCTGGACACCGACGAGTTCCGGCTCTACGAGCTGATCTGGCAGCGCACCGTGGCCTCACAGATGGCCGATGCGCGCGGCACCACGCTGAGCTTGCGCATCGGGGGTCAGGCGCGGTCCGGTGAGCAGGTGGTGTTCAACGCCAGCGGCCGCACCATCACGTTCGCCGGCTTCCTGAAGGCGTACGTCGAGAGCCTCGACGAGCAGGCCGGCGGTGAGGCCGACGACGCCGAGAGCCGGCTGCCGAACCTGACGCAGGGCCAGCGCGTCGACGCCAAGGATCTGACCGCCGACGGGCACACCACCAGCCCGCCCGCGCGCTACACCGAGGCCTCGTTGATCAAGGCGCTCGAAGACCTGGGCATCGGCCGGCCGTCGACCTACAGCTCGATCATCAAGACCATCCAGGACCGCGGGTACGTCCACAAGAAGGGCAGCGCGCTGGTGCCGTCCTGGGTGGCGTTCGCGGTCATCGGGCTGCTCGAGCAGCATTTCGCGCGGTTGGTCGATTACGACTTCACCGCCGCGATGGAAGACGAGCTCGACGAGATCGCCGCGGGTAACGAGCGAAGGACCAACTGGCTCAGCAACTTCTACTTCGGTGGCGAGCACGGGGTCGACGGCTCCATCGCGCGTGCGGGCGGCCTGAAAAAGCTGGTGGGCGGCAACCTCGAGGAGATCGACGCTCGAGAAGTCAACTCCATCAAGCTGTTCGACGATGCCGAGGGGCGCGCGATCAACGTGCGCGTCGGACGCAACGGCCCCTACCTCGAGCGGATGGTGGCTGATCCGGACAACCCCGGGGAGGTCAAGCCCCAACGCGCCAACCTCAATGACGATCTGACGCCCGACGAGCTGACCCTCGACCTGGCCGAAAAGCTCTTCGCCACACCGCAAGAGGGTCGATCGCTGGGCATCGATCCCGAGACGGGCCACGAGATCCTGGCCAAGGACGGCCGGTACGGGCCCTACGTGACCGAGGTGCTGCCCGAGCCGCCGGAGGATCCGGATACGGGGTCGACTGCTAAGAAGGGCAAGAAGCCGACGGGTCCGAAGCCGCGCACCGGATCGCTGCTGCGGTCGATGGATCTGGAGACGGTGACGCTCGAGGACGCGTTGAAGCTGCTGTCGTTGCCGCGTGTGGTGGGCGTCGACCCGGCCAGCGGCGAGGAGATCACCGCGCAGAACGGTCGCTACGGCCCATACCTCAAGCGCGGCACCGACTCTCGCTCGCTGGCCACCGAGGAGCAGATGTTCGACATCACCCTCGACGAGGCGTTGAAGATCTACGCGGAGCCGAAACGCCGTGGCCGCCAGGGGGCGGCGACGCCACCGCTGCGCGAGTTGGGCAACGACGCGGCATCGGGCAAGCCGATGGTGATCAAGGACGGCCGCTTCGGCCCATACGTCACCGATGGCGAGACCAACGCCAGCCTTCGCAAGGGCGACGACGTCATGTCGATCACCGACGAGCGGGCCTCGGAGCTGCTCGCCGACCGGCGCGCGCGTGGACCGGTCAAGAAGAAGGCAGCGGCGAAGAAGGCTCCGGCGAAGAAGGCGGCCAAGAAGGCGCCGGCCAAGAAGGCTGCGAAGAAAGCCTGACGAGAGTTCTCAGCGACGGGACTTGGACACGTCGCCGCTGACCTCGACCTCGGGCGGGCTGACCAGCCCCACCGGCCGGGCCAGCTGCGTCGGGGCGGTTCGGCCACGCAGGTTCACCGTCTCCCCGACATCCCAGCACAGGGCTTCGGAGTCCAGCGCTTCACTGACCGCCAGCGCCGAGGCCAGCACGTGCCCCTTCTCCAGTTTCGCCAGCTCCGTGAGCCGCGCCGCCTCGTTGACGGGGTCGCCGATCACGGTGTACTCGAACCGCGCCTGGGCGCCGATGTGGCCGGCGATCGCCCGCCCCGCTGACACGCCGATGCCGAACTCTGTTTCGCCGAGCACCTCGATCAGCTCATCGTGCAGCTCTCGGGAGGCGGCCAGGGCTGCCCCCGATGCGTCGGGGTGTTCGATCGGCGCGCCGAAGATGGCCAGCGCGGCGTCACCCTGGAACTTGTTGACGAACCCGCCGTGCCGGTTGACGGTGTCGACGACGACGCGGAAGAAGTCGTTGAGCAGGCTCACCACGTCGGCAGCGGGCATGGTCGCCGCCAGGTTCGTCGATCCGACCAGGTCGACGAACAGCACCGCGACATCGCGTTCCTGGCCGCCCAGCTCAGTGCCGCGCTCGAGTGCCCGGCGGGCCACGTCCTCGCCGACGTAGCGGCCGAACAGGTCCCGCAGCCGCTGCCGTTCAGCGAGGTCGCGCACCATGTCGTTGAACCCGGCCTGCAGCAGGCCGAGCTCGCTGGCGTCGTAGATCTGCATGTGGGCGTTGTAGTTGCCTCGCTGCACCTCTCCCAGCGCCCAGCGCAGCTGCCGCAGCGGGTCGGCGATCGACATCGCCACCAGCACCGTGCTGGACAGCCCGATCACCAGGGCGACGATCGCCAGCAGCAAGATCGTCGTGATCACCCGGTCGGCGGGCGCGGTGAGGATCTCGAACTTGCTAGCCACCAGCGCGAGCAGGATCGCGACCAGCGGCACTCCGGTGGACAGCACCCACGTCAGCACCTGCCGCAGGATGACGCCGGGTGCGCGGAACTTCTCCGGCACGCCGCCGCGCAGCGCGGCCACCGCGACCGGCCGCAGCACGCGCTCGGACTGCAGGTAGCCGATGATCGCGGTGGCGGTGGCGCCAAGGCCGGTCGCGACGGCGACGACGGGGGCGGACTTGCTGGCCACCGGCCAGCTGGCCACGATGAACACCACTGATCCGAGCAGCCAGTTCGTCGCGCTGATCACCGAGCGGTAGAAGGGCATCCGCAGCGCCCGCATCCGGGCGACCTCGGTGTCGGCCGGGTCGCGGTCGCCGAGCAGCATGTCGCGGCGCTGCCAGCGCATCACCGGGATCAGCATGCGCAACGTCAGGTACGACGCGACGGTGAACGACACGAACAGGTAGCCCAGGAAGATCGACAGGTTGTAGGTGGGCAGGTCCTGCAGCTGGATACGGTCCTCGGGGGGTAGCCCGAACCGCAGGAAGCCGAGCACGAGCAGCGCGCCGATGATGTCGGCCTGCAGCATGCCGAGCGTGAACACCGGCCAGGGGGTGCGCGCGACCCAGCGGACGAATGCACTGATTCGCCCCACCTCGATCGCTTCGGCAGCCACCAGATCACCGTATCGGGCGAAGCTGACGCGTACGGGGCCTCTGAGACGGACGTGTCGGTTCGCAGCACTACTGTTATCGGCGATGGCGGGTGTTTTTTCGCGTCTGGTGGGCCAAGACGCTGTGGAGGCGGAGCTGACCGCCGCGGCCCGGGCGGCGCGCGGTGATTCCGCTCACAGCGGAGCTGCCGAGGTGGGCACGATGACCCATGCGTGGCTGATCACGGGTCCGCCGGGGTCGGGGCGGTCGGTGGCGGCGCTGTGTTTCGCGGCCGCGCTGCAGTGCACCGCCGACGGCGTCCCCGGCTGCGGAGAGTGCCGCGCCTGCAGCACCACGATGGCGGGCACGCACGCCGATGTCCGCAGGATCATTCCCGAGGGCCTGTCGATCGGGGTGGACGCGATGCGCACGATCGTGCAGATCGCATCGCGGCGGCCGGGCACCGGGCGGTGGCAGATCGTCGTCATCGAGGACGCCGACCGGCTGACCGAGGGCGCGGCGAACGCGCTGCTCAAGGTGGTGGAGGAGCCTCCGCCGTCAACGGTGTTCCTGCTGTGCGCGCCGTCGGTGGATCCTGAGGACATCGCGATCACGCTGCGCTCGCGGTGCCGGCACATCGCGCTGGTGACACCGGGGGTCGACGCGATCGCGAGGGTGCTGGTGGACCGCGACGGGCTGCCGGAGGCCGATGCGGCGTGGGCAGCGTCGGTGAGCGGGGGGCACGTCGGTCGGGCTCGCCGGCTGGCCACCGATGAGCAGGCCCGGGAGCGCCGCAAGCGGGCGTTGGGCCTGGCGCGCGAGGCGGCGACCCCGTCGCGCGCGTATGCCGCGGCCGAGGAGCTGGTGCTGACCGCGGAGGCGGAGGCGAAGGCGCTGACCGGGGACCGCAACGAGGCCGAGGTTGAGGAGCTGCGCACCGCCCTGGGCGCAGGCGGCACCGGCAAGGGCACCGCAGGCACGATGCGCGGAGCGGCAGGTGCGCTGAAGGATCTGGAGAAGCGGCAGAAGTCCCGTCAGACCCGCGCCTCGCGCGATGCGCTGGACCGGGCGCTGATCGATCTCGCGACCTACTTCCGGGACGCGCTGCTGGTCGCCTCGGGTGCTGGGGGCATCGCGCCCAACCACCCGGACATGGCAGACAAGGTGGCCGCGATGGCTGCGCACGCGTCGCCGGCCGCGCTGCTGCGCTGCATCGAGGCGGTGCTCGAGTGCCGTGAGGCGCTGGCGATCAACGTCAAACCCAAGTTCGCCGTCGACGCGATGGTCGGCACCGTGGGGCAGGCGCTGCGCAGCTGACCGGATTGGGTGCACGCCACGCCCTGTCGTAGACTCGTCCCGCCCGACCAGGCCGCCTTAGCTCAGTCGGTAGAGCGATTCACTCGTAATGAATAGGTCGGGGGTTCGATTCCCCCAGGCGGCTCCACTCTTGCTCGTCGTCTCCCGACGCCCCTGACTCCCACCGATCGACTAGGAGACAGTCATGACGACGTCGGTCAACGTTGCCGTCGCGCAGTTCGCGCCCGGTGAGGACAAGGACGCCAACCTCGAGACCATCGGGGCTCACGTCAGCGAGGCCACGAAGCAGGGCGCTCAGCTGGTGGTGTTTCCCGAGTACGCGATGTTCACCGCGTCGAAGATGGACGAGCGCTTCCTCCGCTCGGCGGAGTCGCTGGACGGTCCGTTCGTGTCGGCGCTGCAGGAGCTGGCGCGGCGGGAAGCGGTGACGATCGTCGCGGGCATCAACGAGACCACCGACAGCGGTGAGCAGATCCACAACACACTGCTCGCGATCGACGACGGCGGCAAGGTCGCGGCCACGTACCGCAAGCTCCATCTCTACGACGCATTCGGCTACACCGAATCGGAAATCGTGCGAGCCGGAGTGATCGGCACCCCGGAGACCTTCATCGTCGGCCCCCTGACGTTCGGCATGCAGACCTGCTACGACCTGCGCTTCCCCGAGTCGACGCGGCGGCTTGTCGACGCCGGTGCCGACGTCGTGCTGATCCCGGCGGAATGGGTGCCCGGCCCGCTGAAGGAGAACCACTGGACCACGCTGGTGCGTGCCCGGGCGATCGAGAACACCGTCTTCGTCGCCGCCGCCGACCAGTGCGGCCGGTTCGGCGCGGGCAACAGCATGATCGTCGACCCGATGGGTGTCGTGCTGGCGTCACTCGGCGAGGACGCCGGGGTGGTGTCGGCTGCGCTGAGTCCGGCACGCATCGAGCAGGTCCGCCAGAAGAATCCGGCGCTGACGCTGCGCCGGTTCACCGTCGTCGAACGCTGAGGGGTCGAACGCTGAGGGGTCGAGTGCTGAGCCTCAGCGCGGGGCGAGGAACCCAACGGGTCCCGACGCCACGCACACCGACAGCGCCGCGGTGTTGGCGCGCACCCTGATCGCGTCGCCCGCCCCGGGCAGCCGGACGAACACCCGGTTCAGGCCGGGCCGCACCGGCACCTTCACCTCGTCTCCTTCGCTGAGCGCCACCAGCAGCGAACCGTCTGAGTTGGCAAGGTAATTGAGCTCGACCGTCCAGTCCGCGGGCAGCAGCGGTCCGTCGAGCGGCATGCGGACGGGGAAGTCGGGCTGCACCAGGTAGCCGCACCGGGGGTCGGGGCCGGGCCGGATGCTGCGCACCCACGTCACGACCGCGTCGACGAGTCGGCCCGACGAGTCGAGCATCCGCAAATCGGTTGTCGCCGAGCTGAATTCAGGCCGGTCGCGCAACAGGGCGAACATGTGCGAGATGAGGTTCTCCGGCCACGCGACCCGTTGCAGCACCAGCGGATCGACCTCCTGGTCCAGCATCGGTGCGCTCGAGGCCGCCTCTGCGGCGGCCAGCCCGGCGCGGGCGGTGAGCAGGTAGGTCCTGGTCGGGTTGTCGCGCCAGCTGGTCAGGAACGTCGACGTCGAGTACAGGCTGCTGGCCAGGAAAAGTGCTGCGCCGCAGGCGAACACGGGGCGCCACCACGCGAACGGCGCCCGGCGTTCGGGTGCGAGCATGCCGATCGCGGCCAGCAGTGCCAGCACCACCACCAGGTCGGGCAGATAGCGCAGCGTCTGCGCGAGTTCCAGTGCGGTGAAGCGCGAGGACCGCATCAGATAGATCGGCACCTGACACGCCACCGCGTAGCCCAACGCCACGGCCCATACCGCGCCCAGGCGGTGCCGTCGCGACAGCGTCACCGCCACCACGGCAGTCAGCGCCACCCACCCGAGGACCATCACGGCCACCGGCGGAGTGGCCCACGGCGAGGCCGGCGCCCATCGCTGCCACTCCCAGGGACCGCCCACCAGACCGGGCACGATGCCGTGGGTCACCGAGCGCCACAGCAGGTCCCACGTCATCGCCAGGTCGAAGCTCCACCGCTGCTGGTCGACCACCGCGACGTACACACCGATCCACGCCGCGGTCAGCGCCAGGCAGGCGAGCCACAGCGGTCGGCCGCGACGCCACACCTGCGCCACACTCGCCGACGCGGTCACGTGCCCGTACACCGCGGCGATCGCGAACGCCGCGAACGGGATGATCGCCGCCTTCTCGAAGAACAGCAGCCCGGCGAAGAACGCCGCCGTTCCGGTGATCGCGTAGCGGACGGCCCCCGTGCGCACCAGCTGGATCGCATCGGCGCACACCCATGCCAGCGCGGCCAGCATCGGCAGCGAGTTCAGCCCGGCCGCCCACCACGCGAAGCTCGGCACTGCCAGCGGCGTGAACAGCGCGAACGCCAACGGGGCCAACAACGCCGGCCGCCAATCCAGGATCGCGTGCAGTGCACGCAACAGCGCCAGAGCCGCGATCAGCGCCAGCACCAGGAGGCTGATCGCCGGGCCGATCCAGTTCAGCGGTGCAATCCGCGTGATCAGACCGGCCACCAGGAATGCGCCGGGCATGACGTGGCCGTCGTGGTCGTCGAACAGGTAGCCGGGCGAGAGCAGCGGCTGGGTGCCGGCGCGGCCGACGAGTATCAGATCGTCCCAGTAGAAGTAGCCGCCGAACGCCAGCACCGCCCGAACGGCCAGGTGCACGGCGATCAGGGCGACGGCGGCGCGGGCGACCCATTTCATGTCGCCTGCGACTGTACGGATGCGCAGAATTCATGGCCGTCGCCGGTATGGTGACCCGATGCGCACACTGGTCACCGGGGCCGCCGGTTTCATCGGATCGACACTGGTCGACAGGTTGCTGGCCGAGGGCCACTCAGTGGTCGGGCTCGACGATCTGAGTTCAGGTCGCAGCGAGAATCTGGGGCCGGCCGAGCGGCACGACACGTTCGACTTCGTCAAGGCCGACATCGTCGACGCCGACCTCGTCGCACTGCTCGCCGACGTCAAGCCGGAGGTGATCTTCCACCTGGCCGCCCAGATCTCGGTCAGCCGGTCGGTCACCGAGCCGGTCTTCGATTCCAGCGTCAACGTCGTCGGTACGGTGCGCCTGGCCGAAGCCGCCCGGCTCGCCGGTGTCCGCAAGATCGTGCACACCTCGTCGGGCGGATCGGTGTACGGCGCCACGCCCCGCTATCCCACCGACGAGAACAACCCGCTGGACCCGGCGTCGCCGTATGCGGCCAGCAAGGTCTGCGGCGAGGTCTACTTCGGGATGTTCCGCAACCTCTACGGCCTGGACTGCAGCCACATCGCGCCCGCCAATGTGTATGGCCCGCGCCAGGATCCGCACGGCGAGGCCGGCGTGGTCGCGATCTTCTCCCGCGCGTTGCTCGCCGGGCGGCCGACCAAGATCTTCGGGGACGGCACCGACACGCGCGACTACGTGTTCGTCGACGACGTCGTCGACGCGTTCGTGCGCGCCTCCGGCGAGGCAGGCAGCGGTCAGCGCTTCAACATCGGGACCGGTGTGGAGACCTCGACGCGGCAGCTGCACTCCGAGATCGCGCGGGCCGCGGGCGCATCCGACGAGCCCGAATTCCAGCCGCCGCGACTGGGCGACGTGCGCCGGTCCTGCCTGGACAACAGCCGGGCCGGCGAGGTGCTCGGCTGGCAGCCGCAGGTCCGGCTCAGCGACGGGGTCGCCCGGACTGTGGACTACTTCCGCAGCGAGATCTGACCGTCTCCCGGCTCGCGCGCGTTCTGCAATGCCACGGCGCGGGCCAACCTGGTGTACTTCAGCTCGATGTCCTTGAACCGCATGTACGTCGACAGCGTCGTGAACGCGAACGCGATGATCAGCACGTACTCCAGCAGATCGGTGCCGCGGTCCACGCCCAGCCAGTTTGCGACCACGGTCGTGTCGTCGGGGCGCAGAATCGCGTAGATGCCGGCGATCACGAACAGCACATAGCCGACCTTCACCCACGCCTTCGAGCGGGCGCTGCCACGCGAGCGCAGCAGATACACCAGTAGCGCCAGCACCGACGCGATCAGCAGAACCTGGATCCAGTTCATCGGGTCGTCCTCCTGCGCAGCAGGCCGTCGAAGACGATGTTGACCCCGTTCAGCAACGGCTGGCCCTTGGCCTTCGAGTAGTCGGTGTAGCGAATGTCGACGGGCACTTCGGCCACCCGCCAACCGTTTTCGTGGGCCAGCGCGATGAACTCGCCGGCGTGGCCCATGCCGCTGATCGTCAGGTCGAGTTCGTCGGCGACGCGGCGGTTGAACACCCGCAGCCCGTTGTGCGCGTCGGTCAGTCCGAGGCTGCGGTTGCGACGGCTCAGCGTCGCCGCGGTCCGCAGGACCAGCCGCTTGAGCGGCGGGGTCTGGGTGGGGCCGCCGGCGAAGCGGCTGCCGACGACGAGGTCGGCGTCGACTGCACGCAGGTGCTCGATCATCGTGACGACGTCGTCGACGCGATGCTGCCCGTCGGCGTCGAACGTCGCGAACAGTGCGGCCCCGGGCCGGGCCCGGGCGTATTCGACCCCGGTCTGGATGGCCGCGCCCTGACCGAGGTTTACCGGGTGGGTGACGACGTGCGCGCCCGCGCACAGCGCGGCGTCCCCGGTGCCGTCGGTGCTGCCGTCGTCGACGCACACCACGTGCGGGAACACCGCGCGCACCTCACCGATGACCTCCTCGATCACGGTCGCTTCGCGGTAGGCGGGGATGACGATCCACACGTCGCTGGAGCGCTGGTCAGAGGGGCCGGAGATGTCGATGCGCAACAACGTACACGGCCTAGCGGGGCGCAACCTTGGCGAGGGCGACCAGGTGAACGGCGATGCCGAGCAGCGGTCCGCACAGCAGTGCCACGACGGTGCGCACCTCGAGGTCCAGCGGCAGCGCCAGCAGCGCAGCCGCGGCGACCGTGGCCGACACCCAGCCGACGGCGTAGGCGCGCTGCAGCGCCGCGGCGACCGCGGCGGCCCCGGTCAGCGTGAGCAACGCGATCATGACCGCCGCCGCGGTCAGCCAGCCCAGCAAAACGCCGTCGGTCACGTAGTCGGCGCCGAAGGCCTCGCGCAGCAACCACGGGCCGAACGCCGCGGCCGCGGCCACGCCCACCGCGCCCAGCGCCACGACCACCACCGCCGGGACGATCAACGCCCGCAGGCGGTGCGCACGCTGATCCACGAAGTGCGCGATCAAGTTGCCCTGCATCGCGGTCAGCGGCACGAGCAGCGGCGCGCGCGTCAGCGTGACGGCCAGGATCACCACGCCACCGGCGGCGCCGAGATCGCCAGAGGTGGCCTTGAGCAGGACCGGAAAGCCCATCACCAGCACGGCGCTGGCCCCCGCCGCGGCGATCGAGTGACCCGCTCCGCGCAGGAACGTCGCCGTGGTGCCCGGGGTGTGCAGCCGGGCAGCGGCCCGGGTGACCGGCGAGGCGGCCAGCATCAGCAGCCAGCCCACCGAGCCGGCGACGGTCGCCCACAGGTAGCCGCCCAGCCCCCAGCCGACCAGGAAGCTGCCCGCGGCGACCGCGACCCGCAGCAGCGCGTCGGCGACCATCAGCGCGCCGTACTGCGACCAGTCGTCGCCGCCGGCGAGCAGGCCGAGCAGCGTGGTGTGCACGCAGAACCCCGCGAGCCCGGCGGCCAGCAGGGTCACGCTGAGCAGTCGGGCGTCGGCGAACACGTGCCCGGCCCACAGAGGCGCGGTGACGGCGATGGCCGCCGCGGCGCTCAGCCCGACCCCGATGCCGATCCGCACCGGGCGGGTGCGCGGGCCACCGGGCTCGACCGTCGTGGCCTGGCGCACCTCCCGCGTCGTCTCCTGCAGCAACCCGAACGCGGCGCCGCTGGCGAGGCCGAACGCACCCCAGAACACGCCGAACACCGAGAAACCGGCGGGCTCGAGATCACGGGCGGCCAGATACAGCACCGCGTATCCGCACAGCGCGGACACCGCGGTGGCTGCCCCGACGCGCACCACGCTGCTCCGCGTGACCGCGCCCGGGCCGACGGTCGCGTCGGTCACGAACGGTCCAGGGGCGGAACGTCGGTCGCGTAGAGCCAGGCCGCCCACAGCGGACGCAACGACTCGTCGGCGTAGCGGGCCGCCAGCCCGATGAAGTCGTCGGTGACCACGTTGGCGTGCCGGTACCGCGTCGTCCAGTCTTTGAGGAGGGCGAAGAAGTTCTTGTCGCCCAGGTGTTTCCGCAGGACGTGCAGGGTGAGGGCGCCACGCTTGTAGACGCGGTCGTCGAACATGTCGCGGGGGCCGGGATCGGCGAGGATCAGATCCTGCGGGGAGTGCACGAGACGGTGGTGGTAGTGCCGAGCCCACTCGTCGGCGCTGCGCTGCCCGCAGTGTTCGGACCACAACCATTCGGCGTAGCAGGCGAAGCCCTCGTGCAGCCAGATGTGCCGCCACCGCTGCACGGTGACCGAGTTGCCGAACCATTGATGGGCGAGCTCGTGGGCGATGAGCCGCTCGGCTCCGCGCTGCCCGTCGCAGTGGTTGGCGCCGAAGATCGAGATGCCTTGCGCCTCCAGCGGAATCTCGAGATCGTCGTCGGTGATCACCACCGTGTACCCGGTGTCGAGCGGGTACGGACCGAAGAGCTTGGTGAACAGCTTCATCATCTGGCCCTGCCGGCCGAAATCGTGCGCCACCAGATCTCGCAATCGCTCGGGGGCGACGGCATGGATCGAGAACCCGTTCTTGGCGATGCGGTGCCGTTCGTAGACCCCGATCTGCAGCGTGATCAGATACGTCGACGTGGGCTCGGCCTGCTCGTAGGTCCACGACGTCATCGCCGCCCGCACCCGCCGGTGCAACAGCTTGCCGTTGGCCAGCGCGAAATACGGGCTCTCCGTGCTGATCTGGATACCGAAGCTGGCTTTCGCGCCGGGATGATCGTCGCACGGGAACCACGACGACGCGCCGTTGGGTTGGCCGGCCACCAGGACGCCTTCGGTCAGTTCCTCGAAACCGACCTCGCCCCACAGGGAGCGGTTGGGGCGGGGGGTGCCGCCGTAGCGCACGACGATCGTCATCGCCGCGCCGGCGCGCAGGCGGTCGGTCAGGCTGATGTGCAATTTGCCGTTGGAGGTGCGGAAGTTGTTGGGCCGCTTGCCGTTCACGGTCACCTTCGACACTGACAGTGCCGCGGACAGGTCGAGCGTGAACGTCTGCAGCTCGGCGAGCGTGACCGCGGTGATGGTGGCCGCACCGGTCAGCCGGTTGATGGCGACTTTGTACTCGAGGTCGAGTTCGTAGCGAGAGACCCGGTAGCCGAAGTTGCCGGTGCCGGGCAGGTACGGGTCGATGACCGGCGCAGACCCCTTCTTGGCGGCGTGCTTGCGGGCCCTCACGCCGCCGCCGGCTTCTTCGCCTTACCGCCGGTGTCCGCGCGTTTCTTGCGCGGCGGCAGCCACGGCGCAATCGGATTGCCCTGCCACCGCGTGGACGGCGGCACCTCATCGCCGCGCACCACCAGCGAGGCCGGGCCGACGGTGGCGCCGGCACCCAGCCGTGCCGCGGGCAGCGCCACGCAGTGCGGGCCCAGCGTCGCGCCGGCGTCCAGCACCACCGTGTCCATCCGCATGATGCGGTCGTGGAACAGATGGGTCTGCACCACGCACCCGCGGTTCACCGTCGCACCGTCGCCGAGAGTCACCAGATCGGCCTCGGGCAGCCAGTACGTCTCACACCACACTCCGCGTCCGATCGTCGCGCCCAGTGCGCGCAGCCACACGTTCATCACCGGAGTACCCGAGGCGGCCCGGGCGAACCAGGGCGCGGCGACGGTCTCGACGAAGGTGTCCGACACCTCGTTGCGCCAGACGAACGACGACCACAGCGGATGTTCGATCGCGGTGATGCGGCCCACCAGAAGCCATTTCGCGCCGACGGCGATGCCGCCGGCCAGCGCGCCCGCGACCAGCAGCACCAGCCCGGTCAGCAGCGCGGCGCCCAGCCAGCCCAGCGTCAGCACCAGGGCCTGCGCGGCCAGCAGCACGCCGACGCCGATCGCGAACGTGACGACGACGGGCACGAAGCGGAACGTCTCGACCACGGCCCGTAGCGCGCGCAACCGCGCCGAGGGGTGGAACGTGCGCAGCGCGTCGGCCGCGGTGGGCTGGCGGCGCAGGCGCATCGGCGGGCTGCCCAGCCACGACGAGCCGGCCTTGGCCTTGTGCGGGGTCGCCGAGAGCACCGCGACGAGCCCGTCGTCGGGCACCCGGCGGCCGGGCTGGGTGATGCCGGAGTTGCCGAGAAACGCGCGCTTGCCGACGGTCGCCCGGGCGACGTGGATCCAACCGCCGCCCAGCTCGTAGGAAGCGACCATCGTGTCGTCGGCGAGGAACGCACTGTCCTCGACGACGGTGAACTTCGGGATCAGCAGTGCGGTCGAGATCTCGGTGCCCTTGCCGATCTTCGCGCCGAGCAGCCGCAGCCACCACGGTGTCGCGAGCCCGGCGTAGATCGGGAACAGATAGGTGCGCGCGCCGTCCATCAGTCGTTCGGTCGCCCACAGCTGCCAGCCCGACCGGCTGCGCACCGGGTGGTAGCCCTCGTGCAGGCCGACGGCGAGCAGGCGCACACCGAGCACGGTCAGCGCGGCGTAGACCAGCACCGCGGCCGCGGTGGCCGGCACCGTCGCGGCCACCGCGGGAAGGAGCGCATCGCTCAGGGTCGCGGTGCCGCGCACGGCCCAGCCGATCACCGCGAGTCCCGCGGCGAGCGCTGCGAGCGGTAGCGCGCCCAGCAGCATCGACGTCACGCCGTACATCGCCACCCAGACCGGCGCGCGGGGCGGCCGGTGGTCGGGCCATGGGTGTTTGGCCTTGCCGGACTTCACGGCCGGTGAGCCCTTCCAGTACTGCCCGTTCTTGACCTTGCCGACGACGCCGGAGCCCGGCGCCACGTCGGCGTTCTTCCCGATCACCGCACCGGGCAGCAGGGTGGTGCGTGCGCCGATGGTGGCGTCGTTGCCGATCGTGATGGGGCCGACGTGGAACAGGTCGCCGTCGATCCAGTGCCCGGTCAGGTCGACCTCGGGTTCGATCGAGCAGCGGTGCCCGATCCGCAGCATCCCGGTGACGGGTGGCGCGGAGTGCAGGTCGACCCCGGTGCCCACCGAATTGCCCAGGGCGCGTGCGTAATACACCAGCCACGGTGCGCCGGCCATGTTCTCCGCGCCGCTGGCGTCGGCGAGCCGCTCGGCCAGCCAGATGCGCAGGTGCACCGATCCGCCGCGCCGATAAGTGCCGGGGGTCAGCGTGCCGACGAGGATGCGCGCGCCGAGGACCGCGATGCCCATCCGTCCGGGTGGGGAGACGAACAGCAGGAAGCCGGCGAGAACCCACCACCAGCTGACGGGCCGCACCCATCCCACCAGATCGACGGCGGCGGCGATGTTGTTGGCCACCGCCAGCCACACCACCCACTGCATACCGGTCAGCGTGGCCAGCGGCACCGTCATCGCCACCTGCACGGCCTGGGTCAGCCGGGACACCGGGCGCACGGTGCGGGTCTCCACGGCCGGGGGCGGTTCCAACTCGTCGAGGTACCCGGCGAGCGAGCCCAGCCGCGGATGGTCGTAGAGGTCGGCGACCGTGACCTGCGGGTACCGCTGTCGCAACACCGCGATCAGCTGCGCGGCCGACAGCGAGCCGCCGCCGAGGGCGAAGAAGTCGGCACCCGGCCCGTCGATCGGCGCGGCGAGCACGTCGCGCCACAGCCCGGCCAGCCAGCCGAGCGTGCCGCCGAGGTCGGCGGCGGCGTCGTCCTCGGTTCCGCCGACAGGCCAGGGCAGCGCGTCGCGGTCCACCTTCCCGGACGTGCGGGTCGGGAGTTCGTCGACGACCACCAGCCGCGGCACCAGCGCGGCCGGCAGCGACTCGGCCAGCTGGGCACGGGCGGTGGTCAGATCGAAGGCCCCGCCGGGCGCGGCGACGACGTAGCCGACGAGCACCGGGGTGCCGCTGGTGGTGCGCCGGACGGCGGCCGCGCCGCCGCTCACCCCGGGCAGGTGCACGAGCGCGGTGTCGACCTCCCCGAGTTCGATGCGCCGACCGCCGACCTTGACCTGGTCGTCGGCGCGTCCCATGAAGTAGAGGCCGTCGTTCTCGAGTCGGACCAGATCGCCGCTGCGGTAGGCGCGGCTCCACGCCAGCGTGGCGAGTGCGCCGTACTTCTCGGCGTCCTTGTCAGGGTCGAGGTAGCGCGCCAGGCCGACCCCGCCGATCACCAACTCGCCGACCTCGCCGGGACGCACCGGGTTCCCGTCGGAGTCGACGACGGCGAGGTCCCACCCGGGCAGCGGCAGCCCGATGCTCACCGCACCGGTTCCGGTCAGCCTCGCGGCACAGGCCACCACGGTCGCCTCGGTGGGGCCGTAGGTGTTCCACACTTCCCGGCCCTCGACCGCCAGGCGCGCAGCCAGCTCCGGCGGGCAGGCCTCACCGCCGAAGATCAGCAGCCGCACCGCTTCGAGCGCCTCGGCCGGCCACAGCGAGGCCAACGTCGGCACCGTTGACACCACGGTGATGTCGCGCGACACCAGCCACGGACCCAGATCCATGCCGCTGCGCACCAGCGACCGCGGCGCCGGCACCAGGCAGGCGCCGTGCCGCCACGCCAGCCACATCTCCTCGCACGACGCGTCGAACGCCACCGACAGCCCGGCCAGCACCCGATCGCCGGGACCCAGCGGGCTGTCCTGCAGGAACATCTGCGCCTCGGCGTCGACGAACGCCGCGGCGCTGCGGTGGGTGACGGCGACACCCTTGGGGGTGCCCGTCGATCCGGACGTGAAGATGATCCACGCGTCGTCGCGGCTCAGCGGGGCCGTCGCCCGCCACCCGCGGGACGCGCCGGGACCCCGGATCAGGCCGCGTTCGGTGATCACGGCGACGACGTCGGCCTCGGTGAACACCAGCTCGGCCCGCTCGGGCGGGTCGTCGGCGTCGACGGGCACATATGCCGCGCCCGCGGCCAGGGTAGCCAGGATCGCGACGTAGAGCGCATAGCTGCCCGACGGCATCCGGATGCCGATGCGGTCACCGCGGCCGATGCCGCGCGCCGCCAGCCACGCCACGCTGTCCTCGACGTCGGCGATCAGCTCGGCATAGGTGAGCTGCACGGTGCCGTCGTCCAGGGCCGTCGCATCGGGATGGCGCCGGGCGGTGTCGTAGAGGATGTCGATCAGCGTGCGCGCGGGCGGCGCCTGGGCGGACAGCAGATACTGCGGGGGGATCTCCGAGGTTGGATCCGGTGCTGTCACGGGTACAAAGTACTCACTGCGCGAGGCCACTTCTCGCCGTCGGGTGGCCGGTGATTCGCGTGTCGACGGCCTGACTGGCAGAATGTCCGGCTTGGAGGGGAGTATTCCTTCGCCACTGTGTCGTCATCACGTCGCCCGCATACGGGCGACCGGTGCTGTGGGCCGGTTGCCGGAAGCGGCGGCGGTGGAAGAGACCTCCGGCGTTGAACGACGACCGGAGGTTTGATGAACGTCAGTGCTCTCGAGTGGGGGATCACGCTCAGCGTGACCATCGCGATCCTGCTCTTCGATGTGATCGTGATCGGGCGTCGCCCGCACGAGCCGTCCAAGCGGGAAACCGGCACCGCGCTGACGATCTACGTCGGGCTCGCGATCGCCTTCGGGGTGTGGACGTGGTTCTTCCACGGCAGCCAGTACGGCGTCGAGTTCTTCGCCGGGTGGCTCACCGAGTACAGCCTGTCGGTGGACAACCTGTTCATCTTCCTGATCATCATGGCGAGCTTCAAGGTGCCGCGGATCTACCAGCAGCAGGCGCTGCTCGTCGGCATCATCCTGGCGCTGATCTTCCGCGGCATCTTCATCGCGCTGGGCGCCGTCGCGATCGAGCAGTTCTCCTGGGTCTTCTACCTGTTCGGCGCGTTCCTGGTGTACACCGCGATCAAGCTGGTGCGCGACACCGACCACGACGACGACGGTGAGAACGGCGTGGTCCGGTTCGCGCAGAAGCACATGAAGTTCACCGACACCTGGGACGGCCTGAAGCTGTGGGTGAAAGAGAACGGCTCGCGGTTGATGACGCCGATGTTCCTGGTGATCATCGCCCTCGGCACCACCGACCTGCTGTTCGCGCTCGACTCGATCCCGGCGATCTACGGCCTGACCCGCGAGCCCTACCTGGTGTTCGCCGCCAACGTGTTCGCGCTGATGGGCCTGCGGCAGCTGTACTTCCTGCTCGGCGACCTGCTCAAGCGGCTGGTGTACCTGTCGCAGGGCCTGGCGTTCATCCTGGGCTTCATCGGCGTGAAGCTGCTGCTGCACGCGCTGCACGAGAACGAGGTGCCGTTCATCAACGGTGGCGAGCCGCTCAAGGTGCCGGAGATCCCGACGCTGGCCAGCCTGGGCGTCATCGTCGTCACACTGCTGATCACCACCGCGGCGAGCCTGTACAAGACCCGGGTTCACGACGTGCGCAAGAACGGGGAGTCGGAGTCCGAGAAAGCCGACGAGACCGATCCGGCGGCGGACAACTCCCGCTGATTCCGTTGCACTCGCCCTGATTGCAACGGGTGTGCTCGAGGTGGGTGCTCGTTAGCGTTGCCTGATGCGGATCTTTGTCGACGATGCCGCCGGCGTGCGTGAGCTCACCGACGGTGCCCAGCCCATCATCCGGGTGTCCGCCCCTGACCTGCAGCGCGCCCGTCAGGTGCGGTCGCGGATTCGATCGGGTCCGGGCAACGCCGCGGTGATTCTGGACGTGACAGTGGCCATCGGCCGGGACTTCCGGGCGGCGCGCGGTGTGTTCGGTGAACACGGTGCCCAGTCCGGCGACACGATCCGGTACGCGGGGACCGTCGCCGGGTTGACGGGGCTGATCGACGACATCTCCTCGGCCGGGGTGGCCGACGGGGTGACGCTGATCGGCGCGTCGCCGCAGCAGGATCTCGAAAGCATCGGGCGAGAGGTGCTACGGGCGCTCAGTGCCCGGAGTCAGGCCCGCGCGTCCTGAAGCGCCGCGTCGATCAGCCGGGCGTAGCGCAGCGAGCGCGAGGTGCCCGTCGTGCCCGCCCCCATCTTGTTCATCACGTAGGCGAAGGTGGCCCGCCGGTCGAGATCCATCACGACCAGCGATCCACCCCAGCCGCCCCACCAGCAGACCCGGCCGGCGGGAACGGCGGGCACGCTCTCGGGCGTCGGCAGTCCGAAGCCGAGGCCGAACCGCAGCGGGATGCCGAGCACGAGGTCGGCGCCGTTCGACTGTTCGACGAAGATGTGGTCGATCGTGGCGGGGGAGAGCACCGTGTTGCCGTCGACGGTGCCGCCCAGCGCAATCGGGCGCAACGCACGCACCAGCCCGCGGGCGTTGCCATGGCCGTTCGCACCGCCGATGTCGGCGGCTCGCCACGGTGCGGTCTCAGCGACCGCGACACCGTAGGCGCCGGGCGGGAAGGCCGCGAACGTCCGGACCGCCGGGTGATCGGGACCGAGCCGGTCCAGGCCGCGGTCGCGGGGTGGGGGAGCGACGAGTTCGGCGATGCGCGGCTCATCGGCGGTACGGGCGCCGATCTGCACGTCGGCGTCGAGCCTGTCCGAAACGTGTTCGCGGACAAAGTCTTTCAGGGGGTCACCGGTGATCCGACGGATCACCTCCCCGATCAGGTGGCCGTAGTTCATCGCGTGGTAGCCCGACGCGGTGCCTGGCTGCCACCACGGGGCCTGGTCCGCCAGGTGCGCGGTGGCGCGTTCCCAGTCGTAGATGTGCTCGACGTCGAACGGCACCTGCCAACCCGACACCCCCGAGGTGTGGGACAGCAGATGGCACACCTCGATGGGGTCTTTGCCGCGGGCGCCGAACTCCGGCCAGTACCTGGTGACCGGCGCGGAGGGATCGAGGTCGCCGGCGTCGACGAGGAGGAGCGCGGCCAGGGCGGTCAGCGTCTTGGTGCAGGACCAGAAGTTGACGATCGTATCCTGCTGCCAGGCAATGGTTTTGGCGCGATCGGTGAAGCCGCCCCACATGTCGGCGACGAGTTCACCGTCGACGTCGACGGCCAGCGACGCGCCGAGTTCCTCACCTGTCTCGATCTCCTCGGCCAGAGCGGCAGCGAGGCGCTCGAACCGGGGCTCCCAGTGACCGTGCACGGCACCACCCATGAGGGCGAGCCTAGGGCCACCGAGTGGTCACCAGTTGTCGTAGCCGCCTTCGGGGCCGAGCATGCGTTCCAGCCGGGTGCGGTTGATCCTGGCCAGTTCGTTGCGCACGATCTTGCGCTCGGTCTCGTAGTCGTTGAGCAGCCGGTCACCCATCGTGGCCAGCACGGTGTCGGCGCTGTAGCCGTTGACGTGCATCACGAAGCCGAAGCCGAAGTGGTCCAGGTAGGTCTTCGAGGCATCGGCCAGCTGCGCCATCATCTCGGGTCGCGCGTCGTTGACGGCGCACTGCTCGGCCTGCGACTTCTCGCTGCCGGGCCGACGGCCGACGTCGGGGTAGGCCTGCAGGATCGAGTCGATCGAGTCCTCGCCGAGCGCGAACAGCAGCCCGTCGGCGCAGCGGAACAGCTGGTCGTGGGACTGGAACGGGCGTTGCCGGGCCAGGTCGGCGGCTAGTGGGACGCTGCAGCAGCATTCGTAGACGGCGTGCACGGCGCGGCGCATCGGCAGCGCGTTGAACGCCTCCAGACCGATTCCCTGATGCAGCAGCACACCGCCATGATCGAACGGTCAAGCGGCGGGCACGTAACGTCGTGTTACAGGCAGGTCAATTCCGCCGAGAAGACACAAACTCGAGCAGACACGCCGTCGACACGCTCGAGTTCGCGTCTGTTCGCGGGGAAGAAACTAGTGGCCCTCGGTCTTGAAGCGCTCGATCGACCGGTTGACCTCGGCCTCGGCCTCCTCGCGGCCCACCCAGTCCGCGGCATGCACGAACTTGCCCGGCTCGAGGTCCTTGTAGTGCACGAAGAAGTGCTTGATCGCGTCGAGCTCGAACTCCGACACGTCGCCGATGTCCTGGATGTGGTCCCACCGCGGGTCGGCGAGCACACACAGCACCTTGTCGTCGCCGCCCTTCTCGTCGGTCATGCGGAACATGCCGACGGGGCGGGCCTCGACGATGCACCCGGGGAACACCGGCTCGGGCAGCAGCACCAGCGCGTCCAACGGATCGCCGTCCTCGCCGAGCGTGTCCTCGATGTAGCCGTAATCGGTCGGGTAGCCGAACGCGGTGAACAGGTAGCGGTCCAGCTTCACCTTGCCGCTGTCGTGATCGACCTCGTACTTGTTGCGTGAACCCTTCGGGATCTCGATGAGAACGTCGAACTGCACCGGGGAGGCTCCTTCGCATGACGGGCGATCAACAGGCCGGAACCACCTTAGTGGGGAGCGATACCCTGCTCTACAGGGGTGGCTTTCGAAGTATTCGAGCGACAGGGGAACTATGCGGCCGACTCGATGGCGGCGGTCCACTTATGCCCTGGTGGGTCTCGCCGTGGTGGTCGTGGTGGCCGGTCTGGTCCTGACGGCCGCGCTGATCGCCGGCCGCCAGCCTTCCGAGGCAGTGGCTGTCAAGCCGGCCCCGCCCCCGGCCAGCGCCGATCCGGGTGTCGTGCCCGTGCCCGACACGGCCGACATGCCGACGCCCGCCGGGCTGGCCAACGCGTTGCGCGCCGTGGTGGCCGATCCGAACCTCGGCCAGTTCACCGGCCGCATCACCGACGCGATCACCGGCGACGAGCTATGGGCCCAGGGCGCACATGTCCCGATGCAGCCCGCGTCGACGAACAAGCTGCTGACCACGGCTGCGGCCCTGCTGACGCTGGATCGCGACGCCCGCCTGACGACGCGGGTGGTGACGACCTCGCCGGGGACGGTGGTCCTCGTCGGAGGCGGTGATCCGACGCTGTCGGCCGCTCCGCGCGGCACCGACACCTGGTACCGGGATGCGGCCCGGATCGTCGACCTCGCCGACCAAGTGCGCCGCAGCGGAGTGACCGTGCGCACCGTCGCCGTCGACGTCAGCGCCTACAGCGGTCCGACGATGGCGCCGGGCTGGGACCCGCTGGACATCGACGGCGGCGACATCGCCCCGATTGAGTCGGTGATGCTCGACGGTGGCCGCACCCAACCCGTCAGCGTGGACTCCGCGCGCTCACGCACCCCCGCGCTGGACGCCGGCCGCGCGCTGGCCGTCGCCCTCCGGGTGGACCCGCAGAAAGTGACTGTGCTGCCGTCCGCTGCGCGGGGCCGCGAGATCGCCTCGGTGCAGTCGCCGCCGCTGATCCAGCGGCTGCGCGACATGATGAACGCCTCGGACAACGTGATGGCCGAGTCGACGGGCCGGGAGGTCGCGGAGGCGACGGGCCGCCCGCTCAGTTTCTCCGGGGCCGCCAGTGCCGTGCTCGACGCGCTCGACGACGCCGGCGTCGACACCGGCGAGGCGCGCCTGCTCGATTCCAGCGGCCTGTCGGTGGACGATCGGCTGACGGCCGAGACGCTGGACGAGGTCGTGGGCACGGCCGTCGGGGACCAGCACCCCCGCCTGCGGCCGCTGGTCGACCTGCTGCCGATCGCCGGCGGCAGCGGCACGCTGTCCAACCGCTTCCTGGACAACGCCGGCCGCGACGCGGCGGGTTACCTGCGTGCCAAGACGGGCTCACTGACCGCCACCAACTCGCTGGCCGGCATCGTGACCGACTCCAACGGCCGGGTGCTGACGTTCGCGCTGCTGTCCAACCAGGCCGGACCGAGCGGCCGCACCGCGCTCGACGCGTTCGCCGCGACCTTGCGATCGTGCGGTTGCCGCACATGAGCGCCGCCCAGAAGTTCTCGGTCGGTAGCGCGGTGGACTGGGATCTGGCCGCTTCCTTCGGCGGCAAGCTGGCCCGCCCCGAGCCGCCGGCGACCGACTACACGCGCACGCAGGTGATCGCACAGCTGGCCAACGCGGCGCGTGCGGCCGAGGTGCCGGTCCGCGAGGTGACCGGTCTGGCCGAGGGCGCGGACATCCCGGAGGCGCGAATCGTCAACCGGCCGGAGTGGATTCGCGCGGCCGCGGGCTCGATGCGGGCGATGACCGGCGGCGGTGACGGCGCCAAGCCGCGCGCGATCAGCGGGCGGATCGCGGGGGTGCAGACGGGCGCGGTGCTGGCATTCGTGTCGTCGGGGATTCTGGGGCAGTACGACCCCTTTTCGGAGCGGGGCGGGGAACTGCTGCTGGTCTACCCGAACGTCATCGCGGTGGAGCGGCAGCTGAAGGTACAGCCGGCCGACTTCCGGATGTGGGTGTGCCTGCACGAGGTCACCCATCGTGTGCAGTTCCGCGCCAACCCGTGGCTGGCCGGCCACATGTCCGACGCGCTCGGGGTGCTGACCCAGGACGCCGGCGACGACGTGACCCAGGTGGTCGGGCGGTTGGCCGAGTTCGTCCGCGAGAAGCGGTCCGGCCAAACGGCGGACGCCAATTCGGCGGGCATCCTCGGCCTGGTGCGTGCCGTGCAGTCGGAAGCCCAACGCGAGGCACTGGACCGGCTGCTGGTCCTGGGCACACTGCTCGAAGGGCACGCCGATCACGTGATGGATGCCGTGGGGCCCGCGGTCGTCCCGTCGGTGGCCACCATCCGCCACCGGTTCGACCAGCGCAGGCACCGCCGCCAACCCCCGGTGCAGCGGCTGCTGCGGGCACTGCTCGGTATCGACGCGAAGATGGACCAGTACACCCGTGGCAAGGCGTTCGTCGATGTCGTGGTGTCGAAAGTCGGGATGGCGCGGTTCAACACGATCTGGACCGGCCCGCACACCCTGCCGCTGCCCGACGAAATCGACGAGCCGCAGCGATGGATCGACCGGGTGCTGTAGCGCAGCTGCGCGCGGCGCTGCGCCGATTCGCTGCCGAACACGGTCTGGACGGGCGCTGGTGTGTCGCACTGTCGGGCGGGCCGGACTCGCTGGCGCTGACCGCGGTCGCCGCGGCGCTGCGGCCGACCACCGCGCTGATCGTCGACCATCAGCTGCAGGCAGGCTCCGACGCCGTCGCCACAGCCGCCCGGGAGCAAGCGCTTGCGCTGGGTTGTGTTGATGCACAGGTTCTTTCGGTCGATGTCGGCAGCCGCGGCGGACCCGAGGCGGCTGCCCGCGCTGCCCGCTACGCCGCGTTGGAGCGGGCCCGCGACGGGGCACCGGTGCTGCTCGGTCATACGCTCGACGATCAGGCGGCGACGGTGCTGCTGGGCCTGGGCCGCGGATCGGGCGCCCGCTCGATCGCCGGCATGCGACCCCACGATCCGCCGTGGTGCCGGCCCCTGCTGGAGGTGCGCCGCAGCGTCACCCACGCAGCGTGCGCCGAGCTGGCGTTGACCCCGTGGCGGGACCCGCACAACGACGACCCGCGCTTCACCCGCGTGCGGTTGCGCGCCGAGGTGCTGCCCCTGCTGGAGGACGTGCTGGCCGGCGGCGTCGCCGAGGCACTGGCCCGGACCGCCGCCGCGCTGCGCGAGGACACCGACGCGCTCGACGCCATCGCCGCCGACGTGACGATCGGCCCCGAGCTTGCGGTGGCGTCGTTGACGGCGCTGCCCCCCGCGGTGCGCCGTCGCGTGATCCGGCGCTGGCTGCTCGACGGCGGCGCCGCGGGCCTGACCGACGCGCAGCTCCGATCGGTCGACGCGCTGGTGACCGCATGGCGCGGGCAGGGCGGAGTCGCGGTACCGAGCGCGATGACGCGGTGCCGGCTGTTCGCGGGCCGGCGGGGCGCGGTGCTGACGCTCTACCGCGAGCCGGTCGCCGACTGAACACCGCTACGCTCTAGGGCGTGCCTGCGCATGGGGAGTTGTATCCCGGGGACATCAAGTCGGTGTTGCTGTCGGAAGAGCAGATCCGCTCGAAGACGGCTGAGCTCGCCGAGCTGATCGCCGCCGATTACCCGACGCCGGGGGAGGGGCAGCAGGACCTGCTGCTCATCACGGTGCTCAAGGGCGCGGTCATGTTCGTCACCGACCTGGCCCGGGCCATCCCGCTGCCCACGCAGCTGGAGTTCATGGCGGTCAGCTCGTACGGCTCGTCGACGTCGTCGTCGGGGGTGGTGCGCATCCTCAAAGACCTCGACCGCGACATCAACGATCGCGACGTGCTGATCGTCGAGGACATCGTCGACTCCGGCCTGACGCTGTCGTGGCTGCTGCGCAACCTGGCCACCCGCCGCCCGCGGTCGCTGCGCGTGTGCACGCTGCTGCGCAAGCCCGACGCCGTGCGCGCCGACGTCGACATCACCTACATCGGCTTCGATATCCCCAACGAATTCGTCGTCGGCTACGGCCTCGACTACGCCGAGCGCTACCGCGACCTGCCGTTCATCGGCACGCTCGACCCGAAGGTCTACGAAGACTGACGAGGACGGGTGGTCGCGAGCACAATGCGGGGATGACCGAGACCGCGCTCCGCATCTGCCCGTTCTGCGAGGCCACCTGCGGCCTGACGCTGACGATCGACGCGGGCCGAGTGGTCAGCGCCCGGGGTGATCGCGACGACGTGTTCAGCGCCGGCTTCATCTGCCCCAAGGGCGCGAGCTTCGCCGAGCTCGACAACGACCCCGACCGGTTGCATGCGCCGCTGGTCCGGCGCGACGGCGTGCTGACCGAGGCGACGTGGGAGGAGGCGTTCGCCGCGGTTACCGACGGCCTGGGTGCGGTCATCCGCGAGCACGGCGGCGCGTCGGTCGGCGCCTATCTCGGAAACCCGAACGCGCACACCGTCGCGGGCGCACTGTACCCACCGCTGATCATCCGCGGCCTGGGCACCCGGCAGGTGTTCTCGGCGAGCACGCTGGACCAGATGCCCAAGCACGTCTCGCTGGGGCTGATGTTCGGCAGCCCGGTCGCGTTCACGGTGCCCGACCTCGACCGCACCGACTATCTCGTGATCATCGGGGCCAACCCGCTGGTGTCCAACGGCAGCGTGACCACAGCTCCCGACTTCGGCGGCAAGATGCGCGACATCCGCAAGCGCGGCGGCCGCATCGTCGTCATCGACCCGGCCCGAACCCGCACCGCGGAGCTCGCCGACCGCCACCTGGCGCCCCGGCCCGGCACCGACGCCGCGCTGCTGTTCGCCGTCGTCCACGTGTTGTTCGATGAAGACCTCGTGAGCCTGGGTGCGCTTGCCGAGCACGTCGCCGGACTCGACGACGTGCGCGCCGCGGCGCGCGACTTCGCCCCCGACGTCGTCGCCGACTACTGCGGCGTCGACGCCGACGAGATCCGCACGCTCGCAAGGGAACTCGCCGCAGCACCCAGCGCGGCCGTCTACGGCCGCATCGGCACATCGACCGTCGAGTTCGGCACCCTGGGCAGCTGGCTCGTCGACGTCGTGAACATCCTGACCGGCAACCTGGACCGGCCCGGCGGTGCGATGTTCCCCTGCTCGCCGGTGGCCCCGGCACCACGCGGGCACCGGCCCGGCAAAGGCTTCCGCACCGGCCGCTGGCACAGTCGCGTCTCGGGCCGTCCCGAGGTGCTCTCCGAGCTGCCCACCCCAGTCCTCGCCGAGGAGATCGAGACGCCGGGCGACGGGCAGATCAAAGCGATGATCACCGTCGCGGGCAACCCGGTGCTGTCGGCCCCCGACGGGGACCGGCTCGACAAGGCACTCGAGCGCGTCGCGTTCATGGTGAGCGTCGACCCCTACCTCAACGAGACGACCCGCCACGCCGACGTCATCCTGCCGCCGCCCCCGCCGTCGCGCTCCCCGCACTTCGATGTCGCGCTCAACGCGCTCGCCATCCGCAACAACGCCCGCTACTCACCGCCGGCGCTGCCGCTGGACGGCCGGCCCAGCGAGGCGGAGATCCTGTCCCGGCTGGCTTTGGTCGTGTACGGCATGGGGCAGGACGCCGACCCGGCGCTGGTCGACGAGCAGGTCATCGCCACCACGCTGGCCAAAGAGACCGCCGACCCCGATTCGCCGGTCGCCGGCCGAGCCGTGGACGAGCTCACCGCGATGCTGCCCGCCGGGCTCGGTTACGAGCGCCGGCTGGACATGATGCTGCGCCTCGGCGCCTACGGCGACGCATTCGGCGCGCGCCCGGACGGCCTCACGTTGCAGCGCCTCAAGGACGCACCGCACGGCGTCGATCTGGGTCCGCTGCAGCCACGGCTGCTCGAGGTGCTGCGCACGCCATCGGGCATGGTCGAACTCGCGCCGCCCGCGCTGATCGACGACGCGGCACGGCTGCGGGAGGCGATGACCCGGCCCGCCGAGGGCTTCGTGCTGATCGGGCGGCGGCATCTGCGCAGCAACAACAGCTGGATGCACAACCTGCCGGCGCTCGCGGGCGGTACCAATCGGTGCACGCTGCGGATGCATCCCGACGACGCCGCCGATCTGGGCGTCACCGACACCGCCGTCGTCAAGGGCGCCGGCGGCGAGCTGGTGGTGCCGGTCGAGATCACCGACGGCATCCGGCGGGGTGTGCTGTCCTTGCCCCACGGCTGGGGCCACGATCGCCCCGGCACCGGGCAGCAGCTGGCCGCCGGTCAGCCGGGGGTCAACGTCAACCAGCTCAACGACGGCTCGCTGCTCGACCCGCTGTCGGGCACCGCGGTGCTCAACGGCGTGCCGGTGACCGTCGGGCCCACTGGGTCTGATCCCGCCTAGGCGAGCTGCCACACCACCGTCACGGAGAACCCGACGGTCTGCTGACCCGGTTCCAGCGGCACCGCGGCCTCCATCGCGCGCGGCATCGCCGGCATCGGGACCGGCGGGGTGGGCGCGGCCGCCTCCGAGATCGAGATGACGTCGCCGAGGTCGAGCCCGGACAGCTGCGCGTACTGGTTGGCGCGGTCCTTGGCGTCGTTGAACGCGCGGGCGCGGGCGTCGCGGACCAGCTGAGAATCGTCGTCGATCGAGTAGTTGATCGAGTTGATGCGCGCGGCGTTGCCGCCGGTGCTGACGATCAGACCGATCGCGTCCGACGCCTTGGCCAGATCGCGGATCGTCACGGTGATCGAGTTGGTGGCGCGATACGCGGAGATCGTCGTGCTGTCGCTGCTGTACTGCGGCTGCAGATCGGCTGCCGTCGTGGCGATGTCCTTGCGGTCCACCCCAGCGCCGACGAGAGCGTCGATGACGGCCTGCTGACGCTCGTTGGTCTGGGTCATCGCGCCGGTCGCGTCGGCGGCCTGGAACTCCATGGATGCGTTGACCGTCAACGTGTCCGGGGTCCCATTGACCTGACCTTCGCCGACGACGGTGACCTGCCGGGCGTCCGTGCCGGGCGACGAGGCCGGACCGGACTGCGAGTCACAGGCGGCCCCCGATGCCGCGACGACGCCGGCGGCGGCGACGGTCAGGGCGATCCGGGTGACGGGTCTGCGGGCTGAGTGAGACATGGCTGGCACAGTAACGCGCCGAGCCGCGCATCCGGTGTCACTCGGCGCGGTGGCGTCCCCAGCCCTTGTGGGCCTTTTTCGTGGGCTTGGGTGTGCTCGCGGTGCCGCCGTCGTCCGTCGGCGGGGCGGTGACCGTCGGTGTGTCGGAGGCGGTCGTCGTCGCGTCGTCGTCCGGCCGGGCCGGCTTCCGTACCGGGGTGTCGTCCGAATCATCTTCGGCCACACCGCGTTTCGAGAACAGGGTGCGACGGGCGGGGGTGGCTGGCTCGTTCTCCTCGGTGGCGGCCGTTAGGACCGTCGGCCCGGGTTCCGGCGCGACGACCGGCGCAGGCTCCGGCGTGTCCAAATAGGGCCGGTCATAAGCCTTTTCGATGATCTCGGTGAGCGGGCCGTTCAGCTTCGCGGCCAGCTCGTCGAACCCGAGGGCGCGAAGGGGTTTGAGCAGCGGTAGCTCCGTCGTCGGGACGAACACGTAGGTGGTGTTGCCCTCGGTCCACACCACGTTGCTCGGATCGTCGAGGTCCACGCTCCGGTAGTCCAGGTGCATCGGCGAGAGCATGCCCGCCGCGACATTGGCCAGCGCCAGCAGGTTCAGCGGCCGGTCGGGGAAGTCTGCCATCGGGTCGTACTGCCGGACCACGTCGATCACGTGATAGTCGGTCGGCTCGATCGGGGGCATGATGCCGCCGTGGGCCCGCCGCGGATTGCCGATCAGGACGAAAGACACCTCGTCGGGTGAGGGGGCGCCGACGACCCCGGAGTGCTGCGCCATCCACGCCTCGGCGACGCCGGCGCCGTTGCTGAACCCCAGCACCACGGTGGGGCCGTCGCCGGTGGCCTTCGCGCCCGTCGTCACCTGCGACAGCCGCCGGTCCAGCGCACGCACCCCGCTGCCCGTCGCGAACGGCACGTAGTCCAGCCGGGAGCATTCTCCGGTGGCGCACAGCGACCCCTGCAGCGCCGTGTCCAGCGACCACACCGGCCACAGCGGGCTGATCGTCACCACGGAGCTCGCCGGGGGCGGGTCCACGGCGGCCGCGGATGACGGGGGAGCCATGCCCAGCGACAGCACCGCGCTCGCCGCGACGACCGGCGGGACCACGTACCGCGCAGACAGCCGCGGGAGACCGAGCGACGGGCGGGCCGTCGGTTCGGGCTCGCGCAGTGACTCTTCGAGATCGTCGAGGACGGCGACGAGGAGGCCATCGCGGTCGCCGAAGTGGCCGTAGAGATCGTCGGTGCTCACGCCCGCTGCCTCGGCGACGTCGGCCATGCTGGCGGCCGGCCCCAGATCGGCGAATGTGTTGCGCGCTGAGGTCACGAGGTTGGCGCGATCGAAGGGGCCGTCGGACACCCCGTGGCGCTTTGCTGTGAAGTCCACGTCAATTTCCCCCCGGTCGCACCGCGCCCCAACCCGCAGCAAACATACCCGTCAATAACGGTTGTCACACCTCAAAACGCGAGGAACTCGATCAACAGCCGACTGAGCTCCGCCGGCCGCTCCTCGGTCAGCCAATGGCCGGCCCCCTCGACCATGACCTCCCGGTACGGTCCGCTGACCACTTCGCTGGAGCGGTGCCGCGGGGTGTAGCTCAGCGTCGCGTCGGCGGTACCGCCGATGAAGAGCGCCGGCACGGTGATCGTGGCCGCTGGAGGCTGTGCCGTGAGCTCCCAGTTGCGGTCGAAGCAGCGGTACCAGTTCAGCGGGGCGGTGAAGCCGCCGCGGGTGAACGCCGCGACGTAGACGTCGAAATCGGCGGCGTCGAGCCAGCCCGGCAGACCAGCCGGTTCGGGGATGCGATCCAGGAAGCCCGCGGATCCGGGGGCAAGCATTCGCAGGGCGGCGGCCTCGTCGCCGGCGGGCGGCGTCGCGAACAGCTTGCGCATGGTGGTCGCGGGGTCGCGATCGAGCTCGGCGTCGGCGGGGCCGGGCTCCTGGAAATAGAGAATGTAGAAGAAATGGTCGCCGAACAGCTGCCGGAACGCCTGCGTGGTGGGCACCCGGGGCCGCGGCACCGGCGGCAGGCTCACCCCGGCGACCGCGCGGAACCGGTCCGGCGCCAGCAGCGGCGCGGCCCAGGCCACCACCGCGCCGAAGTCGTGCCCGACCACCGCGGCCTGCTCGGCCCCGACCGCGTCGAGCAGGCCCACCACGTCGCCGACCAGCTCGTCCACCGCGTAGGCCTCGACCGCGGTCGGCTTGTCCGACTCGCCGTAGCCGCGCTGGTCGGGCGCCAGGACGTGAAAGCCCGCGTCGGCCAGCGCTCGCACCTGATGCCGCCAGGAGTAGGCCAGCTCGGGGAATCCGTGCAGGAGCACGACGACGGGTGCGCCCGGTTCGCCGGCCTCGGTCACCTGCAGCGTCACCCCGTTGGTGTGGATCCCTCGTGTGCGCACGGCGTCCAGTGTGAGTCCGGATCGCGAGTACGGCGGCGGTTCTGAATCTGTGCGCACACCGGGCCGGGAACTCCAGAGGCTGCCGAACGTTGGTCTAGCGGTAGCCTTGAGGTTTCCAGCTGCGCGTATTGGAAGGATTTTGGCCGGGTTCTCTCGCCCGGGCCGCACACATCGATGAACCGGACCAACGCATGAATCGTAAAAACGTGATCCGCACGCTCACGGTGATCGCCGTGGTCCTGTTGCTGGGGTGGTCCTTCTTCTACTTCAGCGACGACACCCGCGGCTACAAGCCCGTCGACACCTCGGTGGCGATGTCGCAGATCACCAGCGGCAACGTCAACAGCGCGCAGATCGACGACCGCGAGCAGCAGCTGCGGCTCGAGCTCAAAGACGGCAACGGTGACACCGAGGACAGCACCAAGGTCATCACCAAGTACCCGACCGGGTACGGCGTGACGCTGTTCGAGGCGCTACAGGGCAAGAACGTCAAGACCAATACCGTGGTCAACCAGTCCAGCGTGCTGGGCTCGCTGCTGATCTACATGCTGCCGCTGCTGCTGCTGGTCGGCCTCTTCGTGCTGTTCTCCCGGATGCAGACCGGCGGCCGGATGGGCTTCGGCTTCGGCAAGTCGCGGGCCAAGCAGCTGTCCAAGGACATGCCCAAGACCACGTTCGCCGACGTCGCCGGTGTCGACGAGGCGGTCGAAGAGCTCTACGAGATCAAGGACTTCCTGCAGAACCCCAGCCGGTATCAGGCGCTCGGCGCCAAGATCCCCAAGGGCGTCCTGCTCTACGGCCCGCCCGGCACCGGTAAGACGTTGTTGGCGCGCGCCGTGGCCGGTGAGGCCGGGGTGCCGTTCTTCACGATCTCCGGCTCGGACTTCGTCGAGATGTTCGTCGGCGTCGGCGCCTCCCGCGTGCGTGACCTGTTCGAACAGGCCAAGCAGAACAGCCCCTGCATCATCTTCGTCGACGAGATCGACGCGGTCGGTCGCCAGCGCGGCGCCGGCCTCGGCGGCGGGCACGACGAGCGCGAGCAGACGCTCAACCAGCTGCTCGTCGAGATGGACGGCTTCGGCGACCGCCAGGGCGTCATCCTGATCGCCGCGACCAACCGGCCGGACATCCTCGATCCGGCGCTGCTGCGACCCGGTCGCTTCGACCGCCAGATCCCGGTCTCCAGCCCCGATCTCGCCGGCCGCCGCGCGGTGCTGAAGGTGCACTCGCAGGGCAAGCCGATCGCGCCGGACGCCGACCTCGAGGGTCTGGCCAAGCGCACGGTCGGCATGTCCGGTGCCGATCTGGCCAACGTCATCAACGAGGCCGCGCTGCTGACCGCTCGCGAGAACGGCACCGTCATCACCGGTCCGGCTCTGGAAGAGGCGGTCGACCGCGTCGTCGGCGGGCCGCGCCGCAAGAGTCGCCTGATCAGTGAGCACGAGAAGAAGATCACGGCCTACCACGAGGGCGGGCACACGCTGGCTGCGTGGGCGATGCCGGACATCGAGCCCATCTACAAGGTGACGATCCTGGCCCGCGGCCGCACGGGCGGCCACGCGATGGCCGTGCCCGAGGACGACAAGGGTCTGATGACCCGCTCGGAGATGATCGCGCGCCTGGTGTTCGCGATGGGCGGCCGCGCCGCCGAGGAGCTCGTGTTCCGTGAGCCCACCACCGGCGCGTCCTCGGACATCGACCAGGCCACCAAGATCGCGCGCGCGATGGTCACCGAGTACGGCATGAGCTCCAAGCTGGGCGCGGTGCGCTACGGCACCGAGCACGGCGACCCGTTCCTCGGCCGCACCATGGGCAACCAGGCCGACTACAGCCACGAGGTCGCCCAGATCATCGACGACGAGATCCGCAAGCTCATCGAGGCCGCCCACACCGAGGCGTGGGAGATCCTCACCGAGTACCGCGACGTGCTCGACGTGCTGGCCGGCGAGCTCCTGGAGAAGGAGACGCTGCACCGCAAGGAGCTGGAGCAGATCTTCGGCGACGTGAAGAAGCGCCCGCGGCTGACGATGTTCGACGACTTCGGTGGCCGGGTTCCGTCGGACAAGCCGCCGATCAAGACGCCGGGCGAGCTGGCCATCGAGCGTGGTGAGCCCTGGCCCAAGCCGGTTCCGGAGCCCGCGTTCAAGACTGCGATCGCCCAGGCGTCCAAGGCTGCCGCCGAGGCGGCTCACCGCAACGGCGGCAACGGCACCAACGGCGCGAACGGTGCGCATGGTGGCCAGACCCAGCCCGACTACGGCGCCCCGGCGGGCTGGCACGCCCCCGGCTGGCCGCCTCCGCCGCAGCAGCCGGGTGCCCCACAGCAGCAACCGCAGCCGCAGCCCGGCTACTGGTATCCACCGTCGGGGTATCAGGGCCCACCACCCGGCGCGCAGCCGCCGTACTATCCGCCCTATCAGCAGCAGTATCCGCAGCCCGCGGCGCCGGACCAGGATCGTGGTCAGGACCAGGACACCGGCCGCGGGGAGAACGGGCGCGGCACCCCGCCGGGCAACGGGTAACGGAGGAGACCTCGATGACGCGGTCGCAGGACAACTCGGCGACGCTCACCCCGGAATTCGACCAGGCCCGCGCGGAGGCCGCCGTGCGCGAGCTGCTGCTCGCGGTCGGCGAGGACCCGGACCGGCACGGCCTGATCGACACCCCGGCCCGGGTGGCGCGCGCGTATCGGGAGATCTTCGCGGGGCTCTACACCGACCCGGACGAGGTGCTCAACACGACGTTCGACGAGCAGCACGACGAGCTCGTGCTGGTCAAGGACATCCCGATGTATTCGACGTGCGAGCACCACCTGGTGTCTTTCCACGGTGTCGCGCACGTGGGGTACATCCCCGGTGAGGACGGCCGGGTGACGGGCCTGTCGAAGCTGGCCCGCGTCGTCGACCTGTATGCCAAGCGACCGCAGGTGCAGGAGCGCCTGACCTGCCAAATCGCCGACGCACTGATGCGCAAGCTGGATCCGCGCGGGGCGATCGTGGTGATCGAGGCCGAGCACCTCTGCATGGCGATGCGCGGTATCCGCAAGCCGGGGGCCCGCACCACCACGTCGGCGGTGCGCGGACAGTTCAAGACCGACAAGGCCTCTCGCGCCGAAGCTCTGGATCTGATTCTGCGGTCGTGACCACCGCCGACCTCCCGCCTTCCCCCTCGTCGAGTGTGGCCGTGATGGGGGTCGTCAACGTCACCGACGACTCGTTCTCCGACGGGGGGTTGTTCCTCGACCGGGATCGCGCGGTCGCGCACGGCATCGAGTTGGTCGCTCAGGGTGCCGCGATCATCGACGTCGGTGGCGAGTCCACCCGGCCCGGTGCCACCCGCGTCGATCCGGCGGTGGAGACCGCGCGAATTCTCCCGGTGGTCAGCGAACTCGCTGCGCGCGGCATCACCGTCAGCGTCGACACCATGCACGCCGGGGTGGCCAGCGCCGCTCTGGACAACGGGGCCCGCATCGTCAACGACGTATCGGGTGGCCGGGCGGATCCGGACATGGTTCGGGTGGTCGCCGACGCGGGCGTGCCGTGGGTGCTGATGCACTGGCGTTCGGTGGACGCGGAGCGACCGCACGAGCCGCCGGTCTACCGCGACGTGGTGATCGAGGTGCGCGACGAGCTGATGGCAGGCGCCGACGCCGCCGTGTCGGCCGGGGTGGACCCCGACCGCTTGATCCTCGATCCCGGATTGGGGTTCGCCAAGACGGCGCAACACAATTGGGCGCTGCTGGCGGCGCTGCCGGAGTTCGTCGCCACGGGTATCCCGATCCTGGTCGGTGCGTCGCGCAAACGTTTCCTCGGGACGTTGCTGGCCGACGCCGACGGGACGCCGCGGCCACCGGGCGGCCGAGAGACGGCGACGGCGGCGGTTTCGGCGCTGGCCGGCTGGCACGGGGCGTGGGGAGTGCGGGTGCACGACGTGCGCGCGTCGGTGGACGCGCTCGCGGTGGTGTCGGCCTGGAGAGCGGCCGGGAAGAGAGCGCAGCGGGATGGCTGATCGAATCGAATTGCGCGGCCTGCGAGTTCGCGGCAATCACGGAGTGTTCGACTATGAGCGCCGCGACGGGCAGGACTTCGTCGTCGACATCACGGTGTGGATCGATCTGCAGGCGGCCGCGGCCAGCGACGACCTCGCGGACACCCTCGACTACGGCGCGCTGGCCCAGCGCGCGGCGGACATCGTCGCCGGCCCGCCGCGGCAGCTGATCGAGACCGTGGCCGGTGAGATCGCCGAGGGCGTCATGACTGACGAGCGAGTGCACGCCGTCGAGGTGGTCGTGCACAAACCGGCCGCGCCGATCCCGCTCGATTTCGCTGACGTCGCGGTGGTCGCGCGCCGCTCACGCCGCGGCGGGCGCGGGGCGGCGCCGCAATGACGTCGGTCGTTCTGTCGATCGGGTCGAACCTCGGAGACCGGATGGCGCACCTGCAGTCGGTTATCGACGGGCTGGGCGATGCGGTCACCGCGGTGTCGCCGGTCTACGAGACCGCGGCGTGGGGCGGTGTCGAGCAGGGCGCGTTCCTCAACGCCGTCGTCCTGGCCGACGCCGGGCACGGGCCACACGAATGGCTGCACCGCGCCCACGAGCTGGAAACGGCGGCTCAGCGTGTGCGCGAACAGCATTGGGGGCCGCGGACTCTCGATGTCGATCTGGTGGAGGTGCGCGATGGCGGCCGAGAGATCACCGTCGACGACGACGTCTTGACCCTGCCGCACCGCTACGCCCATGCTCGCGCGTTCGTGCTCGTTCCCTGGCTGGCCGTCGCCCCGGCGGCGACGTTGACCGTCGAGGGCCGGCCGACCCCCGTCGAAGAGCTGCTGGCCGCCCTCGATCCGGCTGAGCGCGCCGGTGTGCGCCGGACCGACCACAGTCTGACCTCGCGGGCCACGCGCTGATGGGGCCGACTCGTACCCGAGACCTGGTCGCCGGAGCCGTCGCGGCCGCGGTGCTGGGGTATCTGCTGGTGCGGCTCACCTACCGATACTTCCCGCCGATCACGGTGTGGACGGGCATGTCCGTGCTCGGCGTCGCGGTGGCCCTCGCGGGTTGGGGGTTCTATGTACGGGCACGCATCCGCGACAACGAGATCGGAGTCGGTCGCGGCCGGCTGCATCCGCTCGCGGTGGCTCGCTCGGTGCTGATCGCCAAGGCCGCGGCGTGGATGGGCGCGGTCGTGCTGGGGTGGTGGCTGGCGGTCGCGGCGTACGTACTGCCGCGCCGTGACGCCCTGCGGGTGGCCGCCGCTGACAGCCCCGGAGCTGTCGTCGCGGGCCTCTGCGCGCTGGCGCTGGTCGCGGCAGCGCTGTGGCTGCAGCATTGCTGCCGGTCCCCAGAGGACAGCCCGCCCGACGCGGATCCAGCGCCCGGCTGAGGGTGCCCGCGGCTTCGTGACCGAATCGCCGCAAGGGTCGACACGCGTGGCGACCTGTGGCGGGTACAGTCGCCCCATGACCGATCCGACCCGCGGCGCCAGGATGCGTCGGGGCGGTCGGCGGCCCGGCTGGATCCTGATGTCAGCGTTGCTGGTACTGGCTATTGCCGCCAGTTCTGCCCTGGTTTTCACCGATCGCGTGGAGTTGCTCAAGCTTGCTGTGATCCTCGCACTGTGGGCTGCGGTGGTCGCGGCTTTCGTGTCGGTGATCTACCGCAGGCAGAGCGACAGCGACCAGGCGAAGGTGCGGGATCTGAAGCTGGTGTACGACCTTCAACTCGAGCGTGAGATCTCGGCGCGCCGCGAGTACGAGCTGACCGTCGAGAGCCACCTGCGCCGCGAGTTGGCCAGTGAACTGCGGGCCCAATCGGCTGACGAGGTCGCGGCGCTGCGCGCCGAGCTGGCCGCGCTGCGGGCCAATCTGGAGTATCTGTTCGACGCCGATCTGTCGGAGCGCCCCGCACTGGAGCGCGATCGCGCCGAGGCGCCGTCGCTGCCTACGGCCGGGCGGGTGAGCAGCAGCCGCATCGACACCGAGGACGCCGACGCCCGTCGCGCCGCGCTGGCGATCGACGTCGACGAGCACTCCCCGGACACCGAGGAGAGCCCGATCATCGACGTGCCCGCCGAGCCGCACCCGGATGACGGCTGGCCGCGCGTGCCCGAGCCGGCCGAGCCGGCCGGCGGTGCGCACCGCCGCGCCGGAGCGCCGACCGGGCCCTGGGCGCAACAGCCCGCTCAGGCACCGCCGACGCCGCAGCCGACTCAGACGCCGCCACCTCCGCCGCAGGCATCACCGCATTTCCCGTGGCTGCCATCGCAGTCCACACCGCAGGCCCCGCCGCCACCCCGGCAAGCACCCAGTTCACCCGGAACCTGGCAACCCGCGCCGGCCGAAGGCCGCTTCATCCCGGCCGGGCAGCCGGGCTCCCACTGGGCGTCCCCGCCGGTCCGGCCGGAGCCCGAGCCGGTCCGGCCGGAACCCGAGCCGATCCCGGAGCCCGAACCCGAACACGATCCGCCATTCGAGTACGTCGGACGTCGGCGCGCACCGGAGGCCACCGAGTCGCCCGAACCGCCCCGCGGCCGGCATTCGTCGGCGTCGGATCCGGTGACCGCGGAGCCCTCGACCGAGGACACCGCCGAAGCCGAGGCCGAGGCCGACGACGAGGACGGTGGCGCCCACACCGGTGGCCAGTCGGTGGCCGAGCTGCTGGCGAGGCTGCAGGCCAGCCCGACGGGTGGGGGCCGGCGCCGCCGCCGCGAAGACTGACTTCGCCGCTGGGTTAGGCTGTGCCCGACCGGTACCCGCTTCGCGGGACCGGACCGACGGAGAAACAGCGAGGGCGATGGTTGCGATGGTCGAGCCCGCGATCGGTGGCGCTCCCCATGACGGACTCCGCCCCGCCCGCCTGACCGTCGGCGTCATCTCGGCAGGCAAGGTGGGGGCTGCCCTCGGCGCGGCGCTGGAGCGGGCCGAGCATGTGGTCGCCGGGTGCAGTGCGGTGTCGCGCGCCTCCCGCGCGCGGGCGGCCAGGTGGCTCCCGGACACCCCGGTGTTGGCCGTCGACGAGGTCGCCGCGCGTGCTGAGCTGCTGCTGCTGGCTGTGCCCGACGCGGCGCTCGCCGACCTGGTCGCCGGGCTGGCGGCCACCGGCGCGGTGCGGCCCAACACGATCGTCGCGCACACGTCGGGGGCCAACGGCATCGGCATCCTGGCGCCGCTGGCCGAGATGGGCTGCATCACGATGGCGATCCACCCGGCGATGACGTTCGCCGGCACCGATGAGGACGTGGATCGGTTGCGCGGCACCTGTTTCGGGATCACCGCCGCCGACGAGATCGGCTATGCGATCGCGCAATCGCTGGTTCTCGAAGTCGGTGGTGAGCCGTTCCGGGTGCGCGAAGACGCGCGAACGCTCTATCACGCGGCGCTCGCGCACGGCAGCAACCACGTCGTCACCGTCGTGCTCGATGCGTTGGAGGCCTTGCGGGCCGCGCTGTCCGGGCAGGAGCTTCTCGGCCAGGACATCGTCGCCGACGCCCCGGGTGGGCTGGCCGAACGGATCATGGGTCCGCTGGTCCGAGCGTCGGTGGACAACGCGCTGCGGGCGGGCCAGCGTGCGCTGACGGGGCCGGTGGCCCGCGGAGACGCCGCCGCGGTTGCCGGTCACCTGCACGCTCTCGAAGAAGTCAACCCTGTTCTGGCGCAAGCATATCGAACGAATTCCCACCGGACGGCGCAGCGGGCGGACGCACCCGCCGCCGTCTTCGACGTACTGGCGGAGGCCGAGGGACGATGAACACCGGCAAGCTGAAATTCGCGGCGGGCGAACTCAACACCTACACCCGCCCGCAGGAGGTGTCCGACGTGACCCGGGCGCTGCGGACCACCGGCCGCCGCGCCATGCTCGTGCCGACGATGGGGGCTCTGCACGAGGGCCACCTGACGTTGATCCGCAGTGCCAAGCGGGTTCCGGGTGCGGTGGTCGTGGTGTCGATCTTCGTCAACCCCCTGCAATTCGGTGCCAACGAGGACCTCGACGCCTACCCCCGCACCCTGGCCGACGATCTCGATGCACTGCGCGCCGAGGGCGTCGAGATCGCCTACACGCCGACCGCAGCAGACATGTATCCGCAGGGCCAGCGCACCACCGTGGTACCGGGACCCATCGGCGCCGAACTCGAAGGCGCAGTGCGCCCAACGCATTTCGCGGGTGTGCTGACCGTGGTCGCCAAGCTGTTCAACATCGTGCGGCCGGACCGGGCGTACTTCGGGGAGAAGGATTACCAGCAGCTGACGCTGATCCGCCAGATGGTCACCGACCTCGATCTGGGTGTGCAGATCCAGGGCGTGCCGATCGTGCGGGAAGCCGACGGCCTGGCCATGTCCTCGCGCAACCGCTACCTCGACCCGGTCCAGCGCGAGCAGGCCGGTGCCCTCTCGGCCGCGCTGCTGGCCGGCATGTACGCCGCCGCTACCGGCGTGCCCGCAGCGCTGGATGCGGCCCGGGCCGTGCTGGACGAGGTGCCCGCGCTGGAGGTCGACTACCTGGAGGTGCGCGATCCGATGCTCGGACCGGCACCCATAGAGGGGCCGGCGCGAATGCTGGTGGCTGCCAAACTCGGAACCACGCGATTGCTCGACAACATCGCGATCGACGTCGGCGCCAGCGCCGGCATCGACGGTCACCCGCGCACCCCCAGTGGCGAGAGCCACGAACTGCCCTGGAGAAACTGAGTGCTGCTCGTCATCGACGTCCGTAACACCCACACCGTCGTCGGGCTGATCTCCGGTGCCGGCGACCACGCGAAAGTGGTGTCGCACTGGCGTATTCGCACCGAGTCCGAGGTCACCGCCGACGAACTGGCGCTCACCATCGACGGGCTCATCGGCGACGACGCCGAGCGGCTGACCGGCGCCGCGGGCCTGTCCACCGTGCCGTCGGTGCTGCACGAGGTCCGCGTGATGCTCGAGCAGTACTGGCCGTCGGTGCCGCACGTGCTGATCGAACCAGGGGTGCGTACCGGCATCCCGCTGCTGGTCGACAACCCCAAAGAGGTGGGCGCGGACCGGATCGTCAATTGCCTCGCGGCGTACCAGAAGTACGGCACCGCGGCGATCGTCGTGGATTTCGGATCGTCGATCTGCGTCGATGTGGTGTCGGCCAAGGGCGAGTTCCTGGGCGGTGCGATCGCGCCCGGCGTGCAGGTGTCCTCCGATGCCGCGGCCGCCCGCTCGGCGGCGTTGCGCCGGGTGGAGCTGACCCGGCCCCGCTCGGTGATCGGGAAGAACACCGTCGAATGCATGCAGGCCGGGGCTGTGTTCGGGTTCGCGGGGCTGGTCGACGGTCTGGTCAGCCGGGTGCGCTCGGACGTCGACGGCTTCGGCGGTGACGACGTCGCGGTGGTCGCGACCGGGCACGGCGCACCACTGGTGCTCGCCGACCTGCGGACCGTGCAGCACTACGACCGCCATCTCACGCTCGACGGGCTGCGCCTGGTGTTCGAGCGCAACCGTGACAATCAGCGGGGCAAGCTCAAGGGCGCCCGCTAGCCGCTCGCCAGCGACTTCGGACCGCGCCGGCCGGTCATTTAAGCTGGCACGTCGTGACCGACGAATCCGGCAGCGCAGACAGTGACATCTCGGGCGACATCCCCGAGCAGTTCCGGATCCGTCAGGCCAAACGTCAGAAGCTGCTCGACGAGGGTCGGGACCCCTATCCCGTCGAGGTCGCCCGCACCCACACCCTCGCCGAGGTGCGCCAGGCGTTCCCGGAGCTGACCGCCGACGAGACCACCGGCGAGCTGGTCGGGGTGTCGGGCCGCGTCATCTTCGCGCGTAACTCCGGCAAGCTGTGCTTCGCGACGCTGCAGGACGGTGACGGCACGCAACTGCAGGCGATGATCAGTCTGGACCGGGTCGGCCGGGACTCCCTCGATGCGTGGAAGGCCGACGTCGACCTCGGGGACATCGTGTTCGTCCACGGTGAGGTGATCAGTTCCCGCCGCGGCGAGCTGTCTGTGCTGGCCGATTCGTGGCAAATCGCGGCCAAGTCACTGCGCCCGTTGCCGGTGGCGCACAAGGAGATGAGCGAGGAATCCCGGGTCCGGCAGCGCTACGTCGACCTGATCGTGCGCCCCGAGGCCCGCACCATCGCCCGGCAGCGTGTCGCCGTGGTGCGCGCGGTGCGCTCGGCGCTGGAGCGGCGTGGCTTCCTGGAGGTGGAGACGCCGATCCTGCAGACCCTGGCCGGCGGCGCGGCGGCGCGGCCGTTCGTGACACATTCCAATGCACTCGATGCCGATCTGTATCTGCGTATTGCACCGGAGCTATTCCTCAAACGGTGCGTGGTGGGCGGACTGGACCGAGTATTCGAGTTGAATCGGGTGTTCCGGAACGAGGGTGCCGATTCCACGCATTCGCCCGAATTCGCGATGCTCGAGACATATCAGGCTTACGGAACTTATGACGATTCCGCGATCGTCACGCGCGAACTTATTCAAGAAGTCGCCGACGAGGCGATAGGCACGCGGCAGGTCACATTGCCGGACGGCAGCATCTATGACCTCGACGGCGAATGGGACACCATTGGAATGTATCCCTCATTGTCGGAGGGGCTCGGGGAGGAGATCACGCCGGCGACCAGTGCCGAACAATTGTGGCAGATCGCCGACCGGCTCGGTGTGGAAATTCCCCGTGACCGTGGTTACGGCCACGGGAAATTGGTCGAGGAACTGTGGGAGCACGTGGTCGGTGACACGTTGTGGGCGCCCACCTTCGTCCGCGACTTCCCGGTGGAGACCACACCGCTGACCCGCGCGCACCGCAGCATCGAGGGGGTCACCGAGAAGTGGGATCTCTACGTGCGTCACATCGAGCTGGCCACCGGATATTCGGAGTTGATCGACCCGGTCATCCAGCGCGAACGATTCGAGGCGCAGGCGCGGGCGGCCGCCGCAGGCGATGACGAGGCCATGGCCCTCGACGAGGATTTCCTCTCCGCGCTGGAATACGGGATGCCTCCGACGACGGGAACGGGAATGGGTGTCGACCGCTTGTTGATGGCACTGACGGGGCTGTCCATTCGCGAGACTGTTTTGTTTCCCATTGTTCGGCGACACAGTTAGCCGTCCCACTCAGCCGGTCGAGTTCGTCGAACCGTCTACTCCGCGGCCGCATTCACGCGGCACCTGAGCGTTGTTGAACGAAAAGCGCATTTATGGCACATTGATGCCGGGGTTGGATCACGCCAGTTGCGGGGCAGCGCACAGAGAAGGGCTTTGGGCCATGGCGAAAAAAGTCACCGTCACTCTTGTCGATGATTTCGATGGTGACGGCGCCGCTGACGAGACCGTCGAATTCGGTCTCGACGGAGTGAGTTACGAGATCGATTTGTCGGCCAAGAACGCCGCCAAACTCCGCAATGATTTGAACAAATGGGTCGAGGCGGGCCGCCGGGTCGGTGGCCGTCGTCGCGGCCGGTCGGCCGGAACCGGCCGTGGTCGCGCCGCCATCGACCGCGAACAGAGCGCCGCGATCAGGGAGTGGGCGCGCCGCAACGGTCACAACGTCTCCACCCGCGGCCGTATCCCCGCCGACGTCATCGACGCCTTCCACGAGGCCACCTAGCGGCTGAAACGCCACCGGTTGCCAGGCCCGTTCCGGCAATCCGGGTCACGTCCGTTCGCTACCGGCGAAGCCACCGGGACCGCGCGGATGAAACGATTTCACCTGTTGCTGCGTTGGACCTGACGGCGCCAGGTCGCCACCCCCAGTTCAGCCCGTGGAGAACGGACCCCGGAACCGACCGGGAACGGGCCGACAGGCGGGGCACCTGAAGCCGCCGCCCATTACAGTGGACGGCAGGTGCGGGCACGTCTTTTGCGTGTGGCACCCATCTATGCGATGGAGAGCAGGTAACCACGGATGTTCGAAAGATTCACCGACCGTGCACGTCGGGTTGTCGTCCTGGCTCAAGAAGAGGCCCGGATGCTCAACCACAACTACATCGGCACCGAGCACATCCTGCTGGGACTCATTCACGAGGGTGAGGGAGTGGCCGCCAAGTCACTCGAGTCGCTGGGCATCTCCCTGGAGGGTGTGCGCAGCCAGGTCGAGGAGATCATCGGTCAGGGCCAGCAGGCGCCGTCCGGGCACATCCCCTTCACCCCGCGTGCCAAGAAGGTGCTCGAGCTCAGCCTGCGTGAGGCGCTGCAGCTGGGCCACAACTACATCGGGACCGAGCACATCCTGCTGGGGCTGATCCGCGAAGGTGAGGGCGTGGCCGCCCAGGTGCTGGTCAAGCTCGGCGCCGAACTGACCCGGGTGCGCCAGCAAGTCATCCAGCTGCTGAGCGGCTACCAGGGCAAGGAGACCGCCGAGGCGGGCACCGGTGGGCGCAGCGGCGAGGCAGGCAACCCGTCGACGTCGCTGGTCCTCGACCAGTTCGGTCGCAACCTGACCGCCGCCGCGATGGAGGGCAAGCTCGACCCCGTCATCGGCCGCGAGAAGGAAATCGAGCGGGTCATGCAGGTGCTGAGCCGCCGCACCAAGAACAACCCGGTCCTCATCGGCGAACCCGGCGTCGGCAAGACCGCCGTCGTCGAGGGGCTGGCCCAGGCGATCGTGCACGGCGACGTGCCCGAGACGCTCAAGGACAAGCAGCTCTACACGCTGGACCTCGGTTCACTGGTCGCGGGCAGCCGCTACCGCGGTGACTTCGAGGAGCGCCTGAAGAAGGTGCTCAAGGAGATCCGTACGCGCGGCGACATCATCCTGTTCATCGACGAGATCCACACCCTCGTCGGTGCGGGCGCGGCCGAGGGCGCGATCGACGCCGCCAGCATCCTCAAGCCGATGCTGGCCCGTGGTGAGCTGCAGACCATCGGCGCCACCACGCTCGACGAGTACCGCAAGCACCTGGAGAAGGACGCTGCTCTGGAGCGTCGTTTCCAGCCGATCCAGGTGGGTGAGCCGTCGCTGGCCCACACCATCGAGATCCTCAAGGGCCTGCGGGACCGCTACGAGGCGCACCACCGCGTCTCCATCACCGACGCCGCGCTGGTCGCCGCCGCCACGCTCGCCGACCGGTACATCTCCGACCGGTTCCTGCCGGACAAGGCGATCGACCTGATCGACGAGGCAGGCGCGCGGATGCGCATCCGCCGGATGACCGCGCCGCCGGCCCTGCGCGACTTCGCCGAGCGCATCGCCCCGGTGCGCCGCGACAAGGAGTCCGCGATCGACGCGCAGGACTTCGAGCGGGCCGCCCAGCTGCGCGACACCGAGAAGCAGCTGCTGGGGCAGAAGGCTCAGCGGGAGAAGGAGTGGAAGGCCGGTGACCTGGACGTCGTCAGCGAGGTCGACGACGAGCAGATCGCCGAGGTGCTCGGCAACTGGACCGGCATCCCGGTCTACAAGCTGACCGAGGAGGAGACCTCGCGCCTGCTGCGCATGGAGGACGAGCTGCACAAGCGCGTCATCGGCCAGGAGGACGCGGTCAAGGCCGTCTCGAAGGCGATCCGGCGTACCCGCGCCGGCCTGAAGGACCCGAAGCGCCCCTCCGGCTCGTTCATCTTCGCCGGCCCGTCCGGTGTCGGTAAGACCGAGCTGTCCAAGGCGCTGGCCGAGTTCCTGTTCGGCAGCGAGGACGCCCTCATCCAGCTGGACATGTCGGAGTTCCACGACCGGTACACGGTGTCCCGGCTCGTCGGTGCCCCTCCCGGCTACGTCGGCTACGACGAGGGTGGGCAGCTGACCGAGAAGGTGCGTCGCCGGCCGTTCTCGGTGGTCCTCTTCGACGAGATCGAGAAGGCCCACCCGGACGTGTTCAACACGCTCCTCCAGATCCTGGAGGACGGGCGCCTCACCGACGGCCAGGGCCGGATCGTGGACTTCAAGAACACGGTCATCATCCTGACCACCAACCTCGGTACGCGTGACGTCGCCAAGGCGGTGTCGCTGGGCTTCCAGGCCTCTGAGGACTCCGAGTCGAACTACGACCGGATGAAGCAGAAGGTCAACGACGAGCTCAAGCAGCACTTCCGGCCCGAGTTCCTGAACCGGATCGACGACACCATCGTCTTCCACCAGCTGCGTCAGCTGGAGATCCTGTCGATCGTCGACATCATGATCGCCCGGATCGAGACCCAGCTGCGGAACAAGGACATGGGTCTGGAGCTGACCGACAACGCGAAGAAGTACCTCGCGAAGAAGGGCTTCGACCCGGTGCTGGGTGCGCGGCCGCTGCGCCGCACGATCCAGCGCGACATCGAGGACAACCTGTCCGAGCGGATCCTCTTCAACGAGCTGACCCCGGGTCAGATCGTGGTCGTGGACTGCGAGGGCGACCCGGAGGACATCGACAAGTCCAAGCTCGTCTTCCGGGGCGCGGACCGGCCGGACGCCGTGCCGGACGCGGTCCCGGCGGACCTCGGCGGCACCGCCGCCACCGGCGCGGACGACGCCGCATAAGTCCGCACAGTTCGAGGGCGACGGCCCCGGTAGGCGAAAGCCACCGGGGCCGTCGCCTTTCCCATGCCCACCCACCGCTCCCCAGGGTGCCGGCCGCCCCGCCTGCTGCCGCCGCCCGCACGCCCCAGCCCCGCCCGCCCTAGCCCTGGTCGATCATGAAGTTGACCGCACTTGGCGCCCTATTTGTCGCCGCTAACTTCATGATCAACGGGGCGAGCCGAGGGCGGGGCGGGGGCGGGGCGGGGCGGGGGTCGGGCGGGGGCGGTCAGGGGAGGGGGACGGCGGGGCCGTCTCCGGCCAGGCGGAACGACTCCTCGCCCACCGGTTCCACCAGGCCGTCGGTGACCAGGCCGGCCAGCGCTCGCGCCCGCTGGACGTCGTCGTGCCAGACCTGGTCCAGCCGCTGGTGCGGCACCGGGCCGGTGGACTCCCGCAGCACCGCGAGCAGCAGTCCGCGTACCTGCCGGTCGGTGCCGGCGTAACGCTGCGGCCGGCGGGTCGGTCCCGTGGGGGCGGCCTGTCCAGAAGCCCGCCAGGCACAGCTCGACTCGACCGGGCAGATCGCGCAGCGCGGCGCGCGGGCGGTGCAGACGACAGCGCCGAGTTCCATGAAGGCGGCGCTGGCCAGCGCGGCGTCAGCCGGCTCGATCGGCAGCAGTTCCTCGGTGGCGACCAGGTCGGCCGGGCGGGTGGTGGGGCCGGCGTCGGGTTCTCCGGCGATCGCCCGGCACACCACGCGCCGGACGTTCGTGTCCACCACCGGGTGCCGCTGCCCGTACGCGAACGCGGCGACCGCGCGGGCCGTGTACGTGCCGACACCGGGTAGCGCCAGCAGTTGATCGAGCCGGTCGGGCACCACGCCGCCGTGGCGCTCCACGATCGCCGCCGCGCACTCGCGCAGGCGTACCGCCCGGCGGGGGTAGCCGAGCCGTCCCCACATCCGGATCGCCTCGGCCGGGGTGTCCTCGGCGAGGGCGCGCGGCTCGGGCCAGCGGGCCAGCCACGCCTCCCAGGCGGGTACCACCCGGACCACGGGGGTCTGCTGGAGCATGACCTCGCTGACCAGGATCGCCCAGGCGCCGATGCCGGGCTTGCGCCAGGGCAGGTCGCGGGCGTTGCGCTCGTACCACCGGCTGACCTGGGTGGCGAATGTGGGATCGGACATCGCGTCGCCGATCATGTCACGGCTGTCTTTCCCGCAGGTTGGGCGGGCCGGGTGGCCGGGCGCGATCGATCATGAGCGACGGGGCAGAATGTCCGAATGAACGAGCTCGCGATCACCGTCATCGGCCGGGACCGGCCGGGCATCGTGGCCGACGTCGCGGAGGTCCTCGCCCGGCTCGGCGCGAACCTCACCGACTCGACGATGACCCGGCTTCGTGGACACTTCGCGATGACCCTGATCTGCGTGGGCCCGGCCGCCGCCGACGTCGAGGCCGCGCTGGCCCCGCTCGCCGCCGACGGGCACCTGCTGGCGACCGTACGCGCGGTCACGCCCGACGGCGGCAGCGAGCCCACCGGGGAGCCGTACGTGCTCGCGGTGCACGGCGCCGACCGGATGGGCATCGTCGCGGCGATGACCCGGGTGCTCACCGACGCGGGCGGGAACGTGACCGACCTGAGCACCCGGCTCACCGGTTCGCTCTACGTGGTGGTGGCCGAGGTCGAGTTGCCGCCCGGTGTGTCGGACGAGGTGGCCGGCCGGCTCACCCGGGTCGCCGCGGAGCTGGGCGTGGGGGTCAGCCTCCGCCCGGCGGACACGGATCTGCTGTGACCGGGCCGGAGTACGCGGGCCTGGGCGGCTGGACCCCGGAGAAGCTCGGCGTCCCCGGCGCGGTACGGGCGGTGGTCACCGCGCCGGAGCCGGTGCTGAGCCAACCGGGCCCGGAGGTCGACCCGACGTCTGCCGAGGTGGTGCGCCTCGCCGCCGACCTGGTGGCCACCATGCGCGTCTCGCCCGGTTGCGTGGGACTGGCGGCGCCGCAGGTCGGGGTGAGCGCGCAGGTGTTCGCGGTGGACGTGACGGGGCATCCGAAGGCGGTCACCGTGCACGGCACGTTCGTGCTGTGCAACGCGCGTGTGGTGGAGGCGTCCCGGTGGAAGGCCGGCCGGGAGGGCTGCATGTCGGTGCCGGACCTGACCGGCGACGTGAAGCGGGCCAGCCGCCTGGTCGTCGAGGGTGCGCTTCCCGGCAGCGGCGAGCCGGTCCGCCTGGTGACGGACGGCTTCGAGGCGCGGGCGCTCCAGCACGAGATCGACCACTGCGCGGGGCTGCTCTTCCTCGACCGGGTGGCCGGCGCGCACGCGATCTACCAGCGCAAGGTCTACCTCTGACGGTGGCGGTAGGAATCCAGTGTGGACGACGGTGGCCGTACGGCGGCGGGTTCCCGGCGCGTCGGACCGGCGAGCCGTGCGCCGCGCGGCTACGGTAGGCGCATCATGCGTCTGACGGTCGGCCCCCTGCCCCCTGCCGTGTACTGGCGGCGTCGTGCCGTCGTGCTCGGAGCGGGGCTGCTCTTCCTGATTGTCCTGCTGTATTCCTGCACCGGTACGGATCGCAACACCGGCGCGCCGGGCACCGACCCGTCCCCGACCGGTTCCGCCGGGGCTCAGCCCGACCCGTCCGGCTCGGTGCTGACTCCGCAGTCGGGCAGCCCGTCGCCGGCACCGGGCGACACCGGGGGCGGCGGCGCGAACAACGGCGGCGGGAACACAGGCGGCGAGAACACCGGCGGCGGGAACGACGGCGGGGGCGCGAACAACGGGGGCGGCACCGGCAACGGTGGCGCGACCGGTCAGCCGGTCTCCGACGACGGCACCTGCACCGACTCCGAGCTGCTGGTGACGCCGGTCGCGGTGCCGCCCACCGCCCAGCGGGGCACCGTGGTCACGCTGCGCCTGAAGGTCAAGAACGTGTCGAACCGTACGTGCAGCCGCGACGTCGGCGCCGACCTCCAGGAGCTGTACGTCAAGTCGGGCGCGGAGAAGATCTGGTCGTCGGACACCTGCGGCACCGGCAAGGGCTCGGACGTCCAGTCGTTCACGCCGAACTTCGAGCGCTCCTACGAGCTGGGCTGGAACGGGCGGCTGGACAACAGGTGCGCGAGCGGGCTGGCCGGCGGCGACTTCGCCGCGATCGGCGCGTACCAGGTGTTCGCCCGCGTCGGCACCAAGATCAGCGAGCCGGTGAAGCTGACCATCACCGGCTGAGCGGTCGGTCAGACGTACCGTTCGAGGATGCTCGCCTCGGCGAGCCGGGACAGGCCCTCGCGGACACCGCGGGCGCGGGCGTCGCCCACGCCCTCGACCGCCTGGAGGTCTTCCACAGTCGCGCCGAGCAGCCGCTGGAGGCTGCCGAAGTGCACCACCAGCCGGTCGACGACGGCGACCGGCAGCCGGGGCACCTTGGCCAGCAGGCGGAACCCGCGCGGGCTGACCGCCGCGTCGAGCGCGTCCGAGGCGGACGGGTAGCCGATCGCCTTCGCCACCGCCACGAGGTCGATGAGCTCGGTGGCGCTGAGCAGGTCGAGCTCGACGAGCGCCTCGTCGAGCGTGCGCGACTTGCGGCCGGTCGGCAGGTAGTCGCGGATGACCAGAGTGCGGTCGGCGTCCACGCCGGCCATCAGCTCGTCGAGCTGAAGGGCCAGCAGGCGGCCGTCGGTGCCCAGCTCCACCACGTAGCCGGCGATCTCGTCGGCGATCCGCCGGACCATCTCCAGCCGCTGCACCACCGCCACCGCGTCGCGGACGGTGACCAGATCCTCGATCTCCAGCGCGGAGAGCGTGCCGGAGACCTCGTCCAGCCGCAGCTTGTAGCGCTCCAGCGTGGCGAGCGCCTGGTTGGCGCGGGACAGGATGGCCGCCGAGTCGTCGAGCACGTGCCGCTGACCGTTGACGTAGAGGCTGATGATCCGCATCGACTGGCTGACCGAGATGACCGGGTAGCCGGTCTGCCGGGCCACCCGCTCGGCGGTGCGGTGCCGGGTGCCGGACTCCTCGGTGGGGATGGACGGGTCCGGCATCAGGTGCGCGCCGGCCTGCACGATCCGGGTGCCGTCGCTGGACAGCACCACCGCGCCGTCCATCTTGCACAGCTCACGGACCCGGGTGGCGGAGAACTCCACGTCCATCGGGAAGCCACCGGTGCAGATCTGCTCGACCACCTTGTCGTAGCCGAGCACGATCAGCGCGCCGGTGCGGCCGCGCAGGATCCGCTCCAGGCCGTCCCGCAGGGCGGTGCCGGGAGCCATCAGGGCGAGGTTGGCGCGCAGCGGATCGGCGCCGGCCCCGCCGCCGACGCTTCCGTTGACGCTCACGCTGATGGCACGAGCGGGGTTGCCGCTCACGGCGCCGGTACGGGCGTGCGGCGTCGCCGTTGCGGGCTTGGTGGCATCGCGGTCGATCGGCACGGGCACAGTCTACGGACTGCCATGCGGTGGGTGCTCTCGTGGTTACTGTGATGTGTCACGATGCCCGGCTCGGGCGGGTCGGCGCGGCCTGCGTGGCCTGCCCGGAAACGCCCGGCGGATGCCACCGTGTCACTCCGCCGACGCGCGGGCGGCCGCCTGGAGTGCGGCACGCACGTCAGTGACCTCGATCACGCGCATGTTCTCCGGCCCGGCGCCGCTGCTCTCCGGCCCGCACCCGGGCGGCACGAGGGCCAGCCGGAAGCCGAGCCGGGCGGCCTCGGCCAGCCGCCGGGGCACCGCGCCGACGCGACGGACCTCGCCGGTGAGACCCACCTCGCCGATGGCCACCAGATGCGGGTTGAGCGCCAGGTTGAGCCCGCCGGAGGCGACAGCGAGCGCCACCGCCAGGTCGGCCGCCGGCTCCACCACCCGGATGCCGCCGACGGTGGCGGCGAAGACCTCCCGGTCGTGCAGCGTGAGCCGCTCGGTGCGGCGCTGGAGCACCGCGAGGACCATCGCGAGCCGGGCGCTGTCGAGGCCGGAGACGGTACGCCGCGGCGAGCCGGCCACGGTGGCCCCGATCAGCGCCTGCACCTCGGTCACCAGCGCCCGGCGCCCCTCCATCGCCACCGTCACGCAGGTGCCCGGCACCGGTTCGGAGTAGCGGGTCAGGAACAGGCCGGACGGGTCGGCCAGGCTGCTGATGCCGCCCTCGTGCATCTCGAAGCAGCCCACCTCGTCGGCCGCGCCGAAGCGGTTCTTCACGCCGCGCACCATGCGCAGCGAGGAGTGCTTGTCGCCCTCGAAGTGCAGCACCACGTCGACCAGGTGCTCCAGCACGCGAGGACCGGCCACCTGGCCGTCCTTGGTGACGTGCCCGACCAGCACGGTGGCGATGCCGCGCTCCTTGGCCACCGCGACCAGGGCGGCGGTGACCGCGCGGACCTGGGTGACGCCGCCCGGCACGCCCTCGGTGCCGGTGGTCGAGATGGTCTGCACCGAGTCGAGCACCAGCAGCCCCGGCTTGACCGCGTCGAGGTGGCCGAGCACCGCCGACAGGTCGCTCTCGGCGGCCAGATAGAGCTGGTCGTGCAGGGTGCCCATCCGCTCGGCGCGCAGCCGCACCTGGCTGACCGACTCCTCGCCGCTGACCACCAGCGACGGGCTGCCGGCACCGGCCGCCCACTGCTGGGCCACGTCGAGCAGCAGCGTCGACTTGCCCACCCCGGGCTCACCGGCGAGCAGCACCACAGCGCCGGGGACCAGGCCGCCGCCGAGCACCCGGTCGAGCTCGCTCACACCGGTGGGACGGGCCCGGGCGGGCGCGGCGCTGATCGTGGCGATCGGCCGGGCCGGTTCGGCCGGCATCCGCGAGCTGACCACCCGGCCGGAGACCATCGGGCCGGTGACCGTGCACTCGACCACCGAACCCCACTCGCCGCACTCGGGGCACCGGCCCACCCACTTCGGGGGCTGGTGGCCGCAGGCGTCGCACTCGTAGGCCGGGCGGGGTTCGCGGGTGGCGGCGCGACCGCGGCCGGCGCCGGCACGGGAGGGGGTCGATCGGGGCGTGGTCACCACCGGACGCTAACCGGCCCGTACGACGAAAGCCCACCCGGAACGGCGACACCGCCGGCGTGGCGCTGGCCACGGCGGCGGTGCCGACGGAAGGAGGGGAGAGGTCAGTGGCCGCCCTCGGCGCCGCCGTCCTCACCGGCGTGCTCACGCGGGTTCACGATCTTCGACGGCGTGGCCTCCGGGGTCAGCGGGATGCCGATTGGCGCCGGGGTCTTGACGACCTTGCCGTCGCCGAAGTCGAAGGTCAGGTTGACCTGCTGGCCGACGAGCAGCTTCTCGTTCAGGCCGACGAGCTGGAGGAACCGCGGGTTGCCGGCGTTGAGCTGGGCGTAGCTGAGGGCCGGGATCTCGATCCGGGCCGGCTGACCGGCGGGCGCGGACTCGCTCTCGCTCGGCGACGGGCTGGCCGACGGCGACCCGGTCACCTCCAGCGACTGGCTCGGCGACGCGCTCGGGTCGCTCGCGGTCGGCGAGGTGGTGACCGGCTCGGTGGGCGAACCGGTCGGGGTGGCCGCGCCGCTCTCACCCGCGCCGGAGCCGGTGAGCACGATCTCCCGCGCGCTGTCGGTGGTGACCGTCACTGTCACCGGCTTCTCGCTGTCGTTGTAGATCACCACGTTGACCGGCGCGTTCGACCCGGCCTCGTAGCCCTTCGGGCCCGGGAACTGCACGTAGAGCCCGCGCACCTTGAAGAGGTTGTCGGAGGTCTGGACGTTGACGCCCTGTACCGACGGGATCTTGTTGGCGGTCTCGGAAATCTGCCCGGCGCCGCACCCGGACAGCAGCAGGCTCGCCGCCGCCGTGCCGGCCAGCAGCAGGGCCGGCCCCCGGGAACCCCTGATCGAGCGCGTCACGTCGGTCCTCCTCGTCACGATCCCCGCCCGGTCGACCACCGGGCACGGGGTGGCCATACCCGCGCAGACCGCGCTCCAGGGTAGTTGGAGCTGATCGAGGCCCGCACGCGGACCCGGCAATGCCACCTCGGAGTGGACTCCTCAGACCACCCGGCCGCTCGTCACCAGCAGCACCACATCGATGAGCGCCACCACCAGGACCGCCCGGAAGGCGGTCGCCGAGCGTC
>JAEXZY010000069.1 GCA_023404955.1 Actinomycetes bacterium
CAGCACGGCGTTCCACAGCGTCACGGCAGCCACTCCCGCTCGGGGACGTCCGTCGGCTCGGAGGGCGGAGATTCGCTCCGCCCCAGCCAGTTGAACCATCCGACCACGACCGCCACGACCGCGGCGACGAGCACGGGCACCCCGGGCAGGATGACGGGTGTGAGAGCCGTGGCGACGACGGCGGCGGCCACGCCGACCGCGATCGCCTGCCGCCGGCGCAGCCGGGGCCACAGGAGGGCGAGGAAGGCCGCAGCGGCCGCGGCGTCCAGCCCATATGCGCGCGGATCGCCGAGCACATCGCCGAGGAGAGCGCCCGCGAAGGTCGTGAGGTTCCAGCCCGCATAGATCGCGAGGCCGGTGACCCAGAACCCGACGAGGCGCGCGTGGGGCGTCGTCTGCGCGAGGGATACCGCCGTCGATTCGTCGATGGTGAACTGCGCGGCCGCCGCGCGACGCCAGAAGCCCGTTCCCACCACCGGTGACATGCGCATCCCGTACGCGATGTTGCGTACGCCGAGGAGTCCCGCCGATGCGATCGCCGCGGGAGCAGCCGCCAGTCCCCCGGCACCGATGACGCCGACGAAGGCGAACTGGGAGCCCCCGGTGAACATCACGAGGCTCAGCACGCAGGTCTGCCAGACGTCGAGCCCCGATGCGGTCGCCAGCGCACCGAACGACACGCCGTACGCACTCGTGGCGAGCGCGACGCCGAGCCCCGATCGGGCGGCGCGGCGCGCCTCCGCGCGCGACGGATCGTCGGGAGTGGTCACCCCGCCGAGCCTAGCGAGCGCGATCGACGACCCGTGCGGGCCACCGTGCACCGCGTGGCGTGATCAGACGTTGGCGTCCTGGCGCTTGAGACGCGCGGTGGCGCGCCCACGCTCGGTCGCGTCGAGCACGACCTTGCGGATCCGCACGATCTCAGGGGTCACCTCGACGCACTCGTCGTCGCGGGCGAACTCGAGGCTCTCCTCGAGCGACAGCTGGCGCGGCGGCGTCATCGACTCGAACGTGTCGGAGGTCGAGGAGCGCATGTTGGTGAGCTTCTTCTCCTTCGTGATGTTCACGTCCATGTCGTCGGCGCGCGAGTTCTCGCCGATGACCATGCCCTCGTAGACCTCCTGCGTGGGCTGCACGAAGAAGGACATCCGCTCCTGGAGCGCGATGATCGCGAACGGCGTCACGACGCCGGCGCGGTCCGCCACGATCGAGCCGTTCTGACGGGTCACGATGTGACCAGCCCACGGCTCGTACCCGTGGGAGATCGCGTTCGCGATGCCCGTGCCACGGGTCGTGGTGAGGAACTCGGTGCGGAAGCCGATGAGACCGCGAGAGGGGACGACGAACTCCATCCGCACCCAGCCGGTGCCGTGGTTCGTCATGTTCTCCATGCGACCCTTGCGCGCGGCCAGCAGCTGCGTGATGGCGCCGAGGTACTCCTCGGGGGCGTCGATGGTGAGGTGCTCGAACGGCTCGTAGGTCTTGCCGTCGACCTTCTTGGTCACCACCTGGGGCTTGCCGACGGTGAGCTCGAAGCCCTCGCGCCGCATGTTCTCGACGAGGATGGCCAGCGCGAGTTCGCCGCGCCCCTGCACCTCCCACGCGTCCGGCCGACCGATCTCGACGACCTTGAGCGACACATTGCCGACGAGCTCGCGATCCAGGCGGTCCTTGACCATGCGCGCCGTCAGCTTGTGCCCCTTGACCTTGCCGACGAGCGGGGACGTGTTGGTCCCGATCGTCATCGAGATCGCGGGGTCGTCGACGTGGATCTGCGGCAGCGGCCGGACGTCGTCGGGGTCGGCGATGGTCTCGCCGATCGTGATGTCGGGGAAGCCCGCGATGGCGACGATGTCGCCGGGGGCGGCACTCTCGGCGGGGTACCGCTCCAGCGCGCGCGTCTTGAGCAGCTCGGTGATGCGAGCACTGCTGGTCGTGCCGTCCGCGCGCACCCACGCGACGGTCTGCCCCTTCTTCAGGGTGCCGTTGAATACGCGCAGCAGTGCGAGCCGGCCGAGGAAGGGGCTCGAGTCGAGGTTGGTGACCCACGCCTGCAGCGGCGCCTCGTCGTCGTACGACGGCGCGGGCACGTGCTCGAGGATCGCCTCGAACAGCGGCTCGAGGTCGTCGGTGCCCGGCAGCTCGCCGTTGGCCGGGCGGTTGCGGGATCCGGCCCCCGCGCGACCGCTCGCGTACACGACGGGAACGTCGAGCAAAGCGTCGACGTCGAGGTCGGGCACGTCGTCGACGAGGTCGGACGCGAGACCCAGCAGCAGGTCGTGGCTCTCCTCCTCGACCTCCGCGATCCGGGCGTCGGGGCGGTCGGTCTTGTTGACGAGCAGGATGACGGGGAGCGTCGCCTCGAGCGCTTTGCGCAGCACGAAGCGGGTCTGCGGCAGCGGGCCCTCGGAGGCGTCGACGAGCAGCACCACGCCGTCGACCATCGACAGGCCGCGTTCGACCTCACCGCCGAAGTCGGCGTGGCCGGGGGTGTCGATGACGTTGATGACGGTCATCGAGCCGTCGGGGTGGTGCCGGTGCACCGCGGTGTTCTTGGCCAGGATCGTGATGCCCTTTTCCTTTTCCAGGTCACCGGAGTCCATCAGCCGTTCGATCGCGTCGTCACCGCGGTGGGTCAGCGCCCCGGATTGACGCAGCATCGCGTCGACCAGGGTGGTCTTGCCGTGGTCGACGTGGGCCACAATGGCGACGTTGCGGAAGTCGGGGCGTGCAGTCACGTCGCTGATTGTCGCAGTGTGGTGCACCGATCGCGAAAACGAGAGATACCCGTCACGTGGCCAGCAAGCTGACCAAGCTCACCCCCAAGAAGAAATGTTGCCGCAGCAAGCCCCGCTGCAAGAAGTGCCCGCTCGTGCTGCACAAGGTACGCAAGGCCGAGCTCACCGGGTTGCGCGGCAAGGACTTGGAGAAGGTCTACAAGCGGGCGCGAAAGGCCTGATCGGGCGGGGTTTTGGGGCGTATTCTGGACGCATCCGTCAGCCGTTTTCGCGGAGGTTGGCCATCATGACCTACGAAGTCCTCACCATCGCCCTGATCATCGTGCTCGCGACACTGGCCGCGCTGGCGATCTACCTGGGCCTGATGAACTGGATCGGCGCGCTGTACATGGTGCGGTGCACGGCCTGCCACCATCTGGCATTCAGTTCACGGCGCGATCCGCGGGTGTCGTGCCCACACTGCGAGCACCCGACGCTGCTGCACCCGTTCTACGCGGCGCGCCATCGCGACGCGCCGGTGCGCGTTCTCGACGACCGACTGCGGTTCTAGCGCCGCCACGTCCGCATGATCGTCATGCCGATTCAGCACGTTCGGCATGTCGGGACCGGCCCGAGCGTCCATAGCATCGGCTCACCTGGACGACTTCGGAAAAAGGTGATCGGTCATGCCGCGTGGCGTCGTACGTTCCTCCCGTCGACAATTCCTGACCGGCGGCACGGCAGTCGCGGCCGCCGCGCTGCTCGGGTCGTCGGCGCTGAGCGCCTGCGCTTCGCAGACGAGTGAACCGGCCGCGCCGGCCGCTGACGACGGCGCGAAAGCCACAGGGACGCTGCGGGTTTCCAACTGGCCGCTTTACATCTCCGAGGGCTTCGTCGCCGATTTCCAGCGGGCCAGCGGGCTGACAGTCGATTACCGGGAGGACTACAACGACGACGAGGAGTGGTTCGCCAAGAATCGGGAACCGTTGTCCCGCAAACAAGACATCGGATGTGACCTGGTGATCCCATCGGAAACGATCGCCTCCCGTCTGATCGCGCTGAATTGGCTGACAGAAATCAGGGATGCGCGCTGGCCCAACAAGAAGAACCTGCAGCCGGCGCTGCTGGACTCCGCGGTCGACCCCGGCCGGAAATTCACCGCCCCCTACATGTCCGGCATGGTGGGCCTGGCCTATAACCGGGCCGCCACCGGTCGGGACATCACGCGGATCGAGGATCTGTGGGACCCCGCCTACAAGGGCCGAGTCAGCATGCTCGCCGACACCCAGGACGCCCTGGGCATGATCATGCTGTCCCAGGGATCCTCCCCGCGCGACGCCACCGAGGCATCGGTGCGGCAAGCCGCGGATCTCGTCGCCGAGCAGAAGAATCGTGGGCAGATCCGCAGATTCACCGGCAACGATTACGCCAACGATCTGGCAGCCGGCAATATCGTTGTCGCGCAGGGATATTCTGGCGACGTCGTGCAGCTGCAGGCGGACAATCCGGATCTCCGATTCGTCATCCCCGAATCCGGCGGCACGATGACGCTGCAGAGCATGGTGATGCCCTACACCACCCGCAACCAGGCGGCGGCCGAGGCGTGGATCGACTACGTCTACGACCGAGCGAACTACGCCGAACTCGTCGCCTACACGCGCTACATCCCCGTGCTCTCGGACATGGGCGACGCCCTCGCCCGGGTCGATCCGACCGCCGCGTCCAATCCCCTCATCAACCCCCCGCCAGAGACCCTCGCCCGCGTCATACAGTGGCCGGCACTGCCAGACGATCAGATGGTGGCATTCACCAAGACCTACGCCGCGGTCACCGGCGGCTGACGGATGCTCGACACGGGTACCAGATTTGCGCTTCTCGACGTAAACGTCGTTGACGGACAGGGCGGTCCGCCGGCCGAACGCCACGCCGTCGTGATCTCGGGGAAGCGGATCGAGGCGGTCACGCCCATGGCCTCGTATCACCGCGAGCCCGACATCCGCGAGATTCCGCTCGACGGCCATTTCGTGATGCCCGGCCTCATCGACGCGCACGTGCACCTCGCCGGCGGTCGCGCTGAGATCACCGACCAGGAGATCGGCGTCATCGCCGAACCGAAGCTGTTGCGCGCCATGCGGTCTGTCTACGAAGCCCAGCAGCTCCTCAAGCGCGGGGTCACCGCGGTGCGCGATGTGTCATGGAACGGGCTCTATCTCAAGCGGTTGTTCTTCGAGCAGCGCATCCCCGGTCCGAAGGTCATCGCCTGCGGGCCAGGGCTGACCCGCACCGGCGGACACGCGGACCTGTTCCAATTCACCTCCGAATACGTCAGGGAGCACGGTGTCTTCGGCATCGTCGCCGACGGCCGCGACGAAGTCGTCAAGGCGGTCAGGTCACTGCTGCGGGAGGGCGCGGATGCAATCAAGATCTTCGCCAGCGGGGGCGACAACTGGCCCCACGATCGCAACGAGGACATCCACTACTCCCTCGACGAAGTGCGCGCTTGCGTCGAGGAAGCGCACCGGCAGACCGGCACGATGGTGATGTGCCATGCGGAAAACCGAGCCGCGATCGCGCTCGCGGTCGAAGCCGGATGTGACACCGTCGAGCACGGTGAGGACATCGATGAAGAGCTGGCCGCCGAGATGACCCGGCGGGGCACCATTCTGGTGCCCACGCTCCAACTGATCGTGAACTGGCACCGCGATTTCATGCCCGTCGGAGGGGCCACCGCCAAACCGCGCCCGGATGCGTTCCTCTACCGCGACCACTACGACGAACGCGACGCCGATTTTGCGCAGCGCTACAGCAGCAGCGCCGTGCGGAGCTTCCAGACAGCTCTCGCCGCGGGAGTCCCGATCGCACTGGGCTCTGACACCGTGTACGAGCCGTTGACCACCTACGGTGAGTACACGCTGCTGGAGCTGCGGGCGATGGTGGAGTACGGCATGACTCCGGCGCAAGCACTGACGGCGGCCACCGTGACCGGGTCTGCGGCACTCGGTATGTCGCACGTCATCGGCTCGATCGAACCCGGGAAGCTCGCCGATCTCCTGGTGGTGCGCAAAGATCCGACGGTCGACCCGATGGTCCTTTACGACCCCTCCAACATCTACCTCACGTTCTGCGACGGCAAGCTCACGGTGGAAGACGGGCTGCTGGCCTGGTAGCACTGTCTACATGGTCGATTCCGTCGTCGGGTTCAGACCCGGCGATCGGGTCAAACGCGGGGTGCACGCCGTCGGTCGCACCACACTGCACCGCCATCCCGACGCACTCGAGATCGTCCTCGTCCTGCGCGGGTCACTGCAGGTCAAGGTCAGCTGCGAGGACTTCGACCTCGCCCCGGGCGATTACGCGGTGCTCAATCGCGGCGACGCGCACATGCTCACCGGCTCCCCCGACAACGTGACCGGACTGGTGCACCTCGACCTCGACGCTTTTCGCGACATCGACGCCGATGCCGGCGACCTGATCTTCGCCTGCGAGTCGTTCGATCTGCCCCGCTATCGCCGACAGGAGGTGGCGATCCGGACCCTGCTGCTCGACATCCTCGACACCGATGAGGACCCGCTAGAGCCGGCGGCCTCGTTGATCACCATTCTGTGCGATGGGTACTCGCTCGAGGACTACTACAACCGCGGCTCCGGACTCACTGCCGGCCAGCGGGAGAAATTTCACCGCATCGTCGGTTCGCTGCGCCGGCAGCGCTCCGATCGCGACGCGCTGGCTGCCGTCGCCGCGGAGCATCACTACTCGAAGTCGCATGTCTCGCATACCTTCAAAGAGATATCGGGCATCAGCTTCGGAGATCTCCTTGGCTACCTACGGGTTGCAGACGCCGAGAACGCACTCCTGTCGTCGGACGCCACGATGGTCGAGATCGCCGCCGATTGCGGCTTCTCCGACCCCAAGTACTTCACGCGCACCTTCGTGAACTGGTTCGGCGAGTCGCCGGCGGAGTACCGCCGCCGCCACCGACCGATGACCCGGCGCGACGACGACATCGCTGTCGTCGAGCCCGCCACTGTCAGCGCGCTCGTGGCCGAACATCGACATCGACCGCGCTCCGGTGCGCCCGAAACACCCCGGCTCAGCGTGACTCCGCTGCTGCTCAAAAACGTGGGCTCGCGACTCGACCTCACCCGCACACTGCGCACAGGGCCAGCGCAGAGTCCACCGGGTGTGCCGGTGGATCGAAATGAGGCCGTCCCTCACCTGCTGCCTGTGAAAGTGACACCCGCCGATATCGAGCAGGGCTACCTCATCGAAGGTCTCGACTCCTTCGCCTCCGACGGCGTATCACCCTGCCTGGTAATCGAATTCACTACGGTCGCGGCTTGCCTTGACATGATCGCGGAGATCGCGGAAAGGCTCAGCCATCACGGGCGGTCAGCAGACATCTGGCTGACCTATGCCGCGGCGCACCAGCGGGCCGGCGTGGACGACGTCGTCCGGCGCAGCCGACGGGAGTTCGGGGTGCACGTGCAGCCGGTGATGACGCCCTGATCTACCGCGGCACGTCGGGCGGGCTGATGCTGCGCGACGGGAGTCCGAGTGAGCGCACGTGGGCTGCGATCTCGCCCAGGCTGGTGGTCCACACGTCGTCGTGACCGACAACGTAGCTCATCAAATCGTCGAGTTCGGCTGCGCGCGAGGGTCTCCCCGTGAGGAAGGGATGATTGGTCAGCACCCAGCAGCCACCGACCCTGCGCAGCGCGTCGAACTCGAGCTGCCACAGTTCCCGCGCCTTGCGTGGTGATTCGATCAGTCCGCTGCCCGACACGTCGGGAAGGAAGCAGTACTGCTCCCAGTCGTCGAGCGCCCACTGGATGGGGATCTCCACGAGATGCCCGTCGTCCCCCACCGCGAGTTCGTACGGATGGTCGGCGTCCATCAGGCTGGAGTCGTAGAGGAAGCCACGGTCGACCAGCAGGGCCGGGGTGCGCCAGGACAGGTCCCACATCGGGGCCCGGTACCCCACCGGACGGACGCCTGCAACGTCGGCCAGAGCGGCCAATCCGCGGTCCAGCGCGTCGATCTCGCCCTCCAGCGACAGCTTGGTCGGCTGCTCGTGCAGGTAGCCGTGGTGCGCAATCTCGTGACCGGCGGCGACGACCGCGCGGATCGCGTCCGGGTACCGGTCGGCGGTGTGGCCGGGGACGAAGAACGTCGACGCGATCTGGTGCCGCTCCAGCAGGGTCAGGATGCGGGGCAGGCCGACGAGGGGGCCGTAGGCCTGATGGCTCATCACGCTCATCCGTGCACCCACCGACTCCCAGTCGCCGGAGGCGTCCCACAGCACCGCCGACTCTGCATCCACGTCGAACGTGAACGCAGCCGCCGCGACTTTGCCTTTCGGCCAATCGAATTCGCTCATCGATCCGCCATCAGAGTAACCAGCTCGTAGGCGAGGTTGGCCGCCGCGACAGCGGTTACCTCGGCATGATCGTAGGCCGGCGCCACCTCGACGACGTCGGCACCGACGATCGGCAGCTCGCGCATCGCGCGCAGCACGGCGACCAGCTCGCGGCTGGTCATCCCGCCGATCTCCGGGGTGCCGGTGCCGGGAGCGAACGCTGGGTCGAGGACGTCGATGTCGATCGACACGTAGACCGGATGGTCGCCCACCCGGTTCAGGATCCGCTCGATCGTCCCGTCGACGCCGATGCGGTCGATGTCGCGGCAATGCACCACGGTGAAGCCCAGCTCGGCGTCGTCGAGTAGGTCGGCGCGGTCGTACAGCGAGCCGCGGATCCCGACGTGCGCCGACCGATCTTTCACCAGCAACCCCTGCTCGGCTGCGCGGCGGAACGGCGTGCCGTGCGTGCAGGGGGCGCCGAAGTAGGTGTCCCAGGTGTCGAGGTGCGCGTCGAAGTGGACCAACGCGAGCGGCCCGTGCACCGCGTGCAGCGCCTGCAGCGACGGCAGTGCGATCGTGTGGTCCCCGCCGAGCAGCACCACCCGGTGGCCGTCCTCGGTCAGCAGCGCAGCGACGCCGTCGCGTATCTGGTCGACCGCGGCGGAGATGTCGAACGGGTTGGCGGCGATGTCGCCGGCGTCGACCACCTGGGCGGAGGTGAACGGCATGGCGTCCAGCGCCGGGTGGTAGGGCTTGAGCAGTCTTGACGCCTGGCGGATCGCGGCCGGTCCGAACCTTGCCCCCGGGCGGTAGGTCACCCCGCTGTCGAACGGCACGCCGGCCACCGCGATGTCGTAGCGGTCTACCTCGTGGCGTTGCGGCAGCCGCGCGAATGTGCCCAGACCCGCGTAGCGCGGGACCTCTTGGGCATCGATCTGACCGAGCGTGCCGCTCTCGGTACGCACATACGATCCCTGTGCCATGTCGTGCTCCCTTCTCACACCCGCGCGCGTGTGGACCCGCCGTTGCAGGACAGCACCTGTCCCACCACGGCCGAGACCTCGAAATCGGCGAGCAGTTCCACTGCGGCCGCGATCTCGTCGACAGTTCCGATGCGGCCCAACGGAATAGCCTCCGCGTAGCGGGAGTGCACGGTGGCCAGGTCGACACCCGCGGCGGCGGCATCCACCTCCAGTTGCGGGGTGTCGGTGACGCCGGGTGCGACGGCGTTGACGATGATCCGCTCCGGTGCCAATTCGCGGCCCAGCGTCTTCACGAGTGAGATCAGCCCCGCCTTCGACGCCGCATATGCCGTCGCCTCCGGCCAACCGGTGACACCCCATTCACTGCTGATCACGACGATGCGACCTTCCCCCTGCCGTCGCATGTGCGGTAGCACGGCCTGCACCAGGAAGAAGGTGCCGCCGAGGTTGGTGTCGACGACCTTCCACCAGTCGGCGTCGTCGTGCTCGAGCAGCGGGGCCATCGTCATGTACGCGTGGTTGGCCACGAGCACGTCGAGACGGCCGGCGGTACGCGCGACACCGTCAGCAATGCGCACGCATTCGGCCGGATCGGAGACGGCGCCGGGCACCGTGAACCCGCCGATCTCATCTGCCAATTCAGTGAGCGCGGCACTGCCGCGCAAATCGTTGACCGCGACGGTGGCGCCGGCGGCAGCTAATCGCCGGGCGTGCGCAACGCCCATACCCTGCGCGGCTCCGGTGACCAGCGCGACGCGACCCGTCAGTGAGGTCGTCATATCACCGCTCCCGAGTTGACGTTGACCACGTCGCCGACGCTGAAGCCCGCATCGCACACCAGGTACTCGACGCAGCGGGCGACCTCGTGCGGGAGAGCGAGCCGGCGCAGCGGCAGTGTGGCGAGGTAATCGGCTGCGCGCCACGGGGAATCGGCGGCCAGCAGAGGCGTGTCGGTGGGGCCGGGGGCGACGGCGTTGACGCGCACGCCCGCCCGCGCGACCTCCGCGGCGAGGCTGCGCATCGCCCCCAGCAGGGCGCCTTTGGCCGCGGCGTAGTGCGCGTCGTGCTCACCTCCCCCGACCGCGAGTTCACTTGCGATCGCCACCAGCGCGCCTTTGTTCGTGACCAGATCCGGCACGCAGGCCCGCGCGAGGTTGACGAAGCCGCCCAGGTGCACCCGCAGCATCCGCCGCCACGCCGTCGCGGTGATCTCCTCGACCGGAGCCATCGCGTAGTGCCCCGCGACGCTGATCGCGGCGTGCACCGGCCCCAGTCGCTCGCGCACCGTCTCCACCGCCGAGGCGACCGCCGCGCCGTCGGAGACGTCGGCACGCACCGCGCAGTCGACACCGTCGACATCGACGAGATCGACGCCGCCGACCACGAATCCACGGGTGTGCAGCGCCGTGACGACGGCCGCGCCGATACCGCTGGCCGCGCCGGTGACGATCGCTACCGGAGCCTCAGTCACCGGGAGCGCCGGGTCTCGTCGGCGCGTTCGTCGGCGATCTCGGCATCCTCGATGACGCTGACGGCCACGATGCGCGAGCGTACTGCCGCGAAGATCGCCGCACCCAGCACTGCGAGCGCCAGGACCCCGATCCACACCGACCAGTCCAGGTAGCGCTGCTCGTAGACCGCGCGGGGCCACGAGATGTTGAGCATCTGCAGCACCGCCCAGATCACCGCCACGGCGGCGACCGGCAGCGCGAGGCGCCCGAGCGAGAAGGACGGCGCGGTCCAGGTGCGGCGGATCAGCACGACGAGGAACCCGATGAGCGGGAACAGGAACGCCAAGTAGAAGCCGCCGGTGGTGAAGTTGACCATCAGGGAGTAGATGTCGCCGGCCACGATCGACAAGCCGAACAACGCGCCGCCCACGACGGTCGTCACGCCGATGGCAGCCACCGGCATCCGATTGGTTCCGCCCAAGCGCGCCAGCACACCCGCTGCCGGAAGCGCGCCGTCTCGGGCATAGGCCCAGATGACTCGTGACCCCGCGGTTTGCAATGCCAGGAAGCTGGCCAGGAATCCGACCACGAACAGCACCTCGACGGGTTTGGCGATGCCTGCGCCGAGCGCGGCGGTCAGCGTGTCGTAGACCGGCTCGGCCACCGAACCTGTGGTCACCGCATCCATGTCGGGGATGGCCAGGATGATCGCCAGGCTGGAGTACGCCACCACCAGCGCGATGAAGGTGAGCGAGAACAGGACCGCTTTGGGCAGGTCGCGGCGGGGCTCGTGCACCTCTTCGGCGATCGCGCCGGCACTTTCGAACCCGACGAACGAGAAACCGATGAACGCGACGGCGATCAGGAAGGGCCCCGACAGGTAGGACCACGTGTCGGCTCCCGCGCCACCACCATCGAAGAGCACCGAGAGCGAGTTGTTGCGGTGGAACATCAGCAGCCAGGTGCCCAGCCCGATCGAGCCGAGCACCTCGGCGACGATGCTGGCGGTCATGAACAGCTTGAGCGCGCCGCGGCCGATCAGGTTGATCACGGTGCCGCACAACAGGATCACCAGTGCGATCCCCGCGCGCAGACCCCCCGAGGGCGCCTCGACCCCGGCTATGTTGGCGATGAATCCGGCCGCGCCCAGCGCCACGGTGGCCATCGCGATCACCAGGGTCCACATGTAGAACCAGCCGGCGAACCAGCCGTAGCCGGTGCCCATCAGGCGGCGCGACCATTGGTAGATCGATCCCTCCAACGGCCACCGCGACACCAGCGTGGCGAACACGAACGCGACCAGCAGTTGGCCGCCGAACACGAGCAGGAATCCCCACCAGAAGCTCGGACCCGCAGCTGTCAGCGCGAGACCGAAGATGCCGTAGAGAGCGACGATCGGCGAGATGAACGCGAACGCAAAGGCGAACGCCGACCAGAGCGAGAACTCCCGCCGCAGCGTGTACGGCGAGTCGACGCTGTCAACGGATGACGTCATGAGTGCTCCTCCGGTGCCGGGTTGGAGAAACTATCGGTCGGCGCAGCACTGCGCACCACCGATAGCGCCGAATTCGCAGCGATCGCACCGTCGGCGGGGGCTCCCATTGGACGATCGCACAACGGTCGGTGGCCGCGATGTGACGGCGGCGTTACGCTCGGGCCCATGATCGACCCGCCGGAGCTCGGCGCGGCGGCGCCCACTGTGCGCGACCTGCTGGCCGATTCCCTGCTGGGTCTGACCGAGCCCCCCGGGGCGAGCCAGGATCTTGACCGGCCCATCACCTGGGTGCACACCACCGAGCTGCAGGATCCGGCGCGCTATCTCAGCGGCGGCGAGCTGGTGTGCACCGTGGGTCTGCTGCTGCAGTCCCCGCAGGACTGCCATACCTTCGTCGACGCTCTCGCTCGCTCGAACGTGGCAGGCCTGTGCTTCGGCACCGGCGACGGCCATGACGTCGTTCCGGCCGAGCTGATGTCGCGCTGCCGTACCCACGGCCTGCCGGTCGTCGTGGCGCCGCAGACCGTGCCGTTCGAGACGGTGAGCCGCTTCGTCGCGGACTACCGGCTCGGCAGCGAACTCGCCGCCGCGCGTGCCACCAATACGCTTGTGCCTGAATTGATCTCGGCGCTACGGCGACGAGAGCCGGTACGTCGGCTGCTCGACCGGGCGGGCGAGCTGATGGGTTGCTACTTGATCCTCGACGAGCAGGAGACGCGACCGCCCGCCACGGACGGCGCGGCCGAGGCGACGGTCGGGATCCCCGAGCTGGGCACGCTGGTGTGGATCGGTCGCGGTGACCGGCCCGATCCGTCGCTGCTGGCCATGATCGGGCGCTTCGCGCGAGCCGCGCAGAGCGAGCACGACATCGAGGCCGCCCTGGCCCGGGAGCGCGTGGGCCAATTGCTGTCCCTCGTCGAACGCCGGATGCTGCTGCCCGACGCGCTGCACCAGCTCGTGGGCTGGCCCGACACCCCGGTGGCCAGTGTGCGGTGCTCGGCCTGGCCAGGTGGTGCCGGAGCCCTGCTGTCGTTGGCGTTCCCGAGTGCCCTCGTCGGCGACGCCCCCGACGTGTGTCTGGTCTTGACCGAGACCGCGACCGGCGATCCCGCCGCCGAGGCGTTGTCCCTGCCGTCGGGCCATTCTGCCGACGTGCCGATCACCGAACTCGGGCCGGCGATCACCCAGGCCCGGATCGCGTTGAGTCTGGCCCACCAACACGGCGGCAGCATCGGGCCGGACCAGTTGAGCACACTCGACAGCCTGGTCGAGCAGTTGCCGTCGGCACAACTGTCCCCGTTCGTCGCGCAGCTCATCGAGCCGCTCGAACGGATCGACCGGGGACGGGGCACCCAGCACGTGCGGACCCTGCGTGCTCTCCTCGCCGCCAACGGGTCACTGTCGGAGGCCGCGCGCGAGCTGTACCTGCACACCAACACCGTGCGCCATCGGCTTGCCCGGATTCACGAGATCACCGGGCGGGACCCGCTGCGCTTCGACGACCAGACAGCGTTCGCGATCGCGCTGCGCGCCCGCGACCGCAGATCCGGCGGTATCTCCCGCGATCAGAGATAGGACGTCAGTCGGCCCGCGGCCATGGCTCAGGTGGCCATCGGGAACAGCGGCGGGTTGATTCGCGCGAAGCCTTCCTGGCGGTGGTAGGGGAAGTGCGGATAGGGCAGCGCCCGCTGACTGACGGCGTCGAGCCGCGCGATCTGGGCGGGTTCGAGCGCCCATCCGACCGCACCGAGGTTTTCTTCCAGCTGCCGGGCGTCACGCGCGCCGACGATGACCGAGGCGACGGTCGGCCGCCGCAGTAACCAGTTCAGCGCGATCTGAGGAATGGTCTTACCGGTTTCGCCTGCAATGGCGTCGAGTTCGTCGATCACGTCGAACAGCAGGCCGTCGTCCACCGGCGGCCCGGCACTGGCTGTCTCGTGGAGGCGGCTCACCGTCGGTATCGAAGAGTTGCGGCGAATCCGCCCGGTCAGGCGCCCCCAACCGAGCGGGCTCCAGACGAGCGCACCCACGCCCTGATCGAGGCCCAGCGGCATCAGCTCCCATTCGTAGTCCCGCCCGACCAAGGAGTAGTAGACCTGGTGGGCGACATGACGCGGCCGATGTGCGACGTCGGCAGCCGAAAGCGCCTTCATGAGTTGCCAACCCGCGAAGTTCGAGACTCCGCTGTATCTGATCTTGCCCTGCCGGATCAGCACGTCGAGGGTGTCCACGACCTCCTCGACAGAGGTGTGCGCGTCATAGCCGTGCAGTTGGAACAGATCGATGCGGTCGGTGTTCAACCGGCGCAGCGCCTGCTCGACGGAGGTGATCAGACGCGTCCTCGATGTCCCCGCATCAGCCGGCCCGCCTCCCATCGGGAGTGCTGCCTTCGTGGAGATCACCACGTCATCGCGTCGACCCGCCAGCGCCTCACCCAAGACCTCCTCGGACCGGCCGGCCGAATAGACGTCGGCGGTGTCGAACATCGTGATGCCGGCATCGAGGCAGAGATCGACCATTCGACGAGCTTCGGCCGCGCCCGCGTCACCCCACGCGCTGAAGAACTCGCCGCCGCCGAAAGTCGCGGCGCCGAAGGACAATTCAGAGACAAAGAGGCCCGAATTGCCTACTCGTCGATAATCCACATCTTCTCCTTAAAACGACATCAGTCCTTTTAAGAAAAGCTACCAAAGCCGCAGCCTTAATGCGACTCCTGTCCCGATAACATGAGTGGATGGCACCACAGCGACCCGGGGGCAGAACAGCGCAGGTGCGGGCGGCCGTGCTGGAAGCGACGGCCGATCTCCTGGTGACCGACGGGCTGGAGGGGGTCGATCTCACCGAAGTCGCCCGGCGGTCGGGAGTCAGCAAGTCGACGGTGTACCGGCGCTGGGGCACCGTGTCAGCGCTGGTGACCGATCTGCTCGCAGACATGGCCGACACGTCGTCCCCGCGCCCCGCCACCGGCAGCCTGCCCGACGACCTCCTCAGCATCGCCCGGCTGATCCAACGCACCCTTGCCGATCCCCGCCAAGGGCGACTGTTCGCGTCGATCATCGCCGCTGCGACCTGCACCCGCGATACGGCAGACGCTCTCGCGCGGTTCTACCGGATGCGCACCGACGTGTTCGCGCCCGTCATCACCGAGGGAATCGCGAGAGGGGAAGCACCGGACGGCACCGACCCCGGCGACGTCATCCGACACCTGTCCGCACCGCTCTACTACCGCATGCTGACGGGCCACGGCGCGCCCGACGACGATGACGCCAACCGCACGACACGGGCCACGCTCGCAGCGCTCGCCGCAGGCGTGTTCACGCGCGATGCCGATCCGTGACGCCTCCCGGGGGCAATAGGGCCGTCAGTTCCGGCAACCACGCGCGGTCGGCCGGCACCCAGGCCAGCCCGTCGAGGTCTTCGGCACCGACCCAGCGCAGCGCGCGATGGTCGTGTGGGTGCAACGTTCCGCCGGTGCGGGTGACCAGATACGCCCGCAGCGTCGCGGCCTGGCTCAACGCCACATCATCGCCGACCCTGGCACCGATCGATACCCGAATACCCAACTCCTCCAACAACTCTCGACCCAATGCCGAAGCATCGCTCTCCCCCGGCGCCACCTTGCCGCCGGGCAACTCCCAACACCCTGCCAGTTCGGGCGGGCGGGAGCGCTGCGCGACGAGCAGCTTGCCCTGCTCGATCAGCGCTCCAGCGACGACGATCAACGTGGACATGGACATCGACGGTAGCCGGACACGGTATACCGTCGAGGGCATGGCCGTGTTGTCCGACGAAGACGTCGATGCTGTCCTGCCCGAACTCGACGGCTGGGAGCGCGCCGACGGCGCCCTGCGCCGCAGTGTGGAGTTCCCTGCCTTCCTCGACGGCATCGAGGCCGTCCGGCGGGTGGCCGAGCACGCAGAAGCTGCCGACCATCATCCCGACATCGACATTCGCTGGCGTACAGTGACTTTCGCGCTCGTCACGCATTCCGAGGGCGGCATCACGGACAAGGACGTGGCGATGGCTCGCGAGATCGACGGCCTCCTCGGCTAGCGATCCAGCCCAGCGTCGCCAACGTCGCGACGATGTAGATCAGACCGGCCCACGCCAGATACCCGGGGCGGGAAATCTCCCAGATGGTCGGCTGGGCGAAGCTCAGTAACCACGGCACGCCGATCAGCGTCAGCACCAGCCAGCCCCAGCCGAGGACGCGCGCGCCGAGCTGGTCGCGCAGGGGGCCGTGCAGCAGCCAGATCATCAGCGGGATCAGCCACACCCAGTGGTGTGTCCACGAGATCGGCGAGAGCAGCAGCCCGAACAGCGACACGATCACGATCGCGCCGAGCCGATCGTCGGCGCCCCCGACAGCCCGCCACGCCAGCACGGCGAGCACCGCCGTCACCGCGATGCCCGCCAGCACGGCGGGACCGTAGCCGGCGTCGTGTCCCAGGATGCGCGAGATGCCGCCGCGCCAGGACTGGTTGAACGACGTGCCGATCGGACCGACGCGGCGGGCATCGCCGAGCAGGTCGGTGAAGTAGAACCGGGCCTGTTCGCCGATCACCAACATCGACACGCCGACCGTCGCGAAGAAGACCACCGCGGAGAAGGCCACCGTCGCCCACCGGCGCGCGCCGGCGAAATACAGCCCGGACACCGCCGGGGTCAGTTTGATGCCGGCGGCCACGCCCACCAGCAACCCCGACAACCACCAGCGTCTGCTGCGCACCGCGAGCAGGATCGCCAGCACCAGCACGACGTTGACCTGTCCGTAGTCGAACGTGCTGCGCAACGGTTCGGTCCAGATACCGACCGCAGTCCACAGCATGGCGACCCGCCGGCCGCCCCCGCCGAGCAGGTCCTGGCTCACCCGCACCACGCCGTAGAGCGCGGCCATGATCCCGATCGACCACAGGAACGCCACCAGCCCGAACGGCAGCAGGTGCAGCGGATAGAACACCACGGCGGCGAACGGCGGGTAGGTGAACGGCAGCGGGAAGTCCGGCGTCTGGTCGGCGTAGACGTAACCGTAGAGCGTGCCGGGGTGGTCGAGGGCGGCCGCTCCGCCGACGTAGACGTGCAGGTCGACGAAGTTGGCACCGTTGGGCAGCAGATAGGTCCACGCCAACCGGGCACCGATGCTCAGGACCAGCAGCACGGGGGCCGCGGCAGACAGCCGGGCTGCCCACCGTGACCGCGCTGCCCGCTCGATGGTGTCGATGGCTCCGACTCTATCGATCGGTCACCGTCTGCCTTCACGTCCGTAACGGTTGAATAAATGCCACTCATGTCACTTGAGTAACTCTAGTAACAGGCTAGCTTCGGGTTCAGGCGTGCCACTACACCGATTGGGAGACCTCATGCACCGCACCCGGAAACTGTTCGCCACCACGATGATTGCCGCGGCAGGAGCGGTGACGGCTGCTGTCACCTTCAGCGCGGCAGCCGCTGCCCAACCGGCTCCGGCACCCGCTCCGGCGCCGGCTCCTGCGGTGCCCGGCCTGTCGTTCCTGCAGAACCTCGCCGCGAATCCCGCCGCGGCGACGCAGCTGATGCAGGGCTTCACCAACCTCATGGGCACCGCGCCGGCCGCCGCCTCCGCGACGACGGGCGCCGCCACCGCGCCGCTGGCACCCGCGCCCGGTGCCACCGCGTCGCTGACGCTGCCGCCGAGCGTGAACGCACTGCCCGGCGCCGTGGCCGCTCTGCCTGAGACGCTGCCTGCCGCCATGCCGACGGTGACCGCGACCCCCGGCACCGTGCCGGCCGGCAACACCACCACGGTCCCGCCGGTCAACACACCGGCTGCCGCCTCGCCGCTGTCGGGTTTGACCGACGTGCTCGGCGCGCCCGGCAGCCTGGCCTCGCTGCTGCCCGGCGGATCCCCGCTGGCCAGCCTGCTGCCCACCGGCGCTGCGACACCCGCCACGCCCGCGGCACCGGCTGCCCCGGCAGCTCCCGTCGCGGCGCCGCTGCTCTCCGCGCTGCCCTGACGCAGCTCGCCCGATAACCGCCCATCCGATACGAGGGGAACCATGTCAACGATCAGGACGATGCTCACCACCGCGCTGGCGGTGAGTTCATCGACCGCGTTGCTGGCGGTCGGCGTGACCGGCGTCGCTCACGCCGACCCGGTGGCGCCGCTGCCGATCGACGGGCTCACCGCGCCGGGCCTGCCCGCGGTGCAGAGCCTGGGGCCGGTGATCCAACAGGCCGCCGCGGACCCGTCGAATGCGGCGTCGATGTTGATGGCCGCTGCCGCGGTGTTCGCC
>JAEXZY010000087.1 GCA_023404955.1 Actinomycetes bacterium
GCGCACCGCCGCGGCTGCCCGGCGCATCGAGGTCGCGTCGGCCGCGGTAGTGGCGCTCGCGCTGCCCGGCGGCACCCCGCTCCCTGAGCAGTCCGGGGTGCTGGTCGCCGGCCGCGGCCGCCTGCACACCAAGGCGGTGACCCTGTCGTCGCGCAAGTGGGGTCGGCGCGGCAGCGTCGAGATGGTCCGGCTGTCCTACGGCCGCTTCGGTGATGACCTGGCGCGGCGGGCGGGTGACGAGGAGCTGCTCACGTGGGCGGAGCAGGATCTGGCGACGTTGTTCGGTATCACCGTGACTCCGGAGGACAGCAGGGTGGCGCGCTGGCTCGACGCGATGCCGCAGTACGGCCCCCGGCACGCCGACCTGATCGCCGAGCTACGGGCAGGGTTGCCGCCAGGGCTCGCCGTGGCCGGCGCCTACCTCGACGGCATCGGCGTTCCGGCCTGCGTGGCCGCCGCCACGAGGGCGGTGGCGGGCATCGTGACGCGATAGGGCGTCATGGCACGATGGAGCGATGGCCAAGCTCGACTTCGACGCGATCAACTCCACCGTTCGCTACCTGATGTTTTCCGTGTACGCCGTCACGCCCGGGGTGCTGGCCGACGGTGACGACGAGCGCGCGGCGGTGGTCGACGAGACCGAGGCGTTCCTGAAAATCCAGGAGGACAACGGAGTCGTCGTGCGGGGGATCTACGACGTCGCCGGTATGCGCGCCGATGCGGACTTCATGATGTGGACGCACGCCGACAACGTGGAGGCGCTGCAGGCCACCTATGCCGACTTCCGCCGCACCACCACGCTGGGCCGAGCATCGACCCCGGTCTGGAGCAATGTCGCGCTGCACCGGCCGGCCGAGTTCAACAAGAGTCATGTTCCGGCGTTCATGGCAGGGGAGGAGCCGGGCGCCTACATCTGCGTGTATCCGTTCGTCCGGTCCTTGGAGTGGTACCTGTTGCCCGACGAGGAGCGCAGGCGGATGCTCGCCGAGCACGGCATGGCCGCGCGTGGCTACAAGGACGTGCGCGCCAACACGGTGCCGGCCTTCGCGCTGGGTGACTACGAGTGGCTGCTGGCGTTCGAGGCGCCGGAACTGCATCGCATCGTCGACCTGATGCGTGACCTGCGCGCCACCGATGCGCGCCGCCACGTCCGCGAGGAAACGCCTTTCTACACGGGACCGCGCGTATCGGTCGAACGCCTGGTCAAGGCTTTGCCATGATTTTTGCTGGCAAGTAAATCTTTGTGAGTCACTCTCAGATTCTGCAAATTATTGACAGCAGCGCCGATCGACGTCATAGGGCCTTAATACCCCTTCTTTTCGGGGAAGTGCCGTCTCAGCAAACGACCCATTGCTTTGTCAACGCCGTTTTGCCGAACACCGCGAATTGCTAGTATCCCTGCATGCCAAAGGCCAGGGGGGTGACGGCGAGCGCTCTGATCGTCGGCTCCGCCTACGGCGTCTGGCTGTGGTTCGGGTGGGGTGGACCCGCCGTCGTCCGCGTCGTCGACGACGTCGGTCTTGCTGTCTTCGCTCTGACCGCTGCGTGCTGCGCCGCGTGCGCGGCGTTCTCGCTCAGCGGTCGTGATCGCGCAGCCTGGGCGTTCATCTCAGCTGGTCTGGGCGGGTGGGCCGCCGGCGAGGTGGTGTGGAGCTACTACGACCTCGTCGTCGGTGAGGCGCCGACGCCATCCTGGGCCGACGTGGGATACATGTCCTTTCTGGTCGGGGCCGGACTGTGCCTGATCGTCAAGCTCACCGCGTCACCCACCAGTGCGCAGCTGCGGGTGCTGATCGACGGAGTCATCGTCGCGGCCGCGATCTTCGGCGCGGCATGGGTGACCTGGCTGCAGACGGTATACGCCGCTCGCAACAGTGATGTGCTGTCGGTGACCGTGGCGCTGGCCTACCCCGTGATCGATATCGCCCTGGTGACCACCGCCGGGTTGATGCTGTTGCGTACCCCAGCGGCGCGGCGTGCGCCGATGGCGCTGCTCACCGCCGGTCTGATCGCTATTGGGGTCTCCGATGTCGCCTTCGCCTATCTGACCGCGACGGACACCTATGACGAGCAGCACTATCTGTCGACCGGTTGGGCGACGGGTTTCCTGTTGATCGCTGCGGCGGCACTGGGCGCCCGATGCGCCGGCCCCGAGGCTCCCGATGCGCAGCCCGCCGCGGTGTCGGGCTGGCTGCCGTACGTGCCGGTGTTGCTGTCCGCTGTCCTGTGTACCCCGGTGCTGATCGCCGGGATGGGCCCGGTGTTCGTGGCCGTCGCCGTCGTCGTGATCGCGGTGACCATCCGGCAGTTCGTGATCCTCGGGGAGAACCGGAAACTGCGTGCCGACATCGCCGCCGGCCGGGCAGACTCGGGCCCACCGGCGATTCTGGGTGAGCTTCAGCACGCCATCGAGAACGATGAACTGCGCGTGGTCTATCAGCCGCAGTACGACCTCTTCACCGACGACATCATCGGCGCTGAGGCGCTCGTGCGCTGGCCGCATCCCCGCCGGGGAATGCTGGGCCCCGATCAGTTCCTACCGCTGGTGAACCGCAGCGATCTGATGACGTCGCTGACCACCGCGGTGCTGGACCTCGCCCTCGCCGACACCGCGATCTGGCACAGCAGGGGTTTCGCGATCCCTGTCGCGGTGAACGTGTTCGCTCCCGTGGTCAGCGAGCCGGCGCTGAGCGTGGGCGTCGCCGGTGCGCTGCGCCGACACGGGCTCCCGCCGGAGGCGCTCACCGTGGAGATCACCGAGGACCGGTTACTCGCCGACCTGCCGGGCACGCGGACAGCTCTCGACCGGCTGCGTGCCAGCGGCGTCCAGGTCGCACTCGACGACTTCGGCAGTGGGTATTCGGCGCTGTGGTATTTGCGGGACTTCCCCGTCGACCAGGTCAAGCTGGACCGGGACTTCATCGCGCCGATCCTGACGCACGGACCGTCGGCGACCATCGTTCGCGCAGTCATCGAGATGACCCATGCGCTGGGGCACACGCCGGTGGCCGAGGGTGTGGAGAGCGCCGAAATCGCGGCGCGGCTGCGTGAATTCGGCTGCCGGGTGGCGCAAGGGTTTCACTTCAGCAGGCCGATGCCCGCTGACGAGATGCTGGCCCTGCTCGAGGCGCAGCGGCGCGAACGGGAGCTGGCGCCGGAGCCTTACTGACCTGTGGGCACCAGTCGCAGCGAGATCGAGTTGATGCAGTACCGCTGGTCGGTCGGGGTCGGATAGCCCTCACCTTCGAAGACGTGCCCGAGGTGGCTGTGGCAGTTGGCGCACAGCACCTCGACTCGATGCATGCCCAGCGAATCGTCGGAGCGCAGGATCACCGCATCGGAATCGGCGGGATCGAAGAACGACGGCCAGCCGCAATGGGATTCGAACTTCTCGGTGCTTCGGAACAGTTCGGCGCCGCAGGCGCGGCACTGGTAGACGCCTTCGGTCTTGGTGTCGGTGTACTCGCCGGTGAACGGTCGCTCGGTGCCGGCGCGGCGCAGCACGGCGAACTCGTCGGGGTTCAGCCGCTCGCGCCACTGGTCGTCGGTCAGCTGCAGCTTGGGACCTGTCATGACCGCCAGGCTACTCGGCGGGCGCGGTGGCGATCCGGTTGCCGGAGGTGAGCCAGGGCGGGTCGATCCCGTCGGCCAGTCTGCCGTCGCGGCGGGCGTCGAGGTAGCGGAAGAGCAGCACGCAGAACACCACGATCACCATCAGGGACCAGCCGTAGGTGATCTTGAGGTATTCCAGTGCGCGTCCGGTCGACGGGAGCTGCCACAGCAGCCAGCGGTCCATGGTCAGGAATCCGTAGGTGGCCAGCCACGCGACCCAGTTGCGCAGCACCGAGTTGGGCAGCACGACCGTCATCAGGAAGGGGAACAGCGCGATCGAGTAGTAACCCTGGCCGAGTGAGAGCACCAGCCACGAGGTGGTCAGCAGTACGCCCGACGACGTCAGGGCCCAGAAGAACGGGTCCCGGGTGCGGTAGTACCGGTACAGCAGCCACAGCGCCGCCGCGCCGAGTGCGGCGAAGGTGATGCGCAGCGCCAGGATCAACCACGTCGGCAGACCGAAATAGAGACCGTTGCCCAGAATGGAGCTGTTGAAGTAGTCGCGGGTGGACAAGATGTAGGGCACCGTGCGGGTGACGAAGCTCATCGGGTCCGAGATCAGCGGCCACGCAGCGAGGTTGAACGCGATCGGGACCGCGAAGGCGGTGGCCAGCACCCGCCACTGCCGGTTGAGCACCGGTATCAGCAGCAGTGGCGCGAGGAGCGGTTTGACCACCAGCGTCAGCCCGATGCTCACGCCGGCCCACCATTCGTGACTGCGGTTCCCGTCCAGCAACCAGCGGAAGAACAGCACTTCGAGCAGCAGAAGGACGCCGTTGATGTTGCCGAACACCAGGGTGTTGGTGACGGATTCGGTGCAGAACATCGCGAGCAGCAGGGCGGGCGCTGCCACCGAGCTGAGCGTGAAACCGAACAGGCGCAGCAGGAAGTAGCCGGCCAGGATGATGGCCACGGTGTTGAAGAAGATGAACCAGTTGCGCGACGCCACCTCGGGGAGGTAGCCGAAAGGCGCCATGATCAGCGTGCCGCCCGGCGGATACAAATAGTGCGGGTCGACGTAGTCGAAATGCTCGTTGTAGATGTCCCAGCCGAACTTGAAGTTGATGACCGCGCGGTAGACCGGTGCGAAGTCGTCGGTGATGTAGCGGTTGAACACCAGCACATAGCTGCGGTGGATCACCGACAGGATCGCCAGCGGCCACAGGACCGAACGAAGAACCGCTGCGGTGGTGGGCGGGGACGTGCGGGGCCTGAATGCTTTCACTACAAGATCACGCACGTCAGGCACCGTACCGTAGCGGCACGGACCCGGGTCGTCAGGCCGGGCAGTACGTGTCGGTGGCCGGCAGGGCCCCGGTCTCGAGGTAGCCGAGCACCGGGGGCAGCGCGCATGCCGAGTAGATCGTGGCGCCGTGGCCGATGCCCTGCCAGATCACGCGCCTGTTGGTCGACCCGGCGTTGATCGCGGTCGCGGCGACGGCGGCGACCCCTTCGTTGCCGACGACGGGATCGTTCTGCACCCCCAGCAGCAGCGTCGGGGTCGTGAGGCCCTGGGGTTCCTTCGGCGCCGTGCCGCTGGGCCAGTTCAGGCACTTGACCATGTCGAGAGCGCCGACGGTGCCGAATTGCGGGTAGCGCTTGCCCCATTCGACGACGAGTTCGCGCACCCGGTCGGGGGTGGGCCGGTTCAGCGCGTCGCTACAGGAGTTGACGAACTGCCCGTCGGTCTGGCGCAGGGTATCGGCGGTGTTGATCAGGTTGTTGAGCCGGTTGCTGTCCCCGCCGTTCGCGTCGGCGATCGCCTGGGCGAGTTCGCGGCCGACATCCACCCGATTGCCCTGGGGGAAGGCCAGCGCCGTGGAGATCGCATCGGCGACGGCGGCCACCGACGCCCCGCCGGGCCCGTTGCCGGCGCGGGCCGACGCCAGCAGTGAGTCGACGGCGGCTTTCGGGTCGGGCAGCGGGCAGGTGCTGGCCGCGCACTGGGCGGCCCAGGCGTCCAGCGACGCCTGCTCACCCTTCACCCGCTGCTCGGTCGCAGCCTCGTCCGAGATACCCAGCGGCAGGGGAGAATCCAAGACCAGGCGGGCGACCTTGTTGGGGTGCGAACCGGCGTAGGCGAGGGCGACCTGAGCGCCGTTGCCGATGCCCAGGAGTGCGAGCGCGGGCACGTCCCAGGTGGTGCGCAGACGCTCGAGGTCCTCCGCGGCGTGGGCGTTGTCGTAGGCCGAGTCGCCGGGGGCGATGGTGTCGGTGCAGCTCGTGGTCGCGGTCATCGTGATCGCGCCGAGGTTGGCAACCGGGTCGTCCCCCGACTGGAACTGGGCCTGCTCGAACATCTCCTGGCGGTCGAACACATCCCGGCAGTCGAGGGCGCCCGACATGCCGATGCCGCGACGATCGACCGCGACGACGGGATGCTTGGCCAGCACATCGGTGCCCGCGCCGGCCAGCCACGCCGGCAGTTGCACCGAGGACGGCAGGTCCGAGCCGGTCGTCATCACGAGCGGACCGGCATCCGCGGGCGTCTGGGCCGATCGGGCCCGCACCACGCCGATGCTGACGGAACCGGTGGCCCCGGCGATCGGGTCCAGGTCGGCGTCGTAGCTCGCGCAGTCCAGCGTCACTCCGGCCGGTGGTGCGACCGCGGCCGCGCTGAACACCCGCGACGTGCAGTCCCGCCAGGACAGTTCGTTCTTCGGCACCTCGATCGCGGGCGGACCGGCGGGCTTCTCGCTCGTGGTCACCGCGCCCTGCGGGTGCGCCCCGGAATCGGTGGCATAGCGCGGATTGGCTGCCAGCCCGGGAGAGCACGCGGTGAGCAACGACACCGTCACCGCAAGCACTGCCGGCACCGATCGACGCATGCCGACCACAGTACTGATGGCGCTCACCGGTCTGCGGCTAAGCGCACGTAGCGCAGGAACAGGTATCCGTCGTCGTCGCTGAGCACCTGCTGCAGGCGCAGCGGCGCCCGATCGTCATCGTCACCGGTGACGATGCGCCCGGCCGCGCCGCCGACCAGTACCGGCGCCACTGTCAGACACAACTCGTCGAGCAGTCCGTCAGCGATCAGCCTGCCGAGGATCCCGGGTCCGCCCTCGGCGAGCACCCGCCCGAGGCCGCGTTCGGTCAGCACGGTCAGTGCTTTCGCCAGGTCCAGCGATTCGGGGTCCGGGCCCGACACGTCGATCACATCGGCCAGGCTGCCCAGAGCGCGGCGGGTCTTGGGTGCCGCGGCCGCACTGGTGAACACGATCGGCGCGACCTCGGTGCGCCGGAAGACGGCTGCGTCGGGGTCGACGGAGCCGGATCGCGTGAGCATGGCGATCGGCGGGACGGCGGCTTGCCCGCGGGCCTCGCGAGCGGCGCGCTGATCATCGGCGGGGGAGGCGCCGGAGTAGTCCTCGGCACGCACCGTGGCCGCGCCGACCAGGATCACGTCGGCCAGTTCGCGCAGCACCGAGAACAGCGCCTTGTCTCCGGCACCGCCGAGGCCGCCGGACGTGCCTGCGCTGGTGGCGCCGCCGTCGGCGGAGGCGATCATGTTGGCCCGCACCCAGCGCTCACCGGGGTAGTCGTACCGGGCGATCAGCTCACCGCGGTCGATCGTGTCGTCCGTACCGAGCACTGTGAACTGCGTCCCGTCCGCGTCATTCCCCATACCGGTGCCCATACGCAGAATCTCAGCACGCCGATAGGGTGCCTGCATGCACGGGTCCAGCACCAGCTCCAACCTCGAGTCGGGCGAGGTCGCACACCTCACCGATCGGCACCCCAGCGTCACGCCGGAAAGGTTGGTCGCCCAGCTGGTTCCGCCGCCGACCTTCGCCGACGTCAGCTTCGACTCGTATCGCCCCGATCCGGGGGAGCCCTCGCAGGCGGCTGCGGTGCAGGCGTGCCGCCGGTTCTGCGAGCAGGCGGTGGAGCGCCGGGCGGGCAAGAAGAAATTGTTCGGCAAGCGCGAGGTCCTGCCCGGCGTCGGCGTGTACCTCGACGGCGGCTTCGGTGTCGGCAAAACGCACCTCCTGGCCTCGTCCTACTACGCGGTCGATGGTCAGAAGGCGTTCGCGACGTTCGGTGAACTGACCCAGTTGGCTGGTGTCTTCGGCTTCGTCGAGTGCATCGACCTGCTCGCCGACTACACCCTGGTGTGCATCGACGAGTTCGAGCTCGACGACCCGGGTAACACCACACTGATCTCCCGGCTGCTCTCCGCACTCGTCGAGAGGGGAGTGTCGGTCGCCGCGACGTCGAACACGCTGCCCGAACAGCTCGGCGAGGGCCGGTTCGCGGCGCAGGACTTCCTGCGCGAGATCAACACGCTGGCAGCGATGTTCACCACGGTGCGGATCGAGGGCCCGGACTACCGGCATCGGGATCTGCCGCCCGCACCCGAGCCGCCCAGCGACGCAGAGGTCACCGAGCGCGCCGCAGAGGTGAACGGCGCGACACTCGACGATTTCGACGCGCTGTGCGCGCACCTGGCGACCATGCATCCGTCGCGCTATCTGACGTTGATCGAGGGTGTCACCGAGGTGTTCCTGACCGGCGTGCATCCGCTCGACGACCAGAACGTGGCGCTGCGGTTGGTGTCACTGACCGACCGCCTCTACGACGCCGGGGTCCCGGTGGTCGCCTCCGGCGCCAAGCTCGACACCGTGTTCAGCGAGGAGATGCTGGCCGGCGGTTTCCGTAAGAAGTACCTGCGAGCGACGTCACGACTGCTGGCGCTGACCGCAGCGGGTCAGACGGGGCGCACCATCACGTAGTCCTCTTCCAGGTGGGCGCCGACGCGGAACGTCTTGGTGCCGGTGACCTCGAAGCCGTGCTTGCGGTAAAACCGTTGTGCGCGAGCGTTCTTCTGGTTCACGCCAAGCCACATCGAGGCCGCGGCCGCGGTGTGCGCGTGCTGCAGAGCAGCCGACATCAGGGCCGCTGAGACGCCGGCGCCGTGGCCGTCGGGCAGCACGTACATCTTCGACAGTTCAACCGTCGGGCGGACGGTGACCGCGGCGGCGACGTGGGGATCGGCGGGCACGCCGCCGATCAGCATCGCGTAGCCGATGATGCGGTCGTCGTCGCTGGCGGTGATTACGGTTCGATTCGGGTCGCCGAGGTAGTCGGCGAACCGGCCGGCGGTGAGGTTTCCGGCGATGAAGGCGGCGATGTCGTCTGCGGTGCACGACGGGGGACACGCGAGCGGGAACGTACGCGCTGCGACGTCGGCGAGTTCGTCGAGTCGGGTGGCGTCGGCGGGACTGATTCGCAGGCTCAGGTGACGTTCCACTGGGCGAGGCGTTCGCCGGTGATCCGGTCGAGCAATACGACGTTGGACACCAGGTCGCGGTAGCAGTCCCACCAGACCCCGCCGGTGAACGTGCGACCGACCTGGGCGTTCTGCATGCCGTACTGCAGCGCGTCGGGGGCGTCGCTGTTGCGGGGTTCGTACGCGTCAGCGGTGGGTGTGACGCCGCGGAACGCGTAGGTGATACCCATCGCGTACGGGGTGGGCAGCTTCACCGGCGTGATCGTGACGTCGGCCCGGTACACCTGATAGCGCGGGGCGCGGGGCGGATAGCCGAAGCCGGGCGGCACGGGCGAGGGGTTGATGCCGATGACCGCGACGTCGGCGACGAGGCCCTTGAACTCGACCCGCAGCGTGTCGCCCAGCCGACCGATCGGGATGACCGCGGCGCCGGCGGACGGTGCGAGGACGCCCCCCAGCACGGCGATGGTCGCGGCGAGCACGATGACGAGCAAGCGTCGCATGTCGGTCCCCTCGTAGACGTCCTGGCATGATCGCATACCGGCCGACGCCCTCGGCGGTGTTATGGCGTGGTGGTCACCCAGGGCCCCACGCCGCCGACTTTGTCGACGCGAATTCTGGTCAGGTAGCCGGGCGGCGCATCGGGTGGCGGAAAGCCCGCGTCGGGGGCGGCCAGTGTCTCGGCGAGGTCGGCCAGTAGTTCCGGGGCGCCCCCCTCCACGATGCGGGCGGTCCCGGTGATCGCCAGGTAGGGCCGCATCACGCCGGTGAGGTCGCCCGGCGCGACGATCGTGACCGCGACCCGCGGGTCGCGACGGACGTTGCGGACTTTCTTGTGCTCCGACAGGTGGGCGGTGACCAGTTCGTCGCCGTCGGGTGTGGATTGCAGGGCGACCCACACCACGGTCACCTGCGGACTGCCGTCCGGGTTGAGGGTGACAAGGGTGGCGTCGGCGCCACGGCCGATGAGCTCACGCGCGGCCGAATTGAGTTCCATGCGGTGTGATACCGCGCGGGGGGTCGATTCATTCCCTCACCGCTGCGTGAACGTGTCGAGTGCGGTACGCAGGTCGCGTTCGAACCGCTCGATGTCGACGCCGAGCCGGTGCAACACGCCGTCGTCGGGCTCTTCGTCGTAGAGCGCGAGGAGTAGATGTTCGGTGCCGACGTAGTTGTGGCCCAGTCGCAGCGCCTGCCGGAACGTCAGCTCGAGCGCCTTCTTGGCGCGGGTGTCGAAGGGGATCAGCGCGGGAACCGCGTCACCGGCTGGAGGCAGGCTTATGGCGGTGGCGACGGTCTCAGCGTCGACGCCCTGGTCTGCGAGCAGCCGGGCCGCAAGTCCAGTCGGGTCGGCGACGAGACCGAGCACGAGGTGCGCGGGGCTGATCTCAGAATTGCCCGCTGCGTGGGCGCGGTTCTGAGCTTCGATGATCACGGCGCGGGCGCGGGGGGTGAAGCGCTGGAAGTCGGCGTTGGGGTCCATCGCGGCGGCGTCGGTCGGGGTCTTGGGGACGAAGCGCTTCTGGGCGGCCTGCTTCGTCACGCCCATGCACTTGCCGATGTCGGTCCAGCTGGCGCCCGAGCGGCGTGCCTGGTCGACGAAGTGGCCGATCAGGTGGTCGGCCACCTCGTCGAGTGCCTCGGCGGCCAGCACCGCGTCGGTCAGCTGGTCGAGCGGTTCGTCGTGGACACGGGTGATCGCGTCGATGAGGTCGTCGAGGCGGACGGGGTGGCTGATCTTCATGTCGGGCATGCGTCAACCGTAGGTTGACGACGCAGTGGCGTCAACCTTGGGTTGACCCCGGGTATCCGCGTCGAACCGTGCGGTCGAGGATGCCGAGTGTGGCCCGCAGCGCCAGTTCCGACACCACCGGGAAGATCTTCGCCTCTCGCCACTGCTCATCGATCGTCGACCAGTCGTAGAACGACGTGGCAAGCGTGTCCTGGCCGCTCGGTGCCAGCCGGTAGCCGTAGACGTGGCCGATCTGGGGGCGGATCCGACCGAGGATGGTCCACGCGATCAGCCGGTCCTTGTCGAACTCCGTGATCTCCACGGTGACGTCGTAGCGGCCCATGGGGAAATCGTTGAGCGCCTCTCTGTCCATGTGCACCACGAAGCTGTCGCCGACCGCGCCGACCGGTTCGCCGTCGGCGTCCTGCAACATTCCGGTGGCGTCGATCGCGACGTGGCCCTGTGGGTCGCACAGGACCGCGAAGACCGCTTCGGGAGCTGCGGCGATGGTGCGGGACACTTCGATGCGCTCGGTCATGGGTCGATCGTGGCACGTAGTGGTCTGAATCACTCAAACGTTTCGTTCTGGCGGAAGTCCGGGAAACCGATTGACACTATGCGCCCTGACGAGAAGACCAAGACACAACACCCGCGGATGTTGCGCCGTGCGTTGGACTTCATTCACGACAACGCGCAGTACGACATCACCATTCGCGACATCTCCGCGGCGGCCGATGTGACCCCGCGGGCGATCCAGTACGCATTTCGCGAGCACGTCGGCGTGACACCGCTCGAGTACCTGCGCCGGATTCGCTTGGAGCGGGCTCACCGCGAGTTGAAATCGGCGGACCCCGCACGTGACACGGTCACTTCGATCGCCGGCCGCTGCGGATTCACCCATCCGGGCCGTTTCAGCAGTGCCTACAAGGAGATCTTCGGCACGGAGCCGAGCCGCACGCTTCGTAGTTCGTGATCCAGCCGAGCTCGTGAGTCACGTGATCGGCGTAAAACCTTCGCGGTTGTAAATGCCGGCCTGCCAGCCCTGGGCGCCCATGCACACCAGTGGGCGGCCGTCGGGCGCTTGTGCTGCAGACTGCGGGCTCGGGCAGGGCGCACCGATGTCCTGCACGCCCTTCAGGTCGTAGGTGGCCTGCCAGAAGCCGGTGTAGATGGGCGGCCACTGGTTGGGGATCCAGCGGCACTGCAGTGCCTCGCCGCCGGGGCCGCGCCCGAACGTGAAGCGTCCCATGTTGGTGCACGGCGCGGTCAGGTGCGCGTCGTAGACCATCCCGGGGACGTCGTTGGCGTAGTGGCCCGGCTCGTCGAAGTAGATGGGGCCGGGATCGGCCGCGGCCACGGGTGCCGCGCTCAGTGCGGCAAGGCCGATCAGCGTCGAAGCCGCCATCTCGCGAATCATGTCCCACCCTCTGGTCGCCGGTTGGTTGCTGGAGCGCCAACCTTAGCCGGTTGCGCAACAGCGACGCGGGGTTTCGGACAGCCCCGACATGATCTCGGCCCGCCACCTGAGGGGGGTTGGTGGCGGGCCGAGCGTATCGGGGATGTCTTGTCGGAACGTGTTGAGAATGACGGTAGGAGCCGAACCTGAGAGCGACCTAATAGCCAGATAGATCTCTGCTACAAAATCGGTAACGATCAGGGTGTCAGGAGCCGAGTCTGCTCAATTCCGCCTTGGCGTTGCGTTCGACGAACAACGGCACGAAGTCACGGATCGGGCGACCCGTGAAGCGCGCGTACTCCTCGTGCACCACGGCGGCAACACGGTCGGGGGCCACGGATTCGTGGGCATCGGCCAGCCGCTGAGCGAGCTGGTCGATGATCTGCTGTTCACTCAACGCGATCACCGGATCAGCTTCGTCTGGTGGACAGCTCTTCGTCAATCGGCCTGTGCCATTCTCAGGTGACTGTGCTGGGACAACGGCGCGCACGTGTGGTGAACATCAAAGGGCTACTTCATCTTCAGCACCCAGGCGGGCGCCCAGTGCGTCACCGTCTGCTTGTCTCCGCCGAAGCTGACGGCGTAGGTGACCAGGCCCCACCAGCCGCCTTGTTCCCCGAGGCCCCAGCAGGAGAGCCGGCCCTCGACGATGGTGTCCATCTGGAGCCCGTGGGGGTGGTAGCGGCCGGCGCTGTGCGGTTCACGCGGGAACATCGCGACGAGATCGATCAGAACGGCGCACGGCGGGTGCACCCTGCGGAACACCGTCCGCAGGGGCTGCCCGCCGTGGCCGATCTGTTGCAGACCCACTGTTCGATCATATGTTCGAAGACTGGGTCAGCAGTAGGGGCCGGTCAGCCTTGGTTGTTGGCCTTCGTGATGCCGGGCGTGAAGTTCGGGCCGCACGGCATCTTGATGCCGTGCTGGGTGCACAGGGCGACGCCGCCTTCGACGCCGGTGTAGCTGCCGGCCTTGGGGTAGGTACCCGTCTGGTCGACGCCGCTGGAGGCTTGGGAGATGGCGGCACCGCTCAAGGAGGCGGTGAGCATGGCCGCTCCGGTGAGGAGTCCGGCGGCTGTGGCGATGAGGCGGTTCGTCATGTCGATCTCCTGGTCGGTGGTGTCGGCCGGGCAGCGGAATTCCCGGCATGCGTGGCGTCGATGATGTGGGTGCAACATGCGAAGAACCACCCCGATTGCCTGGCGATCCACTGATGGCCGTGACGGGCTTTGGGAAGTTCACAGCGGGGTGTCAGGGATGGCTGGCAGGCGCACGGGAAGTGGACGAGAACCTCATCACGAGGCGCCTGGTCTGCGCGCATGCCGCGCGCGAAGAACGGTGCGCGGGAATGGGATTGAAGCGTAGAACTCGCGCATGACTGCGGCAATGGTCGCTCTCCACTGGCACGCTGGTCCTGGTGGTCATCGCCGGCGCTGTATGGACGCAGCAGCCGCACACACATCGCATTCGCGGCGACGGCCCCGGTTCGGGGTCACGTAGCCGCGCTCGGGCCGTGGTGGTGTCTGGTGCGCGGACAAGAAGTAGAGACGACGAAGTCGTACAGCACCCATGCGCTTAGTAAGACGGCCACGTGCCTGACTTGCGGTCGACAGTGGAACACCACGCCAGGAGGCGGTGGCGGAGGGGCGTGAGCACGTGCTTATTGCGCGGAAACGACGAAGGCCCGGTCGAAACCGGGCCTCACGTGCGGTAACGCTGGTGCGCGATACTGGGATTGAACCAGTGACCTCTTCCGTGTCAGGGAAGCGCTCTCCCGCTGAGCTAATCGCGCCGGGAACACCTTGGAGGTGGAGACGGGAATCGAACCCGTGTGCACGGCTTTGCAGGCCGTTGCCTCACCACTCGGCCACTCCACCGCTGGGCTTTGATGCCAGTGCACCTTCGAGCGGATGACGGGATTCGAACCCGCGACCCTCACCTTGGCAAGGTGATGCTCTACCAGCTGAGCCATGTCCGCATGTCTAAAAATCAGTTTAAACGAAAAACGAATCGACGCAAGAAGAAATTCAATATTGTGAATTAAATCTCACAATGACTCATTCAACTGAATCAAACTGAAATGGTGGGCGTTACAAGATTTGAACTTGTGACCTCTTCCGTGTCAGGGAAGCGCTCTCCCCCTGAGCTAAACGCCCACATCCAGTGGTTCGCTTCAGCGCCTTGGGCGCGTCGACAAGAAGATATAATACCGGAATGAGAGATTCTGACAACCCCCTTTTTTGAAAAAGTTGGAACTTTTTTTTGCAACAGATACCAACATCTTCAAGAAATACCAGGTCAGCGTTCGTTTCCTATGCAGCATAGCTATTCAAAGCAAGCGAAAGCAGAGTCGTTTCGGCACAGAAAGCAAGGGGCACCGACATTCCGAGCATCATCTTTGATGGAAGCAAGAATCACTGACAAGGCCTTCGCAAAATATAGTACCGACATCCAACCAAGGCGATCGTCAACCGTGCCTCTTATCGAGTGGCGCCCGCTTCCCTCATTCGCTCAATTGGGAAACGACATTCACAGGATGCTTCCAGCTTTATAGACAAGCAAAAATTGTCGAATGGATACCATCAGCATTATCAGCCGGGATAAAGCGCAACGAATAGCAAGCGATGCAGAAGGCCGCCGAAACGGATTCTGAACAAGAGCGAATATTCTTGCAATACAAAAAGAGACGGCCTTTCGGCCGTCTCTGAACATTTGGTGTCGGAGGCGGGATTTGAACCCGCACACCCG
>JAEXZY010000128.1 GCA_023404955.1 Actinomycetes bacterium
GGCGCATACGGCGCAGGCGTCGGATGGGCCGCCGAGAACTGCCGCGTCGACGGCGGCGCCGCCGGAGCGACCGGCGCTGCACTCGGCGCGCGCTCGGCCGCTGCGCCCGCAGCCCGCGCGAGATCCCCGGCGGAGGTGTAGCGGTCCCCCGGCGCCTTCGCCATGCCGCGAGTGACCACGTCGTCGAACGCCCGGCTGATCCCCCGCCGCATGATGCTGGGCCGAGGGGGCGCGGAGAACATGTGCGCGCTCATCACCTGCCGCACGTCGGCCGCCTCGAACGGAGCGCGGCCCGTCAACGTCTCGTAGAGAAGACAAGCCAGCGAGTACACGTCCGAGGCCGGCCCGCCGCGGTCCCCACTGAAGCGCTCCGGCGCCATGTAGGCGCACGATCCGACGACCAGACCCGTCGACGTGACGGTCGCCTCACCGCCACCGTGAGCGATGCCGAAGTCGACCAGGTAGGCGAAGTCGTCCGGTGTCAGGAGCACGTTCTCCGGTTTGATGTCCCGGTGCACCAGCCCGTTGGCGTGCGCGTCGTCCAGCGCCGCGGCCACCTGACGGATGATCGCCACAGCCCGTCGCGGTTGCAGAGGCCCCTGGCTGCGGATCACCTCTTTGAGGCTGGCGCCCTCGACCAGACGCATGTCGATGTACAGCACACCGTCGATCTCCCCGAAGTTGTGTACGGGGATGACGTGCGGTTCCTGCAGCCGCGCCGCCACGCGAGACTCGCGGCGGAACCGCTCCTGAAAGCTCGGGTCGGCGGCCATCTCGGGGCGCAGCAGCTTGATCGCCACCATGCGCTCACGTGCCGTGTCATAGGCGCGGTACACCTCGCCCATACCCCCGACGCCGATCACCGAGCGCAGCTCGTAGGGCCCGAACCGCGTCCCCACGCGTGGGGTGCTCACTGTTGACTTCCTTTCCTCGCGGCTGTCGTGTGACCCCTCCACCGAAAAGAAAACCTACCGGGTGAGCATCCGGACCGGTCAGCGAGCGGCGACGCGCAGGTGCCTGCGCGCACGCAATTCGTCCTCCTCGACCAGTACGAGCATCGGCGTGTCGGGACTGCACAACATCGTGACCAGGAAACGAAGCCGCGCATCAGTGCGGTGGTTGGCGTCGGAATAGTGAATGACATCACCCCCGGGCTCCCAGAACGCCTCGCCCGCCCGCACCACACGGGGCGCCTGGCCTTCGAGCTCGAACAGCATCTCGCCGTCGAGCACGTAACCGAACGCGGGACCGCCGGGATGCCGGTGCGGCGGTGCGCCCGCGCTGCCCGCCGGATAGTCGATGAGGACGGTCATCGCGTGCACACCGTCGCGGATCTGGGACGGCGTCACGTCCTGCAGCACCGTCAGCGCATCTTCCCAACCGTCGTCGTAACGGTCGCTCATCTCCGGCTCAGGCACTGATGCGCCCTGTGTCCAGGTCGTCCCGCTGGGCCGGACGGGACAGCGCGAGTCGCAGGCGGCGCCGGGCCCGATGGATCCGGGACATGACGGTGCCGATGGGGATGTCGAGGATTTCGGCGGTTTCGGCGTAGGTGTAGCCCTCGATGTCGGCGTAGTAGAGCACGTCGGAGAAGCCGTCGGGCAGGGTCGCCAGTGCCGCCCGCAGCTCTGCTGCGGGAACCGTGTCGAGGTATTCGGCCTCTGCCGATCGGGTTTCGCCGCTGCGCGTCTGGATCTCGGCGGACAGCTCGTGATCGGCACCTGTGCCGATCCACACCTCCTGCACCCGCGACTGTCTGGTGCGGTAGGTGGTGACCCACTGGTTGTACATGATGCGAAACAGCCACGCGCGCAGGTTCGTCCCCGGCTCGAATGTGTGGAAGCCGATGAAGGCGCGCAAGAGTGTGTCCTGCACCAGGTCGTCGGCGTCGGCTCGGCACAGGGCGCGACGACGGGCACCGCGCACCAGCACGTCGAGGTGGGGTCCGATGTCGCGGGTGAATTGCGCGGCGGCGTCGGTGTCGGGACCGGAGGTGGGAACGACGGCGGAGATGGTCATGATGGGCGCTCCTGGAGGGGTCGATCGCCCCGGGGCGGGGCTTGAATCCACCCTCGTCGGGAAGCAGCCGTTCCGAGCCCCAGAGAATGCGTGGTCTACCCCGGGGGGTGCGTGGTCCTCACGTCACTGCAACGCCGGCAGGCCCCGCAGCTGGCGGCGCGACGTGATGCCGAGCTTGGCGAAGACCTTCCTCAGGTGCCACTCGACCGTGTGACTGCTGAGGAACAACTGGGCGCCGATCTCGGGATTGGTCAGGCCGTCGGCGGCCAGCCTCGCGATCTGCGTCTCCTGCGCGGTCAGAGCGGGCGCGGCGACCGGCTGCGGTCGACGCACCTTCTCCCCCGCCACCGCCAGCTCGCGGCGGGCTCGCTCGGCGAACGCCCCCGCACCCATGGCGCTGAAGGCGCGATGCGCTTCCGAGAGCTGCTGCCGGGCGTCGGTGCGCCGGTTGGCGCGCCGCAACCATTCGCCGTAGGCCAGCCGGACCCGAGCCAGGAGCACGGCGATCGAGGTGCGGGACAGATGCTCGATGCTCTGCTGGTAACAGGTCTCGGCGGAGGAGCCGTCGGTCAGCATCGCCCGCGCGCCGCAGAGCGCGCCGGCGGCCCAATCGGTGTCACTCGTCTCGGCGCTCCGGCGGAACAGCTCGAAGGCCTCTTCCGCAGCCGTGCGGTCGCCGACGCGGCCGGCCGCCTCGATCAGCTCGTAGAGCGACCAGGTACGGAAGCCGAGATCGTCGTGATCGCAGCCGTCACGGGCCACGGCGAGTGCATCGTCGTATCGGCCGAGGCCGTTGAACAGAACCGCACGAGCGTGCGCAGTCAGGCCGAGAAGTCGGCCCTCACCCCGCAGCCGGGCGTCGTTCTCCACCCCGACGAGCAGACCCTCGGCGGTGGCCGCGTCGCCGTGCCATGCCGCCAGCAGCAAGGCGTGGTAGCGCACCGACCCTCGATCACCGGTGGCGATCATGATCGTGGATGCCTCGGTCAGCAGGTGCTCGGCTGCGGTGAAGTCGCCGTGGAAGAGGCAGACGCCGGCCCGGAAGGTGAGCGCGCGGGGCATCGCAGAAAGTGACCCTGCGGTGCGGGTGTACCGCGCCGCGGCGTCCGCGAGCCGTCGCATGAGCTGCTCGTCCCAGAGTTCGTGTGCCGCAGACTCCTGCAGCACCGGGAATGCCGGCACGCTGAGCCATCTCGCCACGGCGGACTCATCGGATTCGACCTCGTCGCACATCGCGGTCAGAGCGGCACGGAGGGCGCTCGTTCCCGTGCCCGGGCCGCCGATGAGTCGTTCAGCAGTACCGCGCAACAACAGGTCGATGGGCCGCTGCGCATCCCGGGGATCAGCTGTCGCCTCGAGGGCGAGGCGACCGGCTTGATCGAGGCTCGCCGGTTCGCCGAGCCGGCCCGCGTAGATCAGGGCCGCGACCGCTTCCAGGTAACTTTCCCGGGACTCATGGTCGTCGAGGGTGGCCAGGCGGCGGCCCGTCTCGAGCAGAAGCGGGACTGTCTCGGCCACGAGCGGAGCACCCGCGTCCCCGGTGCGGCTGCGCATGAATTGCATCTGGGCTTTCAGGCGGGTAGCCGACGCGGCCGCAAGCTCCGACCGGTTGTCGTGTTCGGCGATCGCGAGCATCTCGTAAGCGGCGGCGCTGTCAGCGGCATCCCGTTTGGCCAGCGCAGCCGTGAGCGCCCGCTCGGCCCGACGCCTCGGATCCGCCGTGAGCACCGTCGCGCGCTCGAGAAATGCTGCGGCGGCTGCGATCCCACCTCGTGACCGAGCGCGGGCCGCCGACTGTTCGAGATCGGCAGCCACGTCGTCATCGGGCCCGGAGGCGGCCTGCGCTCGATGCCAGGCGCGACGATCGGGATCGACTGCAGCATCAGTACATTCAGCGAGGACGTGGTGAATCTTCCGGCGGTCGGCGAGGTCGGCAGCGCGGTAGGCCGCCGACCGCACCAACGGGTGGCCGAACCGCATCCTGGGTCCGAACTCGATGAGGCCGTCACTTTCGGCGGGGCCGAGCTCGGAGATCGCCACACCGAGGTGTGCCGCGGCGCGCAGGAACAGGGGTGCGTCGCCCACCGGTTCGGCGGCCGCCAGGAGCAGCAACTGGCGGGTCGTGGCGGGCAGTGCACGGATACGCCGCATGTAGGTCCGCTCGACGGCCGCGGGCGACGAGCGCTTGCCGGCGATCCAGAAGCCACCGGACAACTCGGCAGCGGAAACACTATGGGGCGCCTGCAGAATCGCCAGCGGCAGCCCGCGAGTTTCGGCCACCACCCTGTCCCGCACCCGCGGATCGATACCGCCGGGCATCACTGAGTCGAGCAGTTCCCGGGCAGCGGCATCCGACAGTCCGCCCACGACCAGCTCCGGCAATCCGGCCAGCGTCTCGACCGGCTCGCGTACCGCGAAGACCAGGGCGATCCGTTCGGCCAGCAGCCGGCGCCCGACGAAAGCCAGCGTCTGCAGCGACACCTGGTCGAGCCACTGCGCGTCATCCACCACGACGAGCAACGGCTGGGCCGCGGAGGCTGTGGACAGGAGACTCAAGACCGCCAGCCCCACCTTGAACCGGTCAGGGGTGTCGCCGACGCCGCGACCGAATGCCACATCGACCGCCAGGCGCTGCGGTTCGGGCAGCCTGTCGACCTCGTCCAGCAGCGGTGCGCACAGCTGGTGGAGACCGGCGAACGCGAGCTCGATGTCGGCCTGGACCCCGCCGACGGCCAGGATGCGAAAGCCGGTTGCGGCGGCGGTCAGGTAGTCGAGAAGCGCTGACTTACCCGCCCCGGCTTCGCCCCGCAGAACCAGCACTTCACGAGTTCCGTGGGCGACGGACTCGAGAATCCCCTGTAGAGAGGCACATTCGAGTGTGCGTCCGTACAGACGTTCACTCCGACCCGACATCGAACTCCGCCGCATGTGATCGTGATGCCGGCGCTGCTCGATTCTGACGACGCACCGTCATTTCCCGACGGCGGTCCGCAGAATCCAGTCTTCGAATCGGGTGTCGAAGGTGCGGGCACCGGGACCGGGACACAGTGTCCGTTCGTCCAGCGCAACCCCCCAATAACGGGCTGCCGGGTCTGCTACGACCGGGCGGGCGTCGCCGCGGGCGGTCAGTGCGGTACGGATCAGGTCCGGGAGCGCCACGGCGGCCGGCCCGGCGATTTCGACGATGCCGTTGACCGGCGCACCTGACGCGACATCGGCGACGCCGGTGGAGACGTCGGCGGCGGCCATCGGCTGGAAGTACGCCGGCGGGAGGCGGACCTCACCGTCGGCAGTCGCCGAGTCGGCGAGCGTCGCAACGAATTCGAAGAACTGGGTGGCATGGACGATCGTGTACGGAACAGGCCCGGCGGCGATCATGCGTTCCTGCTCGAGCTTCGCCTCGAAGTAGCCGCTCTGCGGCGCCAATCTGTCTGTGCCGACGACGGACAGCCCCACGTGGTGGCCGACCCCGGCATCCGCCTCTGCCGCCAGCAGATTGCCCGTGGCGACGCGGAAGAAATCCTTGGCACTGTCGTCGAGCTGTGGCGAATTCGACACGTCAACAACGACATCGGCGCCCGCAACGGCGTCGGCGAGCCCCTCGCCGGTATAGCTGTCGACGCCGGTCGATGGCGCTGCTGCGACGACGTGATGTCCCCCGTCGGCGAGCAGCTCGACGAGGCGCGAACCGATGAGGCCGGTTCCGCCGATGACGACGATGTTCATGTGGACGCCTTCCTGCAGTGGTGAGCTCGCTGTCGATCGGGACAACGGGTGAGAATGCCCGGGTTCATCCCGCACGCATGATCGGAGCCGGCGGGATGAATCTCACGGCCCGCCCCGGTTCATGGGTGGCGTCCCCGAGAAAAGGAGTGGTCCGTGGAGATGTCCGGGAGAAGAGCGCTCGTCACCGGTGGTACTGCCGGTATCGGCTTGGCCTGTGCGCGGTTGCTGGCCGACGCCGGTGCACACGTCACGGTCACCGGCCGTGACACCAACAGGAGCCGGTCGATCGCCGCGCACCGCAACATTCGCTTCGTCTCTGCCGACATGGCCGACCTGGACGCCATCGCCACCCTCGTCGACACCGGCGACGTCGATGTCCTCGTCAACAACGCCGCGGCGTTCCCCGGCTCGCTGACCCTGGATCAGGATGTGACCTCGTTCGAGCGCACCCTCGACGTGAACATCCGCGGTCTGTACTTCCTGACTGCCGGCCTGGCCGCGGGGATGGTGCGGCGCGGGTACGGGAGCATCGTCAACATCTCGTCGATGGTGGCCACGAAAGGTGTCGCAGCCGCGTCCACCTACAGTGCGACCAAGGCAGCGGTCGAATCCCTGACGCGCACATGGGCGGTGGAGTTCGGCCGCTTCGGCGTCCGGGTCAACGCGGTGGCGCCCGGACCCACCCGCACCGAGGGTGTTGCCGCCGAGTGGGGCGAGGTCAACGAGGAACTCGGGCGACGGCTCCCGCTCGGCCGCACGGGAAGGCCCGAGGAGATCGCGCAGGCCGTGCTGTTCCTCGCGTCCGACCGGGCGAGCTTCATCACCGGTGCGATGCTGCGGGTTGACGGTGGCGGATCGGCGGCGTGAAAAGCATGTCCGCGCAGGATGAATCGGCGCGCGGGGCCGCGTTCACGGGTGCAGAGGCGTATCCGACGCCTCACCCACCAACGATCACGGAGGAATGAGTATGAGCATCGATCACGTCGAGGCGACCGTATCGGCCGGAAGCGAGCTGGTGCCGTCGCGCTACGCGGTACAGGTCGGTGACATCGAGGTCTTGATCATCAGCGACGGCGTGCTGCCGATCACGGCACGGACCCTGGCCACCAACGCCGAGCCTGCTGCGCTGGGCGGGTGGTTGGACGACATGTTCCTGCCCCCGGATGTGATCGATTGGCCGTTGAACATCGTGGTGGTGCGCAGCGGGAACCAGACGATCCTCGTCGACTCGGGACTCGGCCTGGAGTTCCCCGGCTTTCCGCGCGCCGGTCAGACCGCACACCGGTTGCTGGACGCCGGCATCGACCCGTCGGCCGTGACAGACGTCGTCCTGACCCATCTCCACATGGACCATGTCGGCGGCCTGCTCAGCGACAGCCTGCGCACCCATCTGCGGTCGGACCTGCGCGTGCACACCGCGGCCCGCGAAGCCGAGTTCTGGGAAGCGCCGGACTTCTCGCAGACCGACATGCCCGATCCCGTGCCGGATGTGCTGCGCTCAGCGGCCACCCGGTTCCTCGCCGAGTATCGCAGCAGGCTGCACACTTTCGAGCAGGACGCCGAGGTGGCACCGGGCGTCGTGGTCAGTCGAACCGGCGGCCACACACCGGGACACAGCATCGTACGACTCGATTCCGGTGGTGCCCGTCTGACGTTCGCAGGGGACGCGGTCTTCGCCCCCGGTTTTGACAACCCCGAGTGGCACAACGGTTTCGAGCACGACCCCGACGAAGCCGCGCGGGTGCGCATCGAGCTGCTGCGAGAACTCGCCGCGACCGGTGAGTCTCTGGTCGCCACGCACCTGCCGTTTCCATCGGTGTGCCGGGTCGCCGCGACGGACAATGCGTTCCGCGCGGTGCCGACGGTATGGGACTACTGAGCGAGCCCGCCTGGGTCAGCAGCCCTGCAGGAGCTCTCCCAGCTCGACGTCGAAACGATCGGCCAGATCCCACAGGTCGTCGACCAGTTGCGGGCACGAGATGATGCCCACATTGAGGCGGTCGGCCACCGACATCACGGTGATGTTCAAACCGGACCCGTGAAAGATCGGGCCCAGCGGGTACAGCGCGGTTACCTCGGCACCGCAGCTGTACAGCGTCGTCGGTGGTCCTGCCACATTCGAGATCACCACGTTGTGGATGGCTGTGCGCGTCAACGGAGTGCGCGACAGCAGCGCCAACATCCAGCCGTACATGTTGCGGGACAGCAACTGCGCCAGATCCACGAGCAACGTCGGGCCCAAGGAGCCACTGTGCTCCTTGGCCCGCTTGTTCGAGGCGGCGATCGTCTTCAGCCGCTCCAGCGAGTCGGCGACATCGGTGTGCAGGTTGCAGAACATCCCCGACAGCTGATTGCGACCGGGCCGGTCGGACTGACCGTGCACCGACGCCGGCACGACCGCGATCAGCGGCTTGGCCGGCAGTTCGTCGCGGTCGGTCAGGTAGCCGCGCAGGGCTCCAGCACACAACGCCATCACCACGTCGTTGACCTTGACGTCGTAGTGGTTCTTGACCTTCTTGACGTCGCCCAGGTCGAGCTGCACCAACGCGATCGAGCGTTCCGAACTCAGCTCCGCGTTGAAGCGTGTCCTCGGCGCGGTGAACGGTGCCGCCATCGCGTTGCCCGATACGGCCCGGTTGACCGTCTTCGCGACCATCGCCGCCGTCTCGGGCACCACCCGTGTCAAATGCCACGGCCGGGTGACGAAACGTACGAGACCGTCGGCGGCGATCGCCCACGGCGTCGCGTCACCGGGTCCGTCCACGGGTGGCGGTGGCGGCGCGTCCGGTTCCAGATCGCAGAGGGTCTCCAGCAGGTTGGCAGCCGATACACCGTCGACGGCGGAATGATGCACCTTGATCATCAACGCCAACGGACCACCAGCGTCGAGGGCGGCCCCGTCGAGGCCCTCGATGATCCACATCTCCCACAGCGGCTTGCTGCGATCCAACGGGATGGAGGCGATGTGCCCGCAGACGTCGGCCAACTCCTCACGCCCACCCGGTGACGGCAGCGCGATGCGGTTCAGATGGCGGTCGAGATCGAAGTTCCTGTCCTGCACCCACACCGGATGGTCGAGGTTGAACTGACTGTCGCCGAGCTTCGCGCGCAGTTCGGGCAGCGCTTTGATGCGGTCGCCGACGTCGCGGCGAAACTTCTCGTAGGTGAACCCGCCCGGCACCGTCGACGTGTCGACGACGACAACCGAGGAGACATGCAGCGGCACCGTGGCCGACTCGCTGTACAGAAGACCTGCGTCGAGCCCACCCAGCCGTTCCACCGGGACGACGTACCCGTTTCGGCGGCACCATAAAACGAGGGAGCGGTCAGTCAAAGGTGACGACCTCGCCCCGGTTGATCGACACCCAGTCCCGCGCCTGCAGGTACGGGCGGAACGTCTCGGTGATCGCCTGCTGATCGGTGGCCGTCTTGGGTCGCTGCAACTCGTAGAGGTGCGGGAACTCCGTCCAGGCGACGACGGCCTGCCAGAGCCGCAGCGCCGCGTCACCCGTCGGGGGATCGATCAGCACCGGGCCGAACAGGCACTGCCCGTCAGCGAAGAACAGCGTCGGCACCCCGTAACCGCCGGCGTCGACGACGCGGCGATGATCGGCCATCACCTCGTCGTTGGTGGTCGGGTCGGCGATGGCGTCGTCGACCAGCTTCGGGTCGAAGCCCAGCTCGGCGAGCAGGTGCCGGGCGACGGCCGGATGGTGCGGTTTGTGTCCATCGACGTGCAGGGCACGCGCGGCCCGCTCGTACCACGCGTCGACGGCGTCCATCGACTGCCGGCGCAGCAGCGCCCCGATCCGCATCATCGACCAGCCGTAGGACCACTCCCGCTCCCACGGGTGCTTCTTGCCGTCCTGGCGGTTGATCTCCTCGAGACTGAAGAAGCGCCAGTTGACGACCAGGCCGGTCAGTTCACGCACGTCGCGAATCCAGCGCGACGTCTGGTAGGCGAACGGGCACATCACGTCGAAGTGGAAGTCAACGCTGTCAACGGGATTCGTCACATCGTGAACCTCAGGTTGCGGGCCGCTCGATCACCGAGTTCCCCATTGCCGGTCCAGCGGATGCGGCCGGCGTCGATCTGGGCCTGCGGATCGATGCGGCCCGACGCCAGTTGGATGAAGGTGGTCGAGTCGGTGGTGACGACGACGTCGGGGGCGTCGAGGTGGTCGACCGCCTTGGCCTTGCCGTCGACGCGCACGTGCAGACTCCGGCTGATCGGGCCGGTCAGATCGAACGTGATGCTCGTGCCGTCGGGCAGGCCGACCTTCTTGCCCACGATGTAGCCGATCGAGTTGTCGACCTGGTCGAGCGACAGTTCCGCGGCGACGCCGCCGTCGTCGGTGGACCGGCCGAGCGCGGTGGTGACGTCGCGTTCGTGCACCCAGATGTCGAACACGCGGATGGCGAGGAACCGACCGAGTGTGCCGGGTCCGACGGGCATCCAGGACGGCCGGTCGAAGTCCTCCTGTGACAGTGCGGCGAGGTCGCGGCGACGCTGCTCGAAGACGGTGTGCATCTTCTGCGGGTAGGGGGTCGGGTCAGCGACGAACTCGGCGGCCCGCTCGAAGGGCGGCAGTGCCTCCACGCTCTCGGGGAGCCAACCCGCCAGCACCGCCTCGACGCCGACCACGTGGTCGAACACCTCACGCACGGTCCAGTCCGGGCACAGCGACTGGGCCTGCCAGTCGGCGTCGCTGAGGTCGGCGGCGAGAGCCTCCATCGCGGTGTAGCAGTGCTCGAGCGCTGCGCGGACGTCACCGAGGGTTCGGGTTGGCATCCTTCTTCTTTAGCGTCGCGAGCGCTCCGGGGGAAGCTTTCTCGCGAACATGTCTTGTCGAATCAGGCCGACAGTGCCGGCTGGGCGTCGGCGGCCAACGTCGGCAGCTTGATCGTCATGCCCTCGACGTTGATCCGGCCCCACGAGTAGAAGTTCAGGAACTTGATCGTGGAGGTCACGACCTGCACGGTCACCGACTGGCCCGGCTGCAGCGTGTGCGCCACCTCCTCGAGCGAGAACGTGACCTGATGCGTGGCGCCGTCCAGCGTGACCGGGATCGGGGTCGCCTGGGTGCCCAGCACGAGTCCGGTCTTGTCGTCGACGATCTGCGCGTAGACGTGCTTGGCGTTGCCCGTACCGGAATAGGTGAGCGTCAGTTCCGGCGCACCGACGATGTGCGTCAGCTCTTGGACCGGAGGCACTTTCAGGTTGACCGCGTTCAGCGCGGGACCGGCGGAGGCGATGCCGAGCAGCGTCTGGAGCGGACCGTGGAAGAGGATGCGGGGATCGGGGCCGGAACCACCGAGGAACGGGATGAACGGGATGGTCTTCGGTTTGTCCTCGGTCGCGATGATCGGGGTGCCGTTGTCCACCGGGTACTTGTCCGAGCTGTACCAGACCCCGTTCTGGTCCGTCCATTCGAATTCCGGTCCGGTGGAGACGTTGTCGTCACCCATCACGTAGCGGTCCAGCCAGTCCATCGTCCGGTCGAGGATCACCTCGCCCCTCTTGGGCTGGGTCAGGCAGGCGCCGTGGCCGCCGCAGTACCAGATCACCTTGGTGATGGTGCCCGCCTCGAGAAGGTCTTTGGCGTTGGCATCGGCCTGACTGAGGGGGAACAACGTGTCGACGGTGCCCTGGATGAGCAGCGTCGGCGCGGTGATGTCCTTGATCTGGTCGGCGAAGCCGAGGCTCTCGACGAGGTCGATGTCGGACTGCTGAGCAATGCCGAACAGCACACCCATGACGGCCACCGGCAGGATCCGCGGGTGTTCGCGGGCCAGCGTCAGCACCAGGACGGCGGGCAGCAGGGTGCCCCAGGCGCTGTTGACCGCGCCGCGGGGGAAGAGCACGTCGACGAGATCGTTCCACGCGATGGTGGGCACGATCGCGTCGATGCGGTGATCGATTGCGGCCGCCGCCAATTGGATTCCACCGCCATAGGAGGCGCCGACCATGCCGAGCCGTGGATCATTCTCCGTGTCGAGTTTGACGTACGGCAGCGTCGCCAAGAAACTGATGATCTGGGAGATGTCGCGACCCTCGTAATCCGGCGAGTCGAGGGTCATGATGCCCCCGGATCGCCACTCTCCGCGCGGATCCCAGGTCACCACGTTGTAGCCGGCTTCCCGCAACCGTCCGATGCCGATCACGTCATACGGCAGCAGGCTGTCGTTCTGCAAAGCCAGCGACGTCGACCCCGGCAAGCCCAGGCCGGGGCCGTCGACCACCGTCGGGGCTTGTCCGTTCTCGTCGAACGTGAGCGACGGCATCACGTTGACGAAGATCCTGGTGCCATCGAACGAGGTGACCCAATAGCTCTTCGGCTGTGGCGTGCCAGGCGGGTCGAAACGGTTGAGGGGGAACCCGATGATCGGCTGCAGCGCGTCGCCGACGAGCGGAAGCGCGTGCAGCGTACGGACAATCGGCGTGAACACGAAGGTGCCGAGCACCGGGATGCGCTGCAACCAGAACAGCGGTGGGTGCACCTCCTCGACCGTCACCCCTTCCGGGATCGGGTAGCTGTCGGCAACCTGGCTCGTCGTCGTCGCGCCGGCGACCGTCGATGCGTCGCTGGTGGCCTCTCGACTGGCGGCTGCGACCGACATCACGAGCGATGTCAGCGCAGGCAGCACGGGATCGCCCTGGCCGGTGCCGGCGTTGGCATGTTTGGCGGCGAACCGGTCGAGCAGCGGCCTCAGTGCGCGGACAGGTTCGGACTCCTGCACGGTTGCTTCGGGTTCGTCCTGCGTCAGCACCGGCTTTTTCACCCAGAAGGGCTTGTGCACAGTGGCAGGGACCTCGGCCGCGGGCGATTCGAGCGCCGCCACGACGGGCTTGTCGGCCAACTCGGGGGACGCATCCGACTCCGCGGTGTCGTGCGCCTCGCCGGCCGTGGCGGCCGGCTCAGCGGTGGGTTTCGGCGAGGAGAGTTTGTTCCGTTTGCGGACGGGCCTGGTGTCCGCATCCGGCTTCTCGTCATCCGAACTCTGCGCCGACGGCTTATTCGCCAACCGCCGTTCCCTGAGCGTCTTCCGCGGCGCGTCCGTGGTCTCTTCGGTCTGCGATGCCGGGCGATTCACCGTGGGGGACGAATCCGACCCCTCATCGGCTACTGCGACACCGGCGCCGGCGAGAACCGCGGCTCCGATCCCGAGTGCTACCGCCAAACCGCCGACCCGACCCACGCATGCTCCGGCACCCATGGGTTCAGTCTTACCGCCTGTTCCGCCGCCTTCGGAGCAGTTTCGCCGCTTTCTTACCGATGAGTCAGATCGGCGGAGTCAGGCGACCGAATCTGTGGCATTTCACGAAACACACGACGGATATCGCGCGCGTCCCTGGATCAGAGCAGCTTGGTCCGTACAGTCGCACCCAGGCCGGGGGGCGTCGCACCACGAAGGGCTGTCGTGAGCCAGTTCACCGAGACCATGTACGCCAACGCCCGCAGCAGCGTGCGGGGATTCATCACGGGCGAACCCGACGCACCGCTCCGCCAGTCATGGCTCGAAGTGCACCAACGCGCGGCCCACATCGCGGGCGGACTCGCCGCGGCAGGCGTCGGTCCGGGTGACGCTGTCGCCGTCCTCGCCGGCGCACCTGTCGAGATCGCGCCCACCGCGCAGGGCATCTGGATGCGCGGCGTCAGCGCGACGATGCTGCACCAGCCGACACCGCGCACCGACCTCGCCCGCTGGGCCGACGAGACCGCCGCCGTGATCGGGATGCTCGCGGCCACGGCGGTCGTCGTCTCCGACCCGTTCCTGGCCGCGGTACCTGTCCTGGCCGAGCTCGGCGTGACGGTGCTGACAATCGACGCCCTGCTGGCCCACGACCCCGTGCGCCCGGTCGCCACCGACGACGACGCGGTGGCTCTGCTGCAGCTGACGTCGGGCTCGACCGGTTCGCCCAAGGCCGTGCACATCACGCACGCCAACATCGTGGCCAACGCCGAGGCGATGACCACCGCGTGTGACTTCGACCTGGACACCGACGTCATCGTCAGCTGGTTGCCGTGCTTCCACGACATGGGGATGACCGGATATCTGACGGTGCCGATGTACTTCGGAGCCGAACTGGTGAAGGTCACTCCGATGGACTTCCTGCGCGACACACTGCTGTGGCCCCGCTTGATCGACAAGTACCGCGGCACGATGACCGCTGCGCCGAACTTCGCGTACACCCTGTTGGCCAAACGATTGAGCCGCCAGGCCGAACCCGGGGAGTTCGACCTGTCATCCCTGCGGTGGGCGCTGTCGGGCGCCGAGCAGGTGGACCCCGTCGACATGGAAGAGCTGTGCGCTGCGGGGGCGCCGTTCGGTCTTCGACGCGGGGCCATGATCCCGGCCTACGGGATGGCCGAGACAACGGTCGCCGTGTCGTTCTCCCAGTGCGGCGCCGGCATGGTCGTCGACCGGGTCGACGCCGATCTGCTGTCCGCGCTGCATCGGGCAGTCCCGGCCACCAAAGGTAATGTCCGACAACTGGTCTCACTCGGGCGGCCCCTTGATGGGATCGACATCCGCGTCGTCGACGAAGACGGTGCGGAAGTGGCGACCCGCGGCGTCGGCGTCATCGAAGTGCGCGGCGCCGCAGTCACCGCCGGCTACACGACCGTCGCCGGCTTCCTCTGCGCTCAGGACGAACTCGGCTGGTATGACACCGGCGACCTCGGATACCTCACCGAGACGGGCGAGATCGTGGTGTGCGGTCGGCTCAAGGACGTGGTCATCATGGCCGGGCGCAACATCTACCCCACCGATATCGAGCGTGCCGCCAGTCGCGTCGACGGAGTCCGCGCCGGCTGCGCGGTGGCGGTCAGACTCGATGCCGGGCTGTCACGGGAGACATTCGCAGTTGCCGTGGAATGCAAGGACTTTCGAGACCATGAGGAGGTTCGGCGAGTCCAGTGTCAGGTTGCGCATGAGGTGTTCGCAGAGGTTGACGTGCGCCCGCGCAACGTCGCGGTCCTCGCGCCGGGGACCATACCCAAAACCGCGTCGGGCAAGCTGCGCCGCTCCCACGCGCTGGCTCTCGTCAGCTGAAGACACGCAAAACGATTGCGGCTTTTGAGAATCGGGAGGCGCAGAGACGCGGCCGCCCTAGGAAACGCAAAGTGGGCTGTGAGTTTCACTCACCAGCCCACGATAGAAAGCTCGTGCCGCTTAGACGGCCGTCACGTTGACGGCCTGCGGGCCCTTCTGTCCTTGCTCGACGTCGAACTCGACGCGCTGATTCTCCTCGAGCGAGCGGTAGCCGCCGCCGGAGATCGCGGAGTAGTGGACGAAAACGTCCTCTGCGCCGCCGTCGGGGGCGATGAAGCCGAAGCCCTTGTCGCCGTTGAACCACTTCACAGTTCCCTGTGCCATACTTTTTCAACTTCTCTCATGGGATGAAACGCCAGATTCGGCGTCCCGCCCTAACCGTAGCACGCGGCACCCGGCCGAGTTGTCACGAATTGGCACCCTCGCGCCACTTCACACTCTCCGTGCGCGCGAGACCGACCACGAGGCAAGCTGTTTCGTACGTCCGATTGTTGTTCGAATCGATGCGGGGAGCCAGCCCCGCGGCTTCCCGCATGACCATCGACCCGAGCGCCTGCGAGGTCATACTCGGAACGACAAGCAGTTTGACTGCGGCCTCGCGGCCCACGATGGACATCAGCCTCGGCCGCCGATGATGCTCACCGGGAAGCGCCCTACGGGATCCGACCGCAATGGACTCCAGATCCATCTGGCCCTCGGTGGGCGACCAGTTGATCTCCATGGTCTGGACTTCGCCGAGCGCCCGGTGCAACGCTCCGATCAGATCGGGCAGTTCGGCCGCAATAGCTGAGGAATGCGGCCACCACGCCCCGTCGATGACGCCGCTCCGATCAGTCGCAAGAGCGACCCGTACCGGCTTGGACGCGCGACGAGCACGCGGTATGCCGTTCACCGACCAGGCGAATCAGCAGAATGCCTCGGCAGAAGGTCGGAGAACACAGGGGCTTCCACCGGCTCGTCGGATGACGACGCCGGAGCGTGTTCCTGCTTGGTTGGACGGTGAGAGAAGAGTTCAGACGATTCCATGAGCACGTCCTCAAGGTGTTGGGAGGGTTTCGCCTCGGAGCGGAAGCTTTCGATCGCTTCGCCGGCTGAGCAACCCTGACAACGACCATACACGGCGCGGGCAGCGCCAGCGCAGCGTCATCGACATCACACGTATGTCGCGCATATACCCAGACGGATCGGGCATCAATGAACAGATCGCAATTCCTGTTCACTACCCGACGGAGAGATCATGTCGCGCTATCTGTTCGCCCTCGGCGGGTTCAGCTTCCGCCACCGCTGGCTCGTGCTCGGCACCTGGCTGGCCGTACTGGTCGGCGTGGCGCTGGCGTTCGTCGGGTTCAGGGGTGAACCGTCGGACAACTTCACGATCCCCGGTACCGAGTCGCAGCAGGCCGTCGAGCAGCTGCAACAGAGATTGCCCGCGTTCGCCGGAGCGCAGACGCAAATCACGTTCGCCGCGCCCGCGGGTCAGGCCCTCACCGATCCGACGGTGGCGCCCGCGATTGACCGGGCCGTCTCCTCGCTGACCCGGATTCCCGAGATCGCTGCCGCGGCGGGACCAGCGCAGACCCGCCAGATCGCCCCCGACGGCCAGGTGGGGCTGGGCACAGTGCAGTGGAAGGCACCCATCGGCGAGGTGACCGACGCGTCGCTCGACGAGCTCGAGTCGGCGATGAAGCCGGTTCAGGACGCGGGCATCCGGGTGGAGTACGCCGGCAGCGTCTTCCCTGGCTACAAGGTCGACGTCCCGCATCTGCCCGAGATCATCGGAATCGGGGCTGCGTTTCTGATCCTGCTGATCACGTTCGGCGCCGTCGTCGCCGCGGGACTGCCGATCCTGACCGCGATGATCGGTGTCGGTATCGGCGCGCTCGGCATCTTCGTCGTCGCCGCGTTCGTCGACATGCCCTCGGCATCGCTGTCACTGGCCTTGATGCTGGGTTTGTCCTGCGGCATCGACTACGCGCTGTTCATCCTCAACCGCTACCGCAACAACCTGCTACTGCTGATGCCGCGCCAGGACGCAGCGGCCCTGGCCGTCGGCACCGCCGGCGGATCGGTGGTCTTCGCCGCCCTGACCGTGATCATCGCCCTCTGCGGACTCGCCATCGTGGGCATCCCGTTCCTCACCTACATGGGCGTCGCGGCTGCGGTGTCGGTGCTCATCGCCATGCTGATCGCGCTGACCTTGCTGCCGGCCCTGTTCGGCTTCGCCGGCGGCAGGGTCGCCTCGTTCATCGAACCTCCGCTGCAGCCCGGCCGCCCCAAGCTGGTGGCGCAGGTCGCGGCCTACACCCCACATCGCACGCTCGGTGCTCGGTGGGCCCGGTTCGTGGTGCGGTTCCGCACCCCGCTGCTGGTCGGTGGCGCAGCGGCCCTTGTCGTGATCGGCCTCCCCTCGCTCGGCCTGCACCTCGGCCTGCCCAGCGGTGCGTCACAGCCGGAGTCCAACACGTCCCGGCAGGCGTACGACCTGACGGCCGAGCACCTCGGCGCCGGATTCAACGGACCGCTCCTGGTGGTGGCGGACCTGACCCGGGCCACCGATCCGCAGGCGGCAGCCACTCTGGCGGCCAACATCAGTCGAGAAGACGGCGTGGCGGTCGCTGCCCCTGCAGGCGGAGACGATCGCACCGCGATCATCCAGGTCATCCCGAAGACGGGCCCCAACGACACCGCGACCGCTGACCTGGTCACCAAGATTCGCGCCGACCGCGATGAGATCGAAGGCAATACGGGGGCCACCTTTCTGGTGGGTGGAAACACCGCGTCCAACATCGACACCTCCGACAAGCTCTCCGCCGCGCTGCCGGTCTTCCTCGTCGTCGTCGTCGGGTTGGCGTTCGTGCTGCTGACCATTGCTTTCCGCGCCGCGCTGGTGCCGCTGACCTCGATCGTCGGCTTCCTTCTCTCGGTGTTCGCGGCGCTGGGGGTTCAGGTCGCCGTCTTCCAGTGGGGTTGGGGTGCATCGCTTCTCGGCATCACCCCGGGCGAGACGATCAGCTTCCTCCCGATCATCGTGCTGGCCATCATCTTCGGTCTGTCCAGTGACTACGAGGTGTTCGTGGTGTCGAGGATCAAAGAGGAGCTCGGCCGTGGTGACGATGCACTGACCGCGGTCCGCCACGGTGTGGGGTTGTCGGCGCGGGTGGTGACGGCTGCCGCCTTGATCATGTTCGGCGTGTTCATCGCGTTCGTGGCCGGCAACGATCCGATCATCAAGTCGGTCGGTCTCACCCTGGCTGTGGGCGTCTTCCTCGACGCGTTCGTCGTGCGGCTCACGCTGATTCCGGCGGTCATGGCCATGCTCGGGGACCGCATGTGGAAGCACTCCGCGTGGTTCGACAGGTTCGTTCCGGACCTCGACATCGAGGGGACGGCGTTGGAGGCGAAGCACTCCCCGCCGGTGCCCGTCTCCTGACGCGACGAAGCCCCGACCCGTCAGGCCGGGGCTTCGGTCGGGTTCGTCACGCGTCGGCGTCGGCGTGGACGGCCTTGCGTGCTTCGCGCTGGGCTGTCCTGGCGGCCTTGGCCTCGGCCCGCGCCTGCCTCTTGGCAGCCTTGACCTCGGCGCGATGGGCTGCGCGCGCATCGCGACGCGCGGCCGCGTCTGCAGCGGGTGTGGAGTCTGCCTGTGGCGCCGGGCTTTCCACGACGGGCAGCGCCTCGGCCGCAACCAGCTTCGCTGTCACGGGCTTGGGATCATTGCGGCTGTACCCCGCGTCGATCTTCGCTTTCAACGCAGCCTCCTGCGACTTCAACTTCGGGTTGAGTTGCACCAGAGGCAATGTCGCGGTGGGAACCAGGTAGTGGGTAGTGGTGCCACCCTTGGCGTTGGTCTCGACGGTGATGTTCTTCGCCGGCACCGATCCGAGCCCGCCGTACATCACCGGCACGTGCACCACGATTGCGCCGGCCATCGCATTCGCGACCGCGAGCGCATTCCAGGGCCGGTCGGGGAAGTCGGCGAACCCGTCGTATTCGCCGGTGATGACGACGACGTCGTACGGGGTCACCGGCGCAGGCTGATAGGTGTAGTTGAGCTTGGCGCTGTACTTCGTGGAGTTCTTGATCAACTCCTGCCTGCTCGAATCCTCGACCACGATGAACTGGATGTCGTCAGGGTCGGGAAGCTGGCCGCTCGCGACCATGTTGCGCATCACCTCATTGACCACCAAGGACCCCGCCGACAATCCGACGACCGTGACCTTCTCGCCGTTGATGACATTGCCGTTCGCATCCCGGGACAGCTGCGCCAGACCGGTGTTGATCGCGGCGGTGAGATTCGTGACGCCGATGTTGATCGAATCACCCAGGTTCTTGTCCTTCTTACCGGTGATCGGCCCCGCCTGCGCCGGCCACGTGACGTTGACCCGCGTCTGGTTCTTGAACTGACCACCCAGCAGCGGCGCCATCAACGTGTCGTTCATGGTGCCCGCTCCGATGCCGCCGATGATCAAGGCGGAGCTGCTGGCCCACGCCGAGGTCGCGCCGGACAGCGCGAGGGAGGCGGAAGCACATGCGATAGCGCAGGTGACGGCGGCTTTGCGGACTGTGATGTTCATGAGGCTCCCCGGATCTACGTGTTGCTGTCGTATCGCCATCCCATCGGCGTGACACGAGCGTAAATCCGGGCGCTTGGTTTGCCACTAGCAAACCCGAAGTATTCCCATAAACTGCAGCACAGCAAAGAACATTTGTGCCTAAATTAGTGTTCAGACGCCCAAAGTACCTGAGTCAGCAATCTCAAATGCCCAGGTATTTTTGCCGTCCAGCGCATAAGTAACTTTTCGCGGGGACGAAGGTCACTTTTCGGTACGCGGCGTCCCAATTCGGTCGGAGCCCGCCACGACGCGTCAGATCTGGATGATCAGCACGATAGCTACGACCGCGAAGAGCACGGCGAAGAGCGCGATGGCAGCGACTCCGATGGCTGCGCGTGGATTGAGATTCTTGCCTGCGGTCGGATCGGGATTTTTGCTAGCGGATGTCTGCGCCGACTGCGGCGAGATCTCTCCCGGGGGGACACCCCCAGCGCGCTCCTCGCTGGGGGTGTCCATGGGGTCGGGATCAGGTGGCAGCGCGGTCACGACGAATTGCCCTGTCGCTCTTGCTCACTGTCGCTCAGATCCCCTAACCGGTCGGCCCGGGTTCGCGCCCCGGTGGCAGCACGGCGTTTGGCGGCCGCGTCGTCGAGCTGCTCGCCGGCGACGTCGGTCACCGCTTTCTCGGCGGCCGTGCTCCGGTTCTGTGCGCTGCGCTTCGCTTTTTCTGCGGCGGCGACACTCTGATCTGCCGACTCCGCAACCGCCCGCTTGGCTTCGGCAGTCCGTTCGGCGGCTGCGCGGGTGGCCTGCCGCTTTTCCTGCTCCGCTTCCTCGCGAGCCGATTGCACACGCTGAGCGGCTTGCTCGCGCGCCTGTTGCGGTGCCGTCGCGGCCTTTTCGCGCTTGCGGGCCAGTTGGTCCTCGGCATGTTCCTTCGTCTGCGCCGCCATCTCGTCGAGGCGGGACGCTTCACCCAATGTGGCGGCGCGCTGAATACGCGAGATACCGCGCTCCTCGAGAGCAGCGTCCTTCAGCGCGTTGCCGGCGGCGGCATCGATCGCGCCGACGGCACGTTCGTACATCAGCCAACCCGGCGCCTCCTGGTTGACCCGGGGCATGATCCGCGCCTCGACCAGCTGCAAAGGCGTTCGCGCGAGTCGATATTGGAACCGCAGAATGGCGAACGGGACGTCAGACAGTTTCATCAGGTCCTCCTACGAGTGGGGATCGGTGGACTCGGCTTGCCGTCGCAGCTTGTCGGCCTCGGCCTCCGCGCGTGCCGCGTCGCCCACCTCGTCGCGATAGTTCTCGAGCGCCGAGTCGTACTCGGCCTGCGCCGACGCGACGTGCTGGCGTTGTTGTGCGGATGCACGCAACGCCTCACCGCGCACCTCGGCCTCGAACTGGGTCTCGGCTCGGGCCGCATCGCGCCGTCCCGCCTGCTCGGCTGCACTCTGCTGCGCCGCCTCGTGGGCACGCGCAGACGTCTTGGCTTCCGCCGCACGGGCTTCGGCAGCAGACCGCTCGCGCGCAGCCTCGCGCTGAGCATCGGCGGCCATCTCGCGCGCCTCGGTGGCTTCGGCATCGGCCTCGGCATCGATGCGGCTGGCTTGACGGCGTTCCTTGGCCTCGGTCTGCTCGAGTTGACCCTGCGCGGTCAACGAATCGTTGCCCGTCACTGCGCCTGCTACTTCTTTGGCCTTGCCCTTCACGGATTCCACGAAGCTCTTCCGTGTCTGGGCAGCGTTGTCGTCAGTCATCTGGCCTCCTTCAGGGAGGGGGCTACCCGTGCTGATTCGATCTACACCGGAGATTCGCGGGCACTCGGGATGCCTGATCTCACTTCGTCGCACCGTTGACGGCAGGGCGGTCGATCATGCCGCGCTCGACACCCCACATGTTCGCGATGGCCCGGTACTCGCCGCTCGCCATCAGGTGTTCGAGTGCCTGCCGCAACGCTTCTGCCAGTTCAGAGTTCTTCTTCACCGGCCAGCCGTACGGGGCCGAGTCGAACACATCACCGGCCGGCACCAGGTCGCCCCGACTGAGCTTGATCGCGAAACCGGTAACGGGTGAGTCAGCCGACATCGCCTCCACCTCGCCTTTGAGGAGTGCAGTGGTGACCTCGTCCTGACTGGTGAACACGATGATCTCCACCGGCGCCATGCCCGCCGCGAGGCACTCGTTGCTCTTCCTGGGCAACTCTTCGGTCTCCTGCAGGGTTCCTTGCGCCACACCGATTTTCAGGCCACAGGCCGACGTCGGACCCAGCGACGTGCCGGGGCGGCGCGCCCACTGGGTACCGGCGCTAAGGTACGTCACGAAATCGACCAGGTCTTCGCGATCGGATGTGTCGGTCACCGAACTGGAGCCGATGTCGAACGAACCGTCGACGACACCGGGCAGGATCGAGTCGAACGGTGTGTCGCGGAAGTCGGGCACCAGTCCGAGCACCCGGGTGACCGCCGTCATCAGGTCCACGTCGAAACCGGTGAGCTGACCGTCGGCGTTCTTGAACTCCATCGGCGCGTAGGGAACGTTGACGCCGATCACCAGTCGGCCCGTCTCGCGGATGTCAGCCGGGACGGCGGCCGCGATCGACGCCACGGCGCCGTCCGGCAAGTCGTTCGGCGTCGCCGAGGCGTCACGCCACGGCGCCCACGTCCACAGCCCGACCGCGCCCGCCGCGATCACCACGACAGCAGACATCGCCGCGAGCGCCTTGACCGGCACCCGTCGTCGCGGCCGAGCCGCATGCCGCGATCCGCGGCCGGCCCGCGGCACGGGCGCGCTCACGGCCCGCCGTGCCGCGGCCGCCAGCTCGCCTGCGCTCTGATAGCGCTTGTCTGGCTTCTTCGCCATTCCCTTGGCGATGACCGCGTCGAACGCCGCCAACCGAGGGTCGGTGTCCGACGGGCGCGGCAGCGGCGACACCATGTGGCCGGCGATCTGCTGTTCGAGGCTGTCGGCGGGGTAGGGGCGCGATCCGGTGAGGCACTCGTAGAGCACGCAGGTCAGCGCGTAGATGTCGGATCGACGGTCGACCTCGCCGCCCTCGAACCGTTCGGGCGCCATGTATGCCAAGGTGCCCAGCGTGCTGCCCGCGGTGGTGAGCCCGCGCTCCCCCGCCGTGCGCGCCAACCCGAAATCGATCAGGTACACGAAGTCGCCGCTGGTGATGAGGATGTTCGATGGCTTGATGTCCCGGTGGATCAGACCGGTCGCGTGCGCGGCGTCCAGCGCCTCGGCAACCTGTTCGACGATACTGACCGCGAACTCCACGCCGAGCGGCTTGTCGGTCTCCTGCAGCATCGTGCCCAGGTTGCGGCCCTCGATCAGCCGCATGTCGAGATACAGCCGACCGTCGACCTCGCCGAATCCGTGGATCGGCACGACGTGCGGGTCATTGAGACCAGCGGCGGCTTGCGATTCCCGCCGGAAACGCTGCTGGAACACCGTGTCGGCGGCCATGTGGTGGGGCAGGACCTTGAGCGCAACCACGCGATCGGTCTTCGTGTCGTAGGCCCGGTAGACCTCTCCCATGCCGCCCTGACCGATGAGTTTCTCGAGTCGGTAGTGACCGAATGGTGTCGCATTCACCGGTGTTCTCCTCGGCTGCGGCCAAACGGTCCGTCGAACGATCTACATCAGGTTTGCCGGCGCTGACCCGGCGCATGTCACGAGCGCACGACCGGTTGCCCATTCTGGACAGCGCGGTGAAAAAGTTCTACCACGGCACAGCGGTACGTGCGTTCGTTGGGCGAAAACCCCGACGCCGGGCGTTACGCAACGCCACGAGGCGGGCACAGAACGATGCCTTTACTGCATCAATCGAGTGGTAAACGGTCTTGGACAGGCATCGTCCCGACTCCTACCGTTGACGTCATGACAGCGACGATGTCTCACACCACAGGTCTCACCGGTCAGATGATCATCGCCGGGAAACCTGTCCGCGGGTCGGGATCCGAGGTGCGCGCCTACGATCCCGCCGCCGGCCGACAGCTCGAACCGCCGTACTTCCACGGCGATGCCAGTCATGTCGAGGCTGCGTGTGCCGCTGCGGCCGACGCGTTCGGGCCCTATCGCTCCACCACATCCGAGGAACGCGCCCGGTTACTGGAGGCCATCGCCGCCGAGCTCGAAGCCGTCCGCGACCCACTCATCGAGCGCGCGGTCCGCGAATCGGGACTTCCACAGGCCCGCATCGCAGGTGAGGTCGGCCGGACCACCGGCCAGTTGCGGCTCTTCGCCGCAGTGCTGCGAGAGGGCAGCTGGAACGGCGCGCACATCGACCCTGCCCTGCCGGACCGGAGCCCTCTTCCTCGCCCAGATCTGCGACAGCGGTCGGTTCCGCTGGGCCCGGTGGCGGTGTTCAGCGCGTCGAACTTCCCGCTGGCGTTCTCGGTCGCCGGCGGCGACACCGCGTCCGCACTGGCCGCGGGCTGTCCCGTCATCGTCAAGGGCCACGACGCGCACCCCGGCACGTCCGAACTCGTCGGCCGAGCAATCTGCGATGCCATCACCGCGACAGGTATGCCCGCTGGGACGTTTTCCCTGCTGTTCGGCTCAGGACCGGATCTCGGCATCACGCTCGTCACCGATCCCCGCATCAAAGCCGTCGGCTTTACCGGGTCCCGGACTGGCGGTACAGCGCTCGTCGCGGCTGCGGCTGCACGTACCGAACCGATTCCGGTGTACGCAGAGATGAGCTCCATCAACCCGGTGTTCCTGCTCGACGGGGCGCTGGCCAGTCGAGGGGCGGACCTCGGCCGGGCATTCGTCGCCTCTCTGACGATGGGCTCGGGACAGTTCTGCACGAACCCCGGTCTCGTCATCGGCGTAGACGGCCCCGCGCTGGATGTCTTCGTCGATGCCGCCCGCGAGGCGCTCGCCGACACGCGGGCGACACCGATGTTGACCCCAACGATCGCGCGAAGCTATGCCTCGGGCGTCGATGCGCTGACAGAAGCCGCAGAGCTGGTAGCACGCGGCCGAGCACACGACGCTGACACAGCATGCCGAGCGGCGCTTTTCACCACCGACGCGTCGACCTTCCTGGCGTCGGACGCTCTGCAGGCCGAGGTTTTCGGGGCGTCGAGCGTGATCGTGCGCTGCGCCGACCCCGACGAGGTACGCACCGTAGCGGCAGGAATGGAGGGTCAGTTGACCGCGACCGTGCACGCCGACGAGATCGATCATCCGGTGGCTGCCGACCTGTTGCCCCTGCTCGAGCTGAAGGCAGGTCGCATCCTCTTCAATGGCTGGCCCACCGGCGTCGAGGTGTGCCACGCGATGGTTCACGGTGGCCCCTCACCCGCGACGTCGGACTCGCGCACCACCTCTGTCGGCGCTCGGGCCATCGAGCGATTCCTGAGGCCCGTCTGCTATCAGGACGTGCCCACATCCCTGTTACCTCCGGCAATTTCAGACGGCAACCCGGAGAACCTGTGGCGGCGCATCGACGGCCGGCTCTCGCAGGACTGACATCCCATCACTCACGAGCTAGGAGCCCCACCCCATGCGTTCGATCTCGCGCCCTGATTTCCGAGGCGTTCTGTTCTTCCCGGTCACGCCTTTCACCGCCTCAGGAAGCGTTGACCTCGATGCACTGGGCGCCCATATCGCACGCGGTGTCGATGCGGGCGCCGGCGGCGTCTTCGTCGCATGCGGCACAGGCGAATTCCACGCTCTCGACGACCGGGAGTTCGGCGACGTCGTCCGCACGGCCGTCGACGTGGTCGGCGGCCGGGTTCCGGTCTACGCCGGCGCAGGCGGCGCGGTGGCGCAGGCCAAGCGCTTCGCCGTAGCAGCGGAGAGCGCCGGCGCCGACGGACTCCTTCTCCTGCCGCCCTATCTGGTGGAGGTACCGCAAGCCGGTCTGGTGGACTACACGCGGGCCGTCGCCGACGCAGCCCAGCTGCCCGTGATCGTCTACAACCGCAACAACGCGCGGTTCACCGAGGACTCGGCCGCGGCGGTCGCCCGCATCCCGAATGTCATCGGATTCAAGGACGGCACGGGCAATTTCGACCAGGTCGCGCGAATCGTGCAGACCGTCACCACAACAGTCGATCCCGATTTCCTGTTCTTCAACGGGCTGCCGACCGCCGAAACAACTCAGCTGGCGTTCCGGGCGATCGGTGTTCCGCTGTACTCATCCGCCACGTTCGCCTTTGCACCCGATTTGGCACTGGCGTTCTACGACGCGTTGGAATCCGGGAACGATGAGCTGACCAACGCGTTGCTCAACGCGTTCTTCATTCCCTTGGTGCGCCTCCGCGACACCGTGCCGGGTTATGCGGTGTCCCTGGTCAAAGCAGGTGTCTCGATGGCAGGCATCCCCGCCGGTTCCGTGCGTCCGCCGCTGGTGATGCCGGCTCCGGCGGACGTCGCCGAGCTGGCCTCGATCGTCGAAGCCGGTCGCTCGGTGGTGGCCGGCGCGCTGACCCGGGCACGCTGATGTCGGTGATCCGGATCACCGGAGCCCGCATCACCCCGGTCGCGTTCGCGGATCCTCCGCTGCTCAACACGGTGGGCGTCCATCAGCCGTACGCGCTGCGGGCAATCATCCAGTTGGACACCGACGCAGGGTTGGTCGGCCTGGGTGAGACCTACGCTGACACCCGCCACCTCGGCCGACTTCATGCCGCTGCCGAAGCCATCACCGGGCTGGATGTCTACGCACTGAACGCGATTCGTGCACATATCGCCGACAGGCTCAGGGGCGACACAGCAGCGGTCGGGACGGCGGGGATGATCACCACCGCCAGTGCGGTCGATCAGGTGCTGTCCCCGTTCGAGGTGGCGTGCCTCGACGTCCAGGGTCAGGCGCTGGGCCGTCCGGTCTGCGACCTGCTCGGCGGCGCCGTTCGTGACGCGGTGCCGTTCAGCGCCTATCTGTTCTACAAGTGGGCGGCGCACCCGGGCGCCGAACCTGACCCGTTCGGCGAGGCGCTCGACCCGGACGGCCTTATCGCTCAGGCCCATCGCCTCATCGACGAATACGGCTTCACTGCAGTCAAACTCAAAGGCGGTGTATTTCCTCCCGAGGAGGAGATGGCGGCGATCGAGGCACTGTCCCGCGCATTCCCGAACGTCCCGCTGCGGCTCGACCCCAATGCGGCATGGACGCCGCAGACCGCGGTGAAGGTGGCATCCGGTTTGGCCGGGATCCTCGAATACCTCGAAGATCCCACGCCGGGCCTCGACGGCATGGCGGAAGTCGCCGCGCAGGCGCCGATGCCCCTGGCGACCAACATGTGCGTGGTCGCATTCGATCAGCTCTCCCCGGCCGTCGCGAAAAAGTCGGTCCGCGTGGTGCTTTCCGACCATCACTATTGGGGTGGGCTGCAGCGCTCGCGACTGCTCGCTGGGATATGCGACACGTTCGGCCTGGGTCTGTCGATGCACTCGAACTCGCATCTGGGTATCAGCCTGGCTGCGATGGTGCACCTCGCCGGGGCGACACCCAACCTGACCTATGCGTGCGACACCCACTGGCCCTGGAAAACAGAAGACGTCGTGAAGCCTGGTGCCCTGACTTTCGTCGACGGGTCCGTGCCGGTGCCCCAAGGCCCGGGATTGGGCGTGGACATCGACGACGACGCGCTCGATGCGCTGCACCAGCAGTACCTGCGATGCGGAATCCGCGACCGGGACGACACCGGCTACATGCGGACCGTGGACCCGGGCTTCGAGCTTGCGAGTCCACGCTGGTAGACACTTTCGCCGTGGGAGCCGGAGCCCTACGGTGGAAGAATGGCAGCGATCGAGGCCGTCCACCCACCGGACGCCGTGCTCAAGACGATCAACCCGATCCTGCGGCGCGCACTGCCGACACCCGTGGGCGCGCTGATCGGTGATTTCATGTTGCTGCGCCTCACTGGCCGCAAGTCCGGCCGTCACTACGCGATCCCGGTGAGCGCGCATCAGCTCGACGGCAACCTCTACGCGGTGATGGAAGCGCAGTGGAAACACAACTTCCGCGGCGGGGCCGACGTCCAGGTGTCCCACCGCGGTCGCACCTCGACGATGCGCGGTGTGCTGCTGACCGACGCGGGAGAAGTGGCCGACATCGTTCATCGCCTGGCGACCGCCTACGGCCCCAAGAAAGCGCAGCGGATGATGGGGATGAAGTTCTCCTCGGACCGGGTGCCATCCCGAGAGGAATGGGTTGAGGCGGTTGCGCGCATCGCGATCTCTGCGATTTCGCTGACTCCCGGGCGCTGATGTTCTCCCTGGCGCGGTTGCAGTGCTTCGTCGCGGTCGCCGAGGAGTTGCACTTTGGACGCGCGGCCGAGCGACTGCACATGACGCAGCCGCCGCTGTCCCGCCAGGTTCAGCAGCTCGAGAGCGAGCTGGGCGTGCAACTCATCGACCGCTCCACCCGAACCGTCACGCTGACGCCCGCCGGTACCGCCTTCCTGCCCGACGCACGTCGCATCCTGCAGCTGGCCGAAGGAGCCGCCCAGACCGTGAAGCGAGTTCCCGCAGGCGATCTCGGCACCGTGGTCATTGGTTTCACCGCCGCGTCAGCGCACGCGGTGCTGCCGCGACTCCTGGAACGCGCGCGTGAACGGCTGCCCGATGTGACGCTCGATCTGCGCGAGATGGTGACCGCGGCCCAGATCGAGGGGCTGGCGACCGGAGAGCTCGACCTGGGCATGGCCCGGCCGCCGCTCAAACGACCCGGGCTGGTGTCGCGGCCCCTGCTGCACGAGCAATTGGTCGCGGCGCTTCCCACCGGGCATCCGCTGGCCGAGCTGCCCCGGCAGTTGACCCTGACAGACCTCGACGGGCAAGACGTCGTGATGTATTCGCCCGTGCAGGCGAGGTATTTCAACGAACTGCTGATCTCGACCTTCACCATCGCGGGGGCCACTCCGAGATACGTGCAGTACGTGACGCAGGTGCACACGATGCTGGTGCTCGTCCGCTCGGGCATCGGTATCGCCCTGGTACCCGCGTCGGCTGCCACTCTGCACCCCGAGGGGGTCGTGTTCCGAACGATCGGGGCGTTTCGCGAACGGCCCGTCGAGCTCGATGCCGTGTGGCGGGGCGACTCGACGAACCCGGCTCTCCTGCGCCTCCTCCGCGACGTGCTGCCTCCACAGGAATGGACGACGGACGACCTCGTCGAAACCGTCACCTGACGCCGATCAGACAGGCGTGATCAATTGCCCTGTGGCAAGGAAGCTCTCGAGGTTGCGCAGGGTCAGAGCCTCCATGGCCGCGCGCGTCTGCACCGTTCCACTGGCCACGTGCGGCAGCAACACGACGGTGTCCAACCCGTACAACACCTCGGGCACCTTCGGCTCGTGGGCGAACACGTCGAGCCCGGCGCCCGCGAGCCTCCTCTGCACGAGAGCAGACACCAGGGCCTCTTCGTCGACCACGCTGCCGCGGGCGATGTTGATCAGATACCCGTCGGGACCGAGCGCGTCGATGACCTCGCGGCCGACCAGGCCGCGGGTGCCCTCACCGCCGGCCGCGGCGACCACCAGAACGTCGACCTCACGCGCCAACTCCACAGGCGACGCCGCGTATGCGTACGGTGCATCGGTGAGCCGGTGACGATTGTGATAGCTGATCGAACACCCGAAAGCGGTGAGCCGGTGGGCAATCGCGCGACCGATGCGCCCCAGACCGATGATGCCCACCCGGGTGTTGCTCACCTGGCGGGTCAGGGGATAAGAGCCCTCGGCGGGCCAGCGACCGGCCCGCACATATCGGTCGGAGGCCGAGAACTGACGCAACGTGTCGATCAGCAGGCCCACCGCGGTGTCGGCCACGCAGTCGGTCAGCACGTCGGGAGTGTTGCTCACGCCGATTCCCCGGGCCGCTGCTGCGTTGACGTCGGTGGTGTCGTAACCGACGCCGAAATTGATCACCGCGCCGAGGTGGGGCAGGGCAGCCATCAGTTCGGCATCCACACCGGTGCGGCCCGAGGTGACCGCCGCGGTGACATCCGCGCCGTGCTCGGCGAGGAACGCCGCGCGCTCACGATCCGACTCCGGCAGCGCCCTCGCGCCGTACTCCTGGACCAGCGTCTGCTCGAGCGACGGCTTGAGGGGACCGACCTGCAGGACTGCACCACTGATACTCATAGCGCAACACGCTACGGCGACCTGCGAATACCCGTCTACGTCCGAATTGGCATGGACTCATAGCCAAACGGCATCGTTGACTCGATACGCACCTCGTCGGAGTATCGCAAACCTGGCCAGCCTGCTAAAAGACCAGCTCAGCGGCGTTTTCGTCGTGGCGGACGGAGGTTCGAGGTCGGCGGGCAACCGTGAAAACGGCCTCCTGAGCGGGGTTGACGCCTCGCGAAACCCGCTTTTACGGTGTGGTTGCCATCACAGCTTGCATCTACATACGTGGACGTCACAGCCCCCAGCCCGGGAGGACCCATGAAAGCCGCAACCGTTGCCGCGCTCACTGTCGCGGCGGTCACCGTCAGTGGTTGCTCGGTCGCCAACACCGGCGGCGGCGGATACGACCCGGGAACGCTGCGCATCGTTCTCCAGCAGGAGCCGCCCACGCTCGAACCGTGCGAGAGTTCCCTCACGTCGACCGGCATCGTGGTGCGCTCCAACATCACCGAACCCCTGCTCGAACGCGACGCCACCACCGGCGACCTGACGCCCCTGCTGGCCACGCGGTGGACGCAGACCAGCCCCACCCAGTGGACCTTCCAGCTGCGGGACGGCGTGACCTTCTCCGACGGGGCCCCTTTCACGTCCGAGGACGCCGCCTTCTCGATCGACCGGGCCGTCAACTCGGATCTGCAGTGCAACGTCGACGGCTACGTGTTCGGCGACGAGAAGCTCACCGTGCAGACTCCGGACCCGACCACCGTGGTTGTCGGCACGAAAGAACCGGATCCGATTCTGCCGCTCCGTATCTCATTCGTCGAAATGGTGCCGCGCACCACCAGCACAGTCGAGAAGGTGCGCGAACCGATCGGCACCGGTCCGTACGCCATCGCCGCCTGGGACTACGGTCAGAAGCTGACGCTGAAGCGCAATCCGACGTACTGGGGCGCCGCACCGGCTTTCGCCACCGCCGAATACCGCTGGCGCAGTGAGGGAAGCGTGCGGGCAGCGATGATCATCAACGACGAGGCAGACATCGCCACCGGCCTGGGCCCCGAGGACGGCGCCGGCGATCTCGGAGTGCCGTTCCAGAACAACGAGACCACAGCCCTGCGCATGCAGGCCACCGAACCGCCACTCAACGACATGCGGGTGCGCCAGGCCATCAACTACGCCGTCAACCGCACCGGCATCGTCAAGGCACTCTTCCGCGGTCTCGGCCAGCCGGCAGCACAGCTGATTCCCTCCGGAGTCGTCGGCTACAACGACCGGCTCCAGCTGTGGCCGCATGACACCGAGAAGGCCAAACAGCTGATCGCCGCGGCGAAGGCCGACGGCGTGCCCGTCGACACCCAGATCAGGTTGATCGGGCGCACCGCGCAGTTCCCCAACATCAGCGAGACCATCGAGGTCCTGCAGGCCGAGTTCACCGAGATCGGACTCAAGGTGAAGATCGAGATGATGGACACGGCCAATCAATTGGAGTACCAGCTGCGGCCGTTCCCGGCGAACACGGGACCCTACCTGCTGATGATCATGCACGGCAATCAGGCCGGTGATGCCGCGTTCACCATGGATCAGTACATGCTCTCCGATGGCCCGCAGAGCGCCTACGGCACAGCAGCATTCGACACCAAGATCCGAGCTGCCGAGGCACTGACCGGTCAGGCCCGCCAGGACGCGTTCGCCACGCTGTTCGCCGAGGAACCCCAGGAGATCATGCAGATGGCCTACATCGCGCACATGAAAGGCATCCTCGGGAAGTCGCCGCGCGTCGACTACACCCCTGACCCCGCCACGGGCGACGAGATGCGCCTCGCCGCGATGACCCCTGCCGGCGCGGACCGCACCGACCAGTCCTGAGAAACAGGAAGGCCCAGCCCATGCTCCCCTTCGTCCGGCGCCGGATGTACTCCAGCGCACTGCCGTTGATCATCGTCTTACTCGGCGTGTTCCTCCTCGCCCGGCTGACCGGCGACCCCACCAACCTGTACCTGCCAGAGTCGGCCACCGCCGATCAGCGCGCCGAGTTCGCCGCCGCGAACGGCTTCAACGATCCGCTCATCACCCAATTGATCGACTACTTCAAGGGCGTGGTGCATCTCGACTTCGGCACTTCGCTGCGCACCGGTGAATCCGCGGCAGACTTGGCCTTGCGGGCCTTCCCCGCCACGTTGCAGCTGGCCATCACCACGATGTTCCTAGCCATCGTCGGCGCCGTCGTCATCGGCTGCTGGGCCGCGTACCGCCCGAACTCTCTGGCCGACCGGTTCTCCAGCCTGCTGTCGATGACCGCCGCATCGATCCCCGACTTCTGGTTCGCCATCACCGGTGTGTGGCTGTTCGCCGTCCTGCTCGGGTGGCTGCCCACGTCCGGCGTCGACGACGGGATGCTCAGCTGGATTCTGCCGATCGCCACGCTGATGATCCGACCGCTCGGCGTGCTCACCCAGGTGGTCCGCGGAGCCATGGTCTCGGCCCTGTCGGCACCATACGTACGACTAGCACGCAGCAAGGGCGCCAGCGACTTTCGCATCGTCAGCCACCACGCCCTGCGCAACGCCGCCGCGCCCGCGCTGACCGTGGCCGGTGATCTCGCCGTCGGCCTCATCAACGGCGCAGTCGTGGTCGAGGCGATCTTCGGATGGCCGGGCATCGGGAAACTGATGATCGACGCGATCCTCCAGCGGGACTTCGCCGTCCTGCAAGCTGCGGTACTGCTCACCGCGGTCAGCATCTTCCTCCTCAACATCCTGATCGACGCCTGCTACGCGCTGCTCGACGCACGGGTGCGGGAACCGGCTCGGATCTAAGACAGCTAGGAGCTCAGACATGACTCAGATCGACCTGATCCCGGTCAAACCCACAACGGCGATCGTCGGCGAGGACGACACCGACACCGCCCGCACGCGGGGCCGGTCCCTGTGGTTCCGGCTGCTGATCAACGACCGGGTGGCATTCGCCGCCGCATGTGTACTCGGGCTGGTGTTTCTCACCGCCGTGTTCGGCCCGGTCCTGCTCGGGGATCTCGCCACGCGCATCGATCTCGACAACTCGAACCAGGCGCCGTTCACACTGAGTCACGGCTGGGCGAACGTCCTGGGTACCGATCCGCTCGGTCGCAGCATGCTGGCCCGGCTCATCGTCGCGTGCCGTACCACCCTGTCGGTTGCGCTGCCCGCTGTGGTGATCTCGGCGGTCGTCGGCTCCGCGATCGGCATGTGGGCGGGGTACCACCGCGGTTGGCGCGAAACGCTGGCCATGCGCATCGCCGACGTGATCATGAGCTTCCCGTCGCTGCTGCTCGCCGTGGTGGTCCTGTACGTCTTCTCCCCCAGCGCCGCCAACATCGTTGCAGTGCTGGCCATCACCCGCATCCCGGTGTATCTGCGCACCGCCCGAGCCGAGTCCGCCGAATTACAGAGCCGGGTCTTCGTCGACGCGGCACGGACCTTCGGCGCCAGCGCGAACTCCATCATCGGCCGGCACGTGCTGCCGATCGTGCTCCCCACGCTGCTCACTGTCGCAACGCTCGACTTCTGCTACGTCATGCTCGCCGAGAGCTCGCTGAGCTTCCTGGGCATAGGTATTCAGCCGCCCGACGTGAGCTGGGGTCTGATGGTCTCGCAGGGTCGGACTTATCTGCACAGCGCCTGGTGGCTGTCGTTCTTACCCGGCCTGGCGATCGTCATCACCACCGTCTCGGCGACGATCCTGGCCGCCTGGGCGCGCATCGCCACCGACCCCGGCCAACGGTGGCGTCTCACCGTCCCGCAGAAGCGGCTGGCCGCCTTCACCAAGACCGGAAAGGCTCTGCGATGAGTGCGCTCGCCGATCACGATGTTCACCTTGATTCTTCACCGGTCCTCGAGGTCGACCGACTGTCGGTCGAGGTACGCACCATCTCCGGGACATTGCGGGCGGTCAACGAGGTGTCCTTCGGGGCGCGCCGCGGGGAAACACTCGCGCTTCTCGGTGAGTCGGGCTGCGGCAAGTCGATGACGGCGACCGCGCTGGTCGGATTGCTCGAGCCGGTCGCCGACATCGTCGGTGGCAGCGCCCGGCTCGCGCACCAGAACGGGACCGTCGATCTGTTCACGGCCGACCGCAAGATGCGTCGCGCGATGGCGGGCACCGAGCTCGCGATCGTCTTCCAGGATGCTCTGACCGCGTTGAACCCGCTCTACACAGTGGGAACTCAGCTGGCAGAACCATTTCGGATACATCACGGGCTCTCCGCGAAGGAGGCCAAGAGCAAGGCCGTGGAGTTGATGGCCCGGGTCGGAATTCCGCAACCCGAGTCGAGGATGAACTCGTATCCGCACCAGTTCTCCGGCGGCATGCGCCAACGCCTGCTCATCGCGATGGCCGTCGCTCTCAATCCGAGTGTGTTGATCGCCGACGAGCCCACCACGGCACTCGACGTCACCGTCCAGGCACAGATCATGGCGTTGCTGCGAGACTTGCGCACCGAGTACAACATGGCCGTCGTGCTCATCACCCATGACCTCGCCCTCGTCGCCGAGGAGGCCGATCGCGTCGCGGTGATGTACGCCGGCAACATCGTCGAGACCGGCGCGGTTGCCGAGGTTTTCGTGAACCCGCAGCACCCCTACACCAAGGGGCTGCTGGACTCGGTGCCCGTCAACGCTCGCCGCGGCGACAGCCTCAAGTCCATCGGTGGTGCGCCGCCCGACCTGCACGCCATTCCCACGGGATGCGTCTACCAGGCACGCTGCCCCCTGGCGCGCGAGATCTGTAGGACGACACGACCGGCCCTGTCGGGCACCGGCCACACGACAGCCTGCCACTTCCCGGGAGAGGTCATCCATGTCTGATCACACGTCGGCGGTCCGAAGCCCGTTGCTCGAGGTTCGCGACATCCGTAAGTCTTTCCGGGTGCCGCACGCGGGCAAGAACGCCCTTCGCGCCCTCGACGGAATCACCCTTGACCTCAAGCGCGGCGAAACACTGGGCCTGGTCGGCGAATCCGGCTGCGGGAAGTCCACATTGGCACGCACGTTGATGATGCTCGAGCGGCCCGACGAAGGCACTGTACGCTTCGACGGCGTCGATCCGTTCAGCCTGAAGGGCCCCGACCTCCTGGCATTCCGCCGCCGCGTCCAGATGGTGTTCCAGGACCCCTACGCCTCACTGAACTCCCGCATGTCGGCGGCCGAGATCATCGCGGAACCATGGCGCAGCCACAAAGGGGTGGTGAAGAACCGCCAGGATCGGGACATGAGGGTGCGGGGCCTGCTCGATCTGGTCGGTCTCGGCGCCAAGGCCGCGGCCAAGTACCCGCAGGAGTTCTCCGGCGGTCAGCGGCAACGCATCGGTATTGCTCGCGCACTGGCTTTGAATCCCGACGTGATCATCTGCGACGAACCGGTGTCCGCTCTGGACCTGTCGGTGCAGGCACAGGTACTCAAGCTGCTCAACGATCTGCAGGAGCAACTCGGTATCAGCTACATCTTCATCTCTCACGATCTGTCGGTGGTGCGGCACGTCGCCGACCGTGTGGCCGTGATGTACCTGGGCCGGATCATCGAAAACGGGCCCACCGAGGCGGTGTACGAGCGGTCCAACCACCCCTATACCGCGGCGCTGATGTCAGCCGCACCCTCACTCGACGGATCCCGCCGTGGTGAGCGGATCCTGCTCAAGGGTGAAGTGCCGTCGCCGATCCATCCTCCGTCGGGATGTCGATTCCGGACCCGGTGCTGGAAGGCGACCGACGTGTGCGCGACAACGTCGCCGCCCGTGGCCATCGACCCGGTAACGCCCGGCCATGCCGCGGAATGCCATCACCCCCTGCTGCTCGAAGGGAGTGGCCGTGAGACGGTGCCGGCATGAGCGTCGGCGGGTATTGCGTTCTGGCCGTGGCGATCTTCATGGCGTCGACACTGCAGGCATCCATTGGCTTCGGAATGGGGATGTTCGCGGCACCGATCGTCGCTCTTGTCGATCCGTCGTTGATCCCCGGCACGCTGATCATGGTGGCGACCCTGGTGACGCTGATCGTCGTGATCCGCGAGCGAGAATCGATCGATCTGTCAGGGACCGGCTGGGCACTCGTCGGGCGAGTACCCGGCACCATCGCCGGCGCCCTCCTTCTCGCGGCGCTACCGCATCGCGCACTGTCGCTGATGCTTGCCGCCGTGGTCCTCGGTGGAGTGGTACTCACCAGCAGCGGCTGGATCCCGGCGCCGCGCCGACGCAACGTGGTGATCGCAGGGGCGACCTCGGGACTGCTGGGCACCGCGACCTCCATCGGTGGTCCCCCCATGGCGCTTGTGTGGCAGCGCAATTCCGGTCCCCGATTGCGCGGCACCATGGGCGGGTTCTTCCTGGTGGGGTCGGTGCTGTCCCTGATCATGCTGTCGGTTACGGGCGCAGTGGACGGGCGCACCTGGTGGGGTTTCGCCGTGCTGATTCCGGCGGCCGTAGCCGGCTACCTGCTCTCGGTGAAGGTGAATCGGCATCTCGATCCGACCCGGCTGCGCCGGGTGGCGATCATCGTCTCCGCCGTCGGCGCAGCGCTGCTGATCGGCCGCGAACTACTAGCGATGTGAGGGAACTGTTGTGACGGAAGATCTTCCGGTGCGCAAGGTCAAATCTGCGGTCCGAACCGTCGAATTGCTGGAGTATCTCGCAGGCCGACACGACGAGCCGGCACGGTTACGAGAGATCAGCGATGCTCTGAGCATGCCGCGAAGCAGCGCCCACGCGCTACTGCGCACTCTCGTCGGTGAGGGTTGGGTGCGCTCGGACCCCACGGGAACGCTGTACGGCATCGGAATCCGCGCGCTGCTGGTCGGAACCAGCTACCTCGACAGCGATCCGTATCTCCCGCTGATCGTGCCGTTCCTGGACGACCTGCGCACGAACCTCGACGAGACCTTCCACCTCGGCCGGCTCGACGGCACCGACATCGTGTACCTGGCAACCCGCGAATCTCAGCAGTACGCCCGAACCGCCAATCGCGTCGGCAGGCGGTTACCCGCCTACGCCACCTCGCTCGGGAAGGCCGTGCTGGCAGAACTTTTCGGCGTGGAACGCGAGCGGCACATACCGTCAGCCCTGACACCGCTGACACCGCAGACGATCACCGAACGCGCGGTCCTCGACAGTCAGCTCGAGGAGATCCGCATCCGCGGTTATGCACGGGACGATCAGGAGAACACCCCCGCGGTGCGGTGTTTCGCGGTGCCGTTGCGATACTGCCGGCCGGCCCAGGATGCGATCAGCGCCTCGATACCCGTCGACCGGTTGAGCCCGCCGCGTGAGCGCGAGATCATCGACGCGCTGCAGAGCACCGGTGACAAGGTATCGCGTGTCGTGCGCCCGTTGGCCAACGGCGACAGATGGTTCGCATCATGACGCTCGAGAGGAATCCCATGCACACACCCGTCGTCACCGACGTCACCGTCATCCCGATCGCGGGCCACGACAGCATGCTGCTCAATCTGTCCGGTGCGCACGGGCCGTTCTTCACGCGCAATCTCGTGGTCATATCCGACTCCGCAGGTCACACCGGCGTCGGCGAAGTACCCGGCGGGGAGCCGATTCGCCGCACTCTGGAGGACGCGCGGGGCCTGATCGCCGGACGCAGCATCGGCGATCATCACGCCGTACTCAACGACGTGCGACGTACCTTCAGCGACCGCGATGCCGCCGGACGGGGCGCGCAGACTTTCGACCTCCGAGTGACCGTACACGCCGTCACCGCCATCGAATCAGCCCTTCTCGACCTGCTCGGCCAGCATCTCGAGGTCCCGGTGGCAGCATTGCTCGGCGACGGTCAAGTGCGCGATCGCGTACAGGCGCTGGGGTACCTCTTCTTCGTCGGTGATCGCTCGAAGACCGACCTCGCCTACCAGTCGGCAGCCGACGAACCCGAGGATGCCGACGACTGGATGACGGCGCGACACGAGGAGGCGCTGACCCCCGATGCCATCATCCGGCTCGCCGAGGCTGCCCGGGCTCGGTACGGGTTCGCCGATTTCAAACTCAAAGGTGGCGTACTACCCGCTGCGGATGAGGCGAAAGCCGTCATCGCCCTCGCCGAACGCTTTCCGGATGCGCGAATAACCCTCGACCCCAATGGTGGGTGGTTGCTCGAGGACGCGATACGCACCTGCCGTGAGCTACGCGATGTGCTCGCCTACGCAGAGGACCCCGTCGGCCCGGAGGGCGGTTTCTCGGGCCGAGAGATGATGGCGGAGTTCAAGCGCGCGACCGGGCTGCCCACCGCGACGAACATGATCGCCACCGACTGGCGAGAGATGGGGCACGCGATCCGAACCGGCGCGGTCGACATACCGTTGGCCGACCCCCACTTCTGGACGATGGCAGGTTCGGTGCGCGTCGCGCAGATGTGCGACGCCTGGGGTTTGACGTGGGGATCGCACTCCAACAACCACTTCGACGTGTCGCTGGCGATGTTCACGCACGTCGCCGCTGCCGCGCCCGGGAACATCACGGCGATCGACACCCACTGGATCTGGCAGGACGGGCAGGCCATCACCGCCAACCCCTACGAGATCGTCGACGGTCATCTGACCGTGCCCGACGCACCGGGGTTGGGCGTGACACTCGACGAGGCCGCCGTCGCGGCGGCCCACACGCTGTACGCCGCTGAGGGTCTCGGGGGCCGCGACGATTCGATCGCGATGCAGTATCTATTCCCCGGTTGGACGTTCGACAGCAAACGGCCTGCCCTACAGAGGGATTGACATGAAGATCGTTGTCGCCGACCCCAACCTGCTACCCCACCGCGATCGCTTCGAAGCGATGGCACCCACTGGTTCGGAGATCCACTGGCTGCCCGACGGTGCCACCGGGTCAGACATGAGCGACGCAGATGTGTACGTCGGCAGTCGCTTCACCGCGGACATGGCCCGCGCAGCCGAGAAGCTCCGACTGATCCACGTGGCCGGCGCGGGTACCGACAAGATCGACTTCACGGCACTGAACCCGGATACCCTCGTCGCCAACACCTTCCACCATGAACGATCCATCGCAGAGTATGTGGCGGCTGCCGCGGTCATGCTGCGCCGCCGCTTCCTCGTCCAGGATCGCGCACTGCGGGACGGTGTGTGGGCGACCTCGGTCTACGACCGAGCCATCCAGCAGGCCGCCACCCTGGGCGAGGCCCGGATCGGCTTCGTCGGGTTCGGCCACATCGGCACATACAGCTGGAATTTGTTGCGAGCCTTCGGTTGTACCGGAGCTGCGGTCACCGGCTCGGGCAGGGGCGTCGGGGACACCGGACTTGCGTGGGTCGGGAAGACCGGTCAGCTCGACCGACTGATGGACGAAAGCGACGTCGTCGTGGTGTCGGCTCCGCTGAACTCCGACACCACCGGAATGATCGGCGGCCCACAGCTGGCGGCGCTGGGCTCCCAGGGAGTGCTGATCAACGTCGGCCGCGGTCCGCTGGTGCAGGAGCAGGCTCTTTACGACGCGTTGGCCGGCGGCGTGATCGCCGCAGCCGCGATCGACGTCTGGTATCGCTATCCGAGCGGTGACAATCCCTGCGCCCCCAGCGATTTGCCCTTCGAGGAGCTACCCAATGTCCTGATGACACCCCACTCGTCCGGTGTCACCTCGGATACCTTCGCCGGTCGCGTCGAGGATGTCACGGCCAACATCGTGCGACTGCGGCAGGGCGAACCGCTGCGCAATGTGGTGGCCGGCGCAGCGACCTAGGGCGTGTAGTCGTACTGGGGCTCGTGGAACCGGTTGATGATCGGGATGCGTTCGATGATGCGATCCCGCAGCCGCGGCTGCGGGTTCTGCACGACCACCGGCGGGGGCGTGGCCGCGGGGAGCGGACCCCCGGGCGGCACCAGCACCGGGGCACCCGGCGCGGGCGGCAGGTAGTCCGGCGGCGGGGCCGGGGCGACGTACTCCGGAGCCGGGGCCGGTGCGGCCGCCGGCGGCTCCTCGATTGCGGGAGCGGGTGCGACCTCGGGCGGGGCGGGCATGGGAACAGCCTCGGGTGCGGGCACGTCGTTGACGACGGGTGCCGCGGGCGCGGGCGGCGGTGCGGCCGGCGCCGGGCGAGCGACCTCGGGCGCAGGTGGGGCCGCTTCGGGAACCTCGTCCTGCACCGAGCGCGCCATCTGGGGGGCAGGATCGTCCGGGGTCAGGCTGAGCCCGACAGCCGCCGATACCGACACCACCAGGGTGACGATCGCGGCTGCCAGCACGGAGGCCAGCACGGCAGTGGCCGACAGACGCCGTCCCGCGGATCGGTCGGCGACGTCGAGCAGGGCGACCGCCGACGCCGAGGCCGAGGCGGCACCCCGCGCCAACGCCAACTCCGCCTGGTCGGTCGACACCACGGCGGCGTCCGTGCGCTGCTGCAGAGCGGCCATCGCGCCCGCGACATCGCCAGAGCCCAGCACGACCACCGCGTCGGCGACAGGTAGCTGCGCCTCGGTGAGCGCTGGTGTGTCGATCCGGTCCGCGGTGACGCCGTCCGGGGTCACCGCGACGAGCACTGATTCGGAGGGTTCGGCCACACAGACCACCACCCGCTCGTGGCCGGCCACGTCGGCGATGCCCAGCGCGAGGGTTTCCGCCGCCTCGATATCGGACACCGCGATCACGTTCTCGACGCCGCGGTCGGTCATCGCCTGCCACACCGCACTGGCCGTGCTCTCCGCGGCGGAACACCAGGTCAGGCCGACCGCATGCAGTCGCCGGGAGCCATCGTCGCCGATCAGGGAATCGAGCAGCGCACCGGCATCCACGCCGGCACGGTCGGCTGATCCCCGGTCGATGGTGGCGCCGTCACCGGCGGTGCCTTCGACGAGCACCCAGCGCACCGATGACGACGTCATCGACAGGCCGAGTACTAGGTCCATGACGTCACGATCCGATCTCTTTTACGACTGACGGTCGACCCTACCGCGCATGCCGACGGCCGCACATCTCGATCAGAGAGCGCCATCCAGCAACTGCCGCCGCCACGCCATCGCAGCGTGCGCGCTCAACTCATGGAAGTTCAGCCAGGACAGATCGGCATTGCCGGTGCAGCGATGCGGTTCCCCCAGCCACGACGGCCGCTCGGCGCCGCATCGTGAGCAGAGCGCAGACGTCATCGGTACACCATCGCACTCCCGAGACAGCCCTGTCGCCCGCAGGCAGTCCCCCGATCGGAGGACCTCGAGTTCGTCCTCACGATCCACTTGCCGGCGGACAGACGGCGACGCGGCGGACCGGCATTCTCATATCAACGCCGAAACAACCGGCGACAACAACCCAAACATCAACGAACACAAAGGAAACGACCATGAACCACATCGCACGCATCGTCGCTCTGCCCGTCCTGACCGCCGGCCTCCTCGGTGGCGCTCTCGGACTGGCCGGCGCCGCCGCCGCGGCCACTCCCGCCACGACGCACAGCGGTCACGCGCCCACCACTCCACGGGACACCCGGTCGCACATGCCGACGCAGCCGCGGGTGTTCAGCCCCGCGATCGCCACTTCACCGAAGACGCACGTGCACACCGCGGACGCGGTGAGCTACCGGCACCGCCACCACCGGCACTTCCACCGGGTGTGGTGACCATCAGCGCCGACTGAGGTCAGGCGGCCTCGCCGTTCGCGGCGGGGCCGTCGGCCTTGTTCGGGGCGTCATCCTTCTTCGGCGCCTGGACCTTCTTCGGGGTGTCGTCGTTCGAGGAGTCGCCACTCACCGTGTTCTCCGACGAGTTCTCCACCGCCTCCTGCCGAGCGCTCTTCTTCGTGTGGCGGGTCGTGGTCGAGGCCTCCAACTCCTCGCGCAGACGCTTACCGGGGTACCACGACGACCGGGTGGTCGAGCGCGCCTCTTCCCGATCCTGATCGGCTGCCTGCTCCTGCGGCTCGGGCGCCGACTGCTGGTCGACAGACTCGACCTCCGGCTGCGCCGCCCGCCGCGGGAAGATGGTCGCTCGAGTGGGCGCACTGTAATCGGTTCTGTCGTAGGCAGTTTCGATGATCTTGCGAAGCGGCGCGTCGAGAGCAGCGATCACCGGGTCGGGCAGGAACGGATCCAACGGCATCAACAGCGGGATCGGGTAGGTCCGGATCACGTAGTAGGTGGTGTTGGAGTCCTCGTCGACCTGGTAGTAATCGCTGTCGCCCGACTCCCTGGCCGCCTTCAAATCGTCCGCGGTCAGCACGAACTGGGTGTTGCCGTGCACCAGCGCCATGCCGGCCACCGCATTGGCGATCGCCAGCGGGTTCCACAGGTAGGTGGGGAAGTCCGCCCACCCGTCGTACTGACGGGTGACGTCGATGGTGGGGTCGCCGTTGTTCGGGGTGGAGCCGTTGAACGTGACGTCCAGGATCGGGATGTGCATTCCCTCGAAGCGCTGCAGGATGCCGCCATTGGGACGGTTCGGGTTCGCGACCAGGATGTAGGTGTTGCCCTCGTGGTCCGCTTTGTACTGCGACGCGACGGCCGCCCCCTGCGAGAAGCCGAAGATCACGTCGCCGGGTGCCGGGTTCGCCTCCGCCAGATTGGCCACGCCTTCCGCGACGGAATCGTCGAACTTGAGGTCGGAGAAGCCGCCCGCCGAAATGGGCCAGAACCCGGCGTTGTAGTCCACCTTCTGGTAGGCGCCGTCGGTCTTCGGGGCATTCGTGCCGTCGACCACCGCACTGATGAAGTTTTCGTACTCCTGCTGTGTGGCCTGGTGACCGTTGGTGGTCCCGCGCAGATAGTGCAGGCTCGCGAGCAGGTGCGGGCTCACCGACATCGTCGGAGCGGTCCCGAGCACCGCCGCCCCTGCGACGGCGACCCCGGCCATACCGACCGCGGTCGCAGCGGCCTTGGCACGCCTCCCCGCCGATTGTGGCTTCTGCGCTCGATGCCTGCCGTGTGCGCGTGTCCGACGAATGCCCATTACTCCCCCTTGAGTGGTCGGCAGCAGTGTATGGCGGAAACTTTGCTGCCACACGCAGTTCGCACGGATCAGTCAGAAGTTGATCGTGATGTGCACGTCAATTAGGTCGGTTTGTCAACGCGGGCAGCACGAATCATGCGTTGCTGACGTGTGCTGCAGCTAGCTTGCTCGGAGGCGAGGGGGCTCAGGATGTTCCTGTTGCCACCGCTTCTCGACCCGCTTGACCCGCTGATGTTCCAGCGCGATGAGCAGCGCACCAGCGGTGACCAGTGCGCCGGCAATCAGCGCCAAGATCAACGACAGGTCGCTGTTGCCGTAGGCCGTCGCCGCGACGGTGCCGGCGATCAGCACGGTGCCGATTCCGATCAGAAGCAACCCTGGCAGCCACAGCGTGTCGATGAAGGACTCGCCGCTGTGCGGCAGGGTCGTGCGAACGTGGTCCACCGGATCGCGATGAGCGCCTTTCATCGCAACTCCCTTCGTCGCCGGGATGCCTCCAGACTACGCCGATGTGACCTGCATCACATCAGTCCGTCATTGTTCGTTCACAGTCGCCACCGACCGCCCGAGAAGTTTGCTGAGCTCACCGACGGAGGGCATCGATCCACACGAGAGCGCAGCGGTCGCTCCCGGCGCCTTCGCCATTGTGACGCACCGCTGCACATTCCGGGCGCCAGACCACCGCGTACGCGAAAAGTGTTGCTCGCCTGCGTATCACGCGTACAGCGACGTCACAGATTTCGCAACGAAAAGGCGATGCGCGCTCGAGCAGCGACCTACAGTCGGCCCATCGGGGTGTTGCCGGGGTTACCGCCGACAGCGTGGTGCGGAGCCCCCGCTCGCGAGGAGGAATCATGGGGGAATCGTCGTCGGCCGGGTCGCGCACCACCCGAACGAACAGCAGAGTCAGCACCGCACTTCACATCGGCCGAGTCGGGGGCCTCGCCGTGGCCTTCGGGATCGGCGCGGCCGTGCTGACGGGACAGGCCGTGGCGTCCGCCGACAGCGACACCACGTCGTCGACCAGCTCGGCCGCGAACAGCGGTGCAAGCGCTGATGATTCACCGTCTGCAGGCCCGCGGGCGCGCGCTGCCGAGCGCGCTGAGGCGCGCGCGACCCGTCGCGCAGAAGCCAAAGCAGACCGGGCGGAAGCCCGTGCCGAGCGGGCGGCGGTCCGCGAGCAGCGCGCCGCCGAGCGCGCTGACCGCGTGGCCGAGCGCCGCGAGCGAACCGTGACGATCGACGTCCCCGAGCCGGCCGACCCGGTGTCTCCCCGTCCTCAGCCGTCGCGATTGCTGGACCTTATCGGCACGGGGCTCGCATCCGCGGGTACGCGACAGACCGTCGAAGCCACCCCGGTGGTCGCTGCCGCACCCGAGCGCACCGTCGTCGCCTCCGGCTTCACCCAGCCCACCGACTTCCAGTTCCTGCCCGACGGCCGGATCCTCGTCGCCGAGAAGAACGGCCGGATCCGCATCGTCGACGAGGACGGGGATGTCCTGCGGCGCCCCCTCTACCGGGTGCCGACGCTGACGCAGGGCGAGCGCGGACTCGGTGGCCTGGTGGTCGATCCCGACTTCGCAGACAACGGCTACATCTACGTCGCGTACACGACGATCTTCGCGCGCGACCGGTTGGCGCGGCTGACCGTGCGCGGTGATCGCGTGGTGTTCGGCTCCCAGAAGGTGCTTCTGCAGTCGACGGACCCGTCGGCCTTCTTCCACCACGGCGGCGCCCTCGGATTCGGTCCCGACGGCGCGCTCTACTGGGGGGTCGGCGACAACAAGAACTCCGACAACGCCCAGGACCTCGGCACCATCCACGGCAAGATCATTCGAATCAATCCCGACGGCACGATCCCCTCGGACAACCCGGACCTCGGCGAGGGCGCGCTGCCGCAGATCTACGCCTACGGCTTCCGCAACCCGTTCCGGCTCACCTTCACCCCGTCCGGCCAACTGCTCGTTGCCGACGTGGGCGAGAACTCCTTCGAAGAAGTGGACAACGTCATCGCGGGCGGCAACTACGGATGGCCGGGCTCGGAGGGGCCGTGCACCAGTGACTGTGCGGGCGTCGAGGATCCGATCTACAGCTACGGGCACGGTACCGGCGGCGCGGCGATCACGTCGGTGCTGTTCTACGACGGCGGCCAACTCGGCGCCGAGTTCCAGAACACCCTGCTGGTCGCCGACCTGGTGAAAGGCTGGATCAAGGCGCTGGATTGCAGCGCCGACTTCTCCTCGTGCGGAAACGTCCGTGACTTCGATCCGCAGGCCGGCGGGACCGTGGTGCTCGTACAGGGGCCCGACGATGCGCTCTATCAGCTGCGGTACGACACCGGACAGATCATCCGCATCGGCTCGCCCGTGACACCCGTGATCTGACGGGCCTTTCCTGGGAGGTCCCTGGCAACAGGACCGAACGGGGAATGCCGCGCACTGCCGTCCGGTTGCCGCCCAACGTGGCTGTCTTCTCGAGTGCATGTCCTGTTGCCGGTGGGTGCTGCTGATGCGCCAAGGACCCCTGGCCGGGCGGTATCCCGCGGTGGCCGCCATGGTCACCCTCGCGCTCATCCCCTACCTGGCGTTGTCGGCCGCCTTGGACCCACTGGTGCCGATCATCAGTGCGCAGCTGCACATGAGCGCCCAGACGATGGCGATCAGTTCCGGACTCGGCAACGCCGCTTACGCGGTCGGCACCGTGCTGGCCGTGCAGTTCGCTCAGCACCTTCCCCAGCGCAGGATGCTGCTCGGTTACGCCGTGCTGCTGGTCGTCGGTTCGGTGACCGTCGCCGCCGCACCGAACGCGCCGGCGTTCGTTATCGGGCACGTGCTGCAGGGTCTGGCGACCAGCATGCTGCTGATCGCCGCGGCTCCCCCGCTGACCATCGGCTTCCCGCGCGACAAGCTCCGCAACACCGCGGTGATCATGAACATGTGCGTGTTCGGCGCTGTCGCGCTCGGGCCGTTCATCGGCGGCGCGCAAGCGGAAGCGCATGCATGGCGGCCGTTGTTCTGGATCGTCGCCGTCGTCGCGCTGGCGGCGCTGGTCCTGGCGGTACTGACCTTCGACGACGCGCCACCCGCCGACCGCGACGCCCCGCGCGATCTGCCCGCCATCGCGCTCGCCACGGTGGGGTGCACGGCGGCGTTCGTCGGGGCCGCCCAGCTGACCAGCCACGAGCTCTCCGATCTCGCGGTGACCGTCCCGATGCTCGGCGGGCTGCTACTGATCGTCGCGCTCATCGTCTACCAGTACCGCGCCGCACGTCCGCTGCTCACGATCCGCACGATGCTCACGAGCGCGATCCCGGTCGCCGGGGTCGGCGTGGCGCTGTTCGCGGCGGCCGCGTCGGTGGCGGCGACCGCGCTGACCGCCGCGGTGTTCCTGCAGTCGTTCAGCCCGGTCCAGGTCGGTCTGCTGTACCTGCCCGAGCTGGGCGGCGCCATCGTGATGGCCGTGGTGTTCGGCTTCGTGATCTCGCGGCGCGCGATGCACTACCTGCCGCTTGTCGGTATGGCGTTGCTGGCCACCGGCATCCTGGTGTTCCGGTTCTCGCTGCCGGCGAATCACTCACTCGCCCTGCTGGGTTCGGCGCTGACCGGCCTCGCTCTCGGCGCCACCGTCGCGCCGGCGCTGTTCGTCGCCGGATTCTCCCTGCAGTCGAACAGCCTGCAGCGGGTGTTCGCGATCATCGAGTTGCTCCGCGCCGTCGCAGCGTTCATGGTGGCGCCGATCTTCGCGCACCTGGCCTCCCGGGTATCCGACGATCTCGTCGCCGGCACCGGCGTCGCGCTGTGGGTCGGGTTCGGCCTCGCGGCCGGCGGTGCGGTGTTCGGGGTGGCCGTCTATGCGCTCAGCGGCGCCCGGCCGCAGACACCCGATCTCGACGAGTTCCTCGACGGGGACTCCCCGGCATGGCACTCGCCTCCTCTGCTGGCGCGCCTGCGCGGCCTGCCGACGGCACCGAGTCCGCGCATACCGAGCAGCGCCACCACGGCGGCTTCGATCCTGACGACGGTCGGCGACCGGCCGATCCTGTTCGCCTACGACGGAACGGAATTAGCGGCCGCGGCCATCTCCCGGGCCGTCGAGCACCTGCCGCCGCACCGCAGCGCGGTCGTGGTCTGCGTGTGGCAGCCGGTCGACGTGGGCTTCCGCCCGGTGGACGAGGACCGCGTCGATGCCGACCGGGCCGGTGACGTGCGCGCGGCTGCGGAAAAGACAGCGGCACACGGCGCTTCGCTCGCTGCGGCAGCGGGGTTGGACGCCTGCAGCGTGGCCGCCGAAGCGACCCCGACCTGGAAGGGCATCATCCGCGCCGCCGCCGAGCACGACGCCGCGCTGATCGTACTGGGCCCGCACCGTCGCAGCGGCCTGATCGGCCACCTGCAGGGCAGTGTCACCGCGGACGTGATCGCACATGCCGCGGTGCCGGTGCTCGTGGTTCCGGCCGGCGAGCACGATGGTTCGGCGACGGCTGCGGAAGAACCACGCATGGTGCACAGCGGAGCGGTCTGACCCGTTACTCGGGTCGATGCAGACCCAGCTGCTCGACCTGCCGCTTGTCACTGCGCGCCAGATCGGCCAGCAGTGCCTCGTCGCTGAGATCCAATGGCGCGGAATGCTTCCAGTCGTGATGGGCCACCTCGTTGAGCCGCTTGATGAGGTGTTTGTCGTCGACCTCGATGGCGAGTTCACGGCGGTGATCGAAACTGCCCGGGGACAGATTGATCGAGCCGACGATCGCGCGCTCGTGGTCGGCGACCATCATCTTCGCGTGCAGCTTGAGGTGTTTGAGCCGGTGGATCTTGATGCCGACGTCGTCGAGGATGCGTAACCCGCTGACGCCCTCGAGCAGCTTGTCGGCCTTGAGATGATGGGCGGCGCGGGCCATCACGTGCACCTTGACCCCGCGGCGTGCCGCGCGCACCAACCGCTCGATGATCACCGGATCCTGATAGCGCTCGTTCTGGACGAACAGTGTCTTCTGGGCGCGATCGATGAAATCGGCGATCCGGGCCCGTCCGTTGGTCGGGCACCAGATCAGGCGCGCCTCGTCACCGGGATTGAATTCCTCGCGCGCCCAGTCGGCTTCGAAGCATTCGATGATCTCGAGTACCTCGTGTGAACTCGGGGTGACCACCGCGTAGTCGCGTGTCTCGGTGAAGTTCTCGTCGGTCCAGTTCAGCGACTCCACGAACGCGAACTCGTCGTCGATCACCATCGACTTCTCGTGGGTCAACCCGAACGACGGATTGCTTTCCGTGACGTCGATGCCGTAGTGCGTCAACAGGTCCCGCGCACCGTCGTTGTCGGTTTCACCGTCACGCCGCTCGGGGTTGAGCATCACCTTGACCAGGACGCCGCGCTGGTGTGCCGCGACGATGGCATCGAGCAGCGGTTGATGACTGAAGGCGAACATCTTGACCCGCACCGACTTGCCGGCGGTGTGGATGGCCTCGAGCACGGGCTGCGCAGAATCGTCGGGCAGGATGATCAGGGAGCGGGTCACGGTGTCTGGTCCTCGTACTGGATGCGGTGGAGCTCAGCGTATCTGCCGTTGCGGTCCAACAGCTCGCTGTGCGTGCCCTCTTCCACGACGCGCCCCTCCTCCAGCACGACGATCTTGTCGGCGTCGCGGATCGTCGAGAGTCGGTGGGCGATCGTCAGCACGGTGCGGTCACTCATCAGCCGCTGCAGCGCGCTCATCACGAGATGCTCGGACTGCGCGTCGAGTGCGGCCGTCGGCTCGTCGAGGATCAGGATCGGGCTGTCGCGGATCAGTGCACGCGCGATGCCGATTCGCTGCCGTTGCCCGCCGGACAGCGTCATGCCACGTTCGCCGACGGCACTGTCGTAGCCCTGCGGCATGTCGGAGATGAACTCGTGGGCGCTGGCCAGTTTGGCGGCCTCGACGATCTCCTCGTGGCTGGCATCCGGACGGCCGAACGCGATGTTGTCGCGGATCGTGCCCCGGAACAGCACCGTGTCCTGCAGCACATACCCGATCTGTTGACGCATTTCGTGGAGTTTGTAGTCGCGCAGGTCCACGCCGTCGATCTGCACCGACCCCATGCTCGGGTCGTAGAAACGCGGAATGAGGCTTACGAGAGACGATTTGCCGCTCCCGGTGTGCCCGACGATGCCGACCAACTGACCGGGTGCCACGTCGAACGTCACGTCCCGCAGCACCGGCTTCTCGCCGTCATAACTGAACGCGACTCTGTCGAACCGGATGGCGCCCTTGATCTTCGCCGCGGCGACCGCATCGGGCTTCTCCTCGATACCGGTCTCGGCATCCAGCAGCGCGGCCACCCGCTCGACACCGACCGCGGCCATGGCGATCGTGTTGGTCAGCTTCGCCAGATCCTGAACGGGTTTGAAGAACGACGCCAGGTAGCTGATGAACACCGTCAGCGTGCCCGCGGTCATCGCACCGGCGAGGATCAGCGCCGAGCCGCGCCACAGCACGAGCGCCGTACACGCGGCGACCACGACGGCCACGATCGGGGAGACCACCGATTTGACCCGACGCGCGTTGAGCGCGGCGTCGACGGCCTGCTGACCGGCGACAGCCAGCTGCTGTTCCTGCTGGGCTCCCCGGTCGAAGGCCTGGACGACCCGGATCGACTGCAGCCCCTCTTCGGCGACCGCGACGATGTCGGATTCGCGCCTGCGGACCTCGTGCGTCGCCGCCTTCACCGCCTTGCGGATGCGCGAGACGAACAGCAGCAGCAGGGGTGCGACGGCGAGCGCGACCAGCGTGAAATCCCACTGCAGGTACAGCATCAGGCCGAGCATGCCCACGATCGTGAGTAGGTCGGTCGCGATCCCCAGCGTCGACGCGGACGCGAAATCCTGGATGGTGTCGACGTCGTCGGTCAACGTGGACAGGATGGGCCCGACCCGGTGGGTGTCGAAGTAGCTCAGCGAGAGCTGCTGCAGATGGTGATAGGCGCGCGTGCGCAGGTCGTTGCCGACGCGCTGGCCGACCGTCTCGGTGAGGTAGTTGGCCGCGTAGGTGGCGATGGCGGCGATGACCGCGATGACGATCACCATGATCGCGGCCAGCCCGGCGATGTGCATTCGGCTCTCGCCGCCGAGGATGGGCTGCAGCAACCCGTGCAGCCACGGCGGCAACGGATGATCGCCGACCACGCTGTCGAGCACGACCTTCAGCGGCCAGGGGGCGGCCAGGCCCATCGCGATCTGTACGCAGAGAACCGCGAAGATGCCGAGCACCGACCATCGGTACGGGCGAAGCAGGTCCAGGATCAGTCTCACGGCGTGGCTGCCTCGCTGTCGGTGTCGTCGATCGAGCGGACACACAGTACATCGCCGACGTTGCTCGGAGGTGACGAAATCCCAGGTGTCGACGGTAGGGTGCAAACACTTTGGCCGGGAAAAGTGTGTCTGGATCTGACATGAACACAGTGGTTCTGCGCTGCACCCGGGCGGTGGCGCGGGCCGGTGCGGCCCGCCCCTACAGCGCGCGGCGCACCGCGCGGGCACTGTCCTTGCCGTTGCCGCGCGCTGTTGCCGCCGAGATCCGCTGGATGTTCCGCCCGCCCGGCACTTGCCTGAGCGGCGTGGCGATCAACGCCGTACTGGCCGCGCTGTGGCTGCTGGTGCAGCCACTGACGCGGCACAGCCTGCACAACGATCTGATCGTCGTCGTCGACACCTACTTCGCCTCGTTCATCCTGGCCGACATCACGACCACGAACATGCTCGGCTCCGACCACTACCGCGTGCAGGCCGCGATGGCCGACGGCACACCCCTGTGGCGGATCCTGCTGGTGAAGAACCTCGCGCTGTTCGCGGTGGTCGGTCTGCCCACGTTGGTGGCAGCGGTGCTGTTCACGCTGTGGTTCGACACACCGTCGCGGCTGGTTCGCACGGTCCCCAATGTCCTGGTGCCGGTGGTGTCGTGGCTCGGCATCGGGAACCTGGTGTCGGTGCTGCTCCCGGTGGCCGCCGCCCCGTTGATCCGTCGGTGGCGGCGCCGCTCCGAGACCCGGCGGGTGGGATTCTGGCTGGCCGCGCTGGCTCTGCCCTATGCGCTGTACTACATCGCCGATCCGATCGGTGGCGTCGAGCACGAGGTGTTCTGGAACCGGGTGCCGGCGGCCATCGGCCCCATCCTCGGCCGCGACACCAAGAGCTTCGTGCATCTGGGCATCGCGCTGGCGGTGTGGGCACTGGCCACCGCCGCCGCGGTGCTGTGGGTGCGGCGGCGGGGGCTGAGGCTGCGCTAGGCGGTGACTCAGGCGACCCGGTACGCCGCCTCGACGTCGGCCTGGGTGTCGGCGAGGAACGCCTGCAGCTCGTCTCCGACCATGAACGTGGTCACGAAGCCGCTGCGCTCGGCGATGCCGGTCCATGTCGGCGACTGCACCATGGTGGCCAGTGCCTGACGCCAGTAGTCGACGGCGTACTGCGGCATCGCCGGTGGTCCGTAGAGCCCGCGCCAGTTCGCCAGCGTCACGTCGAGGCCCTGTTCGCGCGCCGTGGGTACATCGAGGCCGGGCAACCGGTCCTCCGACAGCACCCCGAGCGCACGCAGCTGACCGCTGCGGATCTGGTCGACGAACTCGCTGACCCCGCCGATCGCCACCTCGACCTCGCCGCCGAGCAGCGCCGCGGTTTGCGCGCCGCCGCCCTCGTGCGCAACGTAGCGCGTGGCCCGTGGATCACCGGCGGCAGCGTTGACGAGCAGATCGAACGGCGCCTCGTCGTCGGGCGCGGCGCCGACGGTGATGCGGTTCCGGTCGGCTTTGATCGCCGCCATCAGGTCGGTGAGGTTCTGGTACGGCGAAGTCGGGGTGGTGACGACGACGAAGTACTCGGTCATCAGCCGGGCGATCATCGTGACGTCGGCGTAGCCGTACCGGGATACGCCCCGGGCCTGGTTCATCATCGTCGCCAGCGAGGCGACGGACAGCTGGTCGTCGGCACCGCGATACTGCTCGACCATCGCGGCGAGGAAATCCGAACCGCTGTTTCCGGGCCGATTCTGCACCGGCAGAGGCACATCGACGATGTGCTCGGCCTGCAGCGCCTCGACCACGGAGCGGATCGTCAGATCGAACCCGCTGCCCGGGCCGGCGCCGGCGGTCATCGTCACCGGGCCGGTCGGATAGGGCGCAGCGACGGCGGTGGGCGAGATGGTGACGAGGAGCAGGAGCGCGAGCAGTGCGCGTGTCAACACCTTCATGGGGCAGGCCTTCCTAGCGGGGGTCGCCGCGCTCGTCGCACGGAGCTTGGACACCGGCGTCGATACGCGCCAGCGTGCGGGACATCTCGACCGGGGCGATGCTGCCGTGGTTGCCGGCGTAGGGCCGGTCGAGGAAGAACACGACGAGGAGCCCGGCGGTGATCAGCGCCGAGACACATGCGATCGGCAGCGCCTGGATGAACTTGTTCTCCCGAGGGTCTGCCTGAATCACCATGTAACTCAACGTCAGAAAGGCACCGATGCCGAGCGCGAACCACAGCGGAGCGGGCAGCGTGGGTTCTGCTTCGGCAAGACGCTCGCGTCGGCCGTCGCGCCGCTGCGCCTCCTGGTCGAACCACTGCCCGTACGCGGCTTCCTGGCGGGCATCCCCGGGTGTGGTGGCGGCGAAATCGACGCGCAGTCGGTCCACCCACTCCTCGGTCGCGTCGCTGATGCGGCCGTCGCGCATCGCGGGCCACTCGTCGCCGATCACCGCGCGGGCGTAACACACCAGATCGCCGCGCAGCCGGTCCCCTGCAGGCGGAGGAAGAATCGTGGCGACCGAGTTCATCTCCGTCAGGGCGATCGCCTCGATACTCGCGCCTTCTCGGGCGCGCTGAAAACTCTGCAGTGCGAACAGGATCACGAAGGCGAGCATGACCGCGAACATCGTGCCGATGACCGACAGCGAGCCGGCGCTGCGGGTCAGGTCCGTGAACCATCCCCCTTCGGGGGCGCGCGTTCGCACCAACAGTTTCGCGGTGACTGCGGTGGCGACCACGGCAAGGACGACGAGCGGGATCAGCCACGTGAGCACGGCAAGACTCTAGAGGGATGCTCCTACTTCCGTGGCGGCTCGGTGAAACTGTGAGGAGTCAGTTCGGGTCGGCCTCGTTCAGGGTCCGCACGACGTCGTCGTAGTCGCCGCGCACCTCGGAGTAACGAAGGAACTTGACTCGTTCCACCAGGATCTCCTTGCCGTCCGGATCACCCTCCAAGATCTGCATCACCTCGGCGATGAAGTCGTGGAGCGGCATCGCGAACGAGCTCTCCCGTTGTCCGGGAAGCAGATCGGTGGCCACCGACGGCGGTACCAGTTCCTTCAGCGTCACCGGGGTGTCGGCGAGCTGCAGACGCAGCGACTCGGTGAGCTGATGAATGGCCGCCTTGGAGGCGTTGTAGCTCGGGGTGATCTTCAGCGGCGTGAACGCCAAGCCAGACGAGACGGTGATGATCGTCGCGGCCTGCTGCTTCTGGAGATGATCGATGAACGCGGCGATGAGCCGGATCGGACCAAGCAGGTTGGTGGTGATGACCTCTTCCGCCGAGTCGAGGAACCCGTCGGGGCGGTGCCAGTCCTCCACCCGCATCACGCCGGCCATCGCAACGATCACGTTGAGGTCGGGGTGGCGTTCGAGGACCGTCTGAGCCGCGGCGGTGATGCTGGCCGGGTCGGTCGTGTCGATCTGCACGGTGTCGATGCCGGGATGCTGTGCGGCGATCTCGTCGAGGAGTTCGGAGCGGCGGCCGCCGACGATGACGGTGTTCCCTTTGTCGTGCAGCGCGAGCGCCAGCGCCAGTCCGATCCCGCTGGTGGAACCGGGAATGAAAATGGTGTTCCCCGTGATGTTCACGATGGTCCTCTCGCTGTCAGCGCACGCCGCGCTCGGCGTATCGGCCGCCCTGCACCTGATCGCTCAGCGGTTGCAGTTGCGCCAGCGCATCGTCGTCGAGTTCGACGTCCAGCGACGCCGCGTTCTGATCGAGCCGCTCGGCGTGCCGGGTACCGGGAATCGGCACGACCGAGACGCCGAGCCGCTCCGACTGGGCGTACACCCACGCCAACGCCACCTGCGCCGGCAGCACACCGAGCCGATCCGCGACCGCGCGCACGGTGTCGGCAATGACATGATTCTGTTGGCTGGCCTCGCCGGTGAATCGCGGGTTCTTGGCGCGAAAGTCCTTGGGGTCCAGGTTCTCCGTATTGACCGACCCGGTCAGGAAGCCGCGCCCCAGAGGCGCATAGGGCACGAGCCCGATCCCGAGCTCGGCCATCACGGGCGTGACCTGCTCGACATCCCGTGTCCACAGGGAGTATTCACTCTGCACCGCAGAGATGGGGTGCACGGCGTGGGCACGGCGCAGCAGTTCAGCGCTGACCTCGCTGAGACCGAGGTACCGGACTTTCCCTTCCGTCACCAGTTCGGCCATCGCGCCGACGGTGTCCTCGATCTCCGCGTTGTCCGGCGGCCGGTGCAGGTAGTAGAGATCGATGTGGTCGACCCCGAGTCGCAGCAACGAAGCCTCGCACGAACGCTTGACGTACGGCGGATCGCCGCGGTGTACCCGGTTCTCGTCGCCGCTGCTGCGGTCGATACCGAACTTCGTGGCCAGCTGGACGGCGTCTCTGCGGCCGGCGATCCCGCGGCCGACCAAGACCTCGTTGTGGCCCGCGCCGTACTGGTCCGCGGTGTCGAGGAGTGTGACACCGACATCGAGGGCGTGGCCGATGGTGGCGATGCTGGTGTCCCAGTCGGATTCGCCGTAGTACTCACTCATCCCCATGCAGCCCAAGCCTTGAGCCGACACGTCGAGCCCGCCGAGAGTCGTTCGCTTCACGATCGATCCTTTCCATGATCACTGCATCATCGACGCTAGTCAGCGGACCCTCGGGCACAATGGGTGCAGTGCACCCAGGGACGTCACGACGCTGACGAGACCACCGTCATGATCGGTGTGAGGTCGGTGAAGTTCTTGACATCCTCAGATACGGGCCCGGATTCGGGCGCCGTGAGGGCGCGGTCCAGACCGGCGCGGTCGGTGAAATGGCACAGCGCCACCGCTACGACATGTTGTCCGTCAATGGCATCCTCCGGGTAATAGACGTCGGTGCGCTCCAGACCGAACGGCGCCCACGTCTTTCCCACGAACGGAATGTGGTTGTTGTCGTAGTAATTGCGGTCGAAGGAGCTGGTGCCGTCACCGACGTAGGTGACCAGGAGCACGGACATGGTGGATCCTCTCGTATGCGTTCGGTAATGGGACTCAGCTCGTGGCCGCCCACGAGCACAGCAGTGACAGCGCCTCCGCGCTGGGGGAATTGGGCTCGGCGTGATAGACGACCAATTCCTGTCCAGGACTGGAGCGCACGTCGAAGGTCTGCATCGTGAGCGTGATCGGCCCGACCACCGGGTGCCGAAATGACTTCGTCTGCAGCGACTTTCGTCGAGCGTCATTACGGGTCCACAGGTCGGCGAACGCAGGACTGGACTCGAGAAGCTCGTCGCGAACCGTGCACAGACGTACGTCGTTGGGGGCGAGTCCGAAGCCGTGCCGGAAACCGGCCACGGCATCCTCGGCGACGACAGACCAGTTGCAGTAGAAGGTCTGCGCGTCCGGCTCGGTGAAGACCACGTGCATCATGTTCTTCGAGCGCGCCCATTGCGGGAAGAGCGCGTCCGCGATGTCATTGCTGGCCAGCACGTCGTAGGCCCGGTTGTAGACGAACGCCGGATTGAAGGGCCACATCTCGAGCAGTTCCAGCAGCGCGGGGTCGACGCGGTTGCTGGCGCTGCCGCGCTCCTGCGGGCTGAGCCCGGCCAGCCGGAAGAGATGCTCGCGGGCGTCGTCAGGAAGCTGGAGGACAGCCGAGAGTGCGTCGATCACCTGAGGCGAAGGGCTGCGCTCTCGGCCCTGCTCGAGGCGGGTGTAGTAGTCGACGCTCATCCCGGCCAGCAGCGCCACTTCCTCGCGTCGCAGGCCGGTGACCCTGCGCATCCCGTCGCTGGGCAGGCCCACGTCCGCCGGAGTCACCTGGCCGCGACGGGATCGCAGGTAATCACCGAGACCGTTGCTGGCCATGCCCCGCATTCTAGGAGGCGCGACCCTGGCGTTCCTGGTTGTGACGCACCCCCTCTAACGCAATCAGGCCCCCTCGAAAGGGGGCCTGACCAGCGTGGCAGGTACAGGATTCGAACCTGTGTAGGCGTTAGCCGACGGATTTACAGTCCGCTCCCATTGGCCGCTCGGGCAACCTGCCGGGTTCGCGTGTAGCGCGCACAGCAGGATACAACGACGGCATACCCCGACGACAAATCGCCAGGGTGGTGTGGCCGCCGCACGGGCCTGCGGCCAAGATGGAACCACGCACCGATCACGAGGGAGGGACGGATCCATGGCGGATTCATCGTTCGACATCGTCAGCAAGGCCGATCGCCAAGAGGTCGACAACGCGCTCAACCAGGCTGCCAAGGAATTGTCCACCCGTTTCGACTTCCGCGGCACCGACACCACCATCGAGTGGCAGGGCGAGGAAGGCATCATCCTCATCTCCTCCACCGAGGAGCGCGTCAAGGCCGCCGTCGACGTCTTCAAGGAGAAGCTCATCCGGCGCGACATCTCGATGAAGGCGTTCGAGGCAGGCGACCCGCAGCCCTCCGGTAAGACCTACAAGGTCATCGGCAGCATCAAGCAGGGCATCGACAGCGAGAACGCCAAGAAGATCACCAAACTCATCCGCGACGAGGGCCCCAAGGGAGTTAAGGCCCAGATTCAGGGCGAGGAGATCCGCGTCAGCTCCAAGAAGCGCGACGACCTGCAGGCCGTCCAGGCCCTGCTCCGCGGCGCCGACCTCGAGGTGGCGCTGCAGTTCGTCAACTACCGCTGACCTCGAACGTGGGGGTTGTGTACGCAAAAGCGACGTAAAGCGTGCACAAGCCCCACGCTCGACGGGTCAGTGCTCGACCGCGCCCCGAACAGCCTCTGCCGTGCTCGTGTCGACCTGAGAGAACAACCCGAGCAGGCGCTGGATCACGGCCGTGAAGCCGGCCTCGAAGTTCTCGAGCACCGGCGGGAAGAGCGGCGCGACGGCGAATCCGTCGTCGGTGACCGTCCACCCCATGTCGCGCAGCGCCGACACCAGCTCGATCAACCCCACGCGGATCGCGTCGAGGTGGGCCCCACCCGTCGTCAGTGCAGCTCGGACCGACTCCAGCTGGGCCCGCATCTGCATTTGCACCGCGATGTCCCGCTCGGCGGTGGCTGCTGCTGCGGCGCCACCACCCTCCGCCTGCCAGGCCGCGTCCAGGTGCGCCAGCGCGGCCCTTTGCTCGGCGACGGCAGCGTCCAGATCCGCGATGTGACCGCCGAGCTGACCTGCTGCTGCGGTCACGCTCTGCGGGTCGGAAGCTTCGATCGTCGACACCGTGACCGACACATGACCCCCTCAGCAACGTCTCGATCATTATGCCCACCAAACCCGCCTCGCCGGTCAGTCAGCGCCCCTAGGGTGATCTCCCATGGCACCTGCACAGCGCGAACCCAAAGTCGTCGTCCTCGGGGGCGGATCCTGGGGCACCACCGTGGCCTCGATCTGTGCCCGGCGCGGCCCGACGTTGCAGTGGGTGCGCTCGCAGGAAACGGCCGACGACATCAACAACCACCACCGCAACACCAAATATCTGGGCAACGAGGTGGAACTGGCCCACGACCTGAAGGCGACCACCGACTTCGTCGAGGCCGCCGAGTGCGCCGACGTCATCGTGATGGGCGTGCCGTCGCACGGCTTCCGCGGCGTCCTCACCGAACTGGCGGCGTCGCTGCGCCCCTGGGTGCCGGTGGTGTCACTGGTCAAAGGCCTCGAACAGGGCACCAATTACCGGATGAGCGAGGTCGTCGACGAGGTGCTTCCGGGACATCCGGCGGGAATCCTGGCCGGCCCCAACATCGCCCGCGAGGTCGCCGAAGGCTACGCCGCAGCCGCGGTGCTCGCGATGCCCGACCAGCACCTGGCCGCGCAGCTGGCGAACCTGTTCCGCACCAAGCGTTTCCGCACCTACACCACCGACGACGTGGTGGGTGTGGAGATGGCCGGCGCCCTCAAGAACGTCTACGCGATCGCTGTCGGCATGGGGTATTCGCTCGGTATCGGCGAGAACACCCGCGCGATGGTGATGGCGCGGGCGGTGCGCGAGATGTCCAAGATGGGTGAGGCCATCGGCGGGCACCGCGACACTTTCGCGGGACTGGCCGGCATGGGCGACCTGATCGTGACGTGCACCAGTCAGCGCAGCCGCAACCGCCACGTCGGCGAACAGCTGGGCGCGGGCAAGCCGATCGAGGAGATCATCGAATCGATGAACCAGGTCGCCGAAGGGGTCAAGGCGTCCAGCGTAATCATGGAGTTCGCCGACAAGCTCGACATCTCGATGCCGATCGCGCGGGAGGTCGACGGCGTCGTCAACCATGGCGCGACCGTCGAAGACGCCTACCACGGGTTGATGCTGGAGAAGCCGGGCCACGAGGTGCACGGCTCGGGGTTCTAGTTGAAGTAGGGGTTGGTGCCCTCGGGCCGGGCCAGCAGCGGATTAGTCTCGTTGACGACCCAGGACGCCGTCGGGCTGATGACGAACGCGGCCTGGTTGCGGCTGTCCACGCACGCGGTCAGCGTGCCGTCTCCGCCGCAGCTGACGTCGCCGAAGCTCAGCCGCGAGTTCGGCGGCAACGCCTTGACGGGACCGCCGTAGATCGGGGCGGGGGCCACCGAGAAGCCGGGCACGCCACCGGCCGAGCCACTGAGCAGATTGGCGCCCTCGGGCGCGCCGGGCAGGACGCCGTTGCAGCCATAACCGCCCGACCGCTGCAGCATGCAGGTCAGACCGTTGGAGCTGAACGCGTACGCCGCACCGTCGAAGACTGCGTAGTCCTTCGGGTTCGCCGGAGCCCACGCGTTCACGTTCGGCGCCGGCGGCGGGGGCGGAGGGGTGGGCGGCTGCGCTGCGGCAACGCCGACCGCGTTGAGGACACCGGCCGCAGCCAGGCATGCTGCCCCGACAAGAGCTCTGCTCGACACCGTCACAGCCTAGATGTCGCCGCAGCGTGCGGCAGTGTTAGCGCTCAGTACGAGTAGGTGCCGGTCGGGCTGATGACGAAGCCCGATTGGTCGACGGTGTTCGTGCACGACGTGATGACGCCGTCGGTGCCGCAGCTGACGGTGCGGAAGCTCATCCGGGTGTTGACCGGCAGCGGCTGCGGATCGGCGATCGCGCCGTACATCGGCCCGTCGGCGTGCGCGAACCCGGGCGGCCCGCCCGCCCAGCCGGTCACCACGTTGGCTCCGCCGGGGGCGCCGGGCAGTGCGCCGTTGCACCCGTAGCTACCGGTCTGGCGATCCATCACGCACGTCACTCCCCCGGGCGCGGCGAACGAGTACCGCGTGCCATCCGGGGAGGCGAACGGCTGCGGATTCACCGGCGGCAGCGCGTTGACGTTCAGCGGGGACGGATCAGCCGCGGCGACAGCCGGCGCGGTCAGCGCGGCAGCCGCCGCGACACCGATCAGGATTCGGGTCAGCACGCCCGACACCTTAAGCGGCCGGGCATCGCCGGCGCATCGCCAGAGGCGAAAGTCTGACGACCCCGTCAGTACTGGCCGGGCCCGCGGCCGGCCATCGCCTCCAGCCGCGCGATGCGGTCGGCCATCGGCGGGTGGGTGGCGAACAGCTTGCCGATCTTCTCGCCCGACCGGAACGGGTTGGCGATCATCAGGTGCGCCTGATCGGCCAGCTGCGGCTCCGGCGGCAACGGCGCCCGCTCCACCCCCGCGCTGATCTTGCGCAGCGCGCTCGCCAGAGCCAGCGGATCACCCGTCAGCTCCGCGCCCGACTGGTCGGCCTGGTACTCCCGCGAACGCGACACCGCCAACCGGATCACCGTCGCCGCGATCGGGCCGAGCAGCGAAACCAGAAGAATCGCAAACGGATTGGTGCCGCCCTCACGATTGCCGCCGAACATGCTCGCGAAGAACGCGAGGTTGGCCAGCGCCGTGATCACCGACGCCATCGCCCCGGCCACACAGCTGATCAGAATGTCGCGGTTGTAGACGTGGGACAGCTCGTGGCCGAGCACCGCGCGCAGCTCCCGCTCGTTGAGCATGCCGAGAATGCCCGTCGTGCAGCACACCGCGGCGTTGCGCGGATTGCGGCCCGTGGCAAACGCGTTCGGCGCGGCGGTGTCGCTGATGTAGAGCCGCGGCATGGGTTGACGCGCCGTCGTGGCCAGCTCCCGCACGATCCGGTACATCACCGGCGCCTGCATCTCGGTGACCGGCTGGGCGTGCATCGCGCGCAGCGCCAGCTTGTCGCTGTTGAAGTAGACGTAGGCGTTCATGCCGATCGCGAACAGCACCGCGAGGAACATGATGTTGCGGCCGAACATCGCGCCCACGGCCACGATCAGTCCCGAGAACAGCACCAGCAACAGGAACGTCTTCGCCCTGTTGGCGTGCGGATGCCACGTCATCGACCGGTCCTCCTCATCTGACCTGACGAACTCATACGTCCCTCCAACGCCCGAGCAGGCCGCACAGGTTCCGGCGGACTCAGCCGTGCCGGTGGATCGTGTAATCGACCAGCGTGGCCAGCGCCTGACGGCCAGGGCCGTCGGGCAGCGCGGCCAGCTCCGCCTCGGCCTGCCGCGCGTACTCGGCGACGGTCTCCTTGGCCTTGACGATGCCCTGCGACGCACGCAGCAGCCGCAGCGCCTCGGCCACGTCGGCGTCGTCCTCGAGGGGCCGGGCCAGCAGATCCCGCAGCCGGTCGGCGTCGGGACCGGTCTCCCGCAGCGCGTAGAGCACCGGCAGCGTGTGCACACCCTCCCGCAGGTCGGTGCCGGGCACCTTGCCGGACTCGTCGGGATCACTGTCGATGTCGATGATGTCGTCGGAGATCTGGAACGCCGTGCCCACGATGCCGCCGAGGCGGGCCAGGCGTTCGATCTGCTCCTCGTCGGCGCCGGAGAACGTGGCCCCGAAGCGGCCGGAGGCGGCGATCAGGCAGGCCGTCTTCTCGTACACCACCTTCAGGTAGTGCTCGACCTCGTCGACATGCTCGGCCGCGCCGCGCGTCTCTCGCATCTGGCCGGTGACCAGCAGCGCGAACGTGTCGGCGATGATGCGCACCGCGTCCGGCCCGAGCCGGCTGACCAACCGGGACGCCGTCGCGAACAGGTAGTCCCCGGCCAGGATCGCGATGTTGTTGCTCCACCGGGCGTTGGCACTGGCCGCGCCGCGGCGCACCTGCGCCTCGTCCATCACGTCGTCGTGGTACAGCGTGGCCAGGTGCACCAGCTCGATGACTGCGCCCGCCACCGTGACCTGCCACGAATCCGGCTCCGGACCCAACCGGGCCGACAACACCGTGAACAGCGGCCGGAACCGCTTGCCGCCGGCCTGGAACAGGTGCGTCACCGCCTCGGCCATCAACTCGTCCGCGCGGCCGAGTTCCTCCGACATCAGCGCTTCGATCCGGGCCACCCCGTCGCGGACGTCCTGGGCGAACTCGGCGTCGCCGAAGTCCACTCCCGCCACCACGTTCGCCGGTGTCCTCACACAGCCAACATACTGGGAGCCATGCACACGAGCGCTGATGTGGTGGTCGTCGGTGCCGGTCCGGCCGGTTCGGCGGCGGCGGCGTGGGCCGCTCGCGCGGGGCGCGACGTGCTGGTGATCGACTCCGCGACGTTCCCCCGCGACAAGGCGTGCGGCGACGGGCTCACCCCGCGGGCCATCGCCGAGATGCGGCGGTTGGGCCTCGACGGGTGGCTGACCGGTCGGGTCACCCACCACGGATTGCGCATGTCGGGGTTCGGCGCCGACGTCGAAGTGCCCTGGCCCGGTCGCTCGTTTCCGCCGATCAGCAGCGCGGTGCCGCGCCTCGAACTCGACGAGCGCATTCGACTGGTCGCCGTCGACGACGGCGCCAAGATGAAATTGGGCGTCAAAGCCGTTGACGTACAACGCAATTCGGACGGCCGAGTGTCTGCGGTGGTGCTCGACACCGGTGAGGTGGTGGGATGCCGCGACCTCATCGTCGCCGACGGGGTGCGGTCAGGCCTGGGGCGTGTTTTGGGTCGGGAGTGGCACAGGGACACCGTGTACGGCACCGCGATCCGCGCGTACATCGCCACGCCGCGGCATGACGAGCAGTGGATCACCTCGCATCTCGAGCTGCGCGCACCGACCGGTGAGGTGCTCCCCGGCTACGGCTGGATCTTCCCGCTGGGCACCGGCGAGGTGAACATCGGCGTCGGCGCACTGGCCACGTCGAAGCGGCCGGCCGAGGCCGCACTGCGTCCATTACTGAATCATTACGCTGCGCTGCGCCGCGACGAATGGGCCTTCGACGGCGAGGTGAGGGCCGCGCGTTCGGCGCTGTTGCCGATGGGCGGGGCGGTGTCCGGCGTGGCCGGGCCGAACTGGATGCTGATCGGCGATGCCGCGGCGTGTGTGAACCCGCTCAACGGCGAGGGCATCGACTACGGCCTGGAAACCGGTCGGCTGGCCGCGGCGATGCTGGGCACCGGGGACTACTCGCGGGTGTGGCCGGCGGTGTTAGAGGAGCACTACGCCCGCGGGTTCTCGATCGCTCGCCGGTTGGCGCTGCTGCTGACGTTCCCCCGATTCCTGCCGGCGACGGGCCCGCTGGCAATGCGGTCCTCGGCGCTGATGACGGTCGCGGTACGGGTGATGGGCAACTTCGTCACCGACGAGGACGAGGACTCGGTTGCCCGGCTGTGGCGCGGCGCGGGCCGGTTGTCGGGCCGGGTGGACGCGCGCCGCCCGTTCACGTGAGGCCCGGTTCGGCGAGCGTGACGTCCGTGTACCGGGCGCCCATGCGCTCCCGCGACGACCGCATCGATCCGCAGCTCGCTGTCGACCGGGCGCTGCGCCTGGGTGTCGTCGGTTTCGGCCAGATCGACGTGCCCCAGCGGCGGGTGGATCGTTTCGCCGACATGCCCGACGGATCGTTCGTGTGGACCCGCGACGAGGACGGCCTGTTCTGGCTCGGCCGCGTCGACGGGCCGTACGCGTACGACGCCGGCGGCGAGGACGTCGACCTGGTGCACATCAGGCCATGCCGGTGGCTTCCCGAGCCGCTGGTCGAAAGGGATTGTCCGACAGCTGTTCTCGCGACCTACGCCCGCGGCGGGCGCAACTTCCAGCAGATCCATGACGCGCGGGTGGGCGCGGAGAGTCTGCGGGCGTGGACATCAGAGTGCTAGGCAGGACGGGTGGACCCTCAACCGCCGCTGCTGTTCGCGCTCGACCTGATCGGCACGTTCGTCTTCGGCTTGAACGGTGCGCTGGCAGGGCTGCGCGCGACGCACCTCGACGTCGTCGGGGTCGTGACTGTCGGCATGATGACCGCGTTGGGCGGCGGCGTGATCCGCGACGTCCTGATCGGCGCGATCCCGCCCGCGACGTTCGTCGACTGGCCCTATTTCGCGCTCGCGGTGAGCGGGGCGCTGATCGCGTTCGCGCTCAACCGCGCGCTCTCCCGGCTGGAGATGCCGATCACCGTGCTCGACGCGATCGGGCTGAGCGTGTTCGCCGTCATCGGCACGACCAAAGCGCTCGCCTTCGGGCTCGGCGCCGCGCCTGCGGCCCTGCTCGGCGTGATCACCGCTGTCGGTGGCGGCACGATCCGCGACGCGCTCATCGGGCAGGTGCCCACCGTTTTGCGCAGCGAGCTGTACGCGATACCGGCCCTCATCGCCGCGAGCCTCACGGTGGCCGCGATCCGTCTCGACGTCTACACCCTCGCGACGGCTCTCGGCGCGGCGGCGGTCTGCTTCGTGATCCGGATGCTCGGGGTGCGATATCAGCTCAACGCACCCGGCCCCCGCGGCTGACGGCTCAGTCGTCGAGCCACGCCAGCGCTGCGACGACGAGGGTTTCGGTGCCCGTGTCGAGCGTCGGCTGAAGAACCGGGGCGAAGGTCGGCGAGTGGTTGACCGGGATGTCCTGCGCGACGCGGCCGGCGTCGGCGGCCGCGCGATAGGTGTCCGGGTCGATCCCGCCGATGCCCCAATACGTGTAGGGCGCGCTGAGCGCGTTGGGGATGTCGCTGAAGTCCTCGCTGGCAGACCCCTGCGGCATCTCGATGAGCCGGTCACCGAAGTGCACGGCGAACGCGTCATTCACTCTGTCGGTGACGGTGTCGTCGTTGACAGTGAGCGGAAAGCGGTCGTAGCGCTCGAATTCCGGCTCTCTCGGCGACCCTGATGCTTGACATTCTGCAGTGACGATCCGCCTGATCGCGGCGAAAACCTCCGTGCGGACGGATTCGTCGTAGGTACGCATGTTCAGTTGCAGCACCGCGTGATCGCCGATGACATTGCTCTTGCTGCCGGCGTGGATGCTGCCGACGGTGAACACGACGGTTCGTTCGGTGCCACCTCGCGGGAGACGATGGTCTGCAACCGGATCACGATCATCGCTGCGAGCACCACCGGGTCGACGGCAGCCTGCGGCATCGATCCGTCGGAACCGCGGCCGTAGACGGTGATGCGCATGCTGTCGGCGGCCGAGAGGAAAGGACCGTGATGCGTGCCGACCACCCCGGCAGGGACGGGCAGCACGTGTTGGGCGAGTGCGACGTCGATGGTCGGGACGACCTCGGCGAGTCCGTCATCGACCATGGTGCGCGCTCCGTCGCCGGCCTCCTCGACGGGCAACGCGTCCATGTCGGCGCGCAGCAGCACGGTGGGCCCGTCGCCGTTACGCACGATGCCGACGACGCCGGTGCCGCCGACTCCCTCGTGGACGACGAAACCGTGCTGCCGGAGGCGGTCGGCGACGAGCCCCGCGGTGCGGTGCTCCTGGTGTGACAGCTCGGGATGCTGGTGGATGTCGCGGTACAGGTCCTTCTGCCACTCCCGCACGCGAGAGAGATCAGCGAGGACGGCAGTCGCTGCGCTCGAGGACACGTCCAGGCGGGTACCCCCTAGCCCCGTCGCGCACGCGGTCGCGGCTGTGGAGATGGGAGGCTGAGCGCATGCATCTGATGCCTGCGGCGTTCATCAGGCACGGCAGCCCGATGAACGCTCTGGAAGTCAACCGCTACACCGCGGCGTGGCGGGCGTTCGGCGCCGCGGTTCCACGGCCGCGCGCGATTCTCGTCGTCAGCGCCCACTGGTACACCAACGCGACAGCGGTCACGACGATGGCCCGCCCGCGGACGATTCACGACTTCTACGGCTTCCCACAGGAATTGTTCGACGTGCAGTACCCGGCCCCGGGCCTGCCTGAGTTGGCCGAGGAGGTCAGCGAGGCCGTGCACCCGACGTGGGTCGGCGCCGACGTCGACAGCTGGGGCATCGACCACGGCACGTGGTCTGTCCTCGTCCACGCCTTCCCCGACGCATCGATACCCGTCGTGCAGCTGTCGATCAACGCCGACAAAGCGCTCGACTACCACCTGCAGTTGGGCGCGAAACTGGCCCCGCTGCGTGAGCGCGGTGTGCTGATCCTGGCCAGCGGCAACGTGGTTCACAACCTGCGGGCGATGGACTGGAATCTCGACACTGGCTTCGACTGGGCCCGCAGGTTCGACGATGCGGCCAGGGAGCTGATGCTCTCGCGTCCATCCGAGGCCGTGAGGCTCCAGGGCCACGCCGACTACGGCACAGCGGTGCCGACGCCCGACCACTTCATCCCGTGGCTGTATCTCGCCGGACTGTCCTGCGCGAGTGACGAGCGTGTGGACGTGCTCGTCGACGGCTACTCCTACGGCTCGTTGTCGATGACTGCGTACACGCTCGGGGTCACCGGAGTCAGCGGTACGGAGACGAACTCGTCTGCCCAGCAGCCGCCGCACGTCCCCGCCGACGCGTCGAACATCTGAAGCGCCCGGTCAGCCCAGCGAGTGGGCGAAGCCGCTGACATCGCGCATGCTCGCCGCGAACACATCCGGCATCGCCTGCGCCAGCAGCAGATCACCACCGTGGCAGGTGCCTGCCACCACGCGACCCACTGTGGGCACACCCGCCCGAACCAGCCTGCGGTAGTACTGCAGGCCCTCGTCGCGCAGCGGATCGAGCTCGTTGACCGAGATCACATGCGGCGGCAGGCCGGCCAGGTCGTCGTCGGTGGCTGCCGACGCGAAGCATGCCGGGTCGTCGCCGTGGTGCCCGTCGGGGTCGTAGAGTGAGCCGAGGATCGCCAATTGCTCACGGCTGATGAAGTATTCGTCGTTCTCTTCCAGCGAGGGCAGATCCTCGCACGCCTCCTGCCACCTGTTGGAGATGAACGGGCACTGCGCGTAGAAGCCGGCGATCTCGTCGACCCATCCGTCGCGTTTGGCCTTGTGCGCCAACGTCAGTGTCAGGTTCCCGCCGCCGGACTCACCGTTGACGACGATGTGGCTGACGCCGAGATCGGCGCGCTGCTCGAGCACCCACCGGGCGGCCGACGCGCAGTCGTTGATGCCCGCGGGATACGGGTGCGGGCCCAGTGCGCCACCGGAATTGCGGAACTCGACGCCGACGACGACGAGGCCGGTGGCGGCGAGGCTCTCGCGCAGACGCATGTAGGGCAGATCGGCGGCGCTGGCGATCGCCATGCCGCCGCCGTGCAGGTGCAGGATGGCGGGGAGCGGACCCGCCGCGTCGGTCGGCCGACTGATGAACAGCGTCACGGTGTTGCCGTCGACCCCCGTGATGCTCATTGTCGTGGTGGTCACGCCTGCAGGCTGCGTGATGTCGGCCGCCAGCGTGGCGAAGACGGAGCCGATGGCGTCCTCTGCCATCGCGGCGTAGGCGAGCCGCTGGTCCAGCGGCGAGTGCGCGCTGAGTCCGGAGAGCGGGAACCGGCCGTCCATACCGAAGGCCGCGAGAGCGGTGACCATCCGAGGGTCCGCCCGCGGGTCGGTGGCCAGAGTGGCGTCGGGATCGGCGTGGCGTCCGTACGGCATAGGCCTGACGCTAATTTCCGCGCGGGCCGAGCGTGTGCGGATTCCCTCGATCAGGGCTTGGTGGCGGCGTGCAGCGCGACGATGCCGCCGGTCAAGTTGCGCCACGCCACATCCGTCCAGCCGGCGTCCTGGATGCGCCGGGCCAGCTCGGCTTGATCGGGCCACGCGCGAATGGACTCCGCCAGGTAGACATACGCGTCCGGGTTCGACGACACCGCGCGCGCGATCCGCGGCAGTGCCTTCATCAGATACTCCTTGTACGTCGTCGCGAACAGACCGTTCGTCGGCGTCGAGAACTCACACACCACCAGCCGGCCACCGGGGCGCGTCACCCGCGCCATCTCGCGCAGCCCGGCGACGTGGTCCACCACATTGCGCAGCCCGAAGCTGATCGTCACCGCGTCGAACACCCCGTCGGCGAACGGCAACTTGGTGGCGTCCCCCGCGACCTTCGGCACCGGCCGGTCCGCCCCGGCGGCCAGCATGCCCACCGAGAAGTCCGCCGCCACACACCACGCACCCGAAGCCGCCAGCTCGACCGTCGACACCGCCGTCCCCGCGGCCAGATCGAGCACCCGATCTCCCGGCCCGATGCCCAGCGCCTCGCGGGTGGCCCGCCGCCAGAACTGATCCTGGCCGGCGGAGAGCACCGTGTTGGTCAGGTCGTAGCGCCGTGCCACGCCGTCGAACATCGATGCGACCTCATGGGGATCCTTCTCCAGCGACGCACGGTTCACAATCGCGAACGTATCACCGCGGCGTGTCGGGAATGGATGCCAGCGGCGGCGGCATTGAACCGCTCATGAGCGAAAAAGTGTGGTTCATCACCGGTGCGTCCCGCGGCTTCGGACGCGAATGGACGATCGCAGCCCTCGACCGCGGCGACAAGGTCGCCGCGACCGCCCGCGATGTGTCCAGCCTCGACGATCTCGCGGCGAAGTACGGCGACGCGCTGCTGCCGATCCGCCTCGACGTCACCAACCGGGAGGCCGACTTCGCGGCCGTCGCGCAGGCCCACGACCATTTCGGCCGGCTCGACATCGTCGTCAACAACGCCGGCTACGGACAGTTCGGCTTCATCGAGGAGCTCTCCGAATCCGACGCGCGCGACCAGATCGAAACCAACGTGTTCGGCGCCCTGTGGATCACCCAGGCCGCGCTGCCGTACCTGCGGGCGCAGCGTAGCGGGCACATCATCCAGGTGTCCTCGATCGGCGGCATCACGGCGTTCCCCAACGTCGGCATCTACCACGCCTCCAAGTGGGCGCTGGAGGGCTTCAGCCAGGCACTGGCCCAGGAAGTCGCTGATTTCGGCGTGCACGTCACGCTGATCGAACCGGGCGGCTTCTCCACCGACTGGGCCGGCTCCTCGGCCCGGCACGCCGCCGAACTGCCCGACTATGCCGAGATCCACGCGAAGGCGGCCGAAGCGCGGGCGTCGCGTAGCTCCAAGCCCGGCGATCCGCGGGCCTCGGCCCGCGCAATCCTCAAGGTCGTCGACGCTCCCGAGCCGCCGCTGCGGGTGTTCTTCGGCGAGTTGCCGTTGCAGCTCGCGACAGCCGATTACGAGAAGCGGCTGGCGACGTGGAAGGAATGGCAGCCGGTGGCCGTAGAGGCCCAGGGCTAGATCGCGGCGAGCTCGGCGATGCCGCGATCACCGAAAACCTCGACGTCTTTGAGCCGCAACGACACTCGCTGACCGAACTCCTCGAGCGCGTCGAGGCCCACTATCGCCCACGAAAACCACGGGCCGACCTGGGTCTCCGATTCGAGACGCTGCATCGTCGTCTCGACACCAGTGACGGCAGGGTCGAACTCGATGACGCAGTGACCACCGTCGCGGACCAGGGCCCGGCAGCGGTTGAGCAGACGCAACGGGTCACCGCCCATGCCGATGGCGCCGTCGGCGAGCACGACCGTCTGCCACCAGCCCTCGCGAGGGAGCTCGTCGAAGACATCCCCGCGCAACGCTCGCGCACCGCGCTGCGCGGCCATGGCCACGGCAACAGCTGACTGGTCGATACCCAGTGCGGGGATGCCGTGACGGGTCAGCCAGCCCACGATGCGTCCGGGCCCACACCCGAGGTCGATGGTCGGGCCCTCGCAGCGCGCCACCAGCGCGGCGTCGCACGGATCGTCGTCACACTCGCCGAGCCACCGCTGAACGGGCAGCTCCCGCGCCCGGTAGTCGGCGCCGCGGAGCCAAGAACGCTGTCCGCCGAGAGCGGCCTCGTACACCGCACCGATCATCGCAATCCCCGCTCTCCGCTGAGCCGCCGCAGCCACGTGCTGATACCCGGCCCGGATGCGGGGCAAACTCAGGCAGCGCGAGCTCCCCGGCGTCCGGCCACCTCGTCATAGTGGCCGAGCAGCTCGTCGCAGATCACCGGCCACGTCCGGCCGAGCACACTGCGCCGCGCCGCCGGCGCATACCGCCGCCGCTCGGCGATCAGATGGTCGACCGACGCCGACAGCCGCTCGGTGAACTCGGCGACCGGCAACAGCAGCCCGGTGCGATACGGGGCCACCAGATCGCGCGGGCCGCCGGCATCAGGGGCGATCACCGGCACGCCGGAGGCCATCGCCTCCTGTACAGCCTGACAGAACGTCTCGTGCTCGCCGGGATGGACAAAGACGTCCATGGTGGCGTAGGCCGCAGCGAGCTGGGCCCCGTACAGCGCGCCGGTGAACACCGCGCTCGGCAGCTGAGCTTCGAGCTTCTGCCGGTCCACGCCGTCCCCGACGACGACGACCTGGACATCGTCCCGCTGCGCCACGGCGGCGAGCCGCTCCACGTGCTTCTCCGGGGCCAGCCGGCCGACGAAACCGACGACGGGTTTGCCGTCCGGCGACCACGTTCTATGCAGATGCTCGTCCCGCGCGGACGGGGCGAAGCCGGTGACGTCCACGCCGCGCGCCCACCGGTGCACCCGCGGAACGCCATGAGACACAAGATCGTCCAGGGCCGCGGTGGACGGTGCCAGGGTGCGGTCGGCCTTGCTGTGCAGCCGTCGAGTCCACGCCCACGCCGCATGCGACATCACGCCGACGCCGTAACTCTGCGCGAAACCGGCCACATCCGTCTGGAACACCGCCACCGTGGGCACACCCAGATGCCGGGCCGCGTGCACGCCGCCCCAGCCCAGCAGCGCCGGTGACGCCAGATGCACGACGTCGGGATCGAACCCGCGCAGCACGCCCACCATCCGCGGCCGCGGCACACCCAGCGGCAACGAGGTGACCTTGGGGAACATCATCGACGGCACCCGGTGGACGCGGATACCGTCGTGGACCCGGTCGGCGCCAGGCTGACCCCGGGGGGTGTCGGGGGCGATGACCAGCACCTCGTGACCGGTGCGGCGGAGATGCTCCATCACCCGGAGCACCGAGTTGGTGACGCCGTTGACATTCGGGAGGAACGACTCTGCGACGATTGCGACGCGCACGTCCCGACGGTGACAGCACGACCTGTCGCGCAGGTTGCGGGCAGGGATATGTCGCGCGAATTGCCCGTGGTGCGGCGTTATTCTTTTCGACCATGCGGACAACGCGGACGGTGCGGCTCCTGATCGTGATCGGGCTGCTCCTCGGCACGGTCGGCTGCGCGAAGGAGGTCACCGGCACCGCCCGCCCCGATCCCGTCCGCGCCCCGCTGGGCCTGTCCGACGACGGCTTCGGCATCGTCGCCGGATTCGACGACGCGCCGGCGCAGATCGCGATCTTCACCGAACCGCAGTGCACCCATTGCCACGATCTGCAACAGCAGTACGGGGACCAGATCGCCTATTACCTGGCGGTGGGCGGCGTGCAGGTCACCTACCGCCCCCTGACGTTCCTCGACGAGCAGGGGCAAGGCTATTCGGCGGCGGTGGTCAACGCCCTGTTCGCCGCCGCCGAACCCGCAGGCGACTCGACGACGTCAGGCGTGCAGTTCCAGCATTTCGTCGAAGAGCTCTGGGCACAACAGGATCCGGGCGGGCCGGCGTTCACCGGCGACGAGCTCGCGACCATTGCACGGACTGCGGGCCTTCCGGAGCCCGTCGCCGACAGCGTCTCCCAGGCGCAGGAGGTCGTCGACATCGACGCCTTGGAGGAGAACAACTTCGAGCTGCTCTACACCGCCGACCCGGTCAACGTCGGCACCCCGACAGTGGTCGATCTGGAGTCCGGAGACAAGGTCGACCTCTCCGACGCGACCTGGCTGGATCAGCTCGTCGCGTCCTGAGGTACCGGGGGTGCATCGATACGCCGCTGCACCAGCGCTGTGACGCCCAAGGCCGCACCGGCCACCAGCCAGCCCAGGACCGCGATCGAGCCCGCCGGGATGATCGCCAGCGAGGCATCACGATCCTGCACCCGCACCAGATCCGGGTTGTTCGTGTCGTATTCGACGTAGATGCGCATCCCGTTCTCCAGCTCCGACGGATACAGCACACCCAGTTCGGGCCGATAGGTCACCCGGTCGGGGGTCACGAACTCGATCGTCGACCGCCGCGGACCGGCATCGAGGACCGTGGCCTCGGCGACACCCAGGTGTCGTTCGATCTGGCGGTCGTCACGCCACGCTCCGACCATCAGCAGCACCGACTGCAGCGTCACCAGGCAGGCGAGCACCACGATGCCGATCCGGACCCGCCGCAGCACCCGACCCCGCCGCGTCTCACCCGGCTCCCCGTAAAGATGCGGAATGATGAACTGCCACAACGCGTTCAGACGCGTTAGCAGTGCCGTCACAAGGCAGCCTTGATCGCCGCGTGCAGCGCCCGCAGCGACGACCGGTCCGCCTTGACCTCCAGCACGCGCATCCCCTCGTGGGGTTCGTCCAGAGCGGTGGCGAGCTCGCCGGCTTCGATCTGCCGGTTCTCGACGTGATAAGCACGACACAGCGCGCCGACGTCGACGTCGTGCGGGGTCCCGAAGATCCGCGAGGACACGTCGGTGAAACGCGGATCGCCCTGCTCGAGCAGCTCGAAGATCCCGCCGCCGTTGTCGTTCGACACCACGATCGTCAGCGCGGTCGGTATGGGCTCCGTCGGCCCGACCAGCAGACCCGAGCTGTCGTGCACGAACGTCAGATCACCGATCAGCGCGACCGTGCGACCTCCCGTCGCACGTTCGTGCGCCAACGCCGCGCCGATGGCCGTCGACACCGTGCCGTCGATCCCGGCGACCCCCCGATTCGAGCGGACCGACACGTCAGGAGTGTTGAAGCCGACGAGCGCGATGTCGCGCACCGGATTGCTCGCGCCGAGCACCAGCTGATCGCCCGGCCGCACCGCGTCGGCGACGGCTTCGGCGACGTGCAGCCCGGTGGTCAGCGGGTGCGCGGCCAGTTGCCCACGCACTGCCTCGCAGGCCTGGCGGTGCGCCTGCGCGCACCGGTCATGCCACTCCTGGCTCGGCTCGCCTGAGGTGACCGCGCGCGTGCCCGTCGCCTGCGAGTTGCCCGACACATCCGGCCACCGCGGTCCGGTGGTCAACGCGTACACCGGGATGGACGGGTCGGCCAGCAGTGCCGACACCGGGCGGTGCAGCGTCGGCCGCCCGAGCATGATCACCTGCTGAGGCCGAATCAGGTTCAGCGCCAACGGATGCAGCGGATTGGCCGCATAGGGTGCGGTCGGCTCGGCGACCGTGGGCAGGTGCGCGAGATTGGGGTGCACGCCGGCACCGTGGCCGGCGATGACGACGGTGTCGGCGGTGATGTCGATGTCGAGGGGCTGGTCGAACGTCACCGGCGGGGTGATCGTCCACGGCCGGCCATCAGGGCGCCCCTCGGGGGCGTACGGCTCACCCTCGACGGTGACCGCAGGCACCAGCGGCTCGCGCAGCGGGATGTCGAACTGCACGGGCCCGGCATTGGCCGAGCGCGCGCCCGTCGCGGCGACCAGGACCCGGCAGGTCGCCGAGCGCCACTGGGCATTGAGGGAGGCCATCTTCTCCGGGACGTCCTCGGCGAGACCGAGGCTGATGTTGGCCCGCATCTGGGTGCCGAAGTAGCCGAGCTGCTCGAAGGTCTGATTGGCGCCGGTGCCGAGCAGCTCGTAAGGCCGGTTGGCGCTCAGCACGATCAACGGGACGCGGGCGTAGTTCGCCTCCACGACGGCGGGCCCCAGGTTGGCGACCGCGGTGCCCGACGTCATCGCGACACACACCGGGGCGCCCTGCGCGACGGCCAGGCCGATGGCCAGGAAGCCGGCGGTGCGCTCGTCGATACGGACGTGCAGCCGCAGGCGACCGGCGCGATCGGCGTCGTGCAGCGCGAACGCGAGGGGGGCATTGCGCGAGCCCGGGCAGAGCACGACGTCGCGGACGCCGCCGCGGACGAGCTCGTCGACGACCACCCGAGCCTGTGCGGTCGAGGGGTTCACCACTACAGGGTATCGGCGAAGAAATTGAGGATCGCGGTGTTGACCACCTGCGGCTTCTCGATGAAGCCGAGGTGGCCGGTGCCCGGGATCTCCAGGAACGTCGCGTTCGGCATCGCGTTGGCGACCTCGCGACCGAGGTAGGCGGGTAGCACGACGTCGTCGGCGAAGCCGATCACCAGCGCGGGCGTCTGGACGTTCTGGTAGGCGGCCAGCCGGCTGCTCTGCGGCGCGATCGACAGCTGCGTGCGCATGCCCGGGGTCGGCTTCTGCGGCCACATCGTGAACATGTCGATCCAGTCCCGGACCGCATTGTCGTCGTTCAGCGTCTTGGGTGAAAAGCTCTCCAGCAGGCGCACTTTCGCTTCGAACTCGACGGGAAGTTCGATCCCCGACTGGGCCAGCGCCTCTTCGCCACGCCAGAAGAAGTCGCGCGCGCGATCGTGGCGGCCGCGGGTGGCCATCAGCACCGCTGAGCGCACCAGATCGGGGCGGGCCACCATCAGCTCCTGGGCGATGTAGGAGCCCATCGACAACGCGACGATGCGCACCGGGGCCAGGCCCAGCTTCTCGATGATGTCGACGACATCGCCGACCATCGTCTCGGTGGTGAACCCGTCGGCGTTCTCCGTGGCACCCACGCCGCGGTTGTCGAACGTCACACAGCGATAGCCCGCGCGGGCGAACACCGGCACCTGGTGCAGATGCCAGGTTCGACCAGCGCCTCCACGGCCGGCGATGAAGAGCACCGGATCGCCGGTACCGCGATCGTCGTAGGCCAAATTCACCCCGACGACGGTACTGGACCCGGCGGCTCGAGACTGCGGCCAGTGCGTCGATCCAGCCCGGATCCGCGCACTGTCCGCAGTCTCGGCGTCAGCGGCGGCCGCGCCGGATTCGCGCGAGGGCGGCGTCCCACATCAGGCCGCCGGCCGCGGCGATCGACGCGGGTTTGGCCAGGTCGCGGCTCATCAGCGCGGTGGCGGCGGCCTTGGTCGACGCGGACGCCTTCGACATGTGCCCGGAGTCGAACGGCGGCTGCGGGTCGTACTCCATCGACAGCTGAATGACCTTCGCCTTGGCCTCGCCGCCGATGCGGCCGGCCAGCCACAGCCCGAGATCGATGCCCGCCGAGACGCCGGCGCAGGTGACGATGCGATCGTCGGCCGGCACGATCCGCTCGTCGCCGACCGGGTTCACCCCGAACGTGCGCAGCACGGGCAGCGCCGCCCAGTGCGACGTCGCCCGCTTCCCGGTGAGCAGGCCCGCGGCTGCCAGGATCACCGACCCCGAGCACACCGACGCCGTCCACGTCGACGTCTCGTGGGCGCGGCGCACCCAGTCGAGCACCTTCTTGTTGCGGGCGTGCTCGAGCGTGGTCATACCGCCGGGAATCAGCACGATGTCCGGCGACGGGGTCTCGTCGAAGCTGTGGGTGGCACCGACGAGCAGCACGCTGGAATCCGCGGCGATCGGCCCGGGCTCGTGCCAGACGAAGCGAACCTCGGTGTCGGGCAGCCAGCGCAGGCATTCGTAGGGCCCGATGAAGTCCAGCGCGGTGAACCCGGGGTACAGCACGATCGCGACCTGCATGGTCGAAACTCCTTTCAGGCGAACGTCTTTCGATACTGATCAGGGGACACGCCGAGCCGGCGGACGAAGTTGCGCCGCAGCGTCTCGGCCGACCCGAACCCGCAGCGCGCGGCGATCGCGGTGACGGGATCGTCGGTCTCCTGCAGCTGACGGCGCGCCGCCTCGACGCGGATCCGCTCGACGTAGGCGCCGGGCGCCTCGCCGATCTCCTCGGTGAACACCCGGGTGAAGTGCCGCGGGCTCATCGCCGCGCGGCGCGCCAGCTCCGCGATGCTGTGCGCGTCACCGGGGGCGGCCTCGATAGCCTCCTGTACGTCCCGGATCGGGGTGCGGCGGGCGCGCGGCATCCACACCGGGGCCGCGAACTGCGTCTGCCCACCCGGCCGACGCAGGTACATCACCAGGTGGCGGGCGATCGTCTGCGCGGCATCGGTGCCGAGATCGTCTTCGACCAGCGCCAACGCCAGGTCGATGCCCGCGGTGACGCCCGCGGCGGTCCACACCCGCTCCGAGCTGCGGACGAAGATCGGGTCCGGATCCACGGTGACCGCCGGGAACTCCGAGGCCAGCTGCGGCGCGAAGGCCCAGTGCGTGGTGGCGACGCACCCGTCGAGCAGGCCGGCTTCGGCGGCCAGCGCCGCACCGGTGCACACGCTGACGACGCGGCGGGCATGCGGCGTCACCGCGGCGATCCAGTCGATCAGGTCGGGGTCTTTGCGGGCGGCGTCGGTGCCGAACCCGCCGGGCAGCACGACCGTGTCGACCGGCGTCGCGGGATCGGGCAGCGGGTCAGCGACGAGCGTCAGGCCGGTGCCGGTGCTGACCGGTGCCCCGCCCACCGAGACGACGCGGACGTCGTAGCCGTCGACCCCGATGCTTCGCGCATACAGCGACGCCCCGGTGAACACGTCGAAGGGGCCGATCATGTCGAGCGCCTGCACGCCCTCGAAGCCGAGGATGAGGACCTGCCGCGCCATGGCTCTCAGTGTCGGGGATGGGTGCGATGGCGTCCAGGCCATGCATCCCACAGATCAGGACACGAGCGGCCAGCAATCGCGGATGCGGTCGATCCACCACTGACGGCGCTGCGCGTCCGCCGCCAGCGCGCTCACCCGCGCCGGGTCCGGCGTCACCCCGGCTGCCGGCAGGAAACCGTCGACCGGCGGCGTCGGCTCGGCGACGTCCTCGACGAACAGGCTGCCGGTCCCCAGTCCGCACGCGTGCCCCAGCTCGGGCAGGCAGCCTGCCGCGACCAGGCCCGCGCCGATGCCGACCGCCGAGTCCAGCGCGCTGGACACCACGATCGGGATGTCGATCTGCTGGGCGATCGCCAACATGGCCCGCACGCCACCCAGCGGCGCGACCTTGAGCACCGCGACGTCGGCCGCCGCCGAACGCACCACGTGCAGCGGGTCCTCGGCCTTGCGGATGCTCTCGTCGGCGGCGACCGGGACGTCGACGCGGCGGCGCACCTCAGCCAGCTCGGGGACCGTCGCGCACGGCTGCTCGAGGTACTCCAGTGGCCCGTCGGCCGTCAGTGCTGCAGCGGCGGCGACGGCGCCCTCGACGCTCCAGCCGCCGTTCGCGTCGACCCGCACGGTGGGCACGAGCGCGCGGACCGCGTTGACGCGCGCGACGTCGTCGGCCAGCGCCTGCCCCGGCTCGGCGACCTTGACCTTGGCGGTGCGGGCCCCCGGGAAACGCGCCAGCACGTCGGGGACCTGCGCAGCAGGCACGGCCGGCACCGTCGCGTTGATCGGGATCCGGTCCCGTCGCGTCGGCGGCAAGGGTTGGTAGGCGGCGTCCAGCCCGGCGGCCAGCCAGTGCGCCGCCTCGGCCGGGCCGTACTCGAGAAACGCGCCGAACTCCCCCCAGCCGGCGGGCCCCTCGATGAGCGCGACCTCCCGGGTCGTGATGCCACGGAACCGCACGCGCATCGGCAAGGCGACGACGTGGACACGGTCGAGCAGGTCGGCGAGATCCATCGCCGCCACCTTAGAACCCATCTGCCCGTGCGGCGGCGGCGAATAGTGGTGAGAGTTCAGGGAAGGAAGGTGCCGTGAATCCGATTCTGAAGTTCGCCGGCCAGCTCGGGGAGTCCGCGCTGTCCGTCGTCGGCGTGCGAACCGTCGAGGAGCCCCACTACATCAGGCGGCCGCTGACCGGTCGGGTGGAGATCCGACAGTACGGCTCGCGGATCGCCGCCGAGACGACGGTGACCGGGGACAAGCAGAAGGCGCTCAACGCGGGCTTCCGGCGGTTGGCCGGGTACATCTTCGGGGGCAACCACCGCGACACCGAGATCGCGATGACGGCGCCGGTCAGTCAGGCCGCCAGAAAATCGGCCCAAGAGCAGATCGCGATGACTGCGCCGGTCTTTCAGGACGGCAACGCCGACGACGGCTGGACGGTCCGGTTCTTCATGCCGTCGAAGTGGTCGATGGAGACCCTGCCGAAGCCCGACGACGAGAACGTCCGGCTGGTCACGGTGCCGCCGCAGACGGTCGCGGCGCTGCAGTTCACCGGCGACCGCAGCGCGGCCGCTGTCGCCGCCCGCAGCGAGGAGCTGTTGACGACACTGCAGGACAACGGCATCGACGCCGTCGGCGACACCACCGCGTGGTTCTACGACCCGCCGTGGACACTGCCGTTCCGGCGGCGCAACGAGGTCGTCGTGACGATCTAGACCGTCGCGCGATCCCGCCCGTCCCAATGCGGCTTGCGCAGTTCCTTTTTCAGGATCTTGCCGGTGGGATTGCGGGGTAGCTCGTCGGTGATGTCGACGGTCTTCGGGCACTTGTACGCGGCGAGCCGTTCGCGGGCGAAGGCGATCAAGTCCTTCTCGGACACCTCTTGCTCGACCACGACCACCGCCTTGACCACCTCGCCCCACTTCTCGTCGGGCACGCCGATCACCGCGACCTCGACGACGGCCTCGTGTTCGGCGAGCACGCGTTCGACCTCGATCGAGTAGATGTTCTCGCCGCCGGAGATGATCATGTCCTTGAGTCGGTCCTCGACGAAGATGAACCCGCCGTCGTCGACGCGGCCGATGTCGCCCGTGCGGAACCACCCGTCCTCGGTGATCGCCTCGGCGGTGGCCTCGGGCTTGTTGTGGTAGCCCTTCATCAATTGCGGTGAGCGGAACCACAACTCGCCCTGCTCTCCGGCGGGTACCTCGTCGAGCGTGTCAGGATCGACGACACGCACCTCGGCGTTGGGCACCAGAGTCCCTGCGCTGGAGAGCCTTTCCTCACGGCCCGGATCGCGGTGCGCCTCGGGCAGCAGGTGACTGATCACCCCGCACAGCTCGGTCAGGCCGTAGGCCTGGATGAAATCGGTCTTCGGCCAAGCCTCCAGCGCCCGCCGCAACAAGGGCAGCGGCATCGGGGACGCGCCGTACCCGTAGGTCTTCAGCGACGAGAACAGCTTCACCGCGTCTTCACCGGAGTCGAGCACCTTGGCCAGCACCGCCGGAACCAGGAAGGTGCGGTTGGCGCCCTTGAAGATGGCGCCGGCCAGCGACGCGCCGTCGACCTCGCGGGTCATCACGCTCGGGAATCCGTCGTGAATGGCGAACTGCGCGTAGGACGATCCGCCGACGTGGAACAGCGGCATCGACACCATGTTCTTGTCGCCCTCGTCGAACGCGAATCCCTCGTGGGCGTTGATGGTGTGGGCGATCATGTTGGCCTGGGTGAGCTCGACACCCTTGGGCCGGCCGGTGGTGCCCGATGAGTACATGATGATCGCGACGTCGCCGGGTTCGACGTCGTCGGAGCGCTGCACCGGAGTCGACGCCTCCAGCACCTGCTCGTACTCGTCGTCACCCTCGGGTGTCACGGCGATGACATGGTCGATGTTGGTGAGCTTGTCGCGGATCTTGTCGATCGACTCCATGAACTCCTTGCCGGCGATGAGCACCTTGGCGTCGGAGTCGTTGAGCACGTAGTCCAGTTCGTCGGCGGCCAGGCGGAAGTTGATGATCGCGGTGGCCGCACCCAGGGACGCGGCGGCGATGGTCAACTCGATGCACGCGGGATGGTTCTTGTCGAGGAATGCGACGACATCGCCGCGCGTGACGCCACGCTCGGTGAGTGCGCCGGCGAGTCGCCGGATGCGGTCGTCCCACTGCGCCCACGTCCAGTTCCGGTCGAGGAAGTCCATCGCCTCGGCGTCGGGTGTGGTGGCGGCCCAGTGGGCGACGCGTTCGTCGAGGAAGCGGGGTTCGGGCAGATCAGCCATGGCCAGCAGCGTGCCACGCCGGTGGACGTCGGGGCCGTCGTTTCGTCGGATCGGAGGCTTGGTCAGAACTGGAACACGTTCTAGTCTGTAGCCCATGACCGATCTGCTGCGGCATCCCCTGCATTCCGGACACCTGACCGTCGGCGCCCTCAAACGGCACCGCGACCGGCCCGTGCTGTTCCTCGGCGACACCACGCTCACCGGCGGTGAGCTGGCCGATCGCATCAGCCAGTACATCCAGGCGTTCGAGGCGCTGGGCGCCGGCACCGGTGCCGCGGTCGGGCTGCTCTCGCTCAACCGGCCCGAAGTCCTGATGATCATCGGGGCCGGGCAGACCCAGGGATATCGCCGCACGGCACTACACCCTCTCGGCTCGCTCGACGATCACGCCTACGTGCTGTCCGATGCCGAGGTGACGTCGCTGATCATCGACCCGAACCCGATGTTCGTGGAGCGGGCGCTGGGGCTGCTCGACAAGGTGCCCTCGCTCAAGCAGATCCTGACCATCGGCCCCGTGCCGTCCGAGTTGGCGGACGTCGCGGTGGACCTGAGCGCCGAGGCGGCGAAGTATCCGCCGGTGCCACTGGTGGCCGCCGACCTGCCGCCCGACCACATCGGCGGGCTCACCTACACCGGCGGCACGACGGGCAAGCCGAAAGGCGTGATGGGGACGACGCAGTCGATCACCACGATGACGACCGTGCAGCTGGCCGAATGGGAATGGCCGGAGAACCCGCGCTTCCTGATGTGCACACCGCTCTCCCACGCCGGCGCGGCGTTCTTCACCCCCGTCGTCGTCAAGGGCGGCGAGCTGATCGTGCTGACGAAGTTCGACCCGGCCGAGGTGCTACGCGTCATCGAAGAGCAGAAGATCACCGCGACGATGCTGGTGCCGTCGATGATCTACGCGTTGATGGACCACCCTGACTCGCACACGCGGGACCTCTCGTCGCTGGAGACGGTGTATTACGGTGCGTCGGCGATGAATCCGGTGCGCCTCGCCGAGGCCATCCGCCGCTTCGGGCCGATCTTCGCGCAGTACTACGGGCAGTCCGAGGCGCCGATGGTGATCACGTACCTGTCGAAGAAGGACCACGACGAGAAGCGGTTGACCTCGTGCGGACGGCCCACGTTGTTCGCGCGGGTCGCGTTGCTCGGCGACGACGGGCAGCCGGTGCCGCAGGGCGAGGTGGGCGAGATCTGCGTGTCCGGGCCGCTGTTGTCGGGCGGCTACTGGAAGCTGCCGGACGCGACGGCCGATACGTTCCGCGACGGGTGGATGCACACCGGTGACCTCGCCCGCGAGGACTCCGACGGCTTCTACTACATCGTCGACCGCACGAAGGACATGATCGTCACCGGCGGCTTCAACGTGTTCCCGCGTGAGGTGGAAGACGTTGTGGCCGAACATCCTTCGGTGGCACAGGTATGTGTGATCGGCACACCCGACGAGAAGTGGGGCGAGGCGGTGACGGCCGTGGTGGTGCTGCGGCCCGACGCGGCGTCCGACGAGGATGCGGTGGCGACGATGATCAGCGAGATCCAGGCTGCGGTGAAGGATCGCAAGGGTTCAGTGCACACACCCAAGCAGGTGGTGGTGGTCGACTCCGTTCCAGTGACGGCGCTGGGCAAGCCGGACAAGAAGGCGGTGCGGGCGCAGTTCTGGGAAGGTGCTGGGCGGGCCGTCGGCTGACGATGCGGCGAGGGACGAGCCGAGGAGGAAGCCGACAATTGGACGCCGTCGGCTGATCACGCGCCCGGCACGTTGGTGCGGGTGGCCACCGAGGATGCGTCTGCCGTGTCGAACACGTCGATGACGACGTCGTCGTCGCGGTAGCCGCCGAGACGGTGTAGACCGGCCGCCCGCGTGATGATGTCGTTGGCCTCGTCACCGGTCATCGGATAGTCGTCGACGGCATGGCGCCAGTGCGCGGCGACGACCGTGGCCGGGCGTGGCAGCCGCGGGATTTCGCGCTCGAGGACGGTACGCAAGGTCTCCGGCTGCAGGTAGTAGCACACCTCGGACAGCACCACGAGGTCGAAAGGACCGCTCGGCCACGCGGCGTCGATCGATCCGCGCCGCAGATCGACCCGCCCCGCCGACCCCGCCGCGCTCACCCGCCGATGCGTGGCGTCGAGTGCCGCGACGCTCACATCGATCGCGGTGATCCTGTCGCAGCGCTGCAGCAGCCGCTCGGTGAGCACTCCAACCGAACAGCCCGGTTCGAATGCGTGGCGGTAGCGCCGGTACGGCAGCATCGCCGTCGTGATCGCATACTTGCGCTCCTCGTACCACCGCGCCCCCAGCGACCACGGGTCCTCGGCCTCGGCGTACATGCGGTCGAAGTAGTCGTCTGGCAGCCGCGCACTCAACAGAACGCGACCTCGCCGACCGTCAACAGGCGATGCAGCACCTGCGGCGGGAGCACCGGCTCCCCGCCGGGAGTCGGTGCGCTGTACTGGCTTTCGAAGCAACGCGCGGCCCGCCGCTTGGTCTCCAGCGCCGCAGCCGTCAATCGGGTCATCCGTGCGCGCTGCCACGGCACGGCGTCGTCACCCGGAAATGACCAGTGCCACATCCACACCGGATACTCCACCAACACCGCACCGGTCTGCTCGACCGCGGCGGCCGCTGCCCTGCCCACCGCCTCGTGGTCGGGGTGACCGTCCCCGCGCCAGGGCGCGGCACACCAGGTGCCGGCAGGCTTGCCGTCGAGAATCTCGATCAGAAGATCGGTGAGCCGCTGCTCGTGCTCGCCCACCCTCCCGTCGGGCAGTCCGAGGCTCACCGGCGCATACATACCCAGTACCGTTGCGGCCCTTCGCAGTTCGTCGCGTCGCGTCCGCTCGAGCTGATATCGCTGCAGGACAGTCAGCTCCGGGTAGGCCGCGCCGCCGTCGGTGGCCGAGACGATCTGTGTGCGCACGCCGGCCCGCGCCAGCAGAGATGCGGTCGCGCCGAAGCCGAGGGTCTCGTCATCGGGATGCGCTCCGACCACCACGAGTTCCGGGCACCGGGCGAGGTCCAGTTCCGGCAGCTGCAGCCCGGCGTCCACCCACACGCGGGTCGGGGTACCGCCGTCGGGAACGGGCTGCGCGGAGAGCCTGGCCCCGTTGCCGACCCGGGCCGCCGTCACGCGGAGACTCCAGCCAGCTGTCCCAGCCGTTCCAGGTCCCGCTCGGCGTGGCTCTGCCGCACGTAGACGGACAGGTCGGCCACCCGCCGTACGTGTTCGACGTCCAGGCACAGTGGTGCCGGTCCCAGGGCCCGGGCGGTGCGGCCGATTGCCTCCTCCACAGCGGTCTCGGCGACCGCCCGGGCGCGCCGTGCCCATAATTCGGCCGGTGCCCCAGGATCGGCGTCCACGGCATCGGCCGTGACGTTCAACGTGGCTTCTGCGGCCGCCAGGGCGGCGTCGACAGCGCCCAGGTGCGCGAGGGCGTGCGCGTCGGCCGCGCCCTCGGCCGCGCGGCGATAGAGAGGCTGGGCGACCGCACGGGCACCGCCGAGCCAGCACGCCGCCACCCCCGCGCCGCCGTGCCAAAACCCCGGGCGACTCAGGTAGGCCCCCGGTCCGCCGACCGCCACCGCGGGAGTGCTCTCGAAACTCACGGAGCGGGTGTCCGATTCGGCCATCCCCGCCGCCTGCCAGGTGCTCGGCAGGGGACGCACTCCCGGCGCGTCGAGGTCGACGGCGAACAGCGCGCGCCCGCCATCGGCCAACCGCGCGGTCACCAGCGCGTGCGAGCACAGCCCCGCACCCGAGCACCAGGCCTTCACACCGTCGAGCCGGAACCGGTCACCGTCGACGGTCGCCGACACCACCGCATCGGGTGGTTCCGCCGCCCACACTCCCCACCACTGCCCCGGTTCAGGGCGGGGACCGTCGAGTTCGGCGAGGATCGCGACAGCATCGGCGTGCGCCTCGGCCAGTCGCCCGGCCGTCACGTCCTCCTCGGCCAGCGCGGCCAACCGATGCCACCGTTGCCGGGTCTCACCCCGCCCTGGCAGCGGCAGATCGAGTTCACCCGCGGCCAACCAGCGCTTGACCAGGCCGACGCTCACGAGGCTTCTCTTTCGGACAGGCCTTTCAGATCCGCGGCGAAGCCGTCCGGCGCGCGGCCGTCGACGCGGTCGGACGTGGTCACCGAGAGGTCGCGGTCCCGGTGTACGAGTAGCCGCGCCGACAGGAAGCGGTCCACCAGATCGGCGTCCTCCGCCGTTGCGAGCGCCCGGAACCCGCCGACGTGCCAGTACGCGGAGGCCCGGAATCCCATGTTGGCGCCGTGCACGTGCGAATGCCCCGGCCCGTCGGCATCGTAGGCGCGCAGGAAGCTGAGGGTGGCCGCGTCGGAAAGGCTGGGCGAGAACGGGATTCGTACCACTCCGAGCACCATGTCGGCACCGGGCGCCGTCATCCGGACCAGCCAGTCCGGGCTGACGACGGTGTCGGCGTCCGTCGTTGCGTACCACGTCGTCGCCCCGTCGTCGCACAACGTCCGCGCGTACTCGAACCCCGCGGCGCGCGCAGCACCCACGTTCCCGGCCTCGACCGTCACCACGTGGACGTCGGGACCGAACCTGCCGGCCACGTGTTCGCTGCCGTCGTCGCACGCGTCTAGCACGACGACGATCAGCACCGGAACAGCTACGGACAGCGCAGCGGTGGTCAGTGCCGTCAGGCACCTGGGTAGTTCCTCCGCTTCGTTGTGAGCGGGCACCACCACGACGATCTGTTCCCAGGGGGTCCCCGTGGTGTACATGCCGGATAATTAGCCGCAAAAGTCACTTTTCACACCTGGCACGATGGTCATCGTGGCCGATTCCGTGACCGACCTGGACGCAGTGCTGTTCGACTTCTCGGGCACCCTGTTCCGTCTCGAGGAGGACGACAGCTGGTTCGAGGGCATGACCCTCGACGACGACAGAGAAGTGGACGCCCACGTCCAGGCCGAGCTGGTGCACCGGCTGACCGCGCCGACCGGGCACACCGTGTCGATGACCCCCGAAGCGCTGGACGCCTGGGTCAATCGTGACCTGGCACCGCATCTGCACCGCGAGGCCTACCTGCATGTGCTGCGTGAATCGGGACTGGTCCGCCATCATGCGGAGGAGTTGTACGCGAGGGTGATCGACCCGGCGTACTGGACGCCCTATCCGGACTCCGCGACCGTCCTCGCCGGGCTGAAACAGCGGGGCATCAAGACGGCCGTGGTGTCCAACATCGCGTTCGACATCCGGCCCGCCTTCGAGACGATCGGCGCGGCCGACGACGTCGACGCCTTCGTCCTGTCGTTCGAAGTCGGTGCGACCAAGCCCGATCCGGCGATCTTCACCGCAGCGCTGGACCGGCTCGGGGTGCCCGCCGAACGCGCCTTGATGGTCGGTGACAGCGACGAGGCCGACGGCGGCGCCCGCGCACTGGGTTGCCGGTTCGCCCTCGTCGACCCGCTGCCCACCCGGGATCGGCGCGATGGGCTGGTCGCGGCCCTGTGGGCACAGGGCGTCCATCTGTAGCTTTGAGAGTCATGGCGAATCCCCGGCCGCCGTGGTGGCTCAAACCGATGAACAAGGTCCTGATGGCAGCGACGCGGATCGGGATCGTCAAAGACGGGCCGATGGTGCTGACAGTGACGGGCCGCAAGTCCGGCCAACCGCGGTCGACGCCCATCACTCCGTTCGAGGTCGACGGACGGCGCTACGTCGTCGGCGGCTTCCCCGGCGCCGACTGGGTACGCAACGCGCAGGCCAACCCCGACGCCGTGCTCACGCAGGGCAAGACCCGCCAGCGCGTCCGGATGGTCGAGCTCTCCGCTGAGGAGGCGCGACCGCTGCTGCGGCAGTTCCCCGTGCTGGTGCCCACCGGAGTGAGCTTCATGCGCAACGCCGGACTGGTCACCGGACCCAACCCCGACGAGTTCGAGGCGTTGGCCGGGCGCTGCTCGGTGTTCCGGTTCGATACCGTCTGACGGGTGAGCAACCCGTTCGACGCCAGTCTGTGGCAGCCGGTCGCCGGCTTCGAGGACCTGACCGACATCACCTACCACCGGCACGTCAGCCAACCGACCGTCCGCGTCGCGTTCGACCGGCCCGAGGTGCGCAACGCATTTCGGCCGCACACCGTCGACGAGCTGTACCGGGCCCTCGACCACGCCCGGATGAGCTCCGACGTCGGGGTGGTGCTGCTGACCGGCAACGGCCCGTCGCCCAAGGACGGCGGCTGGGCGTTCTGCTCCGGCGGTGACCAGCGCATCCGGGGCCGCTCCGGCTATCAGTACGCTTCCGGCGACACCGCCGAGACCGTCGACCCGGCCCGCGCCGGCCGGCTGCACATCCTCGAGGTGCAGCGCCTGATCCGGTTCATGCCGAAGCCGGTGATCTGTCTGGTCAACGGCTGGGCCGCCGGTGGCGGGCATTCGCTGCACGTGGTGTGCGACCTGACGCTGGCCTCCCGCGAGCACGCCCGGTTCAAGCAGACCGACGCCGATGTGGGCAGCTTCGACGGTGGCTTCGGCTCGGCGTATCTGGCGCGCCAGACCGGCCAGAAGTTCGCCCGCGAGATCTTCTTCCTCGGCCGGCCCTACACCGCCGAACAGATGCACGCGATGGGCGCGGTCAACGAGGTCGTGGACCATGCCGATCTGGAAACCGTTGCGCTGCAATGGGCCTCGGAGATCAACGGTAAGTCACCGCAGGCGATCCGGATGCTCAAGTACGCGTTCAACCTGCTCGACGACGGGCTCGTGGGCCAGCAGCTCTTCGCCGGTGAGGCGACGCGGCTGGCGTACATGACCGACGAGGCCGTCGAGGGGCGCGATGCGTTCCTGGAGAAGCGCGACCCCGACTGGACTGGATTCCCTCGGTACTTCTAAAGTCCCCCGCTACTTCTAGAGCAGGAGCTCCCCATGGCACGCAATCCGCTGCGGCGGCTGGCCGAGCAGGTCGTGCTGACCAGCATGCGGCCGCCGCTGATCCCGACGCTGCTGCAGTACCGGCCCGACCGGGAGACCGTCGACCTGGCGGGCAAGCGCATCCTGCTGACCGGCGCCTCATCGGGCATCGGAGAGGCCGCGGCCGAGAAGCTGGCCCGCCGCGGCGCGACCGTGATCGCCGTCGCCCGCCGGCAGGAACTGCTCGATGCGCTGGTCACCCGGATCACCGACGCGGGCGGGACCGCCCGCGCCCACGCCTGCGACCTGTCCGACCTCGACGCGATCGACGCGCTGGTCGACCGCGTTGCCACCGAGTTCGGCGGCGTCGACATCCTGGTCAACAACGCGGGGCGCTCGATCCGCCGGCCGCTGGCCGAGTCGCTGGACCGTTGGCACGACGTCGAACGCACGATGACGCTCAACTACTACGGTCCGATGCGGCTGATCCGCGGGCTGGCGCCCGGCATGCTCGAACGTCGCGAAGGGCACATCATCAACGTCTCGACCTGGGGCGTGAAGACCGAATCGCCGCCGTTGTTCGGCGCGTACAACGCGTCCAAGGCCGCGCTGTCGTCGATCAGCCGGATCATCGAAACCGAGTGGGGCGACCGGGGCGTGCACTGCACGACGCTGTACTACCCGCTGGTGAAGACCCCGATGATCGCCCCGACGCGGGCCTACGACGGGCTGCCCGGGCTGTCGGCGAGCGAGGCGGCCGGCTGGATCGTGACCGCGGCCCGGCACCGGCCGGTGAGCATCGCCCCGCGCATCGCCGTCACCGCGCACGCGATCAACAGCATCGCCCCCTCAGCGGTCGACTCGATCATGAAGCGTCAGCGCATGCAGCCGCGGCAGTGACGTTCGGGGGCCTGGCCGACGTCGTCCGCGGGCAGGGCCGCCAACGCCCTGACGCGCCCGCGCTGATCGTCGGCGACCGCACGATCACCTACGGCGAGCTCGACGCCCGTTCGAACTGCGCGGCCCAGGCCTTCGCGGCCGCCGGTGTGCGCGCCGGTGATCGGGTGGCCTTCATCGACCGCAACGGCGCCGAGTTCTTCGACGTGATGTTCGGACTCGCCAAACTCGGCGCCGTGGGTGTGCCGATCAACTGGCGGCTCGCGCCCGCGGAGATGGCGCACATCCTGGCCGACTGCGGGGCCGCCCTCGTCGTGGTCGGCGCCGACTTCTTCGGCCACCTCGAGGCCATCGAGGACCGATCGAGTGCGCATGTCGTCGCGATCGGCACCCACCCGCGCTGGCCGGACTTCGACACGTGGGTGCAGGGCCACCCGGCCACCGATCCGGGCGTCGTCACCGGACCCGATGACGTGGTGATGCTGATGTACACATCGGGGACGACGGGTCTGCCGAAGGGCGCGATGCTGTCCAACGCCAACTACGTCTGCAAGACCGACGGCGTGGCGGGGCCGTGGTGGCTGGACCCCAGCGCGGTCAGCATGGCCGTGATGCCGCTGTTCCACATGGCCGGCTCGGGCTGGGCGTTCGCCGGCCTGTGGCACGGCGCGGTCACCGTGGTGCTGCGCGACGTCGACCCGGTGGCGATCCTCGACGCGATCGGCGCCCACCGCATCACCAACATGCTGGTGGTGCCCGCCGTGATCCGGATGCTGCTCGACACCCCGGGCATCGCGACCGCCGACGTGTCGAGCCTGCGGATCGTCGTGTTCGGCGCCTCTCCGATCAGCGACGACGTGCTCAGACGTGGTGTGGAACGCTTCGGCGCTGTCTTCGCCCAGGTGTACGGGATGACCGAGACCACGGGGTCGATCACCCAGTTGGCGGCCACAGATCTGACCCCGGCGACGATGCGCTCCTGCGGCACGCCGTACCCGTGGGTGCAGCTGCGGATCGTCGACCCCGACGGTTTCGACGTGCCGGCCGGAGGGGTTGGCGAGGTGTGGACCCGGTCGGCGCAGAACATGCTGGGCTACTGGCAGAACCCGGCCGCGACGGCCGCGACGCTGACGCCCGACGGTTGGCTGCGCACCGGTGACGCCGGCTACCTCGACGCAGCGGGGCGGCTCTACCTGCACGACCGGATCAAGGACATGATCGTCACCGGCGGGGAGAACGTGTTCCCCGCCGAGGTCGAGAACGTCCTGATGGCCCACCCCGACGTCGCCGACGTCGCCGTGATCGGGGTGCCCGACGAGCGCTGGGGCGAGGCGGTGAAGGCGGTCGTGGTGCCCGTAACGGGAGCACACCCGGCCGAGCAGACCCTCATCGAGTTCGCGCGCGAGCATCTCGGCGGTTTCAAGGTGCCCAAAACCGTCGACTTCGTCGAGGCGCTACCCCGCAACCCGAGCGGCAAGATCTTGAAACGGGCTGTGCGCGAACCCTATTGGCGAGCCGCGGACCGGCCTCTGGGGTGACGTGATAGACACAGGGCATGGAGATCCTGGCGAGCCGGGTGCTGCTGCGGCCCGCGGACTACGATCGCTCTCTCGCCTTCTACCGCGACGGCCTCGAGTTGGCGATCGCCCGTGAGTATTCCGGCGGCACCGTGTTCTACGCCGGACAGTCACTGATCGAGATCGCTGGGCACGGGGCGCCTGCCGACGGGACGCCGCCGTTTCCCGGCGCGCTGTGGCTTCAAGTGCGCGATCTCGCCGCGACCCAGGATGCGTTGCGCGGACGTAGAATTCAGATCACGCGGGAAGCGCGACGGGAGCCGTGGGGGTTGTCCGAGATGCACGTCAGCGATCCGGACGGGGTCACGTTGATCTTCGTCGAAGTCCCCGACGATCACCCGCTGCGGCGCGACACCCGGGGCTAGCGTGCCGGCGTCGCCAGGGGCCAGCCGACCGACGCCAACCGGGACGCGACCTGATGCATCTCCTCCGGGTTGGGCTCTTTGTCGGTGACCACGTGGATGGCCGCACGGATTTCCTGCTCGGTGACCTGGTCGGACTCCGAGCCCTTCAGCACGGTCTGGGCCGCCTTGACGACCTCTTCTTCAGTGAGCGTGCGCGACAGCAGCGCCAGCAGCGGGAAGTAGTCCTTCTGCGGAACACCCTGCGGGTAGCCGTCGTGCAGCCACGTCAGGATGCTGTTCAACGTGTTGTCGGCCATCGCGGTCAGCTCACTTTCCGGGAAGGAAGGGAACGGGGTTGAACCCGAAGTGGTGGTTGATGGTGCCCTTGGTGATGTACAGGATTCCGATCACGATCACGACGGCAACGAAGGCGAACAGGACCAGGCCGAGCGCCTTGAGCGCCGGGTTGGGGGCGTCGACCGTTCCGTCGGCCTCGGCACCCCCGGCGCCGCGGGAGTAGGCGACCAGTCCGACGGCGAACAGCGCGGGCAGACCGGCGCCGAGGACGAGGCCCACGGCGAGCACCTTGAGGATGGCTTCCAGGTAGGACATGTGCGTTCCTTGTCTCGTTGCCGACTAGACCGACGCCGCGGGCTTGTCGGTGGCCTGGGTGAGGTCGCGCGCGTCGGCCGGAACCACCGAGTTGGTGGTCTCGTCCCAGTCGGCATTGACGTTGTGGTGATTGACCTTCTGCTGCTGGGCGCGCCAGTACATGTAGCCGGACAGGGCCACCAGGATCACGAAGATCAGGCCGTCACCGGCGAGTGCGTTGCCGGTGGTCTTCTCGACGATGTGCGACAGCCAGAACGACAGCGCACCGACGATGCCCGCAGCCGGCAGGGTGATCAGCCACGCGGTGGCCATCCGGCCGGCGACGGCCCAGCGCACCTGCGCGCCCGGCTTGCCGACGCCGCTGCCCAGGATCGATCCGGTGGCGACGTGGGTGGTGGACAGCGCCATGCCTGCGGCGCTGGAGGACAGGATGATCGCGGCCGACGATGCCTCGGCGGCCAGGCCCTGCGGCGATTCGATCTCGACCAGACCCTTGCCCAGCGTGCGGATCACGCGCCAGCCGCCGATGTAGGTACCCAGCCCGATGGCCAGGGCGCAGGAGGCGATGATCCAGAACGGGAGACCGTCCTCTTTCACGTTGCCGGTGAGGTGGCCGGTGGTGATCAGCGCCAGTGCGATGACGCCCATCGTCTTCTGGGCGTCGTTGGTGCCGTGGGCGAGTGCGACGAGCGACGCGGTGGCGATCTGGCCCCAGCGGAAGCCTTCTTCGCGACGCTTCTTCAGCACGTTGCGGGTGAGGCGGTAGACGATCCAGGTGCCGCACGCGGCGACCAGGCCCGCGATGAACGGGGCCGCCAGCGCGGGGATGATGACCTTGCTGATCACGCCGCTCCAGTTGACCCCTGACGTACCCAGCGCCGCGATGCCCGCGCCGATGAGTCCGCCGAACAGCGCGTGCGACGAGCTCGACGGGATGCCGAACAGCCAGGTGAGCAGGTTCCACAGGATGCCGCCGATGAGGCCGGCGAAGATGATCGTCAATCCGGTGGACGCGTCGATTCCTGCGACCAGCGAGCCGGTCTTGCTGTCCTGGATCTTGAGCACCGACGTGGTGACCGTGATCGCGACCTCGACCGACAGGAACGCTCCGATGAGGTTCAGCACCCCGGCCAGGATCACCGCCGTCTTGGGCTTGAGAGCACCGGTCGCGATGGACGTCGCCATCGCGTTCCCGGTGTCGTGAAACCCGTTCGTGAAGTCGAATGCCAACGCCGTGGCAATCAACAGCACGAGGATGATCAGCTCTCCGCTCATGGTGATGATTCTGCTGGCCGACGAGCGTTTTTGACTAATCGACACAGGCCCTGAATCGAGGTGCCACATGGCACTTTTTCCAAAGCGGGCCAGGTGTTCATCTGATGTTCATCTTCGCGCCGGCACCCGTTGTGCCCCAACGCCGCCGGACGCCCTCTCCCAGGCTGCGGGGCTACTATCGACTCTGCCGTGGGCATCTCGCCCCGACGTCTGCATGGGAGACGAGACGTTGACCAATTTCCTGGCCAAGATCGTGGCGTGGATCGCGGCCGGGTATCCCGAGGGGGTGCCCGGTGCTGATCGGGTGCCGCTGCTGGCGTTGCTGCGCCGCCGCCTGACCGACGACGAAGTCAAAGCCGTCGTCGCTGCGCTGACCGCCGGCAGGGAATCCAACGCTGGTCCCGCCGGCCTGTCCGGCATCGACACCGTCGACATCGGGGTGCTGATCACCCAGATCACCGATGACCTGCCCTCGAGCGAAGACGTCGAGCGGGTGCGCGAGCGGCTCGCCGCACAGGGCTGGCCGCTGGATGATCCGCGTGACAGCGAGGACACCCCATAGCCACGCTGCGCGCGCTACCCGTCGCTTCCGGAGCCGCGGCGCCGACCGTGCTTCCCGACGTCGAAGCAGCGCTCGCCGGACGGGCCAGCCTGCTTCCCGTCCCTGCCGACGATCCGGCACAGTCGGCGACCCTGGCCCGCGCGCTGCGCACTGGGGACGAGATCGACGACGCAGTGGCCGCGGTGCTCTCGACGTCCGGCACGACCGGCACCCCCAAGGGAGCACTGTTGAGCGCCGCGGCGATGCTCGCCAGCGCACACGCCACGCACGAACGCCTCGGTGGGCCGGGGCGTTGGCTGCTGGCACTGCCCGCGTATCACGTAGCCGGATTCCAGGTCTTGGTCCGCAGTGCCGTGGCCGGTACGACACCGGTCGCTGTCCCCGCGGGCGCGCAGCCGGCCCAGCTGGTGGAGGCGATCTCTGCGATGGGCCCCGGACGCCGCTACGCCTCACTGGTCGCGGCTCAATTGGCCAAGGCCCTCGACGATCGCGCAGCTGCCGACGCGCTGGCGTCGCTGGATGCGGTGCTGATCGGCGGCGGCCCGATGCCGGCCGCTGTCGCCGAAAAAGCGCGTGCTGCAGGAGTTCCGGTTCTTCGCACCTACGGGATGAGCGAGACCGCGGGCGGTTGCGTCTACGACGGTGTGCCACTGACCGGGGTGAAGGTGGCACTCGATGGATCCGGCCGGATCTCCCTGGGCGGGCCGACGGTGGCTCTGGGCTACCGCAATCCGACCTCACCCGATCCGTTCGCCGAACCGGGGTGGTTCCGCACCGATGACATTGGCGCGCTGGATGATTCCGGGACTCTGAGGGTGCTCGGCCGGGTCGACGACGCGATCAGCACCGGCGGTCTGACCGTGCTGCCGTCGATCGTCGAGGCGGCCGTGGCGAGCCACCCTGCCATAGCGGAATGCGCGGTGTTCGGGGTGGCTGACGAAAGACTGGGGCAGCGTGTCGTCGCCGCTGTCGTCGTGACAGACGGGGCGACGATCACGCTGCCCGAGTTGCGTTCGCATGTGGCGGCGGATCTGCCGGCGACGGCGGCACCCCGCGAGGTGCACGTCGTCGCCGAGCTGCCGCGGCGCGGTATCGGCAAAATCGACCGGCGCGAACTGATCCGTCGATTCAGCGATTAGCTGAGCTTGTCCTTGATGTTCTCGCCGACCTTCTTGGCGCCGGAGACGCCCTGATCCTTCTTGCCTTCGGCCTTCAGGTCGTCGTTGCCGGTGACGTCGCCCACGACTTCCTTGGCCTTGCCGACGGCGTCCTCAGCGGCGTTCTTGGCCTTGTCGATGAAACCCATGTCGTTTCACCCTTTCTCGTGATGAGCGCCCCCTGTGGGCGCTGACATCACTTGGTCGTCCGCGATGTCGGATTCCGTACGCGCCCACGAGGTGATGTGCGACACGATGTTCGGGTAGGCGCGCGCCACCGGCCACAGCACCAGCCCGGTCACCAGACTGGCCACCCCCTCGAGCAGAGAGGGGGGCACGTGATCCGGGTCCATCAGGTCGTTCTCGCCCAGCGGGCCGGCTTCCCGCGAGACCATGTACCGGGTGAACGAGCGCAGAGACCGTCCCGTACTGCGAAATGCGTTGACCGTAGCCAGAAATGACCCGTGGCGCGCCAACGCCCGACGGAACTCGGTGACCGAGACACCGAGGTGCTCAGCCACGAGATCGTCTCTGGCGAGCAGGATCTCATGCGCGACATCGGAACGGTCCGCCGCCTCGATCGCCACGTCGCATTCGCTGTCGAAGCCCAGCGACCGGTTGTTCAGATTCGACGAGCCGATCCGCAGCAGCCGGTCGTCGATCACCATCACCTTCGAGTGCACATAGACCGGCATGCCGCCGGTGGTGACCGGCCAGTAGACGCCGAACCTGTTGTGCTCGTCTGCTTTCCACAGCATGCGCAGCAACCGTTCCCGCGCGCTGTCCATCGATTCCTGTTCAAGCCGGCTCTCAGAGCTGCGCGGCAGCACGATCACGACCTCGGGCCCGTCGGGTTCGCGCAGCCGGGTCGCGAGTGCATCGGCCAGGCGCCGCGAGGCGAGGTATTGGTTCTCCAGATAGATGACCGAGCGTGCGCTGGCGATCGCGGCGAGATTCAGCGCTTCGACCTCCCGAACCTCAGCGCGCGGCCCGAACGAGGGCAGGGTGCGGGCGACCGCGACGTCGACGTCGCGCACATCAGGGTTGAGCCCTCGCGGCCACGTCGGTCCCGTCGGGGTCACGGGTTCGAGTTCGACGCCGGTCGCGTCTCGCCAGCGCAGCCTCGCTTGGTCGGCCAGCACGCGCGCCGCGGCTTCGTCGACCACGGCCGCGACTTCGTGGCGGGGTCCGTAGGGGCGTCCGGCGGAGGACCGGCCGCGGTCGTGCCGGGCGTGGTCGCGTCTGTCCCAGCGGCCCAGGGTCAGGTCGATGCCGCCGCAGAACGCGACGGCGTCGTCGACGACGACGATCTTCTGGTGGTGCACGGCGCCGGTGGGGCGTGCGCCATCAACCGCGAAATGCATGCGGGGCAACGTGAATCGATTGACCAGCGAGACCGGGGTGAGCCCGAACCAGAACTGGTCGAGTGCGGGCAGCAGGTTGAGGTTGGACTTGAGCAGGTAGACCTCGAGTTCGGGGCGCCGCCACACCAGCCAGGTCAGGAACAGCCCGAGGGTGTCGGGCCCACTGAGCGTGGACCCGGTCGGCTCGAACGCCGTGCGGGCGTCCAGGTCCCAGCCGATGATCATGATGCGCCGGCGCGCGCTGAGCATCGCTTCCTTGACGTAGTACAGGTAGTCCGCACCGTCGACGAGCCGGGCGAAACGGCCGGCGCGTTCACTGCGCCAGCACGTCACGCCCGGCTCGAGGACGGGGTCGTCGTGCTCGTCGTCCGTCATCGCACGACGGTTCCTGCCTTGGTGTCGACGCGCAGGACCGTGCGGATCGCCACGCTGTCACCGAGCATCCCCGCTGCGGTGCGGGCGGCGTCGTCAGCCGCGCCGATCGCCGCGGACAGACCGGCTCGGGCCGGCACTCGTGCGGTCAGCGTGACGGTGGGCCGTCCGCGCTGCAGCGTGGCGCTACCCGACGCCTTCGTCACCGCCGGGTCGGCGGAGAGGACGTCGGCCGCCGCAGAAGCCACCGAGGTGGCATCGGCGGTGGCAGTGGCGTCGCCGGCCAGATCCACGCGAGCGGCCTTGGGCGACCAGCGGTGGGCGGCAAGCCACCGCAGTGCCAGCAGAATGAGCACGATCCCCGCGCCGCCGACGGCCCACGGCCACCATGACGCAGAAGTCCAGTTCGCCAGCGGTGTCGCCAGGGCGCGGCCGGCGCCGAGGTCACCTCGCACCCAGGCGACGGTAGCCAGACCGAGTGCCACCAGTCCGAATCCGGCGAGCAGGGTCACGACGCGGTCGAACGCGACGGCGGCGCGGGTCATGAGATCTCCTCCGTTCGGGTGCGGATGACGACGCGGGGCGGGTTCTGCAGGCTGCTGAGGCTGCGGGTGACCGCGTCGCTGATGGTGGTGCGCATGGCACCGCTGTCGTCACGGGTGACGCGGCACCGCACGACGACGCGGCGCCGCGACGAGGTGGCTCGTGCGTCGACTACCCCGGCGATGTCGCGCGCCGCGGTACCTGCGAGAGCTGCGATGCCGTCGACGGTCACATACATCGGCGTCTGCGCGGAGACGGCGACGGCGGTGCGGCGGCGCGGCTTGAGAGCCAGCACGATCAGCAGCAAGCCGATCAGCACCACGGCGACACCGGCGATGGTCAGCCAGTCGACGGGTTCGAAGCCGTCAATCGCGTCGGCGGCGGCCGGCAGCCAAGTCGCGCCGGAGGCCCAGCCCAGGCCCACGACGGCGTCGCGGACGGCGACGACGCCGAGGGCGGCGAGAAGGATCGCCAACAGGACCGCGACCTTACTCGCTGCGGCCGCGGCGACCGGCGCGGGCGCCGGACGGACCGACACCGGCTGCGCCGCAGCAGCTTCTGCGGAGGACTTCTCTGCCGTGGTCATGACACCTTCCTCTCGGTGCTGGGCGGAAGAATCGCCGCCACGTGCACCGAGACCCCGTCGACCGCCAACCCGGCGTGGTCGCGGAGGGCGGTGGTGATGCGCCCGCGCGCATCCGCCGACAGTGCGGCCAGCGGGCGGCCCCACTCGGCGGCGACCTCGACGGCGGTGCGCACGTGATCGCCGGCGACGACGGCGTCGACACGCGGCAGGTCGTGGCCGACCAGATTGCTCAACGCTTTTCCGTGCCGTCGCACACCGGGCGTGGTCAACACGGCGGCCTCGACGAGGTGCTCGATCGCAAGGTCGCGGACCCGGAGGCTGGGGCCGGGGGCCCGGGGGGGGGGG
>JAEXZY010000140.1 GCA_023404955.1 Actinomycetes bacterium
GAACCGGCGCGGGGCCGGAGGGCCGTCGCGGGGGGAGGGGCGCGGCCGGCGGAGCAGACGGGGTGGGTGGCCAGTAGCGCGGATCACGCCGGAGCTGTGGCGGCGGTTCCCGCCGCGGCGGATAGCCACGCGGCGGGGGCGGTGGCGCCGGCCGGGGGACGGGCGGCCGCTCGTCGGTCACAGCAAGAACCTACTGCAACCAGGTCAATCGACCGGCCAGCAACGAGTAGCCGACGAACGCCACGGCGTCGATCAGCGTGTGCGCCACGATCAGGGGCCACAACCTGCCGGTGCGTTGCCAGGCATACCCGAACACCAGTCCCATCGCGACGTTGCCGAGTCCCGCCCCGAAGCCCTGGTAAAGGTGGTACACCCCGCGCAGCAGGCTCGACATGACGAGCGCGACCCACGGGTTGACCTGCAACTGGCGCAGCCGCGTCATCAAGAAGCCGACGACGACCACCTCCTCGGCCCATCCGTTGCCGAACGACAGCAGCAGCAGCACCGGGATGCGCCACCAGGTGTCGTTGAGCTCGGCGGGTTCGACCGAGGCGTTGACGCCGAGGATGCGGGCGAGTTGATAGAACGCCAGACCGGGAATCCCGATCATCAGCGCCAGGCCGATGCCGCCGAGAAAATCCTTCCGCCAACGGAATCCGGCCAGACCGATACGCGCGGGTCCGTCGCCCGTGCGCCACAGCAGATACACCGCGAGGCCGCCCCAGGCCAGCAGCTGGAACAGTCCGGCGAGGTTCAGACCCAGGTCGATCAGGCTGAACGGGGACCGGCGCGGATTGAGCGCGACCGTCTGCCCGGACAGGCCCAGCAGGACCGCTTCGATCAGGCGCAACAGCGCGGTGTAACCGCTCAGCCCGAACGTGACGGCGAGGACCACCGCGATCTCGATGCGCAACGCACGACGTTGCGCATCGGTCGGCGGTTCGCTCACCGCAGCTACGGTAGCGGGACCGCGCCGTCAGACGCGGCGGGCGCGCAACCCGTTGAGGAACGGGCAGCCCATCAAGATCCGGATCGCGCGGCTGAGCCCCGTCACGTCGTCGACGGGCTGCGAGAACGGCAACCGGACGTCGTGGTCGCCGTCGGCGGACTCGACGCGTAGCGCCACGCCGTAGCGGTCCAGCGCGAGCGGACGCACTCGGCCGTTGCGCAGGGCCCCGGGTAGTCGGCTCGCCAGCCGATCGACGACATCGCGGTGCTCGGCATCGAGATGCTGCAGCCAGGCCGATTCCATGGCGCAGAACGGGTCGGGGAGTGCGCCCAGCAGGCCGGCGACCGAGATCGATTCGGCACCGGTCGAATCGGCGGCGACCACCGACTCCATCTCCAGACGCATCAGCACGTCTTGACCCTGGCTGCTGTTCACCTCGAGCAGGGCGGGATGAGGATTCGAGGCCGCGATCAGGTCGAGCAGCGCGGGCACGTCGCGGTCCGGCACGGTCCACAACCTGCCTCGGATCCACACCAGTGCGCGCACGGGTTCGCGCAGCGGCAGCGGTGCGTAGTCGGTCAACTCGAGCACGGCCTGCACACCTTCGGCACCGGACGTGGCGACGGTCGCGGTCAGGGCGCTGGACGAGGGCACGGTCAGCGCGACCGATCCGTCGCAGAGCAGGTGGACCACCGGGGTCGGGGTCGGATCGAGCCCGTCGGTCGCGACCATCGCACCGGTAGCGCGTGCACATGCGCTGCGAACCCGCTCGGCCGTCGTCGGGGTCTGTGTCGGTGTCTGCACTGCCATCGCGCCTCCCTGATTAGGTAAGGCTAACTTAAACAACGGGTGGGTCCCGCGCAAGGCTCACCGTCGCCGACCAGGCCAAGTGCCGTCACCGGATAGGCTGACCCCCGTGTCCCGCATCGCGTACCTCGGCCCTGAGGGCACGTTCACCGAGGCGGCTCTACGGGCACTGGATGCCGACCACCGGATCCCGGCGCCAGGCCCCGTCACGATGATTCCCACCGACAGCACGCCCGCGGCGGTGGCCGCCGTCCGCTCCGGCGAGACCGAGTTCGCGTGCGTCCCGATCGAGAACTCCATCGAGGGGTCCGTGCTGCCGACGCTGGACAGCCTCGCCGACGGGCCGCCGGTACAGATCCACGCCGAACTCACGCTCGACGTGTCGTTCACGATCGCGGTGAGACCCGGCATCACCGCCGCTGCGGTGCGCACCATCGCGGCTTTCCCGATCGCGACCGCCCAGGTCAAGAAGTGGCTTGCGACCAACCTGCCCGACGCGACGTTGTTGCCCGCCCTGTCCAACGCCGCGGCCGCTGCGGAGGTGGCCGCCGGCCGGGCCGACGCCGCGGTCACCACGGCGCTGGCCACCGATCGGTACGGCCTGGACGCGGTCGCCGTCGACGTCGTCGACGAGCCGAACGCCAGGACGCGGTTCGTCCTCATCGGCGCACCCGCCGCGCCCCCTGCGCGCACCGGAGCCGATCGGACATCGGTGGTGCTGCGGCTGGAGAACGTGCCGGGCTCCCTGGCGATGGCGATGACCGAACTGGCCATCCGCGACATCGACCTGACCCGCATCGAATCACGGCCGACCAGAACCGAATTGGGCAGCTACATGTTCTTCCTCGACTTCGTCGGCCACATCGACGACGCACCGGTCGCCGAGGCGCTGCAGGCGCTGCACCGCCGGTGTGCCGACGTGCGCTACCTCGGGTCCTGGCCGACCGGCGACCCCGCGGGCGCGCCGCCTCCGACGACCGACGAGGCGACGACGTGGCTGACGCGGCTGCGGGAGGGCGCTCCATGAGCGGGCGCCTGGTCCTCGTCCGGCACGGACAGACGCACAGCAACGTGGCTCGACGTCTCGACACGCGACCGCCGGGTGCCGAGCTGACAGATCTCGGCCGCGAGCAGGCGCGCGGATTCGCGGCGACCCTGACCGACCGACCCGGCCTGATCGCGCACTCGATCGCGACCCGCGCGGTGCAGACCGCCCAGGAGATCAGCACGGTGATCGACGGCGCGCTCAGCGCGCAGGGGCCCGTGGAGTTCGACGGCATCCACGAGGTGCAGGTCGGAGATCTCGAAGACCGGGCCGACGAGGCGGCCCACGAGGAGTTCACCGGGATCTACCGACGCTGGCACGACGGGGAACTCGACGTCTCCCTACCCGGCGGCGAGACCGGCCGCCAGGTGCTCGAGCGCTACGTCCCGGTACTTGATGGCCTGCGGATGCGCTACCTCGACGACGACGCCTGGCACAGCGACATCGTCGTGGTCAGCCACGGCGCCGCAATCCGGTTGGTGGCCGCGATGCTCGCCGGCGTCGACAGCACCTTCGCGATCGACCACCACCTCGCCAACACCGAGTCAGTGGTTCTCGCGCCCGTCACCGACGGACGCTGGAGTTGTCTGCAGTGGGGCGCACTGACGCCGCCGTTCGGTCCGGACGCCACCTCGACGAGCATGGTGACGACCGTCGGCGACGGTGTGGACCCGTCAGCCGACCCGATGGGCTGACACCGCAGTCACGTCCTCGCAGGCGCAGCCGACCGCGCTGCAATCGAGGTGCATGTCGTGTGCGGCGGGCGGGGCGAGGCAACCGTCCTCGGTGCACTCCTCCCGACGGTAGGCGTGGTGGATCAGCGCACCGTGGCAGTGCTCGAGACCCGCCGCGCAGGCACGGCACTGATCTGTCATGGTCTGTTCTTAGCACCGATCGCCGACACGATCGGGTTGCCGCGCTCGATCGGCGTTCAGCTCCAGCCGAGTTCGTGCAGGCGCTCGTCGTCGATGCCGAAATGATGGGCGATCTCGTGGATCACGGTGACCGCGACCTCGTCGACGACCTCGGCGTCGGTGTGGCACATGTCCAGCAGCGCGTCGCGGTAGATCGTGATCGTGTCGGGCAGGGCGCCGGCGTACCAGGAGTCGCGCTCGGTGAGCGCAACGCCCTCGTAGAGCCCCAGCAGTTCGGGTTCGTCGGGATTGCGGTCGGCCACCAGGATCACCACGTTGTCGATCGCCGCGGCGAGTTCACCGGGCAGCAGGTCCAGCGCGTCGCCGACCAACTCGTCGAACCGCTGCGGACTCATCCGCACGGCCATCACGGGGCAGGCGGCGGGAACGGTACGGCCGGGGGTGGCACAGGGGCGGGCTCGACTGGTGCGGCGGGAGGTGCCTGTTCGGCCGGCGGCAGCGCCACGTCGGCCGGTGGCGCCGCCGGTGGGGGCGGCGGGCCGCCCAGGAACGTATTGCCCCCTGCCGGTGCCTGATCCGGCGCAGGCGCCTGCTGGGTCGCCGTCGGAGCGGCCGTCGTCGCCAGCTGGGGCATGTGCTGGGTCTGCTGACTGCTGTCATCCGATTGGCTGGACTGAGAGCCCGAGCCCGAGCCCGAGCTCGAGCTGGAGCTCGAACTGGAACTGGAACTGCTGGACGAGGTGTCCGGCACCTGCGGCACCTCGATCGGGGGCAGGTTCAGACGCTCCTCGGGGATGTCCGGCGGCGGGACGGGTGGCTGACCGTTGATCATCAGCGGGCCCTTGGCACTGTTGAGCAGCGTCGACCAGCCGCCGTTACCGAGCGTGGTGCCGATGCTGCACGACACCTGCCTGCTGCCGGCCGACCAGCTGGGCAGCGAGATCGTGCTGTAGACGAGCGTCAGCGTGGTGTTGCGCAGCTGGATCGGCGCCAGGTAGGCGTCGGTCAGCTTGGTGCAGGTGTCCTTGATGAACGCGTCCTGCTCGGGCTCCGGCGGCACCGCCCCGGGGAACCGTTCCGCCAGGTTCACCGCGCCGGTGACCTCCATCGCGTGCGGCGCGGCGCAGTCGACGGGAATGTCGGTGGGCTGGTTGGTGGTCGGGTCGATGCCCAGGCAGGTGCCTGCGGCCCACACCTTGGATTGGTCGATGTCGGCGACCTTGCCGCTGAAGGCCAGCTGCTGGTTGTTGGGGCCCGGCAGCTGCAGACCGCACAGCATCCTGCGTTCCCCGGACTGCTTCCACGCCTTGTCCCCGGACCACAGCATGCTGATCGTGAACTTGCTGTTGGGGTCGAACTTCGCGCCGAGGTACCGCCGGACCGCCGCCGAGCACTGTTCCTGGCTGATCTGCTGGATGCGCGCGGTCGACGGCGGCGCCGCGTCGGGCCCGTACTCGCTACCCGGGAAGGTGCGCATGTCGACCGACTCGGCCACTTCGAAGCGGTGCTCGGCCGTGCAGTCGACGACCTCGGCAGCGTCGGGGGTGCGCTCCGGCCAGTTCAGGCAGTCGCCGCTCTTGGCGTGGTCGAACGTGTCGTTGCCGCGGGATCCCAACGAGATCGAGTTGGCGGTCAACCCCCCGGCCGGGTCGGTCTGCGGCAGCGCAGTGATGACGCCTGCGATGAGCAGGCCACCGAGCGCGGTCAGCAGCAGTGCCCGGCGCGTTCCCTCGGCTTGCAGGCTGTGCCACCAACGGGCGGCACGAGGCTGCGGGGTGTGATACGGCAGCTCGGGCTGGTCGGCTGGCTGCGGCGGGTTGGGAGACGACGAGAACATTGCCCACCATTGTGGCAGGCGTGTCGGGTGCTGTGACAAGTGTTGCAGTTGTAACGTTATGCGGCTGACGCCGTGGCCCGTAGGGTTGCGCGATGTGATCGACCTGAAAGTGCTGCGAGAAAACCCTGACGCGGTGCGGGCATCCCAGCGGGCCCGGGGTGAAGATCCCGGCCTCGTCGACGCTCTGACCGAGGCTGATGTCGCCCGTCGTGCCGCGATCTCTGAGGCCGACACCCTGCGGGCCGAGCAGAAGTCGGCCAGCAAGGCGGTGGGCAAGGCCTCCCCCGACGAGCGCCCGGCGCTGCTGGCCGCTGCCAAGGAGCTCGCCGAGCGCGTGCGGACCGCCGAGGCGGCGCAGGCCGAGGCCGAGAAAGCTTTCACCGCGGCCCACATGGCCATCGCGAACGTCGTCATCGACGGGGTGCCGGCCGGCGGTGAGGACGCGTTCGTGGTCCTCGACACGGTGGGCGAACCTCGTGCGCTGGAGAATCCCAAGGATCACTTGGACCTCGGTGAGTCGCTCGGGCTGATCGACATGGACCGCGGGGCCAAGGTGTCGGGGTCGCGGTTCTACTTCCTCACCGGCTACGGCGCGCTGCTGCAGCTGGCCCTGTTCCAGCTCGCCGTCCGAACCGCCACCGAGAACGGCTTCACGTTGATGATCCCGCCGGTGCTGGTGCGCCCGGAGATCATGGCCGGCACCGGGTTCCTCGGTGCCCACGCCGACGAGGTGTATCACCTCGCCGATGACGACATGTACCTCGTCGGCACGTCCGAGGTGCCGCTCGCGGGCTACCACGCCGACGAGATCCTCGACCTGTCGGACGGGCCGCGCCGCTACGCCGGGTGGTCGTCGTGCTTCCGGCGCGAGGCGGGCAGCTACGGCAAGGACACCCGCGGCATCATCCGGGTGCACCAGTTCGACAAGATCGAGGGCTTCGTCTATTGCAAGCCCGAGGACGCCGAGGCCGAGCACGAGCGACTGCTGGGGTGGCAGCGCCAGATGCTCGCCCACATCGAGGTGCCCTACCGGGTGATCGACATCGCCGCGGGTGACCTCGGATCGTCGGCCGCCCGCAAGTTCGACTGCGAGGCGTGGGTGCCCACCCAGCAGACCTACCGGGAGCTGACGTCGACCTCGAACTGCACCACGTTCCAGGCCCGTCGGCTGGCGGTTCGTTACCGCGACGACAACGGCAAGCCGCAGACCGCCGCGACGTTGAACGGAACGCTGGCGACGACGCGCTGGCTGGTCGCCATCCTGGAGAACCATCAGCAGCCCGACGGCAGCGTCCGGGTGCCGCAGGCCCTGGTGCCCTACCTGGGCACCGAGGTGCTCACCCCGAGTTAGCGGCCGTCCAGGAGTTCGTCGAGCAGGTCGACGAAGTCGTCCGGATGCACGGGCGTGCACGCGGGCCGCGGGAAGGCGCCGCGGACGTCGAGGGTGACGAGCGTGGACTTGCGCGGCCGGTTCACATCGAGGGGGAGCCAGCATCGTAAGTCGGTGCCCCACAGCCGAAACCGTGACATGAACAGCCCCAGCGGGCTGACCTGATAACCGCGGATGTCGCGCAACGGGATGATCTTCGAGGTGCCCGACGGGAAGTGGTAGCGGCGCAGCGTCAGCGCCTCGCGGTCGAGTTGGATGAGCCCGTCGTCGTAGAACGGGCTCGAGACGGCGCCGGTGCTCACAGCTTCTGCGACCTCAGCTCGTGGCCCTTGGTGGTCAGGCACCGGCCGTTGTCCAGATTCCACTGCCAGCCGTGCAGATTGCAGGTCAGTGTGTTGCCTTCCACCACACCGAATTTCGACAGATCAGCTTTCAGGTGTGGGCAGCGCCGCTGGATCTCCCAGCCGTCCACCGTGATCGACGCGGTGTCGTCGTGCGCCTCGGCGAACCAGCCGTCCGCGTAGGCGATGCGCTCGTCGGTCAGACACTTGAAGAACGTGTACAGGTACTCGTTGTATCCGCCGACGCGCCAAGCCCGGAACCGGGTGGACAAGAAGATGGTGTTCACCCAGTCCGGTTCCCGGTCACGAACGACGGTGCGCACCAACTCGGCCGGTATCTCGAAGCCGTACCGGAACTTCTCGTCCGGAATGGCCTCGCGGACAGCACGTTTGGGGAAGTCCAGCACTACCGTTTCTGCGCTCGGTCCTGGCCCCAGCCGCAGTTCGACGGGGTAACCGATTCCGTCGCAGATCTGGTCCGAGGCGCTCATGATGGGCTCGAAGAGCTTCCGCAGCGGTTCCAGCAGTGGTTCGCCGGCCGCGGGTGCCCAGGAGGCTTTCTCGGCGGCCAGCACGGGGGCCATCCGCTCCGCGTACGCGGCGATGTAGTCGGCCTTGCCGGTGGTGAAGATCGCGCGCGCCTCGTCGTCGGGCACCGGGTGGGTCAGCGAATCCAGTTGCGAGCCCGTGAAATCGGCCGCTGAGCCCGGAATCATCAACAGTCCGCCGGTGTGCCCGTGCGCAGCCATTTGATCGAGGAACACGACCTGGTCGGGGAAGATGTTCGCCGGGTCGCCGTGGTCGTCGTTGAGGTCGCGCAGCTCCGGATCGAGGAAGCAGGGCGGACCCGCCGACGGCACCACCCACGTAGCGCCGACCTGCGCGATGTACTGCCGGCACCGGTCCATCTGGCGCTGACGCTTCTGCACGCCGAACGCGTGCTTGGCCCGCTCGGGCATGTCGTAGACCATCGGGTACCAGATCGCCCCGGAGTACTGCAGCATGTGCACGTCGATCTCGCCGAAGTCGGCGGCCAGCACGTCGAGGTCGACCGGCCGGGCGTCGTTCATGTTGAACGCGACCGTCTCCCCGTCCGAGACCACCAGGCCCGAGTCGCCGATGGGGCCGTCCGCGGGGGCACGCAGCGCGATGATCATCACGTCGAGATCGCCCTTGGGCCCGCTGACGCGGTGCTTCACCGAGTCGGTGGTCTCGAAGAACTGGTGGAAGCCGAGCTTCTCCAGCTCGCGGCGCAGATCGGGCACCGGGTAGTCCGGCAGCAGCACCACCGCGTCCTTGTTGACGTGGTCGCCCAGGATCACCGGGTCGAAGTGGTCCTTGTGCAGGTGCGACACGTAGAGGTAGTCCACGTCGCCCAGCGCCGCCCAGTCCAACTGGCTGTTGTCGGGGAACGGGAACCACGAGGCGAAGTACGCCGGGGTCACCCACGGGTCGCACAGGATGCTCCCGGCCGTGGTGTCGATGCGGAAGCCGGCGTGCCCGACACTGGTGACCTGCACAAATACCCCTCTGACGACTGCTTGCTCGCCTGCCAGCTTAGCCGGGCGGCGAGGGCTCGTCGTCCCACCGCCGCCGGTAGAACGCGATGCGTTCGACATCGGGATGCACCCCGTACGCGCCGAGCAGCAGCGCCTGCCAGTCGCCGCCCGGGTAGTTCCAGTCCAACGACATCGTGGCGATCGCGAGATCGGCCCACAGGTCCGCGACCCCGAGGTCGCCGAGGTCGACGTGGCCGGCGAACGAGCCGTCCTCGGCCATCAGGGTGTTGGGGGCGCAGGCGTCGCCGTGGCACACCACGAGCCGCTCGGGTGGGGGAGCGCCATCGCCGATCCAGGACGGCGCGCCGAACGGACAGTCGGCGACGGGGAGGGAGTCGTGCAGCGCGCGCAGTCCGACACCGATGGCCCGCGCAGCGGTCTCCGGTCGGCCGCTCCACCGCGCGTCGACGGCCGAGCGGGCGGGCAGCGCCGCGGTGCGCAGCCACCCGTGACCGCTGTCCAGAACGTCGGGAACCGTGGCATACCTGCGTGCCCACCGCAGCCGGACCGCTTCGTCGTCGAGCAGCTGGGCCACCGGTTCCGGGTACGTCTTGACGTACTCAGCCGGGGGATGGCCGACGGCGAACGTGACCCCGCCCAGTTCGTTGATCCACACCGCGGTCGCCGGCCGACCGCCCGCGATCCGGGACACGACGGCCGGTACGGGCACCAGATGGCTCGGCGTACTCACGGCGAGGCCCACTGTGCCACGCACTACGCTGGCGCCTGTGGAACCGGTATACGGCACTGTCATCCAGCTCGCCCGGCTCGTCTGGCGCGCGCAGGGGCTGACGTTCACCGTCACCGGCGTCGAGAACCTGCCCCGCACCGGCGGCGCGGTGGTCGCGATCAACCACACCAGCTACTTCGACTTCACCTTCGCCGGGTTGCCCGCCTACCGGCAGCACCTGGGCCGCAAGGTCCGGTTCATGGCCAAGAAGGAAGTGTTCGACCACACGATCACCGGGCCGATCATGCGCAGCCTGCGCCACATCGCGGTCGACCGCGACAGCGGTGCGGCGTCATACGCCGAGGCGGTGCAGAGGCTCAAGGACGGCGAGTTCGTGGGCGTCTACCCCGAGGCCACGATCAGTCGCAGCTTCGAGATCAAGGACTTCAAGTCCGGTGCGGCCCGGATGGCGATCGACGCCGACGTGCCGATCGTGCCGCACATCGTGTGGGGCGCCCAGCGAATCTGGACCAAGGGCCATCCGAAGAAGATGTGGCGGCCCAAGGTGCCCATCTCGATCGCGGTCGGCGCACCCATCTATCCGACGTTGCCGGCCGCCGAACTGACCGCGCTGCTGCATTCGCGGATGCAGCATCTGCTGACCGAGGTGCAGGACGCCTACGGTCCGCATCCGCCCGGCGAGTTCTGGGTGCCGCACCGCCTCGGCGGCGGCGCGCCGACCCTCGCCGAGGCCAACCGGATGGACGCCGAGGAGGCGGCCGCCAAGGCCGCCCGCCGCGCCGGGCCGTCCACCGAGGCGCCGGGGTAAGCCGTGGAACCGGTCTTCCGCTCGCTCGAGATCGCGGCGATGCTGGCGGTGCGGGCCACCGGGACGAGGATCACCTTCCGCGGGTTGGAGAACATGCCCGCTTCGGGGGGTGCCGTCATCGCCATCAACCACACGAGCTACGTCGACTGGCTGCCGGCGGCGTTGGCCGCCATGCATCGGCACCGCCGGATGCGGTTCATGATCAAGGCCGAGATGAACGAGGTGAAGACCGTCGCCTATCTGATCAAGCACACCAAGACGATTCCGGTGGATCGAAAGGCCGGCGCCGAAGCCTACGTCCATGCCGTCGAGGCGCTGCGGGCCGGCGAGATCGTCGGGGTGTACCCCGAGGCCACCATCAGCCGGAGCTTCGAGCTCAAGGAGTTCAAGAGCGGTGCGGCCCGCATGGCCCGGGAGGCGCACGTGCCGATCGTGCCGCTGATCGTCTGGGGAGCGCAGCGGATCTGGACCAAAGACCTGCCGAGGGCTGTCGGCCGCAAGAAGATTCCCGTCACCGTCGTCGTCGGCGCACCGATCGCCCCGGACGGTGGCGTCGATGAACTCAGCGGCCGGATGAGGGAGTCGATGACCGCATTGCTGCACGACGCGCAACAGGATTACCCGGCGCCGGCCGGCGCGCCGTGGCTGCCGCGCCGGCTCGGCGGAAGCGCACCCACAGCGGTCGAAGCCGCCCGGCTGGAGGAGGCGGAGCTCGCCGAGCGGGCCCGCAGAAGGGGAGAAACCGCGTGACGCCCGAACTGGTGGCGACCGACGTCGACGGCACTCTGCTCGACGATGATGAGACGGTCAGCCCGCGCACCCGCGAGGCCGTGCAGGCCGTCATCGACTCCGGCGCGCAGTTCGTGCTCGCCACGGGCAGGCCGCCGCGGTGGATCACCCCGATCGTCGACCAGCTGGGCTTCGCACCGATGGCGGTGTGCGCCAACGGCGCAGTCATCTATGACCCGTCTGCGGACCGCATCGTCAGCGCGCGCACGCTGTCGGCCGACGAGTTGGGTGAGCTCGCCGAGATCGCCGCACGGGTGATTCCCGGCGCCGGCCTTGCGGTGGAGCGGGTGGGCAGGACGGCCCATGACGCGGCGACCCCCCAGTTCGTCAGCTCGCCGGGGTACGAACACGCGTGGCTGAACCCGGACAACACCGAAGTGTCGCTGCAGGATCTGCTCAGCGCACCCGCGGTGAAGCTGCTGATCCGTAAGGCGGGTGCGCGCAGTGCCGACATGGCGGCGGCCCTGGTCGAGCACGTCGGGACTGCCGGGGACATCACGTATTCGACCAACAACGGGTTGATCGAGATCGTCCCCACCGGCATCAGCAAGGCGACCGGTATCGCGGAACTGAGTGCACCGCAGGGGATAGACGCGGCACACATCGTGACGTTCGGCGACATGCCCAACGACGTGCCGATGCTCGCGTGGGCAGGCTTGGGCGTCGCGATGGGCAACGCCCATCCCGATGCGGTCGCCGCCGCCGACGAGGTGACGGCGACGAATGCCGAGCACGGGGTGGCGCGGGTGCTGGAGCGGTTCTGGGGCTAGCCGTACGACGATCAAGCGGCGAGGCACGAGCCGCGCTGAGGAGTGCGGCAATTGGGGCCAGCTCAGGCGGGATTGATCGGGGGAGTGAAGCGCTCGAGCTGAACCGGATTGTCGGCCCGGCGGGTCAGCTCGACGGGTCTGCCGTCGGTCACGCGGGTGACGGTGCCCTTCTCCCGGTCGAAGTTGAGGGTGCCGTGCTGGAAGTTCTGCACGATCCACAGTGGTTCTGCGATTTCGGCGCTGGTCGGCAGACCCAGTGCGCCTCTCTCGAATCCCAGTGTGCCCCAGGCGTTGTAGAGCTCGCCGGTGACCGGTTCGGCACCCGTGGTCGGGGACCAGTACACCGCGCCGTGCTCGAAGGTGGCGTAGCGGGTCGCGCCCTCGCCGGACGCCTCGGGTGAGGTCGGCTTGCCGAGGTAACCACGCACCCCGCCGAGCTTTTCCCACGTGGTGAAGATCGCGCCGCCGCGCAGCTGCTCGATCAGCAGGTCGGCACCGGGTGGCTCGTTGAATGCGGCTGCCATCTCGCGGATCTGGGGCATCAGCGCATAGGCGGCGTTGCCTGGGCACTCGGTGTTGCCGACGTCACGGTGGGTGAAGATGGTCGGCAGGGTCGGTGACGAGCCGAACGGGAACTTGGTGAACGCTCCGCCCTCGGACGGCAGCACCACGGTACCGCGCGGGTCGACCCCGGCCTGCCCCAGTACCCAGCCCAGAAGCCTTGCGGTGGTGCGCAATTGGATGGGGGTCGGGGGCACGTCGGTGAAATTGCCGAGCATGGCCACGCCCCACGTGTTGTGGTTGAACCCGCCGGTGTGGCTGCCCTCGACGGGCCGGGTCATGCCACCGGCCCGGCCCTCGAACACCTGCCCGTACTTGTCGACGAGCGCGTTGTAGGCGATGTCGCACCAGCCCAGGGTGCGGGTGTGGTACTCGTAGATCGAGCGGACGATGCCCGCCGAATCCTGCGGCGTGTAGTCGTTGCTGCCCGCGGAGTGGTGGACGACCCCGGCCTGAATCCTGTTGTCATAGCGCGGTTCTCCGCAGCGCATCGACTCGTCGGCGCCCCATGCGGCGCGGTTGATGATGCTGGGCGGTTGCCCCGGCGGGGTGGCGGCGTTGGGCAGGGGTAGCAGGTCGACCGGCGTCTGCGGTGGGCTGATCAACACCGCGGTGATGTTCTGGGCGAAGGGCTGCTCGACCGTCGCCGGGATGTAGCCCAAGCCCGGGCGCTGCCCCTGGGCGGGTGCGGCAGGCGGGGTGACCGGAGCGTTGGGGGGTCGGGTCACCTCGATCTGCACGGTCGTGGTGCGCCCGACGAACACCGGTTCGGTGCCGCGGGGGGCGTCGTGGCTGGTCGGGCCGACGCCCTCGAGCGTTTCGGCGTCATACCAGGGCCCCCAGCTGCCGTCGTCCTTCTTCGCTCGCACCCGGGCGGTGGTGCCCGTCAGATCCCCGGATGTCAGCGCGACCATCGAGAACGGGGTGTCCTGGTGGATCTCGCGGACGGTGCGGCCCCCGCCGAGCTCGGCCAGCGGCTGCGACGCCATCTTCGGAGCGGCGACAGCGGGGGTCGGTGAGGGCTCAGCGCTGATGATCGCGCGCACGAGCAGCGCGGTGAGCAACACCGTCCCCGCCAGCGCGGCGATCAGTGTCGACCTCGGACGACGACACAGCACGGGCTGATGTTACGTATGTGTCAGCTGTTACTGATGTTCCGACACGCGGACGCGCCGACGGCACCGCAGAGCTCGAGGCTTCTGCGGTGC
>JAEXZY010000046.1 GCA_023404955.1 Actinomycetes bacterium
CCCCCCCCCCGCCCCCCCCCCGGCCCCCCCCCGGCCTCATTGTTGCCCAATATTGCTTACGCGCAGGCTAACCCGCCGTGAGCGGGGGCGCGGAATGGTTCCACAGCAGAAGTCCGAGCTGCTGGGCACGGCTGGCCGCCTCCGCACGGTTGCGGACCTCGAGCTTGCGATACAGCGCGCTGGTGTACTGCTTGACGGTGTGCGCCGACAGGTTCAGTGTGGCCGCGGTTTCCCGGTTGCTCAGTCCTGCCGCGACGTGGTGCAGCACATCGAGTTCACGCTTGGACAGGTGCAGAGTCGCCGGAGTGGCCCGACGCGGAAGCAACCGCTCACCCTCCGCGACCCGTTTCATCGCTGCCAGAACCGCCCCCCGCGGCATCTGCTTCGACAACACCGCGACCGCACCCAGCGACCCGGCGAGGGCGGCCGGCACTCGACCGCCGGACATCACCGCCACCTTGATGTGCGGCATGTTTTCCTTGAGCCAGTGACACAGATCCGGGCCCGTCGTCGCGCCAAGCGTGGCGCTGATCAACACGATGTGGGGTTGCCTGCGTCGGATCACGTGCATGGCGACCTCGGCGTTGCTCGCGACGAAGCAGGCCGCCACCCAGGGTGCTTCCAGGAAGACCGACCGGAGCCCGGCCTGCATGAGTTCGTTCTCGTCGACCACAAGGATGCGTTGCGGCTGACACTCGGTTCCCGGCTCGACAGCGACGGCGGCAGAACTGATGGGCATCGTGGTTCCTCTTGCGCGACGGTGTGGTGATGGCGGTTGCCATGCCTCCTCCACGGTCGCGCTCCGGCCGAAACGGCACACCGTGGAAACTACCTGTTTCTGCCCCGTTCATCGCCCACCGCGTGCGCCTCGGTGAACCACGACGCGATCTGAGCGCGGGTGCGGAACCCCAGCTTGGTGAGGATGCGTTCGACGTGACCTTCGGCGGTGCGCAACGAGACGACCAGTTTGGCTGCGATCTCCTTATTGGACAGACCCTCGGCCACCAGCCCAGCCACCTCGCGCTCGCGGCGAGTGAGTTGACCAAGGGCGTGGCCTCCGCTGGTCGTCGTCGCATCGGCGGGCCGCTCGTTGAGCGCATAGGCGACCACGTCGTCGAGACTCAGGTCGTTCCCCCGGCGCCGGGCATCGTCGAACGCGCCGTCTCCGAGGTGGGAGCGTTCTGTCAGGAGGTGGCGCACCCGCCATCCGCGCATGAGTTTCTCTGTCGCGCGGATCGACTGCCAGGCCACCTCGGTGCCGCCCAGAACCGTCGCCGCGCGTTCGCCCTCCCCCGCGGCGGCCAAGCTCCAGGCGAGCGCTTCCAGCGTGAGGATCAGACCGAGGTCGTCCCGAAAGGTCCGCTGGATCGTCACCGACTCCGCCAACCACGCAGCAGCCTGACGGGTGTCCTCCCGGATCAGCGCGAGCAACCCACGCAGCCACAGCGCATACCCCAGATGCGAGCGCTCCCCCGCTGCCGAGCACCGCTGGTACAGCTCATCGACCAACTCCGCCGCACCATCCAGCTCACCGATGCGCAGATGGGCGACGGCGAGCTCCACCATGGCCGCATCGTGGTACTGGGCAGCGGTCCCGCTATCGACGTGCTGCTGCAGCGCGTCGGTGAGCAGCGGGATCGCATCGTGGACGGCGGCACCGCTCGCCAGCGACTGCCGGAAACCGATCACGTGATTCGCGAACGCCAACGACCGTCGGTCGCCCAGGACCGTGGCCAGGTCGCGCGCCTGCTCCGGGAGGGCATTCAGCACCTCCGGTTCGCCGAGGAACGCGGCGATGTACCCGCGCGCGGCCAACCCCCACGCGCGATCTGGGGTCGGTTCGGTGGCCAGCCCCAGCGCGCGGTCCAACCACAGCGTGGCCTCGTGCATGTGCGAGGTCGCCGACCAGAACCACGTTTGACCCGCGATCCTGATCGCGGTGGCCGCCCGTTCCGGGGAGGACACGCAATACTCCAGCGCGGCACGCAGATTCGCGTGATCGAGGTGCATCACCTCGGCCCACTCCTCCTGCTGGGGCCCGATCCACTCATCGGTCACCCGATCGGCGAGCTGTGCGTACCATTGACAATGACGCTGCGCCAGCAGGCCCTCCTCGGTCGACTCCCGGAGCCGGGCCCGCCCGTACGCACGCAACGTCTCGAGCATCCGGTAGCGCGCCCGCCCGCCGCTGTCGTCGCGCACGATGATCGACTTCTCGACCAGGCCCGCGAGGACGTCGACCAGTTCATCGGCGGGCAGCCGGTCGTCGGCGCACACCGCGGTCAACGCGTCGAACGCGAAACTGCCCGCGAACACCGACGACCGGTTCCACAGCAGCCGCTCGGAATCCGTGCACAGGTCGAAGCTCCAGTCGACGAGGTTCTGCAGCGTGCGGTGCCGCTCGGGCATGTTGCGGTTACCGGCCCGCAGGACGTGAAACCGGTCGTCGAGCCGATCGGCGAGCTCTGCCACCGACAGCACGTTCAGTCGCACGGCGGCCAGCTCGATGGCCAGCGGAATGCCCTCGAGACGACTGCTCAAGCGCGCCACCGCCATCTCGTTGTCGGGCGTCACCTCGAATCCGGGCACGATGGCCGCGGTGCGTTCGGTCAGCAGTCGCACCGCCGGGTAATGGCTGATCGCGCCTGGCAGCACTGACCCGTCCGGGTCGGGCGTGGGCAGCGGCGCGACGTGGTGCACGTGCTCCCCCGTGACCCGCAGCGGCTGCCTGCTCGTGGCGAGGATGCGCAACTCCGGTGCCATCTGGAGCAAGTCTGTGGTGAGCGCGGCGGCGTCCTCGACCACATGCTCGCAGTTGTCGAGGATCAGCAGCATCCGCCGGCGCCGCAGAAAGCCGTGCAGCGAGTTCACCGCGTCCTCCCTGCGCAGCTCGCGGACCCCCAGGGCGTCCAGCACCGCCTGCCGCAGCAGCCGCCCTTCGGACAGCGTCGAGAACTCGACGACGTACACGCCGTCGGGGAACGCCCTCTGCAGTTCTTTGGCGAGTTGCAGGGCGAGCCGGGTCTTGCCCACCCCACCGATTCCGGTGAGGGTCACCAGCCGTGTGGTCGAAAAGAGTTGGCGCACAGTGAGTATGTCCTCGCGCCGACCGACGAAGCTCGCGATGTCGGCGGGCAACGACGTTGCCGACTCAGAAGGCATACCGGTTCCTCACCACATCTCGTCGGCAGCGAGCCGATCTAGCGAGGATAGCGGCCGGAGGGGCTCGAATGCGCTTCCCCCATCCGGGCGTAGTTGTCGGCACCGAGGCCCGTCCGGAGCGCCGGCCGGTGCACAGTCGGGTCAGAACACCCGCACCCACAGGGAGGACGCCATGTCAGGAGTACTGACCGGAAAGCGCGCGCTCGTCACCGGAGCGGCCACGGGCTTCGGCCGCGCCACCGCCGAACTCTTCGCCCGCGAAGGCGCCCACGTGGTCGGCATGGATCTGCGTTTCGACGGGGAACTCGACGGCGTGAAACCGTTTCAGGGCGACGTGACGAACAGCGACGACGTCAGGGCAGCGGTGCAGGCCGCGGCGGGTGACGAGGGGCTCGACATCCTGGTGGCCAATGCCGGGGTCATCCTCATCGACGATCTGCGTACCGCCAAGGCCGAGGAATGGGCACGCGTCTTCGACGTCAACGTCCTGGGCATGCTGCGGGCCTTTCAGGCGGCTGCGCTGAACATGATCGACACCGGCCGCAGCGGCAAACTGCTTGCTACCGCATCGGTGTCGGCGACACGCCCCTACGCCGAAGGCGGCTCCTACTGCGCCAGCAAGGCCGCGGTGCACTCGCTGGTGAAGTCGGCCGCGCTCGCCTTCGCCGGTGACGGCATCACCGCCAACGCCATCGATCCCGGCCCTGCCGACACCGCGCTCTACCGCAACGCGATGGCGAAACTCTCGCAGACCGACTACGCCTCCGGCGCCAGTGTCGAGGAACACAAGGCCGAATCGGCGTCGCACGTGCCGCTCAAGCGGTTGGCCGACGTCGACGACATTGCGCAGCTCTACCTCTTCCTGGCCTCGGACGCGAGTCGCTATATGACCGGTGCGACGATCGCCATCGACGGCGGACTCGCACTGGTCTGACGGACGAACGCAGACAGGAGACCAGCATGGCAGGAGGCGGCGAACACACCCTGGTGGTCGTGGCGCACCCCGACCCCACGTCATTGAGCCACCACGTGGCCAACGCCGTGGCGACCGCTGCCGCGCAGCGGGGTACGGCGGAGATCGCCGATCTCGCGTGGGAGGGCTTCGATCCACGATGGACCGCCGCCGACTGCGCCGCGTACCACGGGACGGGCCCCGTTCCGGCCGACGTTGTCGCCGAACAGGTTCGGGTGAACAAGGCCAGCAACCTGATGCTGGTCTTCCCGGTCTACTGGTGGTCGATGCCCGCGTTGATCAAGGGCTGGATCGACCGAGTGTTCGTCAACGGCTGGGCGTTCGGCTACACCCCCACCGGCGACATCGAACCGGCGTTGCAGTGGCTCACCATCCACGTGCTGCCCGTCGCGGCCAGCAGTGCCGGTGTGTACCAACGGCACGGCTACGAGAAAGCGCTGCGAGCTCAGATCGAGCACGGGCTCATCGATTTCTGCGGGGCGGTGCGGGGCGCCATGACGTTCATCCACGACTCGGAAGACCCATCGGACTCCACCCACGGAATCGAGGGCGCGGTCGACGCCGTGACTGCCGCGCTGAGCCGCTCCCTCCCCCCTGATCAGAAAGCACTGTCATGACCGAGAACACCCGATCCGCGACCTTCGACGTCCTGATCGTCGGTTGCGGATTCATGGGCTCTGCGCTCGCCCGGACGCTGGCCGAGCAGGGCTTGCGCGTGGCGGCGTGGAACCGGACGTTCGCCAAGGCAGAGGCGCTGAGCCACTACGGCGTGACTCCTTTGCATGACATCGATGCCGCAGTCAAGGAATCCGACATCGTCGTGGCGATCACCGCCACCTATGACCACGTTTACTCGGCGATCGGCGGTGTCACCTCTTGGGACGGACACCTCCTGGTGAACCTCACCAGCGGTCGACCCGACGAAAGCGACGCGTTCGCCGACTGGGCCGCCCAGCATGGTGTGGACGTTCTCGACGGCTCGATCCTGAACTACCCGCGTCAGGTCGGTACCGCGGAGGCCTACTTCATGTATTCGGGGCCGACGGCGGCATGGCAGCGCGCCGAACCGATGCTGACGCTGCTCGGGCCGTCGCATTACATCCCCGGTGCGCAGAGTGTGAGTTCTGATCTGCTGCAGGGGTTGTGCGCGTTCCTCATCCCGGCTCTCAGCAGCTTCGTCGAAGCAGCCACCTATCTGCAGCGGCGCAAGGTGCCGACGGAGCAGCTGCTGCACGCCGCCGGCTATCTGGCGGAGTCTTTGCAGCGCACGTTGCCCGAAGTGGTCGAGGCACTCGACACCGGCGACCTGGCCAGCGATCAGGCCAGCTTGGAGACCTTCGCCGAATCCGTCGAGGGCTCGCTGGCCGCGTTCGCGGCCGAGGGACTCAACGGCCGCATCCTGCGCGCCACCGGAGATGCTCTGGACGCTGCACGCGCCGAGGGCCTCGGTGAACTGAGCCTCTACGCCCAGACCACCGTGATGTGACGGACCCAACGAAGAATCCCCCGGCTCGTGAGCCGGGGGATTCTGTCGTGTGCCTCGCCTATTTCTGGGGTGCACCGGCGACGTCGGCGAGGATCATCTGCCGCAGCTTGTACTTCTCGATCTTGTTCGTCGGGGTGCGCGGAACGTCGCTGACCACGCGAATATGCCTCGGCCGCATGAACTTCGGCATGGTCTGCACGGCGAACGTGTGCAGGTCCTCGACGCTGACGGTGGCGCCGCCGAGCGGAACCACGAACGCGCAGATGTCGTCCTCGTCTCCTTCAGCACTGGCGATGCCGAACGCCGCGGTCATCTGCACGTGCGGATGCTGGTTGAGCAGATCCTCGACCTGAGACGAGGTGAGGTTCTCCCCGCGTACCCGGATGCGATCGCCGAGCCGGTCCACGTAGTCGTACATGCCGTCGGGCGAGAGGACCGCGGCGTCGCCGGTGTGGAACCACAGGTTGCGCCACGCCGACACCGTGGCCGGCGCCTTGCCGAGATACTCGGTGAACAGCACGCCCGGAATTCGGGGACGTATGGCGAGCTGTCCGGGGACGCCCACCGGGCACGGCTGGTCCCGCTCGTCGAGCACCGCGACCTCCATGAACGGCACCGGCCGGCCCATCATCCCCTTGCGCGCCACGGCGCCTGCGGAGAGGGTGGTGACGCCGGCATCTGCTGCGCGCGCGAGGATCTCGGCGTGCGACAGTCCGCGATACAGATGCGCCGGGGTGCCCTCGCCCTGCGCGGTCTCCTCGATGATGAGCCCGATCGGGCACCCCGACTCCGTCTGGCCGAAGCCGGTGGAGACCATGTCGATGCCGAAGCGCTGCGCGAACTCCTGGTGGCGCGCCGGCAGCGGCTGCATGTTCACCTTGTTCAGGGTGTTCGCCGCGTCGTCCTCGCGCGGGGGCACCTTCAACAGCCACGGGATCATCACGTCCAGGAGCGCTGCCACCGACGCGCCGCGGGACGCGATGCGAGACCAGAACTCGTTGGGCGAGAATCGGTCCCACACCGCGACCTCGCAGCCGACCCATGCCGCGCGGGACACGTGCGAGATCGCACCGCCCACGTGGTATAGCGGAAGATCGCAGTAGATGACATCGTCGGGCGACAACAGCATTCGGTGGTAGAAGGTGTAGCTCGCCAACCAGCGGTGCGGCAGGACCACGCCTTTGGCGGGGCCGGTGGTTCCGCTTGTGTAGAACACGCTCGCCGGATCATCGAACGCCAGCTCGACCTGGGGCCGAGGGCAGGGGCGGTTCAGCTCCGCCCATCGCATTCGGGTAAACGGGGCCTCCGCCTCGGGTGCGCCGTCGGCCATCGGGTCGTAGACGGCGACGACCGGATGGTGGCCGACCTGACCGGCGACCTCGTTCACCGCAGCGATCAGCGTGGAATCGGTGACCAGCAGCCGGGCGGCAGTGTCGTCGATCTGGTAGGCCAGCAGCCGCCCGCGGAAGCTGTAGTTGACAGGCGCGTACACCGCGCCGAGCTTCCAGGCCGCGAACATGACCACCGCGCAGAGCAGAGAGTTGGTCGACAGCACGCTCACACGGTCACCCTTGGCGATCCCAAAGCGGTGCAGGTTGCCCGCGAGAGTGTCAGTCCACGAACCGAACTCGGCGAAGCTGTACGGCTGGTCGGTCTCTCCGTAGTAGAGGAACGTCCGATCGGGCGTTTCGCGCGTCCAGCGGTCGAGCTGCTCGACGACGGTGTCGCCCTGAGCCGTCAGCATCGCTGTCAGATCGTCGTGGCTCCTCAGCGTTTCGGACACGAGTGTCTCCTCCCGATTCACCGCAGCGATTCGCGCCGCTGCAGCACTTCGTCCGCGGCTCGCTCACCGGAGCGCATCGCTCCGTCGATCGCGGTCGCCCACATGTTGGCCGTGTGTTCCCCGCAGAAGTGAACGGGTCCGGCGCCTGCGGCCAGCAGCGCCTGCAGCCGGATCCGATCGCCGAACAGCATCGACACCACCCCGCCGGCGTACTCGTCCTGCGTCCAATCCTTCAGAATTCCGCTCAGCCGCCGGGCGGGGACTCCCGACGCCGTCCTGACGAGATCGTCGAGCGCCAGCAGAGCCTGTTCCTCGTCGTGCGACATCCCGTCCCCGCGATCGGGGACGAAGCCCAGCACCACGATGCTGTCGTGCGGTCCGACCGCTCTGGTCCACAGCGCGGTCACGCGATCGTCGCCCAGCGCTGTTCTCGGCAGCTGGGCCGCGATCGCCGCGCCGTCGCTGTACTGCCCGATCACTTTGGCGCCCTGCGACATGGGCGTGGACAATAGCGCGCTCGCCTTCCATTCCGGCAACACCGGGTCGAATCCGATGGCCAGCGTCGGAGTGACGGGGGTGGCGACCACCACGTCGTCGGCGGCGAAGGTGTCGCTGTCGGTCTCGACCACGGCGCCGCGCTGCGTGCGACGGATCAGCCGTACCGGCTGCTCGAGACGGATGTCGAGACCGTCGGCCATCGCCATGGTCACCGAATCGGTGCCATCGGCCAGCATCCAGACCACACGTCCGGTGGTCGGCGGGTGGATCTCGCCCATCGGGACCAGCGCCGGGTGGCTGACGGGGTTGTATCCCGTCACCCCCGCCAGCGCCCTGCGCGCACCCTGCGACACACCGCTGCGGCGGGTCCACGCCAACACCGGCTCAGTCGGCTCCGGGGGCGTGCACGTCAGCGCGTCGCTCACCTCCTGCGCGATGCGCTGCGCCGCAACGTCGTCGACTCGCGCACCGTCTAGCACCATCGGATTGCGGACATGGCTGGCCGCGGTGTACGAGCCGTCCGGCTCCGCAGGGAAGAGCGCGAACTGCGGGGTCAGCTCGATGCCCAGCTCCGCGCACACCGCGAGGATCTTGTCCTGCCCCAGGTCGATCAGCGATCCCCCGAGATCGGCGGGCTGGCCGTAGCACAGACGCGTGCGGTCGGTCCGCGTCCGCCCGCCGACATGGGGGTTGGCTTCCAGGACGGTGACGTCCTCGCCACGGGAGACGAGCACCCGGGCCGCCTCCAACCCGGCCGGCCCAGCTCCGACGACGATCGTGGTCATGCCCTCACCAACTTCAGGTTGCAGTCGTCGGCACTGAACCGCACCGGGTGACGGAGGACCTCGCGGGCGGCGCGCCGACCCGAGCGAACAGCGCCTTCGAGGGTGTCGCAGAACATCTCGTCGGTGTGCGCACCGGCGAAATGCACTCGTCGCTCCGCGGCAGCCAGCAGCGCGACGTGGCTGCCCCGCAGCGCGATCGGCGGCGCCCCGCCCATTCCGAGGAAGCGCTCGTCGGCGCTCCAGTTCTTGACGCAGCCACCGAGACGGGTCAGACCGTGGCCGACGATGGTCTCCAGCAGTACGTCCAACTTCTGGAGTGCGGCGTCCCCCTGCTCGACCTGCGCCCGCGCGGTGCCGCAGACGAGTGCACGCACAACGGCGGAACCCGAGGTGTCTGCGCCGCTGAGCCAGGCGCGGCTGATCGGGCCGTCGGTGCAGACGCCGTGCGTCAGGGCCTCGCGCAGCGCGGCACCGTCTCGGTACTGCGCGACCACGGTGCTGCCCTGTGACCGCGGCGTCGAGGCGGCCGCCAGCAGCGTGGCCGGCGGCAGCGGCGGGTCGAACCCGATGGCTCCCAACACGAACGGCGACACTGCCACCACCGCCTGCTTCGCCGACAGCGTCTGCCCGTCGCCGAGCGTCACGGTGATGCGACCGCGACGCTGACGGATCACCGTGACCGACGCGTTGAGGTGCACGTCTTCGTCACGGGCCAGCGCGTCGGTGAGGCGCTGCGTGCCGCCGCGGATCGTCCGTCGTGCACCGGCGCTGTCCTCGATGAGCGCGCGTGCATCGGCCTGCGCCGGATCACGCTGTGCCAGAGCACGAGTCGCCGTGGCGAGCACGGTCCGGGCCTCGTCGGACAGTGCTGCCCGCCGCAACCACTGGGCGACGGTTTCGTGCGCGGCGGGTGGGAGTCCGCGCAGGGCCGTCGCCGCCTCCCGTCGAATCGACGCGACACGAGCCCTGGCCATGACGTGTCCCCCCACGACCACGGTGTCGGAATCGAGGAGACTGTCGATCGCCGTCATCGGTGCGTCGTCGCACGGAGTCGGTTCGGACAGTTCGACGCCGAGTTCTGCGCAGAGCGCCGTGACAGCAGCATCGCTCGCGCTGATCGTCTCGGCGCCGAGCTCACCGTACTGTCCGGCGTCCAATCCCTCTGTGCGCGTGTGGATTCTGCCGCCCGGGCGGTCACCCGCCTCCAGGACCACGGTGCGCATGCCCGCGCGCCCCAGCATGTGGGCCGTGGTCAGACCGGCAAGGCCGGCGCCGACCACGATGACGGGTTCGGTGTCGACATCGCGCAACACGCCGCTCATGACAGGCTCGTCCCCCACATCGTGTCCAGCAGCCGAGCCGCGTTACCGCGGAGGTACTTGGCGAGGGACTCCTCACTGAGGCCCAGCAGTGACGCCTCTGTGAGGAGCCGGTCGTGACGCATCATCGGCCAGTCGCTGGCTAGCAGCACCTGATCGGACACCATCGTGTTCATCCAGTGCGCCACCGGCTCCCATCCGCCTGCGGACCCGACCATGCGCTTCGGCGCGATGGCGCCGAAGTCGACGTACACGTTGGGGTGCTTCCACAAAACCGCGAGCATCTCGGTCACCCAGGGCCACCCACCGTGATTGGCCACCAGCAACAGATCCGGGTAGTTGCAGGCGAGGTTGCACAACCCGAGCGGGCGGCCGTATTCGATCGACCCGGTGGGGCTGAAGTTGACCCCGGTGTGGACGGTCACCGGGTGCCCGTTGGCCTGGCAGTACGCGAAGAGTTCGGCGCAGCGAGGATCAGTCATCGCCATCTTGAGGAACCCGGGCTGGAAGTTCCAGCCCCGTAGACCCAGCTCGTCGTGCGCGTGGCGCAGGATCTCCAGCGCGTTCGGCAGCCGCGGGTCCGTCGTCGCGATCCCAGCGACCAGCCGGTCAGGATGGGTTCGCACGGCGTGGGCGACGAGCTCGTTCACCGCGACGGGATCGTCGTCCTCCCACTCGGCCTGCATCACCGCTTGACCGTCGTGCATCTGGAGGGCGTGGATCAACGTCGAGATCCCACGATCGGCCGCGAACGTCGACTTGTAGACGCGGGCGTAGTGCTCGTCGCGAGCGGGAACCTCGATGCTGTCCTCGATGCCGGCGGGTCGAACTCTGAAGTCGATGAACGACGAACTCACGGTTATTCCTCTGAAGTGGTTGTACTCGAACGGATTCGACGTCGGTGGCTACAGCGTCGAGGCGACTATGGGCCCCGCCCTGCCCCTCCGGTGACCTCGCGCGCAGAACTACCCCCGACCGGGGGAAGGGCCTACTGGCGGCCGATGCGCGCGTAGGCAGCGGGGCGCCTGCGCTTGAGGACCAGCGCCCAGCACACGCCCAGCGTCAGCGCGCCAACCAGCGACACGAACATCAAGGTGATCGCCCACGGGCCGCCGGTCACGAGCATTTCGATGTGCTGGGTCGCCAGGAACAGCGTGCCGCCCAGCCCCAGCAGCGCGAGCACCGGCGCCACCACCCGGTGCCATACGGTTGTGCCGCGCGGCTTGTCGCGTCGCATGAACACAATCACCGCGAGCGTGGTGAGGATGAGCAGCGAGACGAATGCGTAACCGAACGCACCCGAGAACGGCGCGTACACCAGCAGGGGGTCGGCGTTGTTGACGATCAGCAGCATCATGGCGACCAGTACCACGCCGGACAGCACCAGCGAAGCCCGATGCGGCGAGCCGTGCTTGGCATGCGTCGCGCCCAACCGCGGCGAGATGATGCCGTCGACGCCGAGGTTGAACAGATAGCGGGACAGCACGTTGTGCAGAGCCAGTGCCGAGGCGAATCCGCTGGTGCACAGCAGCACGGTGACGATGTCGAGAGCGGTCTTGCCGGCGAACTGCTCGACCGTCGCCATGACGGCGCCGCTGGGATCGGCCGATGTCGCGGCTACCGCCTTGGCGGCGCCGAGAGCCTGGATGATCGCCCAGCAGGAGAAGGCGTAGCCGGTGGCGATGAACGCGATGAAGCCGAACGACGCACGCCGGATCGTGGTGTCGGGGTTCTTGACCTCGTCGCGGAAAATCACCGTGGACTCGAAACCCGTGAAGCACAGCATCGCGAACAGCAAGCCGATCCCGACGTCTCCGGAGAACACGTTGTGCGGGAGAAAAGAGTCGGCCGACAGTCCGCTCGCTCCACCGCGGAAGACGACGGCCGCGTTGTAGACGACGATCATCACCGCCTCGAGCGACATGCAGACCGTCAGTGTGCGGGCAGAGAACTCCAAGTTGAAGTACCCGAGCACGGACACCACGACGAACATTCCGAGCGTCCACACCCACCAGCTGACGTCCGGGCCGCCCAGGGTGTCCCGCAGGAAGGCCTGGAAGAACGTGCCCTCCAGCGGATAGCTCCCGACGTAGAGGACGGCATAGCCGAGAATCGCCACCAACGCGGCCCCCAACCCCATCTCGCGTCCGAGACCTCTGGTGACGAACGAGTAGAACCCGCCCGGGTTGTCGACGTGGCGCGACATCTTGACGAAGCCGACCGCGAACAGGGCGACGATGACCCCTGCCGCCAGATACATGACCGGCGCGCCGAGCCCGTTCCCGTAGCCGATCACGACGGGCAGGAATGCGACGACCGCGATGATCGGGCCGTTGAAGGCCAGCACGGTGAACAGCAGCTTGAAGGTGTTCATGTCACCGCGCAGACGGTGGCCGCCGTGCGCGTTCGTCGATACCGCCTGGTGTGGGGGGTCAGCTACGGTCATGGCTCTCATTCCTCGATCCGGGTCGGCCGCCGGGTGCCGCACGGATCGACCGTGCACACCGGCGGGAACCCAGATTTTGTGCTGTGGCCAGTGTCACATGCTCGGCCATGACGCAAAGCACACCCGACTGGGGGATGCGGGAACCACGAAGGTGCACAGCCATTTCCGACGCGTCCTGCACCGGTGTGGCTAGCTCTTGCGCTTCATCGGCTGCAGGTACTCGTACCACCGCACGACCATCCCGTCCCGGCACTCCACGATCGTGCAGTTGCGCAGACGAACGGTGGATCCGTCGAGCAGCGTCACCACTTCGTCGAGTTCCACCGCCGCTCGGTCGCCGTCACCGATCGAGCCGAGGACCACATACTCCACAGCAGCGAACTCCGTACCGCAGATGGTTCCGAGGTATTCGGCCACTGCCGGGCCCTGCACCGTCCCGCTGACGTAGGGCTCGTACATCGTCGCGTCGGTGGCGAACAATTGCCGCATCGTCACGACGTCGGCGCTCGCCTGCGCTTTCTTGACCGCTAGGAACAGGTCATACGCGCTCCCCATCACGGCTTCCGGTTCTTCAGCGGCTGGATGTAGTCCCACAGCCGACTCAATCGTCCGTCGGTCAGCGTCACCCAGGTGGTCCCCTCGACGGTCGCGGACCGATCTCCGGTGTGGATCGTCTGCCTCCATTCGACAGCGCCAGTATCGACGTCGGCGAGAGCGCCCACGACCGCAATCGAGGACCGGTCGAAATCCCGCCCCAGCATGCCGCCAAGATGCTCGGCGATCGCAACGGAACCGCGTAGTGTCCCGACGAACGTGTCGTACCACAGCGCGTCTTCGGTGAAGCAGTTCAACGCGAGCACGCGGTCGCCGGACAGCATGCTGTCCATCGCGCGCTTCCATGCCTGCAGAACGGGACTCTCGGGGGCGAACCAATCGATGTGGGACATGGAGACAGGATCGGGTGCGTCGCAGCGTTCTTCCCGGCCGCGCATAAGATCTCGACCCAACCGGGGGAGCTCCTTCTCGGCATCGTCTCCCCACCGAGCGGGGTCAGCACCCCACCGTCAAGTGGAACGACAGCCGGTCCGCGTCCCAAACGATGTCGAATGCGCCGCTGTTACCCCCACCCGCCACGTCGCCAGCACACCCAGTCAATCTCGACGCGGGCATCGACCGCCAAGCCGGTCACCCCGACGCATGTCCGGGACGGCAACCGGTCCGGAAACCAGGCGGCATACGCAGCGTTGAACGCCTGGTATTCAGACCAGTCGGTGAGATACGCCCGCACCGAGATCACGTCGGCCAGTTCCCCACCGCACAGCTGCGTCACCCGCAGCAGATTGGCCAGCACCTGATCGGTCTGGCCGGCGATGTCCTGACTGACCACCGACCCACTGGTGTCGGTGGGCATTTGGCCCGTCACGTACAACGTTTCGCCGGCGGCGGTGGCGTGCACAAATGGGGCCACTGACGGCGGCACTCCGTCGGCGGGTGTGAATGTGAAGGGACGAATCCCGCCCGGGACCGTCACGCCGCGCTCCCCCATGTGCCGGTGAAGGACCGTTTGTCGATGCGCGCATGCACGCCGAGGCGTTGAGCGACCACTTGAGTGACGGTGAAGTCCACCGCCACGGACAGGTATGAGTACGCGTCGGCGAGAGAGAGGCCGTAGAGCCGCTGCAGGAGATCGAGGGCGCGGACCGCCGCCGCACGCATCGCGCCGTCGAGGCTGTCGCCGAAGCCGTGGACCAGTAGCTCAGTCGGCGTCTCTAGCACTGGCACCGTGAACGGCAGGTCGCGACGCACGGTCAGGCGCAATAGCCCGTTCAACGACGCCTCCAATGCCGTGCCGCTGATCTCCGTCGCCCTGGGATACGTGTGGGTCACCGATCGACAGTAAGGCGCCGGCGACGTGGACGGGGTAATACATCCGGCCGCCGACGCCAATTCGCCAATTGTCGATGGTCCTTCCGTGGTCGCCGGGCGGCACCGAGGACATGCGCCCGGCAGTTCCCGGTGCCGCCCCCATCGTGCCGAAGTGCGGTCGCAGCGCAACACTGACTCCCGGCAGCGCCCGTTCTCGCGTGACGCTTGTCGGTTCGACGACCGTTCCCGGTTGGTCGGCGAGTGCCGTCGTGGTCCAGTCGTCGCCGAAAAGTGCCCGTCCTCGCAGCGCGGGTGTGTCGAGTTCGTAGACACCTCGGGTCACTTCGGGTGCGGTCGCTCGGTGGTGATGACGACAACTGCCTCGGTGTCAGTGTGCGGGTCGGTGCTCGGCCAGAGTCCGGAAGGCCTCTACCGGCGAGGCGGTGAGGTCCTGGGTCAGCACCTGGATGCCGACGTGGTCTGCGCCCGCTGAGAAGTGCTTCTCGATGTCGGCGTAGACGGTCTCCGGGGAACCGTGCGCAACCAAAGCATCGATGAGTGCGTCGCTGCCAGGACGGTCGATATCGGCCTGAGTGAACCCGTGCCGCAGCAGGTTGTCGGTGTAATTGCGCAGGCCGAGGTAGGGGTCATCCACCAGAGACCGGCCGATCTTCCGCGCCTGATCGGGGTCCTCGCACAGCACGACCTTGTGCTCGGGGGCCAGGAAGACATTGTTGCCCAACACTTCTCGTGCGTAGCGCGTATGCGCGGGGACGGTGAGATAGGGGTGTGCCCCCAGCGTCTTGTCGCCGGCGAGCGTAAGCGTTCTCTTGCCCAGTGCGGCGATGACGATCGCCTCGGCCGGCACGCCGCCCGCCAGTAGCGCATCGACGAAGTTGGTCATCCGTGCGAACGGCCGCTCGTAGGTGTCTCGGCTTTCGGGGTGGCCGAGACCGATGCCCAGCAGCAACCGGGGCCCGTGGCGGTTGACGATCCGGTGATAGTGACGGGCGATGTTACGGGGGTCGTCATTCCACATGTTGATGATCGCCGTCGCGATGATCGCAGTTTTCGTCGCGGCAATCATCTGCTCGAGCAGCGCCATGTCACCTACGGGGTCTGCACCGATTCCCACCCAGATCGTCTGATAACCCAGCTCTTCGAGAGCAGGGGCGTATTCGATCCGGGCGGCATCGCCATGCGCGGGGTTGAGCCAGGCGCCGTACTTGCCGAACTGCTCGTACACGTCAGTCGTCTCCTTCAGAATCCCACGGGTGGGACCGTGATGATCTCGGTACGGACGTCATCGTGCGGGCTCCCCTAGGGGCAAGGTCAACATCGCCATCGCGCACACTGGGACGCGCAACGGAGCGCAATGGAGGAACGGTGCCGGAAACCAACCCTGTGGCCGAGTTCGACTACGTCGTCGTGGGAGCAGGCAGCGCGGGTTGTCTGCTCGCCAATCGGCTCAGCGCCAACCCCGATCACCGAGTACTCCTGATCGAGGCCGGCGGCAAGGACGACTGGTTCTGGATCAAGGTCCCGGTGGGATATCTCTACACGATCGCCAACCCCCGTACCGACTGGTGCTTCACCACTGAGCCCGACCCAGGTCTGGCCGGCCGCAGCATCATCTACGCGCGCGGCCGCGTCATCGGCGGCTGCTCGTCGATCAACGCGATGATCCACATGCGCGGCCAGGCCAGCGATTACGAACTGTGGGCGCAGGCCACCGGCGACGAGCGGTGGCTGTGGGGCGGTCCAGACGACTGCGGTGAAACACTCCAGATCTACAAGCAGCTGGAACGCTACTTCGGCGGAGCCGACGAGTGGCATGGCGCAGCAGGTGAGATCCGCGTCGAGCGGCCACGTGTGCGCTGGAAGATCCTGGACGGCTGGCAGGCCGCCGCGGCCGAATCGGGCATCGAGCCGATCGCCGAGTTCAATCGTGGCGACAATTCCGGCAGCGCGTACTTCCACGTCAATCAAAAGCGCGGCCGGCGGTGGTCGATGGCGGATGCATTCCTGCACCCCGTGACGCACCGGCCGAATCTGACCGTCTACACAGAGACCCAGGCGCTCCGCGTGCTGATGGATGACCAGGTCCCTGACGATCAGCGTCACGGTGCGTGGACGACCGCGCAGCACCGCGCCACCGGTCTGCGCCTGCTCAGAGATGGCCGCATCGTCGACGTCCGTGCCCGCCGCGAGGTGATCCTCAGTGCCGGGGCCATCGGTTCGCCTCACTTGATGCAGGTCTCGGGTCTGGGCCCGGCCGAGCTGCTCGCCAGGCACGGCGTGCCGGTCGCTGTCGATCTACCCGGGGTCGGCGAGAACCTGCAGGACCATCTGCAGATTCGCTCCGTCTATCGCGTCCAGAAGGCCCGCACGGTCAACACGTTGTACCGGAACTGGATCACCCGGGCGGGCATGGGAATTCAGTACCTGCTCTTCCGATCAGGACCCCTGACGATGCCGCCGTCCACGCTGGGCGCGTTCGCCAAAAGCGATCCCGAGCTGGCCAGCCCCGATCTGGAGTGGCACGTGCAGCCACTGTCGCTGCCGAAGTTCGGCGAACCCCTGCACCCCTACGGCGCCATCACTCCCTCGGTCTGCAACCTGCGGCCCACCTCGCGTGGCCATGTGCGTCTGGCCGATGCTGATCCGCTGATCCACCCGACGATCTCCTGCAACTACCTGTCCACCGACGCCGACCGTGACATCGCCGTGCGCGGACTGCGGATGACCCGGCAGATCATGGCGTCACCGGTCCTCGCCCGCTACAGTCCGAAGGAGATACTTCCGGGTCCCCAAGTGGTCAGTGACGACGACCTGCAAGCGGCGGCACAGGAATTGGGCACCACCATCTTCCACCCGGTGGGCACCTGCGCGATGGGCGCGTTCGATGTACGCGGTGTGCCGCGGTCGGCTGACACGGTCCTCGACACCGACTGTCGCGTCCACCGCGTCGCCGGCCTTCGGGTCATCGATGCATCGGCGATGCCGACGATCACGTCCGGGAACACCAACGCCCCGGTGATGCTGATCGCCGAGCGTGCGGCGCGGGCGATCCTGAATCAATAGCGGCACAAGGGCTTCGGTCCGCATCATTGGTTGCGAGACCTCGTCGGCCGGTGTGCCTGGTGCACGCGTCGTTCACGCAGGAGTGAATGTGAACCGCGTCTCGCCAACCGGTCCGCTGTTTCCGCAAGGGTTGGGGCCGTTGAGTGTGTAGAGCCCGTTCGTGCCGTCGAGGTTGAAGGTGGAGCGGGTGGTCACGTCGACCGGACGCCCGTCTGGGCAGAACGCGCCACCGGGAACGAACTGGTCGAGCACGTACTGGTTGCCCTGGATGTAAGCCTGGCCCTGGTCATGGTTCGTCGTGAGGTTGAAAATCGAGATGCAGCCGGGGCCGCAGCTCGTCACCCGCATGAGACTATCGGTGACGATTCCGTTGGCCATGATGCTGCGGTGGTGATAGTTGCCCGGAGCAAGATCCGCGTTGGCGGGTGCCGCCAGGCCGAGGCTGACGGCGGCGCAGCCCGTCGCGATCGCGCCGATGATCATGTTTCTCATGGCGTCCAGTGAATACCGTGCAAGCGGCTACCGGTCCCAACTTCCCAGAACTGGTCCAGCTGTCTCGGTAGTAGCGAGTACCACCATGGTGGACACTGTGATGTGGCTCTTTCCGCGACAGTGTTCAAAGTCGAGCTCGGTGTCTCCGATATCGACAACGGTTACTACGCCGATCACACGCTGACGGTGGCCCGTCATCCCAGTGAGACGGATGAGCGAATGGTCGTACGGCTTCTGGCATTCGGGCTGCGTGCACACCGACTCGGCGACATCGACGGTGAGTTGGCGTTCGGGCCGGGGTTGTCCACGCCCGGTGTCCCGGACTTGCGGCTCACGGACTACACGGGCCGGACCCTCGAGTGGATCAACGTGGGCCAGCCGGACGAGCGTGTCCTGGGCAAGGCGGTCAGCCAGGCCGATCAGGTGCTGCTGTTTCCGTTCGCCGCGAGCGTGGCCACTTGGTGGCGCGCGGTCGGCCCCAAGGTGGCGGGGCTGACGAACCTGTCGGTGATCCAGATACCCCACGCACCGGTGCAGCACCTGGCCCACACCGTGGATCGGCGGGTCTCCGCTCAGGTGATGGTGATCGAAGGTGAGGTCACGATGACCGTTGGTGGAGTCGACGTCACTTTCACGCCCCAGCCCTTGCGTTGAGAGTACGAAGGGCTTGAGCATCGGAGGTTCACATCCGGGCCCTGTGCTGACAAAAGTTGCAACGCATAGTGTTTCACGCCGTTCGATAGACGGTCCGCACCGCACGACCGTTTGATCTCTAGACTGGCCGGATGCGATTCTCCGTGTGGCCGTCGACGACTCAACCATGGCACGACGTTCTCGAACTGGCGCAGTTCGTCGACGACGGATTCTGGCATTCGCTGTATGTCGCCGATCACTTCATGTCGCCTGACGACAAACCTGGCCAGACAAGCGACTGGCTGGAGGCCACCGCCGTGATGGCCGCGCTGGCCACTGCCACGACGAACGTGCGGTTGGCCAACCTGGTGCTCTCGATGACGTTCCGGCATCCGGCAGTGCTCGCGAACCTGGCGGTGACAATCGACCGGATCAGTGCCGGCCGCTTCACCCTTGGCCTCGGCGCCGGCTGGCAGGACACCGAACACGAGCAGTACGGCTTGGAACTGGGCGAGCCCAAGGAGCGGGTCGATCGTTTCGCCGAAGGGCTCGCCGTCATCTCGGGGCTGCTGACGAACGAAACGACGACGTTCGACGGGGAGTACTACCACGTGACAGATGCGCTCTGCGAGCCCAAGCCGGTGCAGTCACCGCTTCCCCTGCTGGTCGGTGGGACCGGCCCACGGATGTTGCGGCTGGTCGCGCGGCACGCCCACGAATGGAATCAATGGTCGGGACCGGGTGGATTCGGTGAGCGATCGGCGGCGCTGGACGCGGCATGCGAGAAGGAGGGCCGCGACCCGGCCACCGTGTGGCGTTCCACGCAGGCCGTCGTGATGGTCACCGACACACCCGAAGCGGAGTCCAAGGCGAAGGCGGCCGCCGAATCGAGGCCCCAACCAGTGGTCTACGGGCCCGCGGCGCGGATCGCAGAAGCTGTGGCGACATGGCGCGACGAGGGCGTGGACGAGGTGATAATCCCCGACTTCGCGATGCCGCGCGGCCCTGCGCGGCTCGACGCCTACCGCGCGCTCGCCGACGCGTTGACGCCACTGGCCTGACCCAGGATCACTTCGGCGCTCAGGGCGTGATTCGGCCCGTTCGGCCCGCACGACGTGGACACTGGGTTTCATGTCCGCTGCATTCTGGATCATCGTCGGCGTGATCGCCCTCGGCACCGTCGCGGCCGGTTTGGTGCGGATGCGTGCCTGGTTGCAACAGCCGGTACCGCCTGAGGTCATCGAAGCCGCCCACCGCGACGACGACAAGGACGACAGGGACGAGCCCTAGCGGACGCTCCCCCTGCGCCGGGGGCTCGTTGCTGCCAGAGTAGGCAGATGTCCGGTCGCTCTGCCGTCTTCGCGGTCTGTGGGCGGCGGCTGTGCGCGACGGCAGCCGCCGGCTCCGCACTATTGCACGCGACGATGATCGTCCACACCAAAAGTCCGGCACTGGCAGTGCTCATCGTCATGATGGCAGCGGCATGCCTGTTCTGCGCGTATGAAATATGGCGAGCGTGCGGACCGCGGACGTGGGCCGTGGTCGCGGTCATGAACCTGGCCATGATCGCTGTGCACTGGTCCGTCCCCTCGCACCACCACGGCACCCCGGTGACGCTGTCTGAGCAACCGATGCCCGCGCTGATGGGGCTGGCGACCACCGTGTCACTTGTCGAGGCATGTATTGCCGCGGCGGTGCTCTACGCCATCACGAGACGACGCGACGCATCGGCTTCGATGTAGGGTTCCACGGTGGGTTACGCACAGACCGAGACCCTCCAGATCGGCTACCGGGAAGACGGGGACGCCGGCGGTTGGCCCGTGGTTCTGTGTCACGGGTTCCCTTATGACGTACTGGCTTTCGACGAGGTGACACCTCGATTGGTCCGTGAGGGCGCCCGGGTGATACGGCCGTTCGCCCGTGGATTCGGACCGACCCGATTCACCACGTCCGACGCGGTCCGGTCCGGTGAACAGGCCGCGTTGGCCGACGATCTCCGACAACTGATCGGCGCGCTGCAATTGGTCCGCCCGATCGTGGCCGGATACGACTGGGGCGGACTCGCGTGCTGCGGTATCGCCGCAGTGTGGCCCGACCTTGTCTCGGGACTCGTGTCGATGGCCGGGTACGACGTGATCGACGAGCGACAACAGCACGGGTTTCCCCCATCGGTGGAACACGTGGCGTGGTACCAGCACGTGTTTCAGAGTCCACGAGGGCGCGAGAGCCTGTCAGCGCATCGGCACGAGATGTGCAGGATGCTGTGGCGCCAGTGGTCGCCGACCTGGCGCTTCGACGAGGCGGTGTACGAGGCCACCGCGTCATCGTTCGACAACCCCGACTTCGTCGACGTGGTGGTGCATGCTTATCGTCACAACTTCGGCACGGCCGAGGGCGATCCGCGGTACGCGTCCGTCCGCGAGGTGCTGGCGCGGCGGCCGATCATCGCCGTGCCCACCGTCACGCTCGACGGAGTGCACGACCCCCTCAAGCCGGGAGGGACAGCGGATCACGCGCCGATGTTCTCGGGGCGCCACGAACATCGGGCTGTCGACAGCGGCCACAATATGCCCCAGGAGCGTCCCGCTGACTTCGCGGATGCGGTGCTCACGGTAGCCGGGTGGCTGGGTTTCATAACCACCCGTACGGCCTGAAGTATTCGCTCGTCGCGCTATCGCCACCCGAGCTCTGGTGCAACATGGGTCAACAAACTCTCGATCACATGCGTGTTGTAGTCGACGCCAAGCTGATTGGGGACGGTCAGCAGCAACGTGTCGGCCGCCGCGATGGCCTCGTCTTCAGCGAGCTGAGCGATGAGCTTGTCGGGCTCCCCCGCGTAGGTCTTGCCGAAGCGGGCCTTGCCACCGTCGAGGAAGCCGACCTCATCGGTGCTGTTGCGGTTGTGCCAGAACAGTTGCTTGTCCAAGTCGTTGACAATCGGAAAGATACTGCGGCTCAAAGAGATACGCGGCTCACGTTCATGCCCAGCTTCCCTCCACGCGTCACGGAACCGCTGGATCTGCTCGGCCTGCAGTTGGTGGAACGGCACACCGGTGTCCTCGCTCAGCAGCGTGGAACTCATCAAGTTCATCCCCTGCTGAGCCGTCCACTCCGCGGTGGATCGCGTGCCCGCACCCCACCAGATTCGGTCGCGCAACCCCGGGGCGTGCGGCTCGACCCTCAGCAGACCGGGCGGGTTGGGGAACATCGGGCGCGGGTTCGGCTGCGCAAAACCCTCTCCCTTCAGTACGTCGAGGAACACACGGGTGTGTTCGCGCGCCATGTCGGCACCGTCCGTGTCACCCTCACTGGGTTGGTATCCGAAGTAGCGATAGCCCTCGATCACCTGCTCGGGTGACCCGCGACTGATGCCGAGCTGCAGCCGGCCCCCCGAGATGAGGTCGGCGGCGCCCGCGTCCTCCGCCATGTAAAGCGGATTCTCGTACCGCATGTCGATGATGCCGGTGCCCAGCTCGATGCGGTTGGTGCGCGCGGCCGCGGCGGCGAGCAGCGGGAACGGCGAGCCGAGCTGCCTGGCGAAGTGATGGACCCGGAAGTACGCCCCGTCGGCGCCCACCTCCTCGGCGGCCACCGCGAGCTCGACCGACTGCAACAGGGCGTCCGCCGCCGACCGCACACGCGAGTGTGGGCTATCCGACCAGTGGCCGAAGGACAGGAAGCCAATCTTCTTCACGGCTCCACCAACGACCCGCGGCCGACGCGAATTCCCCGGGCCCGGGCGCTCAGCTGAGCGCGCTGTCGTCCTTCTGGACGATCCGCTCGACCTCTTCTGCCAGCTCCGAGAGCTGCTCGCGCTCCTCGTCGGTGTAGTCACGCGCGTTGTCGTCGAGTACACATACTGTTCCGACGACCTGGCCAGCACTGTCGTGAACGGGCACGCCGAGATAGTTGTGCAGTCCGAACTCGACTTCGTCTTCGTTGCCGGCGAAGGTGGCATCGTCGCGGGAATCGCGAACGAACAAGGCGTGGTCGCCGTCGACGACCCGCTCGCAGTACAGCGGTACGCGCGAGGCGTCCCCCAGGGCCTTCTTCCCGGCCGCGCCGACGGTGTAGTGCTGGGTGGCTTCGCCGGCGGTGGCGGCGACCACCATCGAGTCGACCTCTGAACGCATCACCAGAACCGACTTGACGCCCAGCTGTTGTGCGATCTTCTCGAGGTGGCCGGCCAAGGGAGCGAGCCCCTCGGTGGTGTCCGTCGTGTGGGGTTTCCCGTCAGGCATGTGACCACTCTTACCGCGCCCTGAGGGAACCGCAACCGTTTCGCTCACCCGAAGCCCATGCCGGAGGCGTCAGTCCGACGGCGGTTCGTACAGCTGGAGATCGTTACCCTCGGAGTCTTTGAACGAGGCGATGCGGCCCCACGGGTGGTCGCTGATGTCTCCGACGAAGGACACACCTTCGCCCTTCAGTCGAGACACCTCCTCATCGATACCACCGTCTGGTTGGAAGGTGAGCAGAGCGCCGCCACCGCCGTCTGCTCCGGAGGACTCACGTGCGTTCAGGCCGACCATGAGACCGTTGGCATCCAACTCCGACCACTCGTCCGACTCTTTTTTGACATCGAGTCCGAGGGTGTTCCCGTAGAAGCCCAGTGCCCGCTTCATGTCTTTCACCGGCAACCACACCGCTGCCACGCCTGACGCCATGTTCCGCCTCTTTCGTCTTGAAGTAGCTGTTCACCGTCTGCGGTACCCGGTGACGTCCTGTTGAGACTCGGGAATTTGTGACGTCTGCGCGGCGCGCTGATCGTCAGCCGACGGCGCGAGCCCACACCCGGTGTTCGCCCATGCTCTCGATCAGGGACGCCGCCAGTGCGGACGCGTCCGATCCACTGAGCACGCCCTCAGCGCCGTCGGAGGCGCCAGCGCGGACGAGCAGGTCGGCACCTTGTGGCAGCACGGCAATTCCCTTGAAGTGTCGGAAGACTTCGTCGACGAGGATCTTGGCCTGCACAGCCGTCGGGGAGCCTGTGATCACCACGGCGTCGAATTCGATGGACCGCGCGGTGGCATATGTCCGCGAAATCGGGACGCTCTGATCATCATTCGTCAGCGTCCCGCCGTGCGCCGCGATCACCAGAGGTACCAGTTTCGCTGCGCCGAGCGCGCCGACCACGGTCGACACATCGCTGATGTCGGAGTCCGGACCGACGAGGATGCCGACATTGCGGCCCTCCACCGGCCAGCGCTCCCCCACTTGTGACACCGCCGGGCTCAGCTGCGTCGGCTCAGCCGGTGGTGTGGTGGCTGCGGGTGCCTCGAGGCCCAATCCCGCCGCGACAGTGGCGCACAAATCGGCATCGATGTTCGCCAGGACCGAAAGCTGCCGCTCCTTGATCGCCTGCTCGTAGCATTTGCCGAGCTCGAAGGTGTAGGCATCGGCGATGTGTGCCTGCTCGACCGGAGTGAGGCTTCGATAGAACATCGTGACTTGACTGTAGTGGTCATCGTAGGAGGCCGGTGCCGCACGCACTTTCGTCGACTCGGCTACGACTGCCGGCGCCTCGATGAACGCGCCGGTATCCGCGCCGGCGAAGAACGGGCACCCACCGTCGAGTGAGTTCGGTTGATAGGGAGCCACTCCCGGGTGCACGCCGTGCTGGTGGAAGCCGTCCCGAAGCATGTCGTTGACCGGTGCATGCGGGCGATTGATCGGAATCTGGCCGAAGTTCGGCCCACCCAGGCGGCTCAGCTGGGTGTCCAGATAGGAGAAGAGCCGGGCCTGCAGCAGCGGATCGTCGGTGACGTCGATGCCGGGCACCAGGTGCCCGGGATGGAACGCCACCTGTTCGGTTTCGGCGAAGTAGTTGGTGGGGTTGCGATTGAGCTCCATGGTTCCGATGACCTGAACCGGCGCGAGCTCTTCGGGGACGATCTTGGTGGGGTCGAGCAGGTCGATGCCCTCGAACATCTGATCCGGGGAATCCGGCATCACCTGGACGCCGAGATCCCATTCCGGGTAGGCACCCTTCTCGATCGCGTCGGCCAAGTCACGGCGATGCAGGTCGGGATCCATCCCGGCCGCGATCTGTGCCTCTTCCCACACCAGGGAGTGCACCCCGAGGCGCGGCTTCCAGTGGAATTTCACCAGCGACGTCGAACCGTCCGGACCGGTGAGCCGGAACGTGTGGACGCCGAAGCCCTCCATCATGCGATACGACCGCGGAATGCCTCGATCCGACATGTTCCACATGGTGTGGGCCTGGGCCTCGGTGTGCAGCGACACGAAGTCCCAGAAGGTGTCATGCGCGCTCTGCGCCTGCGGAATCTCGCGGTCAGGATGCGGTTTGGCAGCGTGGACGACGTCGGGGAATTTGATGCCGTCCTGGATGAAGAACACCGGGATGTTATTGCCGACGAGGTCGAATGTGCCCTCGTCGGTATAGAACTTGGTGGCGAAACCCCGAGTGTCCCGCACAGTGTCGGCCGAACCACGGGAACCCAACACTGTCGAAAAGCGCACGAACACATCGGTTTCTGCGCCCGATCTCAAAAAGGCTGCCGTGCAGACCTTCTCGGCAGCGCCATTGCCACGGAACACGCCGTGCGCCGCCGCGCCGCGGGCGTGCACCGCACGTTCGGGGATGCGCTCATGGTCGAAATGGGTGATCTTCTCGCGGAGATGGTGGTCCTGCAGCAGCGTCGGCCCGCGTCGTCCGGCTCTCAACGAGTGGTCGGTGTCGTAGAGGCGAGCGCCCTGCGCGGTGGTGAGGTACTCCCCCTGCTGCCCGCGCGCTGTTTGACCGCCGCCGACGGAAAGGCCGGTGGCAGTGCGCAAGTCGGGCCCACCCTGGTCAGGTTTCGGCGGAAGCGGCTCCCGCACCTCGGTCGGCTCCTCGAACGGCGCCGGCTCCGGGCCGGGCGCGCCGGGGATGTACTTCGGGCTGTGCTGCTGCAGCCGCTCGGCGGCCTCCACCACCTTGTCCTTGGCGTCCTTGACGACGCTCTTGATGGTCTCCTTGGCTCCACGATCGGCTGACATCGCATCCCCTCATCACGGATCGGGCCCTCTGGACGGGCCTGCTCTGGTCGACCGCCCGGCTTCCCGCTCCCGGCGCGCCTAAACGGGATGGCTGCGTCGGATCTCAGCTCTGCGGCGGTTCACCGGCGTAGGTGCCGAAACTCCACAGGTTGCCCTCCGGGTCACGAACGGCGAACTCCCGGGATCCGTAGTCCGTGGAACAGAGTGGTCGCGTGATGTCGGCGTCGTGGGCTTGCACCCGCGCATACAGTGCGTCCACGTCGGCGGTGACGATGTAGGCGCCAGCGCTGCCGGGTTCGCGGCACCAGTCGGTGCCTGGCTTGTAGCTGCCCATCATCAGCCCGCCCGTGCCCTCCGGCCAGTTCAACTGTGCGTGGTCCACGCGGTCGCCCTCGCCGTAGCGCGCGTTGACGACGAAGCCGAAGGTGTCGACGAGGTAGTCGATCAGCGCGGGTGCGTCATGGGCTTGCAGTGTCGGCCACACGGCCGGATTCGACAGGGTCATGAGCATCAGGATCGAACATCCGGTGGCCGCCGTCTTGGATGTTTCGGAACTGAGCGGATCCACCTCCGCGGCGGCAGGCCGGTGAACGCGAGGAACTCGGCGCTCAGATGCGCTTGGTCGGAGAAACCCGTGACCGCTGCGACGTGGGCGAGATCGACGCAGCCGCCTCGAGCGACCGATCGAGCGATCCGTGCCGTTGCCGTCTCGAAGCGCATCAACCGGGCCACGGACTTGGGTGCGAGCCCGACCTCGCGGCGGAACAACGTGCCCAGGTGCCGGGTTGTCAGACCGACCTCGGCCGCCACCGATGCCACTGAGACCCGTCCGCCACTGCACCGCAACATCCGCCAGGCGTGCCGCACTTCGGGTCGCACCGCGTCCTGGACGTCCGTGCCGCGCTGTACATAATCGGTGAGCACGTCGAAGGCCTGGCGCCACGAGGTAGCCGCGGCCACCTGATCGCAGAGCTTCGCCGCAGCCGCACCGAGGACGGCCGACCCGTCGAAGTCATCGACGCTGAGTTCGGCGGCCGGGACACCGAACAGGGCGCGCGCGGCCAGCGGGTGCACTGCGAGTTGGACTCCCGCCTGTCCACGCCGCTGCCGCACGTGACTGGCGCGCAGGTGCAATCCCCCCAGGATCACCCGCTGCGGGCGCGCCAGCGGCAATTGTGTGACATCCGCAGCGGCCTCCACACCGTCGTCGGCGCTCACGATGAATGTCAGGCTCGCGGATGGCATGCCGAGGTGCGTGCCATCCGAGACGTCGATGGCCCGGTAACCCATCATCGAGCTCACCCCGGGCAGCTGATCGCACGGCGCTGACGCCATTTCCCAGCACGGCTGCTGCTCGGTCACGGGCCCGATTGTAGTGGTCAGGACGGTTCCGCGACCTACTCACCCGAGCCGCCGAGTGCGCCACCGCGACAGGTCGGCCTCGAGCACGGCAGGGTCCCGCTCGGAAAAGATCTCGTCGGTGATCTGCAGGTGCCGAATGCGGTCGAGGTGGAAGCCACGAATACCGTGGCGCAGCCGGCACCAACCGACGAACAGCCAGGAGTCGCCTCCGCGCAGCAATCCCATCGCCTCGACGTCCCGGCTGGTGCGGGTCTCACCGTCGTCGGCGATGTAGTCCAGCCGTACCACCCGACGGGCGGCGATCGCTTCCGGAACGAGGGCGATGGCCGCCTCTGTCGGAGGCCCGGAGTCGATGACGAACATCGCGGCCAACGCGTCGTCTACCGACGCCAACTGGTCCTCTCGGCTGATCGCCAGGACCTTGGCCCGCGCCCGTCGTGCAGCCGCCGCATAGGGTGAGGTTTCCAGTAGAGCGAGCCCAGCGAGCACTGCCAGCGATTCGGTGACCGTGAGGTTCAACGGCGGCAACGAATGCTCCCGGAGGATCGAATATCCGCCTGCGACACCGCGATCGGCGTAGATCGGGACACCGGCGAGTTGTAGCGACTGGATGTCGCGCTCGATCGTCCGTTTCGACACCGCGAACTCCTCGGCGAGACGTGCAGCAGAAACCGGTCGGCGGGAACCCCGCAGCAGGTCGACCATCGCGTACAACCTCTCAGCACGCCTCATGGCGTCAGTGTTCCCGATTTCAGGAGCGGTGCGGCCGCGTTCCGCCCACCGACCACACCTCGCGGATCAGCCCGTCCTCGGTGAAATCGAAGACGTCGACTCCGCCGGCAGCATTGCTTTCGGTCCGAACATCCCACAGCAATCGCCCATGCGCACCATCGACGGCCCGAGCCACCTCGGTGAACACCACGTCCGGATGCCGTCGACGATATGCATCGAGGAACTCTGCGAAGCTCTCCGCACCCACGACGTCATCGCCTGGATTCGAGCCGTCCGCCTCGGAATTCAGGAAATGAATGCGGAAGTCCTCACTGCAGATTCGACGGGCGATGTCGCCGCCGCTGTTCCACATCGTCAGCCACACGGCCAGCGCAGCGTCAGCGGCTGCTCCGCTTGTCGTCATCGTGTCTCGGTTCTCGGTCATACCGACAGCATCGGACAGGCGCGCGACAACGGTATGTCGGCATTCGGTTCGGTATCTCCGGAAGACGCGCATTACCGTCGAGGCGTGGGCGTCGACAGCGTTGCCGTGATGGTTGAGGCGCAAGAGCCGCTGCTGCTCGGTGATTTCTGGGCGAGCTTGATCGAACGTCGCCTCACCGCCGACTCTCCCGCCGGTTGCTACGCGACGGATCTGGGCGGTAGCACCGTTCTCCAGTTCGTCCCCGCGCTGGAGTCGCATCGCGACGCGAATCAACAGCACATCGACCTCGCCTCGGTGTCCCTGAAGCACCAGGAAAAACTTGTCGAACGAGCACTGCGTCTTGGCGCGAGGCACGTCGACATCGGTCAGCAGGATGTGCCGTGGCATGTGATGGCCGACCCTGAGGGCAACGAATTCTGCATCCTCGAACCGCGCGACGAATACCGCGAATCCGGTCCTGTCGCAGCACTGGTCACCCACGCAAAGGATCCGCTAATCGTCGGGAAGTTCTGGTCGGCCCTCATCGGTGTTCAGCTGCTCAACACTCATCCCGACTACACATCCGTGCGAATCGGCTCGGGGGACCCCGCACTGGAATTCGTTCGGCACTCGAATCCCTGGAACGGTCGGGGACGGCTCCACCTCCGGCTGGTCACGAACCCACCGGTAGACCCGATCGGCGGTCCCGATGCGACCGCACCCTGCCCGGTCTGTGGACCGTCCTGTGCCGCCCTGTGCGATCCCGAACAGAACCATCTCTGTGTGGCACAGCCCCGCACAGAATGAGCCGGAAAACGTGTGGACGCCGCCGAGTTCGGTTCGTTAATGTGCCGCATGGCAATTGACGTCAAAACGTTCACCCAGCAATGGGTCGACGCGTGGAACCACCACGACGTCGAGGCAGTTCTCGCCCATTTCGACGACGCGGTCGTGTTCACGTCACCGATCGCCGCTCAGGTCGTACCGACGAGCGGCGGTCGGGTCGAAGGCAAGGAGGCGTTGCGCGATTATTGGATTCGCGCGCTGGGTCTGCACCCCGACCTGCACTTCACCATTGAGGCCGTCTACGCAGGGGTCGACGTCATCGTCATCAACTACCGCAATCAGCGTGGCGGCCTCGTCAACGAGGTCCTCCGCTTCGTCGACGACTCGATCGTCGAGGGACACGGAACGTACCTCGTCTAGCCCATGGGGTGCGGCTCAGCGCCCTTCGTTGGCGTCACCCGGGTGGGGAACGTTGTCCTCATCCACGTACGCGGAGTGCTCGGTGTCTCTACCGTCAATACCCTCGTGCGCACGCGGTCCGTCATTCGAGCCGACCGATTCGACGGCATCGGCAGCGTCGCTGGGCATCGTCATGTTCGCGGAGTCCTCTCTGAGCTTAGGATCGCCGCGTCGGCGATCCGGTGCCAGGATGCCCCGTCGGCACAACGCTCAACCCGCATCGCAGTACGCGGCGGAATAAACCCGGCAGCGGACGAATTGGCTGAAGAGTCGCCCCTCCCCCGACTCAGGAGCAGCCATGACCCGTCCCGTTCGCGTCGCCGTGCAAATTCAGCCCGGTGGTGCCCCCGATTACCGCACCTGGCGTGACGCTGTGGTCGCGGCAGATGACCTCGGTGTCGATGTGATCTTCGGTTATGACCACTTCCACCGCCCGGTGATGGACGCTCTGATCGACGGCAAGCCCGTGCTGGCGGAGGTACAGCCCGATGTCGCCAACTTCGAAGGATGGACCGCGCTCGCGTCGTGGGGCGAAATCACCTCACATGCCGATATCGGGCTGCTCGTCACGGGCGTCGGCTACCGCAACCCGGACCTGCTCGCCGACATGGCCCGCACCGTCGACCACATCAGCGGCGGCCGGCTCGTCCTCGGTCTCGGCGCGGGTTGGTACGAAAAGGATTACACCACATACGGATACGATTTCGGCACCTTCGGATCGCGTTTCGATCTGTTCGACGAGAGCTTGATCCGCATCGAAAACCGGCTCGCTGTCCTGAATCCTCCGCCGGTCCGCAAATTGCCGATCTTCATCGGCGGCACCGGCCCGAAGCGATCACTGCCGGCCGTCGCCCGACATGCCGACATCTGGCATGCGTTCGCCGAACTGGACACGTTCCGCAGGCTCAGCGAGCGCGTGGACGAGTTGGCCGCGACGTTCGGCCGCAGCGGCGCCGACATCGAACGTTCGACCCTGTGGCAGGACGAGGGCAGCGCCGACAGCTTCCGAGAAGCCGGGGTCACGCTGTTCCAGACAGAGCTCACGGCCGACGACGGATACGACCTCGGTGGGCTCAAGGAGGTGCTCGCCTGGCGGGACAACGTGTGACGCCACACAGACGGGTCACGCATCCAGCCGAATTTCTGGCAGTTCGCTGTTACCGTGGCCCCAGCCAGTTCCACCTGCTGGCCACGGGGAGGAAGTCAAAAATGAGCATTAGCCACGAGAATCCGGGACTGCGCTAGGTCGGGCGTTGCAGAACCTCGTCGCGGCGATCAACGCGTCCATCGATCCGTCTGCGCTCATGCAGAGGATCGCTGAGCAGATGTGTCTGCTCACGCCGAAAGCCGACGGAGCGGCGGTCAGTCTGCTGACCGCGGAGGACACATTCGTCATCGTCTCCGCTCACGGCCTGGTGCACTCGCTGCTGGGTCTCACATTGCCCCGCGAGGACACGCTGCAAGGGCGAGCCATCGCCGGCGGCCGACCGCAGATCAGCCACGATCCCATAGCGGACCCCGAGTTGACCGATGACGTACGGGCGATCGGCGCACGGCTCGGTATCGGGTCTCTCGTCGTGATCCCGCTCATGCACCGCGGCAGCGGTATCGGGGCGCTGAGCCTCACGTCCGTCGATACAGCGAAGTTCACTGAACGCGACGTCGCGGCGATGGAGGCGACAGCACGGTTCATCTCGGCGCTCATCGGCTCTCATACCGAACTCGCGTCGATGCTCGACGATTTTCTCGGCGATCCTCGCCACGAGGGGCGTGACCTCGCCGCACAATTCCTCGCGTCCGTGCTCCTGCCCGACATGGCCCGCGAAGATGCGCTTCACCAGCACGTCAGTGATCTGCTGGCGGCACCGTCACCACTATCGGCCGTGTACCAGCCGATCGTGCACCTGGCGTCCGAAGCCGTGGTGGGCTTCGAGGGACTGTGCCGTTTTCCCAGTGGCGACGAACGGTCCCCTGCCTATTGGTTCGACGTCGCCCGTCGCCTCGGGCGCGGTGTCCCTCTCGAGTTGGCGGCCCTGTCCCGGGTGCTCGCGGACGTCGACCGTGTCCCCGGTGATTGCTTCATCGCCGTGAACGCCAGTCCCTCGACAGCCATCGATCCGCGCCTACACGATGCGCTGCTCGGTGTGCGTAGGCCGGTCGTTCTGGAGATCACCGAGCACGAGCCGTTCCCTGACGGCTTGCATGATGCTCTCAAACCTCTGCGAGACAGCGGTATTCGGTTGGCGATCGACGACGCCGGGGCAGGCTATGCGAGTTTCACGCAGATGCTGCAGTTGCGGCCGGACATCATCAAGATCGACGGATCGCTCACGTCGGGAATCGATCACGATCCGGCCAAACGGGCTCTGGTGACCGCCATCGTCCGGCTCTGCGCCGAGATGGGCGCCACCACCATCGCCGAGGCGATCGAGAGACGCGATGAGCAGGCAACGCTGACCGAGCTCGGAGTCGAATGGGGGCAGGGTTATCTCTTCGGCCGACCCGGCGTGCTGTAGTTCAGCGCCCGATGGCGATCGCGCCGACCGGTGCCTCACGCACCCGTTTACACTCACCGTGACGCGCCGCAGCGCGCCGAGACACTTCGGAACCAGGACATGACCGACATCATCAACCGTCTACCGCTGACTGCCCCCGGGCAGACGCCGCGCCGTGTGATGACCATCGCGGGTTCCGATTCCGGCGGTAGCGCCGGGCTGCAGGTCGATATGCGGACGTTCGCGATGCTGGGTGTGCACGGGTCTGCTGCGGTGACCGCCGTGACCGTGCAGAACTCACTGGGTGTCAAGGCATTTCACGAGGTACCGGTGGATGTGGTCGCGGCGCAGATCCGCACGGTCACGTCCGACATCGGGATAGAAGCGGCCAAGACGGGCATGCTCGCATCCACGGCGATCATGCGTGCCATCGTGGCCACCTGGTCGGTCGAAAAGCTAGCAGGCTCAGTTCCTTTCGTCGTCGATCCGGTCTGCGCCTCCAATGCAGGCGAGCCATTGCTGCACCCCAGCGCGCTCGACGCCATGCGTGACGAACTGATCCCGTTGGCGACCTTGGTGACGCCGAACCTCGACGAAGTTCGCCTCCTCGTCGGTATCGACGTCGTCGACGTCGCGAGCCAGCGCGACGCGGCCCGGGCGCTGCACGCGCTGGGGCCGCAGTGGGCACTGGTCAAGGGTGGCCATCTGCGGAGCTCCCGCATCAGCTCGGATCTACTGTTCGACGGTTCGGAGTTCCACGAATTCGCAGCGGCCCGGGTGGACACCCGGGATGATCACGGCGCCGGCGACACCCTGGGCGCAGCGATCACGGCCGCACTGGCGCACGGCTACTCCGTTCCCGACGCGGTGGCGTTCGGCAAGATGTGGGTGACCGAGTGCATCCGGGAGGCCTATCCCCTCGGCCACGGCCTCGGTCCCGTCAACGGAATGGCCAGCCTCTACCGCTGAACACCATCTTCTCGGTCTTTGCTGAGTGTGCTCTCAGTCGAGTCTCAGTCGCGGCGGGCAATCTGAGAACACCCACGTCGGATCCACCGACCTCTCCTGCCCACCTCGAAGGGACCACCACGATGGCGACCCCGCCCCCACCTGGCCCGCACCGTCACCGCTGGGCGCACGAAAGCTGGCCCGCCTCGCCGAACCCGTTGCACCGCAGTCCCGCACCATGGCCCACCCATCGGCCCACCCATCCGCCGGTGCAGGGCGAGCCACGCGCGCCGCGTCGAGACGCGCGCACCCGCACACCGCGTGGTCTGGTGCTCGCGGGAGCCGCGGCGATCGCCATCGCGGGAGGCGGTATCGGCGCGGCGACCGCGGTAGCTGTGACCGATCACCAGCAGGCCGCGACGCCCCCGGCTGCGGTGCAAGCCCAGTCGGTGAAGCCTGCGGCAGACGCTGCGCCGGGTTCGGTGGAGCAGGTCGCCGCCAAGGTGATGCCCAGCGTCGTCAAGTTGCAGATCGCCGCGGGTCAAGGCGTCGCGGAGGGTTCTGGGATCGTGCTCAGCCCCGATGGACTGATCTTGACCAACAACCACGTGGTCGCGCCCGCCGTGCAGGGCGGCTCGGGCGCGCAGCCCGCGGCTTTCGACGGCGGCGATTCCTCGGCGACGGTCACCTTCTCCGACGGGCGCAGCGTGCCCTTCACCGTCGTCGGCACCGACCCGACCGGCGATCTGGCTGTCGTGCGTGCCGAAGGTGTCAACGGCCTCACGCCGATCACCATCGGCTCGTCGAAGGACGTGAAGATCGGCCAGGAGGTCGTCGCCATCGGATCTCCGCTCGGCTTGCAAGGCACAGTCACCAAAGGCATTGTCAGCGCGCTGAATCGGCCGGTGGCCGCCGGTGACGGCGACAACAGCGCACCCGTCGTCCTCGACGCGCTGCAGACCGATGCCGCCATCAATCCTGGTAACTCGGGCGGACCGCTGGTCGACATGAACGGCGACCTGATCGGTGTCAATTCGGCGGGCGCCAGCATGGGGTCCGGATCTGGCGGTGGTTCGATCGGGCTCGGCTTCGCGATCCCGTCCGACCAGGCCAAGCGCATCGCCGACGAGTTGATCTCCTCCGGTAGCGCCAGCCACGGCTCACTGGGCGTGCAACTGGGCACTCAAAGTGGCGATCCCAGTGACTCCGGTGACGCAGACGGTGCGGCGATCGCGCAGGTGGCGGCCGGAAGTCCGGCCGCGCAGGCCGGGCTGACCAGTGGCTCAGTGATCACCAAGATCAACGACCAGGTCATCGACGGACCCGAGGCGCTGGCCGCGGCGGTGCGCTCCAAGGCACCAGGTGACCAGGTGTCGGTCACCTATCGCGACGGCACCGGCGCCACGCGGACCGCGCAGATCACCCTTGGCACCGCCTGAGGTCAGATGGTCGGGTCGATGATCGTGATACCGGCCGGGGACGCGGCCTCGACAGCCGGCAGCGCGTCTGCGGCCTCCTCGAGGCTGATGGTGCGCTCGATCAGATCCTGGGGTCGCAATGCACCTGCGTCGATCATCGCCATCATCGGCGAGTAATCGGTCGCGGCCATCCCGTGGCTGCCGAGAATCGAGAGCTCCCAGGCGATGACGCGGTCCATCGGTACGCGCGGATGGCCGCCGACAGCCGGCAGCAAGCCAACCTGGACATGACGACCGTGCCGGCGCAGGCTCAGGATGGACAGCTCGCACGCCGACTGGTGACCCACCGCGTCCACACCGACATGGCTGCCGCCCCCGGTGATCTCGTGGATTGCGGATGCGGCCTGGGCGCCGTCGGCGACCAGCACGCGGTCAGCCCCGAGAGCTTCGGCGGTCGCCAGCGCGGCGGCGGTGCGGTCCACGGCAATCACGTTGGCGCCGAGCGCCTTACCGATCATCACCGCGCTCAAGCCGACTCCGCCGGCACCGATCACCGAGAGCCACTGTCCAGCCTCGAGGCGGCCGACGGCCGTGAGTGCACGGTATGCGGTCGCAAAACGGCAACCCAGGCTCGCGGCGGCAGCGAAGGACACGGAGTCCGGCAGGCGCACCAGGTTGGTGTCGGCGGCGGGCAACGCGACGTGTTCCGCGAACGATCCCCAGTACGTGAAGCCGGGCTGCTCCTGTCGCGGGCAGACCTGCGCGTCACCCGCACGGCACCAGACACAGGTGCCGCAACCACACACGAACGGCACCGTCACCCGATCGCCGACTCCCCACGTGCGCACTTCCGGACCCACCGCCTCGACCACCCCGGCCAGCTCATGGCCGGGAACGTGGGGAAGCGTCAGAGCCTCGTGGCCGGCCCAGGCATGCCAGTCGCTGCGGCACAGACCGGTGGCGCGCACCGCGACAACCACGCCACCGGGCGCTGGCGTCGGATCGGGAACGATTCGCACCTCGAGGGGACCACCGATCCTGTCCATCACCACCGCACGCATCAGCCCAGTCTGACGCGTGATGCGGGCTGGTTCAGGACGAGGTTTCGGCCGCCAGTCGTGCCAGAGTGTCGCTCAGCTGATCCTCGGTGACCAACGGGAACTTGACCTTCTTGAGCAGATCCTTGTCGGTGACCTTCGACCAGTCGTAGGTGTGGCGAACCAGTGTTTCGTTCGGGCCCTGAGATTCGAGCTCCCACAACCACTCCCACCCGGGTGGCTCGGTTCCCGCCGGTGCGGTCTGCCATGCCAGCAGCTTGTCTTTGACGTAACCCGTGACGTGGTTGTCGGTCTTGTACTCCCCGCCCATGTGCTCGCCGGCCATGTTCATCGTGAACACGTCGCCGACCTTCTGGATGCGGTCGGCGTGGTCGACGCTGCGCACAAAGCCCGACCCGTCCAGGGCGGGGTGGCGGTGCGGATTGGACAGGACATCGAAGACCGCGTCGCTCGATGCATCGATGGAACGTTCGACGGTCACTTTGTTGTCGTCACTCATGCCATGTTCATTGCCCAGTCCCGCCACGGACTCAAACCTGCCGGCGGGTAGCGTGGCGCAGGTGCCGTTGCATCGTGTGCCGTCTGCCCTCGCCCTTGCCGTCTGTGTCGGTTCGACGCTGGCTCTGACTGCCTGCGGCTCGTCTCAGGCGCAGGCAGCGGCCTGCCCGACAGCTACTCCGAGCAGTGCGGCGGCTCCCGAATGGACCCTTCCCGGCGCGACCGGCAGTGTCGCCGTCACGGGCTCCACCGACACCACGGCTCCGCTCGTCACCGTCACGCCGCCGTTCAGCGTCACCGAGACGCAGGTGCACACGCTGCAGCCCGGTTCCGGCAGGATCGTCGATGACACCGCGACGGTGTCGGTCTGCTATCAGGGTGTCAACGGACGCGACGGCAGAGTGTTCGACAGCAGCTATCAGCGTGGCGAGCCCGTGGACTTTCCTCTCAACGGCGTCGTGCCCGGCTTCCAGAAGGCCATCGCGGGTCAACACGTCGGCTCGACGGTCGCGGTGGCGATGACGTCGGCGGACGGCTATCCGAACGGTCAGCCCGCCGCCGGCATTCTGCCCGGCGACTCCCTGATCTTCGCGATCAAGATCCTCGACGCCACCGGCTGAGCGGCGGCTGATCAGCGATCTGTGCCGACGCTCACGCGGATGCGCACCGTGTCGCCGTCGTCGACGCCCTCGGCGCGTCGCAACGCCACTTTCAGCGGAACCAGATAGACGTCATCCCTCGGGATCAGTGATGTCGTCACCTCGGTGTCCCCGATGCGCACCCGTGCGGGAATGACTCCCCATCCGTAGGTCAGCTCACTCGACTGCGCGTGCAGGAAGTCGTCGACGTCGGGCGGGGTTTCGACGAAAAAGTACGGCGCCGGGCCGCGCCACTGGAAGACATCGGCCTCGAAGTCCCATTCCATGGCTGGAGCCTAGGTCGGTCTCGCCGACGCGACGAGCATCGCCAGCCCGCGCTCGAATGCACGCGTCGCGACCGGGTCGGCCGCATCGTGATCCTCTAAGGTCGCATACGCCGCGGTGAAGCGTGGGAACCGCTCCTCCTGTCCGGTCGGATCGAACACGACGGTGGGGCCTGACATGTCGAGCACGCTGCCCAGAATGAACGACTCGAAAGCGGTCAACAGCGGGAGGACCTCGTCGGTGGGCCACCCGGCTGCTTCGGCGGCGACCACGAAATCCTCGTACTCGGCCAGCAGTACCGGCGCCGAGGCCCGCGTGGTCATCAGCAGCGGAATCGCGCGGGGGTGACGCGCGAACGCGATGCGATACGAGCGGGCCCATTCGCGCAGGCCGTCTTCCCACGCGCGCTCACGCAACGGCGCGGAGTCGATTCGCGCCGAGACCAGGGCGCGGACGTCCTCGATCATGGCGGCGCGGTCCGGAACGTGGTTGTACAGCGAGGTCGGGTTGACGTTCAGTTTCTGCGCGACCCGTCGGATGCTCGCTCCCTCGGTGCCGTGCCGATCGATCAACGCCAGGGCTGTGCGGGCGATCAGATCCCGGTTGAGAATCGGACGAGGTGGTCGGGCGATGGCGGTGTCCTCTCGGAATCGTCGTCGGGGTTCTGAGCGACAAGCATAAACCGACAGTGTATGTTTTATCGCGTGTCGGTCGAATGCCCAGCGCCCAGCCCATGACCCCAGGTGATTTCACGGTTGTCGAGGCCGATCTCGACCTGCTCAGCAGCGCTCTCGATCGCGGTGCCGTGACGAGCGTCGAGCTCGTCGCCCGGTACCTCAACAGGATCGGTCGTTATGACAGATCCGGAATCCTGTTGAACTCGGTGCCGGTACTCAATCCCGCAGTGTTCGACGAGGCGCGCGCCTCGGACCGGCGCCGGGCACGCGGGCAGTCCCTCGGGCCGATGGATGGAATCCCGTTCACGGCCAAGGCCAGCTACAAAGTCCGCGGGCTACCGGTGACCGCGGGTTCGCCTGCGTTCGTCGACCTGATCGCCGACGACGACGCCTTCGCTGTCGGCCGGCTGCGCTCGGCAGGAGCCGTCTGCCTGGGCCTGACCAACATGCCGCCGATGGCCGCCGGAGGTATGCAACGCGGACTCTACGGTCGCGCCGAAAGTCCCTACAGCGCTGACTATCTGACCGCAGCGTTCGGTTCCGGATCGTCGAACGGATCGGGAACCGCCACCGCCGCGAGCTTCGGCGCCTTCGGTCTCGCCGAGGAAACCTGGTCATCCGGCCGCGCCCCCGCATCGAACAACGCGCTCGTCGCCTACACCCCGTCTCGTGGGGTGATCTCCATCCGCGGTAATTGGCCGCTGGTCCCGACGATGGACGTTGTTGTCCCCCACGCCCGTTCGGTGAACGACCTGCTGCTGCTCCTCGACGTCGTGGTTGCCGACGATCCGATGCGGGAGGGAGACCTCTGGCGACTGCAGGACTGGATCGACATTCCCGCGGCCTCGGACGTGCGACCCCCGTCGTTCGCCGACCTCACACCACTGCCCCTGCAGGGGCTGCGCCTGGCGGTGCCGCGCCTCTACATCAACGGCGACCCGGACAGCGCGCTCCCGATCCGCACACGCGAGTCGGTGATGGCGCTGTGGCAAGCCATGCGCGACGATCTGGTCGCTGCGGGCGCCGACGTCATCGAGACCGACTTCCCCGTAGTCGAGAACTACGAGGGACTGCATCCCGCTTCGCAGACCATGGTCGAACGCGGGCTGGTTCCCGCCGAGTTCCTCGACCGCGAGCTGTGGGACCTGTCGATGTGGGCGTTCGATACGTTTCTCAGATCGATGGACTCCGGGCCCGGCAATCTGGCAGCGGTGAACGGATCTCTGATCTTCCCCGCACCCACCGGCGCCCTCCCGGACCGATACGGAATCTTCCCGTTCGACGTCGCATACGACCTCGCGGAGTTCGTCGAGCGTGCCCGAGCCGGTGTCCTGCCCTTCGATCGCATCCCGTCGATCGAAGCCGGGATGCGAGGACTCGAAGAGACGCGGCGCATCGACTTCGAAGAATGGTTGTCTGACAAGGGGTTCGACGCTGTGGTCTTCCCCGCGGCCGCAGATGTCGGCCCCGCCGACGCCGACACCCAAGCTGCGTCGGCAGACATCGCCTGGCGCAACGGGGTCTGGGTGTCCAACGGCAACCTCGTGCCCCGCCACCTCGGCATCCCGACGGTCACCGTGCCGATGGGCACGATGGAGGACACCGGCATGCCTGTCGGTCTGACACTGGCTGGTGCCGCGTATTCCGACACGACGTTGTTGCGACTGGCCCGCGCCGTCGAAGGCCTTCGGACGCGACGCACCGCCCCACGACGGACTCCGGCCCTGGCCGACGAAGCGGTGTTCGACGAATCGCGCCGCCCGGCCGACGGGGACGTGCGCGTCGAGGTGTCGGACGTGACGATGCACCGCGACGTGGGCAGCGGCACCACACTGACGTTCCGCGTGACCATTCAGGGTGACTCGGTCTCAGAGGTCTCTGCCTTCGTCGACGGCGAGCGGGTTCGGTTGGACGGCACGCCGCCGGTGCTGAGCGCCGTGTGCGCGATGCCCGCCGACCGACACGACCGCACGCACAGCGAGTGGCGCCCGCCTTATGGGCCGTTGATCGTCGTGGTCGCCCGAGACGCTACCGGTGCCACTGCCGGCACCATGGCGACCACTGTCGATTCCCCGCTGTAATACCCTGACCGCCTGCAAAACTGAGCCCTGGTACACCCCGTCGAGACAAGGCATCTGATGACCACTCCGGTTTTCGATTTCTTCGCGCATTCCGAACTGCCGGCCCCAGCGCTCGCCGCCGACGAGGTCAGGCGCCACCTGCAGGAGACGTTCGGTACGGCCGGCGACCTCGACGAGCTGGGAAGTCAGCAGGATCAGAACTTCCTGGTGACCGATCACGACACAGGCGTGCCGGTCGGTGTTCTCAAACTCACCAACCCCGCTTTCTCCGAAGCGGAGATCGAACTGCAGGACCTGGCCGCGGAGACTGTCGGCGAGCGGGAACCGAGCCTGCGTATCCCCCGGGTCGTCCCCGGACCGCGCGGTCCGATGTCCACGTGGTGGGACACCAGCGCGGGCCGGCTGCACGCCCGGGTCCTCGAGTTCGTGGGTGGCACGACGCTGATGGGCTCGGGGTACCTCTCCCCCGCGGTGGTCGCACGGTTGGGTGAACTCGCCGCGAAGGTGAGTGTGGCCCTGTCCGACATATCCCACCCGGCGTCCAACCGTGTGCTGCAGTGGGATCTACGCCACGCCGACCGGGTGATCGAGGCGCTGCTCCCCGACGAACCGGACTCCCGCATCGCCGGCTTCGCCGCCTCCGTCGCCGAGGAGGCGAGGCGACACCTGACCCCCGTCGCGTCCCGACTTCCCGTGCAGCTCGGGCATTTCGATCTGACCGACGACAACGTCGTCGCGCCGGACGCGCCGTGCGCCGTGCCTGATGCCGTCATCGACTTCGGCGACGTCGCGGAGTCTTGGGCGGTCAACGAAATCGCCATCACCGTGTCCTCGCTACTGCACCACGACGGGTTCGCACCGGTCGACGCGCTGCCGGCGATCGGGGCGTTCCATGCCCTTCGACCACTGAGCGAGGACGAGGTCGACGCTCTGTGGCCGCTGGTCGCCCTGCGAGGTGTGGTGCTGGTGCTCAGTGGTCGCCAGCAGGTGCGTGTCGACGGCGGAAACACCTACGCCGACTCCGCGCTCGACCGTGAACTCCGCATCCTCGAGCAGGCGGCATCGGTGCCTTTCCCGGTGATGAACCAGGTGATTCGCCAGGCGCTGGACATGCCGCTGCGCCCCGGACCGGTCTGGAGCGGAGCCCCCCTGATCGCCGGGCTCGCCGACGCCACCGTACTCGACGCCGGCACAACGTCGCCGCTCAACGACGAGGGCCGGTGGTCGAACCCCACGACGCTGCACGACGCTGCGACGACCGCGCTGAGCGCGGGGGCTGCAGCTGTCGTTCTTCCGGCGTGGCGCCCTCGCCTCACCGGCGCCCCGATGCGCACACCCGCCGCCCCCGCGACCGTGCCGACGACACTCACCGTCTGGCTGGCGCGCGACACCGATATCGACGTCCCCGCGGGCGCACGCCTCGAGCCGACCGACGACGGTGTCGTGATATCGGTGGCCGATCAGCTGGTTCGTCTGACCGGGTTCTCCCCCAATGGAATTGCGCTACCGGCAGATACACCGATCGAGATCCAGCACAGCCGCGCGAACGACGGCCCGGTTCCGTCCTTGGTCGATGCCCGCCTCGTCGGCGGCTGGCGCCGTCTGGCCGGAGATCCTGCCCCGCTGGTCGGGCTTCCGCCTGCGGCTGCCGAGCGCGACGACACACTCGTCCGGCGCCAGCAGGTGCTCGCCGAGGTGCAGGAGCACTACTACGCCGAACCTCCCCGCATCGAACGCGGGTGGCGGGAGTACCTCGCCGATACGGACGGCCGGGTCTATCTGGACATGGTCAACAACGTCGCGTCCGTCGGGCATGCTCATCCGAGAGTGGTGGAGGCCGCCAACCGGCAGATGCATCTGCTGAACACCAACTCGCGCTTCAACTATCGCGGGATCGCCGAATTCGCCGAACGCGTCTCGGCCACCCTGCCCGACGAGCTCGACACCGTCTTCTTCGTCAACTCCGGTTCCGAGGCAACAGATCTCGCGATCCGTATCGCAATGGCCGCCACCAGCCGACCCGACATCGTCGCGATGCGCGAGGCCTACCACGGCTGGACGTACGCCAGCGACGCGGTGTCGACGTCGATCGCGGACAACCCGAATGCTTTGGCCACCCGACCCGAGTGGGTGCACACCGTCGATGCGGCGAACGGCTACCGCGGAACGCATCGCGGTGTCGACGCCGCAAAGTACGCGCCGGAGGCCGTGGCGGTGATCGATGCACTCGCCGAGGCGGGGACGCCGCCCGCCGGCTTCATCTGTGAGTCGTACTTCGGCAACGCCGGCGGCGTCGCCCTTCCCGACGGATACCTCGAGCAGGTGTACGCCGCGGTGCGCCGGCACGGCGGCCTCGCGATCGCCGACGAGGTTCAGGTCGGCTACGGGCGCCTCGGCGAATGGTTCTGGGGTTTTCAGCAGCAGAACGTCGTGCCCGATGTCGTGGCCGTCGCGAAATCGGTCGGGGCGGGTCAGCCGATCGGCATCGTCGTCACCCGCCGCGCGATCGCCGCGCGCTACCGGACCCAGGGGTACTTCTTCTCCTCCACAGGCGGCTCACCGGTCTCGTCGGCGATCGGCCTCGCCGTTCTCGACGTGATCGAGCACGAGGGGCTGCAGGAGAACGCCCGCGTCGTCGGTGCGCACCTGAAGAACCGACTGGCCATGCTGGGTGAGATGCACCCGATCGTGGGTACCGTGCACGGCAGTGGTCTGTACCTCGGGCTCGAATTCGTCCGCGACAGAGAGACATTGGAACCCGCCACCGAGGAGACCGCGGCGATCTGCGACCGCCTCCTCACCCTCGGCGTCATCATGCAGCCCACTGGCGACTACCAGAACGTGCTGAAGATCAAGCCGCCGTTGTGCATCTCGCGAGAGTCAGCCGACTACTTCGTCGACTGTCTCGACCGCGTGCTCACCACCGGCTGGTGACGGTGAACTCGCTGTTTTCGCTGGACACATGTCCATGATTTCGGCGCTCAAGGATCGTCGGTTGACGCGATGGCAAGGCCCAGCTCACTAAACACGCTGTCGTGCAGTCGTTAACCGGGGCTTGCTCACGGCATCGACCACGATATAACTTGGACAGGTGTCCAGTCACGGGTCGCAGTCATCCGCCATTCCGGTATGCCCGGATGACATCACCCCCAGGTGGTTGACCGACGTGCTGGAGCCTGCGAGTCCCGGAGTGTCGATCGATTCCGTCACCGTGACCCCCGTGGGAACCGGGCAGACCGGTGCGACCTATCGCGTCGCCGTGAGCTATGCCCAGAGAAGCGGCTCGCTGCCTGAGAGCTTCGTGGTCAAGCTGCCCTCGCAGGACCCCGAGGTGCGACAGCGGGTGGCGCTCAGTTACCGGTGCGAGCATGCGTTCTACACCGAGGTCGTTGCGACCGTGGCAGTGCCGACGCCGCACTGCTATCACGTCGACATCGAGAATGACGGAGCGGACTTCGTCATGGTGATGGAGGATCTGGCCCCAGCGGTGCAGGGCGACCAGATCAACGGATGCTCTGCAGTCGAGGCGACGCTGGCCGTGGAGGCCCTCGCCGGCCTCCACGGTCCTCGTTGGTGCGACCCCGCGTGGCTGGATTTCGGCGGCACGACGATGCCGCGAGCAGATGCCGAGATCGCCCGCGGGATGGGTGAGGTGGCTCGGTTCGCCGCGGACACCACGCTGGAGCGCCTCGGGGACCGGATGTCGGAGGCTGACCGTCGGACCATCGATGAGTCCGTGGCGTCAGTGCCGGCGTGGCTGCTCCTCGAGCCCGAGCGTTTTGCCCTCGTGCATGGTGACTACCGCTTGGACAATCTGTTGTTCGATCCCGGACGCAGCCGGGTGACCGTGGTGGACTGGCAGACCCTGACGGTGGGGCTGCCGGCGCGCGACCTGTCGTACTTCGTCGCGACGAGTTTCCCGGCAACCGAAAGGTCCGGCTTCGAACGGGGTCTCGTCTCGGCCTACCACCGTGCCCTCTGTGGTCACGGTGTCGTCGACTACGACGTCGACCAGTGTTGGGCCGACTATCGCGTCGGCATGCTCCAGATTCCGCTGCTGACCATGCTCGGTTTCGCGTTTTCGAGCGCAACGGAACGCGGGGACGAGATGGTGCTGGCCATGTTGGCGCGCGGGTGCGCGGCCATCAGGGAACTGGGCACTCTGGGACAGATAAAGCAGCGATCGCGACGTGATCACGACTCTCAGCGCTGATCCAGCACCTCCCCACGCCGCCGCTCCTCCCACAGTGCCATCCGGGTTCTCGCGGGCTCGCCGATCGCATCCATCACCAACGGGATCAACAGCTCCGTGAGCAGGAAGCCCGCGGACATGCTCTGGTACACCGTGCCGACCGTGCTCGACGCCGCCAGGACGACTTCGGCGTCCGGCGCCACGGGGCAGGCCATGTCGTCGGTGATGAGCAACAGCGTGGCTCCGGCGCGGTGGACGTCGGCGGCGAGTTCGGCGGCGCTGCGGTGATACCGGTGATAGTCGAACAGCACCACCACGTCTCGCCTGCTGAGGTCCATCATGGTGCCAAGGTCGGCGCCCTTCGGATCCGAGAGCAGGCGCACACCCGGCCGCAACTGTTCGAGGTGGGCGGCGAGGTAGACAGCCAGCAGGTGGGAGAACCGGCCACCGTGTAGATGTAGTGGCCGGCTGACATCGGCCATCAACGCCACCGCGGTCTGTAGCATCGCCTCCGGCAATTGCGCCAAAGTCTGTTCGGCGCGGTCGTTCTGGGTGCGTGCCTGATGCAGGAGCCGCTCGAGGTGGCTACCCGCCGGCGGGGCGTCGACCAGCCGGGTCAGCGGACCGCTCGACTGCTGGGTCAGTTCGGCGCGCAGCGCCACCTGCAGACCGGCGAACCCGTCGTATCCCAGCGACTGTGCGAACCGCAGGACGGTCGGCGGACTCACCTCGGCCCGTTCGGCGAGCCGGGCGGCGCTGCTCAAGCCTGCGCTGGGATAGTCGGCCAGCAGTGCCCTGCCCACCCGCCGTTCCGCGCGACTGAGCCCGGCCAGCGCGGCACTGGTCCTCGCCGCCACCGACTCGCTGTGTTCGGTCATGGGGGTCAATCTGCCATGATCGGCCGGATCGTCATCGATAGATCGGCGAGCACGACCTCTGCCACGCTCTCGGGCGGCAACGGCTGCCAGTCGAGGTCGCCGAACCCGGTGGAACCGATCACCACGGTCCCGTCGTCGAAGCGGGCGGACCGCAGCGAGAAGTAATCCTCGAGGTGTTCGGCGGGGAGATCGGTCGCGCTGATCTCGTCGATGTCCTCGTCCAGCAACACACTTCGAGCGTGCGCGTGCACGGCGATGAGCCGGCCTTCGCCCAGCACCAAGGCGTTGAGGCTGGCGTCCGCGTAGATGCCGCGCAGTTGCGCCACAGCGCGCCGGACCGCCTCGGCGAGGTCGGGAGCCGTCGCGCGATGCTGGCGGATCAGCGCGAAGTAGCGCTCGCTGTCGGTGGTCCCTCGCAGCGTGCTCACCACAGCCGGATCGAGCAACCCGTCGAGCGGGGCCATCGGCTTGATGGAACCGTTGTGGGCCATCGCCAGCCCGTCGGCGCCGAACGGATGAGAGTTCTCCGGTCGGACCGCCAACCCGTTGGTCGCCCAGCGCAGGTGCACCACCGATGCGCGCGCCGCTTCTTTGACCGCCGTCCCGAAGCGAGGATCGCCGATCGCGCTGTCGGGTGAGACCTCAACGCGCGGAACGTTTTCGGGCTCGGACACCGACGCCACTCCCCAGCCGTCGCCGTGGATCTTGGTCAGCGCCAGAAAATCGGTGAGCACCGCATCGCCCACCGTGTCGGCCACCGACGTCGGTTCAGCCGAGGCGACACCCAGCAGCCGGCACATCCGCATCCCCGTTCGTCGAATCTAATGAATCGATCATAAACAGACAAAGTTAAAGACTCTGAAACATTTATGACATAGCGTGAACTCGACCGCCCGCCGAGAAGCTCGAGGAGTTCACTGCCCATGGGGGATCCCGACGTGCCCGCCGCCGACATCCGGCGTGAGGAGGGCATCGAGGAAGAGATTGCCATCGTCGCGGGTTCGGTGACGGACCTCGCGGGGGTGACCAGAGCCAAGTACGTGCCCGCATCGCGGCTGGGAGCGTTCACCAGCTCCGGAATGGGGGTGTCCCCGTCGTGGAGTGTGTTCTGTGTGGACAGCGGCATCGCGTTCACGCCCACGATCGGGGTGGCCGGTGACCTGCGTATCCGCATCGATGCGAACGACCTCCGTGTCGTCGAACGCGGGGTGGGTTGGGCGCCCGGCGTGCTGACCGACCAGCACGGGGAGCCCGCTCCGCTGTGCACCCGCACCCGGCTCGCGCTGGCCGAAGCCGCGGCTGCCGACCGTGGCCTGCAGGTGCGCATGGGCGCGGAGCTGGAATGCACGATGCTCGCCGCCGATGCCGGCCCCGCGACGACGGAGCCGTGGTCGCCGTACGGGATCCGGACCTCGCTGGACCGGTCGGGTTTCCTCGTCGATCTCGCCACGAGCGCGCAGCGCGCCGGGCTGTCGGTCGAGCAGCTGCACACCGAGTACGGACACGACCAGCTCGAGATGTCGTTGGCTCCAGACACTCCGGTGGCCGCAGCCGATGCGGTCATCCTGGCGCGGATCGTGCTGAGCCGGGTCGCTGCCCGACACGGCCTGCGTATCTCGTTCTCGCCGGTGCCTTTCGACGGCGCCGCGGGCAACGGCGCGCATCTGCACCTATCCCTGGCCGACGCGGAGGGGCCGCTGCTGTCCGGCGGCGAGGGTCCCCACGGATTGCGCTCGGCCGGCGGGCACGCCATCGCCGGTGTGCTCGACACGCTGCCCGACCTGATCGGCGTCTACGCCGGCTCTGTCGTCTCCCCTCTGCGGCTCAAGCCCGGCAACTGGGCCGGCGCCACCGCCTGCTGGGGACTGGAGAACCGGGAAGCGGCAGTGCGGTTCGTCGCGGCGACCCCGGGAAATCCGCACGGCTCCAACATGGAGCTCAAGCTCATCGACCCGAGCGCGAACCCCTACCTCGCCGCCGCGGCCTTCCTGGGCAGCGCGCTGCGCGGGATCGACCGTGCCCTGGAACTGCCGGAAGAGATTCCGGAGAACCCGGCCGAGTCGACCATCCAGACCCGCCCGCTGCCCCTCGCCCAGTGCGACGCGCTCGACGCCATGGAGAGTTCGCAGGTCGCAGCCGAGCTGCTGACCAGCGACGTCGTGGATGCCCTGCTGGCCGTGCGGCGGTACGAGCAGAAGACCTACGGCGACCAGCCGCCCGCACAGATCTGCGACGCCGTCCGGCTCGCGTGGACCTGCTGAGATGAAGGAGACACCCGTGACCGCAGGACCATCGGATGCACCCGATCAGATCCCGCACCGCCGGCTCCCGTTCTGGGTCGCGCTCGCGCTGTCGGTCGCGCTGGTCGGCCCGACACTGGCGATGTCGGGCAACGGCCAGGGACTGATCGGCACCGTCGGCAAATCGATCCCGCTGGTGTTCCTCATCGGCCTGGTCGGTGTGTCGCTGGTCGGCTACAGCTTCGTGCGCTTGACGCGCCACCTCAATCACGCCGGCTCGGCCTACGGATTGGTGGGCGGCACCATCGGGCCGCGTGCAGGGTTCTTCTCCGGGTTCGCCATGCTCGGTGCCTATTGGGGCTTCTCCATCGGGACGCTCGCCCTCACCGCGGCGTTCGTGAACTCCTTCATCGCCGCGCTGCAACCCGGCGCCGACGATCCCTACCAGGTCCCCTGGCTCGTGATCGTCGTGATCGGGGCGGTGATCTCGTTCCTGTTGTCGGGCAGAGACATTCAGCTCCTCGCCAAGATCCTTCTCGCGATTGAGGGCATCGGCATCCTGGCGATGGTCGTGCTCGTGGTGGCCATCTTCGCCCAGGGCGGTGCCCCCACCACGGGGATCGACTTCTCGGTGTTCTCCTTCTCCGGTGGTGACGTTTCCGGCTCGGCGGTGCTCGCCGGGGTGGTGGCCGCATTCCTGTCCTGGGCGGGATTCGAGGCGTGCGCCTCGATGGGCGAAGAGACCGACGACCCGAAGCGCAACATCCCCCGCGCACTGGCCGGCACGCTGATCCTCACCGGTGTGCTCTTCGTCGTGGTCATGTTCGCCCAGGTCGTCGGATTCGGCACCGACGCAGCAGGTCTGGAAGCATTCCAGAGCTCCGGCAACACCCTCGGTGACCTTGGCGGCACCTACATCGGCCAGTGGTTCAGCCTCGTCATCATCTTCACCGCGATCGTCTCCGCGTTCGGCTGCCACCTCGCCACATCGGCGACCTCGGGCCGGATGCTGTACGCGTTCGGCCGCGACGGATTCGGACCGAAAGCGTTGGCGCACATCCACGCCGACACCGGGGGCCCACGCCGCGCCACGTGGCTCGTCGTCGTCGTCGCCCTCGTCGTCGACCTGATCTGCGGGGCCACCGGCTGGCCCGACATGGGCACGGGAAACGACGCGATCGACGCCTACTTCCTGTTCGCCGTCGCCGGCTCCGTGTGCCTGATGGTGTGCTACCTGCTCGTCGAACTCGCGGCCGCCTACTTCATCGGGGCGCCGAAATTCATGCGCGTGCACAACGGCGCGGGCAAGATCGCCGGCTTGGTCCTGCCCCTGCTCGGCGCGGTGGTCATCGTCACCGTGCTCTGGTTCAACGTCAAAGACGCCGAGAGCTGGTCGGCGGCACCGATGCTCGGCCTGTACTGGTGTGCACTCGGTCTGATCATCGCGGTCGCCTTGTCGGGAATCGCGAAGCGGGTCGGTGAATCGCTGGCACTCGAGCTCGACATGGCACCGCGGACCGCTGACCCGACCCGATCGGCATGAGCACGCTCTACGCCCGCGACGAGGCCGTCATCGCCGGCATCGAGAAGCTGCGCTTCTTCCCGTTGGAGGTGCAGTCCGGGCACGGTTGCACGCTGACGACCCCCGACGGTCGCGAACTGCTGGACCTGTCGGCGACGTGGACGGCGTCCGGGCTGGGGCACGGCCACCCGGCGATCGCCGACGCGGTCAGCCGCGCCATCCGCACGGCACCGGGATCGGGCGGGCTCTCGGCTGTGCACCCCGATTCGGTGGGGCTGGCCGAAGACCTGCTCGCGCTGGTCCCCGGTGACGGTGAGCGGCGCGTGTATCTCGGCCACGCCGGGTCCGATGCCAACGATGTCGCGCTGCGGGCCTGCCGACACGCCAGCGGGCGGCCCACCGTGGTGGCGTTCGAACACAGCTATCACGGCGGCGTCGGTGTCGCGATGGGCGTGTCCGGTGTGCACGTCGACGCGGGCGTACCCGCCGATCCAGAGGCGGTGTTCCTGCCCTACCCCAACCCGTTCCGGCCCGGACCGGACGGTGTGGCCGCCGATGTGGCGCATTGCCTTTCGCTGGCCGAGCGACACCTCGCCGGCGGACGGGTGGCCTGCCTGATCGTCGAACCCATCCTGTCCGACGGCGGCCTCGTGGTACCGCCGGACGGGTTCCTCGCCCGCCTGCACGAGCTGTGCCGACGCCACGACGTCCCGATGATCTGCGACGAGGTGAAGATGGGTCTGGGCAGGCCCGGCACCCTGCACGCGTTCGACCATGACGGCGTGGTGCCCGACATCGTCACCTTCGGCAAGGTGCTTGGCGGCGGCCTGCCGCTGTCCGCTGCGGTCGGACCCGCCGCGATCCTCGACAATCCCCCGGCGGCCGCGTTGCTCACCACCGCGGGCAACCCGGTGTGCACCGCCGCTGGACGGGCCGTGCTCAAGACGTTGGTGAGCGAAGGGCTGATCGAGAACGCCGCGACGGTGGGCGCGGTACTCGCCGATGCATTGCGAGCTCTCAGTGGAACTGAGGCCGGTGACCGTATCGGTGAGGTACGGGGGCGCGGGCTGGCGATCGGGCTCGAGCTCGTCGACCCCGCCACCGGGGACCGGGACCCGCGGTTGGCCGCCGCGGTGGTCTACCGTGCGTGGGAGCTGGGTGCGGTCGTGTACTACGTCGGTGGCAACGTCCTCGAGATCACCCCGCCGCTCGTGCTGACCGACGCACAGGCAGCCACGGCGGCGGACATCCTCGGGGCAGCCATCGCCGATGCCGCCGCGGGAAAGGTCGACGCCGAGGAGGTCGCGAAGTATGCCGGATGGTGAGCTGCAGGACGTGTTCGACGGGATCGAGGCGTCGGTGCCCGACAGCCTCGCCGAGCATCTGCGCACCGTGCCGCTGATCGACCATCACGTCCACGGCACGTTCACCGAAGACATCGACCGGGCCACCTTCGAGTTCTCGATCAACGAGGGGTCCAACGACCCGGTGCCCCCGTGGATGACCAACTTCGATTCACCGCTCGGGCTGTCGATACGACGTTGGTGCGCACCACTTCTCGGCCTGCCCGCACGCGCCGACGGCGAAGACTACTGGAAGCGTCGGTCTGAGATCGGACCCGACGAGCTCGCGACGACGATGTTGCGCGCCGCGGGTATCTCGCACTGGATCGTCGACACCGGTTTCAAAGGCGACCAGATCACCACGCACCGCCGACTGGCCGAGCTCGCGTCAGGACGGTCGTCGGAGATCGTGCGACTCGAGCGCGTTGCCGAGGACCTGCTCGACGGCGGCACCTCTGCGGAGGACTACCCCGACGCAATGCGGGCGGCGCTCGCCGCAGCGGCTGCTGACCCGATGGTGGTGGGCACCAAGACCATCGTCGCCTACCGCACCGGTTTCGACATCGACTGGACCCGACCGACCGACGCCGACGTCGTCGACCACGCCCGGGCGCTGGCAGCGCGCCCGGGTTCGGCGCGTATCGACGACCCGGTCCTGATCTCGTTCGGCGTGCACGAGGCAGCCGCGCACGGTCTGCCGATTCAGGTGCACGTCGGCTTCGGGGACCGCGACCTCGATCTGCACCGGTGTGATCCGCTGCTACTACTCCCCCTCCTGCGGGCCATGCCCCCGGTGCCGGTCCTGCTGCTGCACTGCTATCCCTTCCACCGCCAAGCCGGTTACCTGGCACAGGCTTTCGATCACGTGAACTTCGACGTCGGACTCGCGGTCAACTATCTGGGCGCGCGGTCGACCGGGCTGCTGGCCGAGGCTCTCGAGGTCGCCCCTTTCGCCAAACAGCTGTACTCCTCGGACGCGTTCGGTCCGCCCGAGCTGCACGTGCTGGGCTCGGTGCTGTGGCGGCGCGGTATGGGCCTGGTGCTGGGCGACTGGATTCGGTCTGGTGACTGCGCCGAAGCGGACGCGATCCGCATCGTCGACATGATCGGAACGGCGAACGCACAGCGCGTCTATGGGGTCTGAGGTCACGGGCGGCGACCACAGCCGGGCGCCGCTGTTGGACGCGCTGCGCACGTTCGTCGAGCGCGATCAGGCTCCGTTCTACTCCCCCGGCCACAAGGGCGGCCGCACGCTCGATCCGTGGCTGCGCGACAACATTGCCGCCGTAGACCTGAACAACCTGCCCGACACCGACACGCTGCACTGCCCGGAGGGTCCGATCCTCGCCGCCGAGCAGTTGATCGCCGACGCCTGGGGCGTGCCGCAGAGTTTCGTGATGGTGCAGGGCTCGACCGGCGGCAACATCGCCGTGGCGCTGACTGCGCTGCGGCCCGGCGAATCGGTGCTCGTCGCGCGCAACGCGCACAAATCGGTGCTGGCCGGCCTGGTTCAGGTCGGCGCCCGGCCGATCTGGCTGGAACCACGCTGGGACGCCGAATTCGGCGTCGCCCACGGACTGGACGTCGCCGTCGTCGAGCAGGCGCTGGCGCAGACCGACGCGACGGCGCTCTGGGTCTTGCATCCGACGTACTACGGCACCACCGGGGACATCGTGGCGCTCGCCGCGCTGTGCCGCGAGCGCGGGGTGCGACTGCTGGTCGACGGCGCGCACTCCCCGCACTTCTCTTTCCATCCCGAATTGCCCACGCCGGCTGAGCAATCCGGAGCGGCGGCCACGGTCCAGTCGATACACAAGGTGCTGTCAGGGCTCAGTCAAGCCGCGGTGCTGCACATCGACACCGCCCAGCTCGACGAAGCGGCGGTGCGGCGCTCTCTGCAACTCATCCAGACCACGAGTCCCCACTTCGCGATCATGGCGTCGATCGATGTGGCGCGGCGGCAGATGGTCACCGACGGGCACGCTCTGTTGGATCGCGCACTGTCTCGGGCGCGCGCCGGCGCGGACAGGCTCGCCCGTGTCCGGGGACTGACGGTGCTGCGACCCGAACACCTCGCGGGACTCGGCACAGGGCTCCACCAGCTCGACGAGACCAAGCTGCTGATCGGGGTGCGCGGGATCGACGCCGACGCGCGCGAGATCCTGGCCCGGCTCAACGATGTCCACGGCGTCCAGCCGGAGCTCGCGGGCACCGGCCACGTGTTGTGCATCAGCACGATCGGCAACACCGACGCCGATTTCGACCGTCTCACAACCGCTTTCGACGAAGTATCGACGCATTTCGGGCAGCGTGGCGAAACTGCGGCAGGCACGTGGACCAGTGACCTCCTCGCCGTCCGGCCCGAGGTCGTGCTCACCCCGCGCGAAGCGTTCTTCGCACCCGTGGAGACTGTCGCGCTGGCCGAGGCCGCAGGCCGCATCGCCGCCGAAGCCATCACGCCATATCCGCCCGGTATCCCGCTGGTGATGCCCGGCGAGCGACTCGGAACCGACGTGATCGACCTGTTGACTGCGTTGAGGGCTGCCGGCAACCCGATCAGCGCCTCCGACCCCACGCTCGGCCACGTCAAGACGGTGCAGTGAGCTCCTCGGCCAGCATGACGATGATGCCGCTGGGCCCGCGCAGATAGGTGAGTTTGTAGACGTCCTGATACGTGGCCACGCCGCGAAGCGGATGGCAACCGTGCCTGGCGGCGATGGCGAGCGCCTCGTCGATGTCGTCAACGGAGAACGCCACGCGATGCATCCCGATCTCGTTGGGCTGCGTCGGCTCTGTCGGGATTGCGGCCGGGCGGATGTACTCGAAAAGCTCGATCCGGCCGTGGCCGTCCGGTGTCTGCAGCATGGCGATCCTGACGTGGTTGCCGTCGAGACCCACCGCGGTGTCGGCCCATTCACCGCTGACGACATCGCGTCCGATGACACTGAGCCCCAGATCGGTGAAGAAGGCGATCGCCGCGTCGAGGTCCGCTACCGCGATGCCGACGTTCTCGAGCCTGATCGTCATGATCGGACGACCGCAAACCGAAGGTGGGCCACCCCAGGAGCGTCGAGCACCCGTTCTAGGCGCATGTCAGGTCGACCCGCGTCGAAACCGTCGAAAAGCCTTTCGCCCGAACCGAGAAGCACCGCGTTGAGTTGGACGTCGATCTCGTCCACGAGACCGGCGCCGATCGCCTGGCGCGCGCACGACGCACCCCCGGCGATCGAGATCGCCAGATCGCCGGCGGCCGCTTCGGCTTGCGCGTATGCCGACTCGATCCCGTCGGTGACGAAGTGGAACGTGGTGCCGCCGACCATCTCGATGGGATCGTGCGGGTGATGCGTCAGCACGAACACCGGGCAGTGGTACGGCGGTTCCTCTCCCCACCACCCCCGCCACCCGGAATCTCCCCAGGCGCCGCGGATCGGTCCGAACATGTTGCGGCCCATGATCACCGCGCCCATTCCGTCCATCATCTCGGAGGCCACCTGCCGATTGACCGGATGCTCGTTCTCCGGGCCGAGGTGCCAGGCGTGCAGCAGCTGCCCGCCGATCCCGAGTGGGTGGTCGCGATCCTGGTGTGGTCCGGCAACGAAGCCGTCAGCGGACATCGACATCGAGAGATGAGTTCTGGGCACTGCTCCTCCGATCAGAGTGGGCGGTCGTCATGGTGACTGCTCAGCCGGGCAGAACTCATCGTCACCGAATCAGACTCACAGGACACTCAGAGTCAGCGCTGCAACCAACCCGGCACCGACGACGACTGCACTGATCACAGCGGTCGCCCGCCGTCCGAACGTGTGGATCACCATGGCGATTCCGGGCAGGCTCACCGCCGGCAACGTGATCAGCAGCGCGCCCAGAACACCGGCCGACACACCCAGAAGCGCCAGCCCCTGCAGGATCGGTATCTCGCCCGCGGTCGGTATCACGATCAGCGTGCCGACGATCGCCACGGCGACGATGACCAGCAGGCTCCGATGCGCCGGATCGACGATCGTCAGCAGCCACCCGCGCAACGCGCCGATCGCCAACACCATCACGAGGTACTCGGGAACCAGGACCACGCAGAGGCGCGCCAGTGCGGCCAGGAACCGTGACGCTGCCGGTCTGCTCTCGGTAACCTGTTGCGGGACAGTCATATCGGGCTGTGCGACGGGACGCGTGAAACGCGCCACCAGAACCGCCGCACCGATCACCGCGCCGGCACCGACGATCAGACGTGTCACCGTCCACTGCCAGGGTGCGACCAAGGCGAGGAACACCAGCACGGCCGGGTTCAGCAATGGATTGCCCAGCCAGTAGGCGACCGCAGCAGCCTGATCGACACCGTTGCGCCGCAACGTGACGGCGACCGGCGCCGAGCAGCAGGCGCACATCATCGACGGCATCCCGGCTGCCGCCCCAGCGGCCGCGCTCGACACTGCGCGGCGCCGGTTGAATAGGCCGGGAAGCCACGACCGCGGGAGAAACGCCTGCACGCACGCGCTGAGCACGAGCGCGACCACCAGGGCGGGCCAGATGGCGCCGACGTAGGCGGTGAAGAACGTCGTCGCCGCATGCCAACTCGGGCCGTCACCCGCCGCCACCCCACCGGTGTGCAGGATGTCGGAGCCTGACCACTGTCCCGTGTGCGCCGCGTTCAGGGCCTTGCCGACATAGGGCAACCACTTGGCCCACGTCAGACCTGCCACCGCGACAAGCACAGTGATCGCGGCCCCGGCCCCGGCCCCGGCGACGGTCGCGCGTCGCGTGCTCACCATCTGTCCACAGATAGTCCATTCGACGGCACTGCCCTCACGCGGGGCAGGACACCGCGGGCGCTCGGAATTCGGCGGCGCGTCACCGGTTGCGGCTGACAGCGCGGTGGCCGGACCGGCACGATAGGACAAATGGACGTGATCGTGGTCGGGGCCGGCCCGGCAGGAGTGGCGTTGGCCGGGGCGTGCGGACGCCTCGGTCTGACCACGGCGCTGGTCGACGTGGCCCCCGATCGACCCTGGACCGCGACCTACGGCATGTGGAGCCCGGAGCTGCCGCCCGACCTGCCCAGCGATGTCGTCGCTGCACGCGCCGCCGGTCGAGTGGTGGCGCTGACCGACCGCCTGCTCGGATGGGAGTACGCGGTTCTCGATGTGCCCGCCCTGCATGCCCACCTGTCCGAGGGGCTGAGCGACGTGCGCGTGTATGCCGGTCGCGCGGTGGGATCACCCCGACCGGGCGTGCTGGCCCTCGCCGACGGCACCGAACTGAGCGCCTCGGTGATCGTCGACGCCGGCGGCCAGGCCCGACCACTGAACCTGCGGCGTCGGGGTCGCGAGCGCGCCGCCCAGACCGCGTACGGGATGTTCCTCGACGAGCAGCTCGCTGCCCCGCTGATCGAGCACGGCGAAGCGCTCTTCATGGACTGGCGTCAGGAGCACGGCGAAGACGGTTGGCCGACGTTCCTGTACGTCATTCCGCTCGGCGGCGGCCGCGTCCTGGTGGAGGAGACCTCGTTGGCCCGCAGGCCCGGCCTGCCGCTGCCCACCCTGCACCGTCGACTCTGCGCCCGCCTCGCCCGGTACGGCATCGTGCCTCCGGCTGACGCGCCGGTGGAGCGAGTGGCGTTCACCGTCGACCATCCGCGGCACCGCGCGCCGGGCGTCCTCGGGTTCGGTGCCGCCGCACCGCTGATCCACCCGGCGACCGGTTTCAGCCTGGCCACCTCGCTGCGCCTCGCGCCCGAGGTGGCGTCCGCGCTGGCAGACCACCTGCCTCGCGGGCCGGAGCACGCGATCACCGCGGCCCGGGACACGGTGTGGCCGCGCAGCGCCCGGGTGGTGCACCACTTGCGCCGGGTCGGGCTGGAAGCCCTGCTCCGGATGCCACCCGCCGACGTGCCCGCATTTTTCGAGCAGTTTTTCGAGCTGCCCGAAGAGCACCGCTGGACGTACCTGACCGCGCGCGACGACGTCGCCGGCAATGTCGCGGCGCTCACGCACCTGTTCCGGGCGTCCAATCGGCGCCTTCGCGGTCACCTTGTCCGGCCGGCGCTGCTTCCTCCGCTGCCGAGCAACGAACGCGTGCTCAACTAGCGGCACTCAGGCGACCTGGTTGTCGGGTGGTGCGGGTCCGCCGGGTTCTGACGGGTCGCTGGTCGAGGATGGCGGGCAGGCGTCAGCCTCGCCGACCGGATCGGTCGACGCGTCAGTGTCAGTCCCCACCTCGTCGTCGTCGGGTGGGCGGATGAGTCGTTCGGGGGTGTGGTGGGTGTTGACCCGAGTTTGGCCGGTGTCCAGATCGGGTGGTGGGGTCCATTCCACTTCGTGGCGGGCGTTCATAGACGTGGTCCAGCCGCCCTCTTTCACCGAGCGGTTGTCGGGTGGCCAGGCCAGGCCGAGGTGGTCGATGTTGGTCAGGCCGCCGGCGGCCCAATCGGTGGTGACGTGGTGGACTTGGCAGCCGTAGGTCCCGACGGGGCAGCCGGGTTTGGTGCAGCCGCCCTCGCGGCCGATCAGCATGATCCGTTGCGCCGCCGAGGCGACCCGCCGCGTCCGAAACAGGTCGAGCGCGGCTCCGGTGGCCCGGTCGAAGATCGCCAAATAATGGTTCGCATGCGCACCCATGCGGATCACATCCTTGATCGGGAGCCGGGTCCCACCACCGGTCGTGCCGATCCCGGCGCGGGATTCGAGGTCTTGCAGGGTGGTGCGCACGATCACCGTCACCGGTAACCCGTTCAACTGACCCAGCTCGCCACTCATCAACGCGATGCGTCCGACCGCGACCAGCGCGTCGTGCTGGCGTTGGGCCAGGCTGCGGTGATCGTTGTCGATCTGGGCTTGGGTCGGGGTGCCGGAGGTGCAGGGTTCGTCATCGTCGGGGTTGCACATGCCCGGGGCGGCGTATTTGGCGAAGATCGCTTCCCACACCGCCGCGGCTTCCGGGGTCAGATTCGCCGTCCACGCCGTCATGCCGTCACGACCCTGGCGGCTCTTGGTCAGACCCCGCTTCCGAACGCGTTCGGTGTCGTCGGGTTCGGGCCCGTCCTGATCGAGCAGGAACAGGGTCAGTTCCGCGGCGTCGCGGGTTTCTTTCGGCCCGGCTCCGACGGCCGTGCGGACGATCTCGACTTCGAACTGTTCCCGGGTGGCGGTGTCGCAGAACCCGGGGAGTTTTCCGACGGCTTTGCGGATCTCGGTGACGTGTTCGGGCGTGATCAGGCCGTGCTCTTGGGCGATGGCGGTCGCCGGCAACACCGGCGGCAGCGGCGGCCCGGTCACGGGCTGGCGCGGCGCCAGCAGCGCCGCCTCGGTCAACCGGCGATTCGCCTCGGGACCGCTGATCCGGTAACGGATCGCCAGGACGTCTTTCCAATTCTTCGCCCCCATCGCCTGGGGGGTGGTCTCGACCTGCAGCCGGGCCAACGCCCGGTGC